>NZ_DATINC010000185.1:0-55166 GCF_035474675.1 Jatrophihabitans sp. | reverse complement strand
GCGCGTTGCTGACCCGGTTCTTCGCCGAGCGCCGGTGACGGTATTGTCGTCGGCGGTGGCGTGTCCGAGCGGCCGAAGGAGCACGCCTCGAAAGCGTGTGAGGTGAAAGCCTCCGTGGGTTCAAATCCCACCGCCACCGCCCTTTTGAACCCCCGGATTTGCTGGGCTCCATGACCTGGCGAGTCCGGGGGCTCTTCTTGTGGGGCCTGCCTTGGTGCCGGTGTGGGTGCCGCTTGTGTACCCGGTCGGCGTTCCGATAAGGAGCAGCCCGCGCCGTCAAGCTGAAGTTGACGAGCTGGTCGTCATTCGGGGGGAGTCCTGTCGGCATGAACGCTCTGCCGCGGGCAAACTGGTCACATGGTATTTGCGGTGGTAATCCTCAGCGTGGCGTTGGCCGTCGCTGTGGTGGCGCTCGCTGCACCAGGTCGTGGCCGCTGGGCAGCTGCCGGTGCCGGGCCCGCAGTACGACCGACACCGCCGCTCGCGGCTACCGACACCGCCATCGCGCTCAGTCCGGAGGAAGGTGGCGGCCGTCCCTTTGACATCTGGGAGCTGCTGCTGCTGCTGCCGGATGCCGCAACCGAGCCGTCACGGCTGTGGCTTACCCCGTGGCCGGCGTCGAGCCCCGGCCCGTCGGGCCACCTGCTGCCCGCAGGTGCTCCGCTCGCCCGGGCTGTGCAGGAGATCGTCCGAACGCGCGCCGGCCGGCTCATGGTGACGGCGACGAGCCTGAGCACCGACCTGTTCTTTCGGTTCGAAGCCAGCCCGGAGTTGCTGCACGGCATCGCCCGTGGGATGTACGAGATCATGCCTTCGGTATCCGGGGGGTACCGCTCACCGGTCCGTACGGTTGCGGCAAAGACGGTCGTCGGGCATGGCAGCTACGTTCCCGCCGGTGGCGGGGCAGCAGGTGCCGATGCCACGGCCGCAGCGGCGCCTGCTCTGGCGCCCGTCCTCCTGGTCGCTGCGGTCACGGCCGGGTTGGAGATGGCCGTGGCTGCCGAGCAACGCCGACAGTTGCAGTCGATCCGTGAGCTCGCAGCCGCAACACGCGATGAGCAGATCAGGCAGCAGATCGCCGGCCTTGAAGCGGCCGCTCGCCGGTTGGATCTGGCCGCACGCAGTGTGATCGACGCAGGTTTCGTTCCGACCGCCCTCGGCATCGACTCCGCGGCCGACACGGTCAGTCGCGAGTGGCAGCGGTCGAGCCGCAAACTGCAGGAGTGGCGAAGCCGACTGGCCGCCTTCGACGGTGCTGTCAACCTCGACCAGTTGAGCGAGGCGTTCCCCGGCATCGTCGACCTCGAGAGCGGCGAGTTCTGGCGCGAGATCGCCCTCTACCGGACCAGTCTGGCGCTACATACTCGCGCCACGTTGCTCTCGGTTGGTGAAGCAGTCGCGCACGACCCTGACCATGCTTTCCCGCTGCTCCGTGAAGGACTGCAACAGCACGCGGACGAGCTCGACGCGGGGGTGGTCGACCTGCGGGCGTTCGCGGCGGAGCTCGCGTCAGTGGACCTCAAGCTCGGCCGGCTGGTGAGCGGTGGGACAGCGAACCAAGCGCTTGCGATGACTCGCCGGATCGCCACACTTTCCGCCGATCTCGCCCACCCGGAGCCAGTGCGTGAGCTCCCCGCGGCTATCGGACCGGGCGGCTCACTCCAACTCGAAGGCCTACAGCACCGCGACGGTTCGATCACGCTGCTGGCGGCAGACAAGCCCGCAGATGCCGTAGAAAGCTAATGCGGCTCGCCGAGCCGGATGCGCGGCTGGTCCACCACGGCGCGCATCCCGGCTACATCGATGATCCGCTCCGCAAGGGTCAACGACGCGAACTCAGGCGGCAGTGACTCGGCGAACTTCAGCTCCCGGACGGCGTTCTGGTCCACCGAGATGACAGGCTCTCGAGCGGGATCCAACGAAGCCACTGCAGCGTCGAGTGCCGTGTCCGGCAAGTCCTCCCTGATCCGCACCCGGTCGTTGTCGAAGCCGGCCGAGTCCTCGATCACGGCCGGAAGCGCGGCGGCGAGCGTGGCGTTGGCACGTGCGCCGGCGAAGGTCCACCACCACCGATCGCTGTCGATGGCCGTTGCACCGTGCCGGACCCGGCCGGCGGAATCGGCACGGATGGCGGCGAACTCTGCCACGGCGCGCTGCGACCGCCACACCTCGGGATCAGTGCCGAGCAGGACATCGCGTCGTGCCCGGCACAACTCAAAGGACATCGGCTGCGGGCTGCTGGTCCAGCGCATCCGCGCGCCCTGGTCGGCTCGTTCGACCCAACACCGGTGACGGCGCCAGTCGATGTGCGTCACCCGCCAAGCATGCCCGGCGAGGGAGAGGTGGCGCGGCCCGTCCTCCTTCTTCAGGAGCACGATCGGATCGATCCTGCCGATCTCGTCGTTGCCGGCGAAGACAACGAGTTCCGGGTCGGAGGTGAAGACGGAAACCAGTTCCATAAAGTGCCGCCGGCCGTAGCGGCGCTCGGCCTCTGGTCCGACGAAGAGCATCCCATCGTCCGCGTCGAGGTGTCCGGTCTCGACCAGCCACAGGACTACCGCGCGTGCATCTTCGTCGGTCCAGGCCCCGAGTCCGCTCCACCACTCGGGCCAGAGGTTCGTTCCGACCTGGTGTTCCTGGAGGCAGAGCGCCAGAACCTGTTGCGTGATCAGGTGACGGGGTGATGGAGGAGGGGTGACCGGTTCGACCCACCCTGACAACCACAACCGCAGCAGGCCTGCCGCGTGGACGAGGCCCGACGTCCGCGTTGCCAGGAACAGGGCGTTACGGGTGCTGCCTGCGCGGCGACCCGTCCGGCCCAGCCGCTGCAGGAATGATGCGACGGTGCGCGGCGCGTCGATCTGGATCACCCGGTCGAGATCGCCGACGTCGATGCCGAGTTCGAGCGTAGAAGTGGAGACGATCACGCAGTCCCGCGACTGGGCGAACGCCTCCTCAGCCCGCCGCCGCTCGTCGACGGACAGCGAGGAGTGCGACACGTAGGTCTCGACGGAGCGCGCACGAAGGGCGATAGCGAGCTCCTCCACCTGGCGCCGGCTCTCGCAGAACGCCAGACGCTTCTCACCCCTGTGCAGACCGGCGATCACGGTCGCCGCGTTCTCCGTCGACCCGACGTAGTCAAGTCCGACGTCCACGCCAGTATGGGGGGATTGAGCGGATCGGGCGTGTACGACGGCGGCGGGTCGAGTGTCTCGTCCACTCCCTTGCAGCCAGGAGAGCAACTCCGCCGGATTGCCGACCGTCGCCGAGAGCCCCACCCGCTGGATGGGACGACGAGCCAACCGCTGCAACCGCTCCAGCACTGCCAGCAGGTGCCAGCCGCGATCGTCTCCAGCGAAGGCATGGAGTTCGTCGACGACGATCGCCTGCAGATTTCCGAACAACTCCTGGGGTATGACGCGAGTCGATACGAGCATCGCTTCGAGTGACTCGGGAGTGGTCAGCAACAGGTCAGGCGGGTCCGACAGGATCCGGCGTCGAGCGGTGTCTCCGGTGTCGCCGTGCCACAGCTCCGCACGGCGCCCGAGCCACGAGGCGTATCCGGACAGGCGGGGCTGCAGATTGTTGAGCAGCGCCCGCAGCGGACACACGTACAGCACTGACAGCCCGCGCCAGTCGCGGGTGACCATGGCCGACAGCAATGGAAACGAGGCTGCCTCGGTCTTGCCGCCCGCCGTCGGCGCCACCATCAGTACGTCCGCGCCGCTGAGCACCGGCTCGACGGCCTCTGCCTGGAACGGACGCAGCGACGGCCACCCGAGCGTGTTGACGATGTGGTGGAGCAGGACCGGGTGGAGCAGATCCTCGCCGCGCCCGGTCATCAGAGGTCCAGCGCGATGTCGTCCGGATTCGTGCGGGCGCGCGCATTCGTCTCGACGGCATTCAGCTCGGACGCGTTGACGGTCAGCGCGTAGTCGCGGCGGGGGTCGAAGTCGGGGAACTGGTCCACCCGGTCGAGGACATCGCCGACCAGCTTCTTCAGGAACAGCCGAGGTGCGACGCCGACCCGGCCACCGAGTTCTCCGGACACCGCAGAGGCAAGGCTGCCGATATACCCATCGTCCACGACAGTCGTGATCCGGGGTGCGGCATCCGAACCTGCGGCATAGAGGTCCCGCACCTTGCGTCCGACCTCGACGAGCGATGCGGACGTGAATCCCGGCAGCCTGATCTGGACCGCCCGAGGGTTGTCGAACCGGGCGTCGGTGGTGAAGTCGGTGGCCAGTCGGCCGGCCAGCGGTGCGAGCCGTTGCACACCTTGGATGCCATCGAAGAACGCCGGGGTGCCGGTGATCAGCAAGTACAATCCGGGAAAACGCCCGCCATCGACCTCATCGATCAGTTGGCGCAGCGCGTTGAGTGCCTTCTCGCGCACGTCACCCCGGACGCGTTGCAGCGTTTCCACTTCATCGAGCACGAGAAGCAGGCCAGGATGCCCGGCGTCGCGAAGTACCGTGAGCAGTCCCTGCAGGAAGCCGAAGGCACCGAAGTGGTCGAGTTCGCCGCGGACACCGGCAGCGCGACGGACCGACGCCGCGACGTGTGGCTGTCCCGCGAGCCACGCGGCGAGCCCCTCCGCATCGGCGACGTTTTCGGCGAGGAATGCCAGCCGGTAGGCACGCAGCGCAGTGGCGAAGGCCGGGGTCGTGCGCGATACCGACGAGAGTCGACGTTCGAGCATCTCGTCGACAGCTCCGCTCGAGGTGGGATCCTCCAGGCCGAACAACCATGCGTCGAGCACCGGCCGGAACGCCGAGGGAGGAAACTCCGCGGTCTGCAGCGACTCACACACCCGGCGGTATACGGTCTCCAGCCTGTGCAGCGGTGTCTCCGTCTCGCTGATCTGAACCTCTGCCACGGCCATGCCCCGGCCCTTGGCCTGTTCACCGAGCCACCGGGCGAAGAAGGTCTTGCCGGAGCCGTACTCGCCACGGACGGCCTTGAAGACCGCGCCTCCCGCAGGGAGCAGGTCAAGTTCTGCCGCCAGCGCATCGGCGAAGCGCTCGAGGCCGACCGCGAACTGATCGAGGCCGTTCTGCGGAACGGTCCCGCGGCGCAGGGCATCTATGATCTCGCGACGCCGCCGGGCGCTGACCGGGCTCGTCATGTCAGCTCTCCGAAGACGCTGAACTGCTCGCGTAGGAGGGTGACGTCCAGGACAACCGACGTTCCGTCCCGGTCGAGCACCGGGTACTGCTCGACGTTGAGGAGCCGCTGCACGCGCGGCAGGGCACCGGCGAGCTGGATGACCGGAACCTGTAGCGCGGCAGCCGCCGATTCGGCGTCGATCCGGTTGCCAGGGGTGGTCAGGAGCGCTCGCACGAGACGGGCGACCTTCTCGTCGGGCATGGCCTGGCCACGGGCGCGATTTCGCTGCTCGGCATAGACGGGCGACGACAACAGCTGCGTGATCGGATCGGACGAAGCCGGCGGCTGCGGTGCCGCCGTTTCGGGCTCGGTGTCGAACAGGGTCGGCGGGTCCGATGGCTTGCTCGGCATCACCACCGGCCGCGCGGCGGCGACGGGCCGCACCGGAGCGGCAGACGCGATAGACCCGCGCCACCATGCAGGAGCCTGCGGCAGCGCCAGATCCCATCCTGCCGGTACTGCGCCGGTGGTCAGCAGGGTGACCGGGATGACGACCTCGGCCGGTGCGGCCCCGCCGTGGTAGCCGGCTTTGAGGGGCCCGTAGCGCAGCCCGTCCTCCACCGCGAGAACGGCATCGCCGTTGTGTTCAAGCACGCGACGGCCGGTGAGGCGGATTTCGCCGGGTTGCACGGTGCCGGTGTAGGCGTGCGATCGGTTGCTCGACGCCGCTTCGACGGTCAGCATGCGGCCGGCCCGGCGCTCGACGATGTGGCCGTGGTCCGATGCCAGCACGACGACCCGTCCGGCCCGGTAGGCGCGCTCGAGCAGCGGCCGCAGGTGCTTCACCGACTCGGCACCCCACTCGGTGCCACCCGGGTCTGAACGATCGAGTGCGTCGTCGATGGTGTTGAGCACGCACGCAACCACGCCCGTGTTCGGGTTGTCGATCGCCGCGCGGACGTCGTGCGCCGAGGAGAAGCCGGGTTCGCTGCTGTCCAGACCCAGCTTGTGGAACAGCGCACCGGTCAAGCCGACCGACTGCAGCAGCTTGGCGAAGCCTGCCTGTTCGACGGCCTGCTCACCGGTCGCCAGTTCCCCGCAGAACAGGCTCGGTCGCGCAACCCGGGTCAGCGTCGGGTAGCTGGCGATAGCTGCGAGCCGTGTCGTCCGGCCTGCGGGGACACATTCGACCCACGCGTCGAGCTGGCGGCCGATGTCGTCCATGACTTCGCTGGCGACGGCGCAGTTCATCCCGTCAGCGAGGACGAACAGCACGGGAAGCTGTGCGGCAATCGGCAGGACGTACCTGCGGAGCAGGTCCTCTGCGTTGACCGCTCCGGCCGGTGCGGCAGCACCGATCCGCTCATGTGCCGCCAGCAGTTGGGCGAACCGGCCGTCGAAGGCGGCGCGCCGTGCACGCACCGCTTCCAGCACTCCGCGAAGGCCCCGGGCCAGCTCTTCGTCGTCGACGCCGTTCCATGCGTCAGCCGCGGCGCGGTCGACCCAGCTCGTGGTGGTCCAGTACTGCTCGATCGCCGAGCCGAGGTCCGCCGGTTCGGCCGATGCCAACGCCAGCCACCGCACGAGCTGCACCGCCGCCTGCGACCGGACGACCCGCACTTCGCCGTCACGCCGAGCGAGGGCATGAGCGGTGACGCGCTCCCAGGCTGCCTCGACCGCTTTCCGCTCGTCGGACTGGACGAGCGCTTCCCCGAGCGCGCCGGCCGCAACCCGCCCGGCGGCACGTGATCCGGCCTGCGCCAGGGCGTCACCCAGTGATGCGAGTCGTTGGGTCAGCCCACTGCGCATGACGTCGGAGGAACCGGCGTAGTCCGCTGCCTCGACGTCGGCGAGCAGCCGGTCGACACGGTTCAGCACCCGGACCAGCGTCTCGGGCGCGGGGTTGCCCTGGGCGAGCCAGCGCTTCACGACCGATTCGGCGGCATCCGCCCACGCGCCCAGCGCTACCGGTCCCCTGTCCGCGGAAAGCGATGCACTCCGTCGGAAGAGCGCTTGCGGACCCGAGTCGCTCACCGTGGCACTCACGGCCCGCGCGACCAACCCGAGTGGCAGGACGTCCTCGGCGCGACCGGCCAGCACCAGAGCGCCGAGTACGCCGGCCAGGTCACCGGCCTGGCCCGCGATCCAGCGGACGACCGATCCGGCAAGCTGTTGTCCGGCGAGGGAGGTGAGATTGGCCAACGACCGTGCCAGGCTCGCCGATGTCGTCCACTCCAGGACTCGCTCGAGGTCGATCGACGTGGCCTCCAGGCCGAGGTGCGCGGCGGCGACGGATCGCATGGCGTGGTCGTAGGTGAGCGTCCCGCTGCGGGCGGCCGGCCATCCGCTGCTCGGGGTGGCGTTCAAGAGCGCGTTCGCCAGCTCTGTGCGGTTCTCGGCACGGGCGAGTGCACTGTCGATCGCGGTTGCCTCGAAGCCGTGCTTGACGGCTTCCCACGGGTCCGGGCTGCGCAACCGCCGTCCCACGAAATGGGCGGTGATGCCCGTGCCGAGGTCGTCGTCGTCGCGGTCGGTGAGGACGACGAGCCATTCACCGGGGGAGCGTGACAGCAGGACCTCTCGCACGGCAAGCGACGAAGCGCACGCGACGACGGTGACAGGCTTTCCCGCGAAGGTGATCGGCGCTCCCGACCATTCCGGCCGGGCTCGAATCCCGAGTACGCCCCCGTCCGTGGGTGCGGCGGCACCGTCCCGGTTCAGGAGATCGCGGATCACTGCCGCCGAGACCGGAGTCGTCACTCCGCCCGCCACTCGACGGTGATGGTGCGGTTGCTGTTCGCTGCCCCGAAGGCGGTGAGTTCATCGAGTGCGGCCTGCAACTCCGTGGCGGAGCGGATCGTCCGGCTTCCCTGTGCCGCAGTTGTCGGCGCAGCGGGCGTCGGCGGTGCTGGAGTACTCGTTCCGGGCGGGGTCGGAGCGGGTGCAGCAGCGGCGGTGACGAAGTCCCAGGCTTCGTTCCCCGCGCGCGTCAGGGCGGGAGCGAGCGCCTCGGTCAGTTCGTCGTGGCCGAATGCCGCACGCACCCGGTCGAGGATCGCCTTGGCCTGCACGCTGCGCGGGTCAACCCCATGCTCGGCGGCGAGCAGCGGCCTGAGTCGATTCCAGGTGAACCCCCGAAGCGCCTCGGCAACCTCGTTCGCTGATCTCAGCGAGCGGGCGACCGCCTGGTCCGGTGACGGGAACGAGGTCCGCGCGATCCGCTCGATGAAAGCGACCTTGTCCCGCGTCGCGCGCAACGTGTCGACGAACCGCTTCGCCGCAGCCGCGGTGGCGAAGCGGGCACCACTTCCCGGTGGCACAGCGAGAGAGGCGGCGGCGCTCGTCAGCTGCGTCTCGAGGTCGCTGGCCGCAGCCGCGAGTTCTGATGCTGTCTTCGAGACGGACTCGAACAGCTCGCCGACAGCCGAGGCGGTGAGGTTGCTGTTCCCGGTCCACCCGAAGACCGCGCCGGCCCGGGTAACCGCCGCGGTCCAGTCGGCGGTGGCGGGCAACGGCTCGGGGCGCAGTTCGATGTCCCCGGCGAACTGCGGCGTGCCCGGTACCGGTGCGGGCAGGTTCGTCCCGTGGCGATACCACGCCCGGTCCTGCAGGACCGCCCACGCGCGGATCACCAGGTCGGCGATCTCCGGACGCAATCCCCACGCCGGCTGCTCGGCCGTGATCCAGCCACGCAACTGGTCGACGGTCACCGGTTCGTCGGCGGCCAGGCCGGCGACTCCCATTGCGATGGAGAATCGGCCTGCCCACCAGAACCGCGCGGCGTCGAAGCTCAGGTGCGTCTGGCCCATATTGGCGATCTTGAGCGGGTCCACGACCCGGCGCACGACATCGCGCTTGCCCGGCTCCACCGGCACCCGGCCGCTCGGGTCCTGGTGTGCCTGCTCCAGGGCGTCGAGCACCGTGGCGATCTCCGTCGGGCGGACCGGCTCATTCGACGGCTGGAAGTCCGGGTGCGCGGGAAAGAGCGCGATAAACGCTTGATCGAGCAGGTTCGTGAACGCCGCGGCGAGGTCGGTTCCCACCGGTGGCGCGGGTGCGAACGAGGCATCCAGGCTGAAGATGACGTCAGTGTGCGCCGGGTCGACCTCGATGGTTCCAGGCGTGCGCGCTGCTGCCCCATAGGCCTCTTGAACGGCTCGGGTCAGGCGATCGTGCAGAGCGCTCTGCCGGTTGGTGAGCAGCAGCTTCGCCTGTGGACGGTCGGCTTCGGCGAGGTGATCGGCGTACTGGCCGTACCGTTGGTCCGAGGCCAGTACCCAGTCCAGGATCACCAGCTCGCCCAGCTCGTTCTGCAGCTGCGGCGTGAGGAAGTGCGGCAACCATGCCACTGTGGTGGAACTGAACCCGCTCGACCTCAGCGCCTCGACACGGCGCAGGTCGTCGACCGGCCCGCGGCCGTCCTCGTCGAACGGGTAGTCCACGACGAAGCGCCAGGTGTCCGGGCCGGCTCGGAAACTCTGGTCGGTGAGCCAGGCCGGATCGCGGACGTTGCCGAAGAGCACCTCGATCTCACGCCTCGACCCACGCCAGACCCGGCTCTGGCGCTGCACTCCGAACGCGTCGGGGGAGACGTCTTCGAAGCCGAACGCGGAGTACACCAGCTGCTTGAGGGTGTCGCGCCGCCGTCCGACGTTGTCCTCGATCCGCGCCCGTTGGATGATCGTTTCGTACGCGACCTCGGAGATCTGCAGCCGGATGACCGGGTCGTTGCCTTCACCGATGTGGATCTCGGGGACGTCGACGTGCCACCGACGGATCTTGGCCAGGACGGCCGAGACCTCTTGGCCGGGGATGGGGGCGACGATCGAGCCGTGGTTGAGTGCGGCGAGACGTCCGGCCGTGAGGTCCTGCAGGGCGGGCACGTTGGTGGCCACGGCCGAAAGCACCAGCGTCTTGGCGAGGCGCTCGTCGGCGATGAACGGGTGATTGGCCGGCAGGCCCGCGACGTCGTCCTCGTGAAGGTTGTTCTGGCGCAGCAGAATCGGCCGCAGCTTGGTGTCGTAGAGCTTCTTGGCATTCGAGATGCGCGCGCCCATCTCGGGAGTGACCGCATTCTGGCCGTCGACCACCTGGGCGTAGACGTCGCCGACCGGGATCACGGAGTCGACGGTGAGCGACTCCCGGCCGTCGACGAGCAGCTTCTGCATCACCTTCAGGGCGGTGCGGTCGCGCTGCATCGCCGAGGCCAGCGCGCGCAGCGTCGAGACCAGCGCCGGCGAGAACGGGTAGGTGCGGCGGAACCCCTCCTTGTCCGAGCCGCGGTGCGTGCCGTCGACGCTGATGCCGTCGAGGAGCACGTCCCACACCGCCGGTCGCCGGTCGAGCGCCTCGAAGGCCACGTCGATGACGGCCTTCGAGGAAGCGTCGCGGGGCTTCAGCAGGCGCTTTTCGGCCACGAACTGCAGGTTGTCGTCACCGAGCACGATGTGTGCGAACCGCTCGTTCTGGTGCTGCAGCGCGCTGTCGACGGCTTCGAGCTGGGCACCGGCACCACCCTGCTCGGCGAAGTAGCGCCGCAGGTCCATCTGCCGGGCGACGAAGGAGACGAGCGGAAGCGCACGAGCCTCACCGCCGAACTCGACGAGCTTCGTCAGTTTCTGCGACTCACGCGCGAAGAACTCGTTGTCGCGCACAGCGAAGGCCAGCCACAGCACCAGCTCGTCCAGGAACTGGACGACCGCGTCGTAACCGAGTGACCTGGCGTGGGCGGTGACGACCGCGAGGCCCTCTTCGAGGGAGACGTAGTCCTCGGAGCGGGTGAAGGCGCTGAAGTAGACCCGGACGAGGTCACTGACCAGTCGCGTCCGGCTGTTCTCGGCGACGGTGGCCGAGCGGGCGCTGTCGTAGCTGGCCGGATCCCAGCTTCCTCCCAGGACGGCGGCCCAGACGTCGGAACTCCGGGCCCCTCCTTCGTTCAGCCTGGCGAAGAAGGCCTCGTCGCCCATCGTGGAGCGAAGGCGATCGGCATCGTCGAACAGCGCGTCGCTGCGGTGCACCGCCGGAAGCACGCAGTCGGGATGCAGCTCGCGGATCTGCTGCACGTAGCCGCCGAGGAGCACTTCTTCCATCGTCCGCGCGCCGAGGAAGTGGTAGGCGAGGCGCAGGATCTTCTTGCCACTGATCTTGTCGTCGTAGCGGGCGATCACCTCGGCGAGTTCCGGCTTCGCACGCGCGGCGGGGACGTGCCCGAGCAGCGCGTAGAGCACGGCCATGAAATGCGATTTGCCGGAGCCGAACGACCCTTCCAGGAACGCGCCACGGCTCTTGCCGTCGACGAGCGCCGCGGAAACCTGGTGAAGTGCCTGGTCGAAGGCACTGACGAGGTCGTCAGTGAGGACGTACTGATCGATCGTCGCTTCGATCGTGCCCGGCGCGACCCCGTCGGCGAGTTTGAGGACGTAGTCGTTCGCCCCGGCGCGCTCGGGGATGTCGATGAGGTTCCGCAACAGGTTCGTCATGAGGTCGCCTTCCTGCCTCGCCGACCACGAGTCGGGGCCTTGGGCTGCCACGCCGAGAGATCGGCCGCCGTCGCCCCCACTCGGAACGACCATTGGGCCAACTGCTCGGTGAAGAAAGCGGCCGGACTGTCGCCGTACATCGGGTCGAGGTCATGGTGCCACTGCTTGACCCACGGGAGCAGTTCGGCCAGCCCCGCGACGAGCGGAACGAGTCGCTCGTCAGAGGCACCCTCGTCGGAGCGCTGCTGGAGCAACGTAGCCAGGGCGAGTGACTGCTGGGCGTGGTCCCACCCAGCCCACCCGAGCACCAGTGTCGGATCCGTCTCGCGGCCGGCGTTCGGGTACAGGATGAAGCGCTCCTTGGGTACATCGAGCTTGCCGCGCTGCGTCCAGTACGAAGGCTTCACGAAGTCGGCGCTCGTGTACTTCGGTGGAACCGGGATCGGGGTGCGCAGCGTCATCCCGGCATCTTCTTGACGCTGCAGCTCCCAAGTCCGCTCCCACGCCGCGCGCGTGCGCAGGCCGGAATCCTTGTAGCGGTACGCAGCGAGGAAGGGCACCGACTCGTCCGCCGTGAGCGTGGCGAGGCTGGTGACGACCGGGATGCCAGGGCGACCCGCCCACACATCGAGGACGTCGGTGAACTCCGTGTCGCGCCCGAGTTCGTCCGCGAGCTGCTGGACCGACCGCGTGACCGGGCGGCCCTGCGGGTCGAACCAGAACTTTCTGCCTTCGAGCCGGTCCAGGAGCCAGCCGGCGAGCGCACGCTTCTCGCGCACCTCCCACGACTCGCTCATCCAGCGCCGCTTGTATTCGGGCCGCTCCAGCAGCCCGATGAACGGGTTCGTCTCGATCAGTTCGATGCGCCGCTCCACGAGCTTGCGGTACTCGGCGGGCCATTCGGCCGGGAGCTCCGTGATTGGCGTAGAGTTGTGCCCGTCGAACCAGGCTGTCTCTGCCTCGCCGGCCGCGATCTTGCGGGCCAGCACTATCTCGAAAGCGCGCTGCCCGAGGCTGATCGCCATGTCGAGGTTGGGTTCCCAGGTGAGATCCTCGTCGATGAGTCCGTAGGCTCTGTACATCGCCCAGTCCAGGTCCTCCTGGCAGCTGATCGCGATGCGACGGCGCTCTTCGTAGACGCTGCGTCGCTCGTCGAGCTCGGGGCGGCTGAGCAGCCCGTTCGATACCGCCTGCTCCGGTGACGAGGCATTGGCACACTCGATCAGCGCGGTCATCCGCTGGCCCCAGAACGCATCTGGTTGTGCGGGCAGCGGGATGTCTTCGACATTGCTGCCGTTGAACTGATACGTCCGCGCCCAGAAAGTGCCTGCCGCGCCGCCCTTGGGCTGGCACTTTTCCTTGAGCCAGAAACAGACCACCGATGAGTTCAGGGCAGTCAGCAAGCTGTGGTGCTGCTCTTGCGTAGCACCGGGGGGAAGTTTGATGACCGGGGCCGTCTGCTTGAACACCTTCTTGCCGTAGTCGAGGACGAAGTGGTTGTGGGTTGCGACTTCGGCGAACGTGATCGACAACGGCGTGCGGTAGCGACTTGCGACCCATCGATACCACCCCCACCACGGAGTTCCAGCGTCGGCGCGCGTTTCGCCCCCGAAGCCCGTAACGCCTCCGAGTACGGTGCGCTGCGGCCACTGGCGTCGCCCCCAGCTGTCCATGTCCAACTGCACCAGGTCGGCGTGCGTGTCGTAAGGAACAAGTGCGAATTCGTCGAGCCTCACCTCCCAGTCACGCACGACATCTCCTGCCAGCACCGCGCGGATCAGGCTGGCCGGGACGTCATCGCGGAGCAGCGCATGTTCGGGGGCGAAGAACGCATCGTCAGCGCCGGGGAAGCTGGCAAAACCCACTTGGCCCTCGATCGCTGCGGACAAGCGTCTCGCCGCGGAGGCCTCGATCGCCGCCTTCAGTTCCACGGCCCCGCCGCCGCTGAGCGACCACGGGTGGCGAGCAAGCACCGCCCGATCGAGATCCGTGACCGAAACCCAGTCGTCCGTGTACGAAGGATCGTCAAGATGGCCGACGAGTGCTTGCCAGTAGGGCCCGTCTCCGTCATCACCTACGGTGCGAGTTTCTCGGCGCCCATTGCTTAGTACGGCTCGCAGCGTCGAGGCAGCAGGCCGTCGGTTTCTTCCGACCAAGATAGCGGTGGGCGTGCCGTCGGTATTGTGTCCTGGAATCCACGCTCCCTCGGAGTTGATCACGTAAAGGAGATCCACTTCGGGGAAGAACTCTTCGATGAGTTTCGAGCCGAACTCACGTTTCATGAATGAGTTGCTCGTGATCTGGCCCACCCAGCCTGCGGGCTCGCCGGCCTTGGCCAACGCAAAGAGCTTTTCCATGAAGGGAATCGAGAGGGCGTAGGTTCCCTTGCAGCTCGAGTAGCGCCACCGGTACTTCGCATTGAGCGCTGAGTCCTTGACCGTGATGTACGGCGGGTTGGCCACGACGGCGTCGTACTGGCCGTCCGCCAGAATCGATTCCAGCAGATCGCGGTCCTCGGTGGTGTATGCGAAGTCGTGGTAGTCGTGCACACCCTGCAGCTCGGCCTGTCCGTAACCGAAGAGCAGCGAGTCACCCACCGCGAGGTGGTATTTGAACGCGGGGGCGTTCTCCAGGCTCGTCTCGCCACTCGCCTTCAGAGCGGCAAGGGTGAGCCGGAAGCGTGCAATTGCCACGGCAAAGGGGTTGAGGTCGACGCCGTAGACCGAGTCGAGGGCCTTCTGCACGCGGGCGCGCTCGTCCATGCCGGGCGCGGCCCGGTGCCAGCGGTCGAGCAGGCGGGCGAAGATGCCGAGCAGGAAGTGCCCGGAACCGCACGCGGGGTCGATGGCTTTGAACCCCTCCAGGGGCCGTTCGGCGAGGGCAGGCTCCAGGGTACGGTCGAGGATGAACTCCTCGACGAAGACCGGCGTCTGCAGCAGCGCGAACTTCTTGCGGGCCGACTCGGAGAGGTCCTGATACAGGTCGCCGAGGAACCGGCTGTCCCACTCGGGGTCGGTGAAGTTCCGCAGCAGGTTGCCCTCGTCGTCGCGGGCGCGCCAGAACGCGATCAGCCGCTCCGCTGCGTCGCCGGAGATCGGTAGCAGCCGGAGCGGGTTCTCCCTGGCGACCAGGCTCGCGGTCGCCCGGAGGCCCGCGAGGTGCTCGACCGCATCGAGGATCCAGTCGGTGTCGGTCACGTCGCGGGTGCGGGCCTTCTCAAGCAGGAACGCGTTCTGCGACTCGACGGCCTGCTGAAGCCGGGTGCCCGTTCCGGCCAGCCACAACCCGTGAACGAGATCGTTGTCCTCACAGAACCGCACGAAGACCGTCGCCAGCACCCACGCGACGGCCACCTGCGTGATCCGCTCGTCGCGCCACGACTCCCACGCCGCGGCGGTACGTCCGCGCGAGACGGCGCGGTTGTGCTCGTCCTCCCATGCTGTCTTTCTCTCGGGCAGTGCTTCAAGGCGCGCACGCAGGTCGTTTTCGAGCCAGAGCACTTCGGTACGAAGCTGCGTGGTCAGGTCGTTGCTGATCGTCATGCGGCGTCGCCTTCCGGAACTGCGCCATGCGTGAACCACGGTTCGTCGAGCGTGAGGAGCTGACCGCTGTGACTCAACTGCAGGTCCGCGCCGTCGAGGACCGGTCCGGTGTAGTTGCCGAGCGGAAGCAGCAGCCACGTCGCTCGGGCTCGGACGGTGGCGATGTCGGCGAGACGGGCGAGGATCTGGGTCTGGCGGTACCTCGCCAGGGGGGCTGCATCGATGAGAAGCAGGGGCCGCTCGCTCGGGAGGTTGGTGGCGGCGCGGAGTTGCTCCTCGATGGCCGGCGCAACCTGGGCTGCGATGGCGGTGATGCCCTGCCATTCTCGGGAGCCCTGTGGTGCGGCGTCCGCTGCGACCATGGCTTCCCACGGCACACCCACGCTCTGCGCGCGTTCGCGCATCGCGCTGATCACGATCCGGGATACGTCCAGCACCTCGGCGTCATACCGCTGCGTCAGCACAGAAACCGCCTGGCTGAGGCGCCGCTGCTTGGGTACCCCCAGAACGAGGAACGTCGGGGTCTGCACGCTGGAGACCAGGGCGAGGTGTGCCGGGCTCTGCTCGCGACCGGATTGCAGGCCCGCCCGTCCGGCGCCGAGGGTGAGCCGGGTGCGGTTGACGTGGCTCATCGTGAAAGCGGGATCTGCAGGGACCGCGTACTTGTTGCGCTGCTCGTCCCACGACAAGCTCAGGCCCGACCCGGCGATCAACGCGTCGAGCTGGGGGCGCTTGGGCAGCGGACTGAGATCAGGGAAGCGCGAACGGACGTAGGCAAGGACATCGTCGACGCTGAGCGTCTGCCCCGGCGTGAGACCGGTGATTGCCAGCGAGAGTGCGGTCGCCGCGGGAAGGTCGCGGTCATGCAGTTCGCCGCGAGCTGAGACGGCGGCTGACTGGCTGAATCGGGCCGCAAGCCGGGTGAGCTTCCGGTCGATGGGGCGCGTACGGTCGGCGGGCCACGCGGCGCTGAGGCGTTCGATGACGCGGTCCGCCGGTACCAGCGCCTGCCCGGTGCGCCGGGCCTCGTCGAGCAGCGAGTCCGTCGCGCGGCCGAGTGCGGTACCCGCCTCGATGATCGCCGGGTCGGTGGCGAGCAGGACGGTGCCCGACTTGCGAAGGCGGCGGCGCGCCAGCAGCGGCGGCTCGTCTGCGCCGGCCGCCACGTCGTCCGAGCGGTCGATCGCGAAGCGCAGCAGGCCGGTCGTCACGCGGATCTGCCCCAGGTCGGCGTCCGCAGGTAGCAGGTAGGCGACGATGTCCTGCACCGCAGCCACTCCGCCGAGGTCGTTGATGGCCTCGATGGCGAAGGTCGTTACCCGGTCGAGCAGCTCGGTTGCCTCCCGCTGCTCCGACCATCTCTTCTGCAACTCGCCCATCAGGTTCGAGACCTGGGGCTGTCCACCCTTGCCGGTCGCCCGCGCGATCTCGTCACCGACGCCGAACGGATCGGCAGTGCCCTCCAGGCCGAGCATGATGCGAACGAACTCGCTCCGAGCGGGTGCTTTGTCGCCGCCGGAGAGCTCGACGAGGCGTTCCGCGGTGGCGACAGAATCGGCGAGCGGACTGTCGCCCGGCGCGGTATCGCTTCGGCGGGCGGTTCCGCCGAATGACTGCCGCCAGGCTTTGGCCTGTTCGCGGATCTCCTTGCGGGTGGCCTCGGCAACGCCGGACAGACGTGTCAGGCGAGCCGGATCGACAGTGGCGAGGTCGCCGACCGTGGCGACCCGTAGCTGCTCCAGCGCCGACAGCGCGCGGGGTGAGAGCCCCGAGACGCGCAGCTCGGTTTCGGCGGTGATCTGGTCGGCAGGAACAGCCACCTCGCGGGCGGTTGCTTCCGCCTGGAAGATGACGCGCCAGGCGTTCAACATCTCGTGCGCGGTGTCGAACCGCTCCGTGGCGTTGCGGCGCAGCGCCTTGGCGAAGAACGCGACCAGCGCCGGGGCGATGCTCGGATCGAAGACCGTCGCGTCCAGTGCGGCCTCGGCGGCAACCACCGCCGGGTCGCTGACGCCGTCGCCGAAGACCGGGCCGGAGGGACTGCCCGTCGCCATCTGGTAGAGCGTCACCGCGGCGGCGTACCGCTCGGCGGCCGAGTCGAAGGTCGGACGCTGCGGTGGGCCGAGGAACGGGTCGAGGTACGGCGGAGTTCCGGCCTCGATGGCAGAGGCCCCGGCTCGGCTCAGCGAGAAGTCGAAGAGCACCAAGTGCTTGGTCCGGTACTTGCGGTCCTCGCGGATGCCGAGGTTCGACGGCTTGATATCGCGGTGCGAGATGCCGGCGGCGTCAAGAGTGACCAAGGCTTCGAGCAGGTCGGTGCCCCACCGCTCGAGCAGGTCGAGCGAGAGCCGCCGGCGGCTGCGCAGCTCGTCCGAAAGCGTCTGCTCGCCGGCGGATTCGAGGATCAGAGCCTGCCGATTGCCCACTGTCACAGGTGCGTCGCCGACGATGCGGACGATGCGTGGCGATCGGGTCGAAGCGAGCTGCGCGAGCACCTGGGCTTCGTCGGCGAGGCGCTGGCCGGCCCGGTCGTTGAGGCCGACCTTGAGCACGTACGGCTCGTTCTCGTTCTGCGCGTCCTCGACGAGTAGGCCGACGGCGGTGGAACCAGAGCCGAGACGGCGCCTGATCCGGTACCGGTTGCCGACGGTCGCGCCTGGCATCGCGTCGAGTGGGTCTTCGTCCGGCTCGTTCGTGTTCGGAGCCTGCTCAGCGGCCGCGTCGAGACCCGCGAGGAAGGCGTCGGCGTCGGCGAGCCGGTCGCTGACCATCGGGTTGGTGGCGCTCAGCACGACCTGTCGCAGCCCGCTCGCCAGTTCGGGCACGTCGACAGCGAGATCCAGCCCGTTCTGGTTGCGAACGCGCTGGCGCAACTCGCCACCGTCGGCCGCGGGCGCTATGCCGGAGAGAACTAGATAGGTGACCGCTCCGAGGGCAAAGACGTCGAGGCGGACGCGGTCGACGTCCCGAACCCAGCGCGCCTCGGGAGCGAGATACGCCCCTGCAGGATCGTTGGCGGCGGCGGCGGACTGTTCATCGGCGGCGAAGAGCTTGGTGGCAGTGCCTCGGGAGCGCTGTTCGTCGGGGACGGTCTCGCCGGCGAACTGCCAGTCGCCGATCTTGACCGTCGGTTCGCTCGTCGTGCCGCTGACCGTGATGGCAGCCGGTGAGAGCGCACGGTGGACCAGGTGCCGCTGGTGTACGTACTTCATCGTCTCGGCGATCTGGCGCACGAGGCGCAGCCGGTCCTCCAGGCCGAGTTCGTCGCCGTGATCGGCGAGCCAAAGGTCGAGGCGCCGCTCGTCGTCGAGGCGGGCGTACACCAGGCCCACGCCGAGTTCGTCCTCGATGTAGTCCTCCGGCTTGGCCACACCGTCGTGGTTGAGCCGTGCGGTGACGTCGTACTCACGCTTGACGAGGGTGCGAACGGTCGCGCGCTCAGCATCAGCGGCCCCGGCGGGCGTGACGAAGAAGCGGACGCGGGCCCGCTTGGAGTGCATGTGCTTGTGCTCGGCGGCCCAGTCCTGCCAGTCCTCGCCGTCGGCGATGGGACCGATGAGGCGCCAGGACCCGATTTCGCGTTCGCGGCGTACGGCGAAGCCGATCTTGTCGAACACCTGGACCAGCAGGTCGTCATTCTCGATCAGCGGATTTCGCGGGCCGGCTTGCGGTTCGAGCAGCCGGTCGCTGATGCCGGGCAGGTTGGTTCTCGCCGACTTGCCGTCCGGGCCGAAGAGATCGATGCGGTCGCCCGCGGGCAGGATGCAGCGAGAGTCGGCGTGGTGCAGGAATACCGACTCCTGGACGTACGGCGCCTTCAGCTGGCCGCTCGTGTCCAGTTCGCGCAGGGCGTCACGGATCAGGCCGGCGAGGCGCTGGGCCTTGCGCCGGGCACTGAGGAGGGGGTTGTCCTCACTGCCTCGTCCACGCTGCCATCGGTAGGAGTTGCCACCGATCGTGCCAGCATAGTGCTTGAGCTCGACAAGGTGGAGACGGCGCTCCCCGAGGACGAGAGCGTCGACCTCGTGCCAGCGTCCTTGAGAGTCACGGAATTCGAAGTTTGTCCAGACATGAAATGGTTTGCGGTCCGGGATGAGCTCGCGAATAAGATCAAGACCGGCGCGTTCGTGGGCGAACTGGGACGGTGAGACCTCATGCCAGCGGGGACTGTTCGAACGCACGTGGCCTTGCCTCCCTTCGGCCAAGATCGATCACACGCGCGTCATATCTTGCCAGCCGTAGCCCGATGTTTTCGGCATAGCCCCCGGCGGCGGCGGACCGCTCCTAGGACGGTTCCCGCAGCATGTCTGGCGGTCGCGCAACAGCATCATGTGCTCGGGTCGGCGCGCCCATCGGTGCCGTCCGGACAGCGTCGGTTGACATCTACCCCGCCCACCTCGGCGCAGCTAGTTTAAACCAGGAACGAGGCAATTGTCAGCAATGCCTCCTTTAGCCTTGCCGTTGGAGCCAGGGGAATAGGAGCATGGCAGGGCAAACAGTCGCTGACGCGGCGAAGTGTCGCTCATAGGCCCATCCTCCGCGGCACGCACAAAAGCGGAGGCGGCTGACCGCCACCGCTCTATGGCAAAGTTGGCGCGGCGCTGCAGGAGTTTGACCTGACTCCGCGCGCCGCTGCGGAAAGAGTAAACCCGGAGCGAGGGAAAGTAAACCGACCACGCGGTCTTTTTCGAGCCGTGTCCAGGGGGAATCTGGACAAAGTGGTGGAAGCCCAGCGGGGAAGGCTGCCGGTTAGACTTTCGGACTCGCACGGTCAAGGAGGAAGCGCCTGTGGCGATGCAGCAGCGAGCGGTCCTGACTCGTGGCCGCGTGCTGCTCGCCGCCGCGGAGGTGTTCGCCCGGACCGGCTTCCTGGGCGCCAGCATGAACGACATCGTGGAGGCTGCCGGCGTCACCAAGGGCGCGGTGTACTTCCATTTCGCCAGCAAGGAAGCGCTCGCGGTGGCGATCGTCGAGGAGCAGTTCGCCCAGTGGCCGGCGGTGGTGGCGGCGATCATCGAGCATTCGCCGGACGCTCTCACCGGGGTGGTGGCGCTGACCTACGAGGTGGGCAGCCGGTTCCGTGACGACGTGCTCACCACCGCCGGCATCCGGCTGTCCTTCGAGCGGGAGCTGGTGCACGCGGCCATGCCAACCCCGTTCGTCGGCTGGATCGGCATCCTGCAGGAGCTGTTCGGACGGGCCCGCCGAGAAGGCCAGCTGCGGCCCGGGCTGCAACCCGGGCCGATCGCCCGGTCGCTGGTCGGCAGCTTCTTCGGCATCCAGCACGTCTCGGAGATCCTGACCGACCGGACCGACCTGGAGGCCCGGCTGGACGAGTTCTGGAAGATCTTCCTGGTCGGGATCGCCTCCGAGCCGGACTGGGCGGCCACCCAGCGCGCGGTGCGCCGGGTTCGGGCCGCGGTGCGCAAGTCGCCGCCCGAGCCCGATCTCGACCGGTCCCGCCAGGACTGAACCCGCCAGGACTGAACCCGCCAAGACTGAACTCGCCAGGACTGAGTCAGGGCGGCGCCGGTCCTACCCGCACGTAGCCGAACGCGGTGCGCTGGCCGGCCTGCAGCACGGCGAACTCGGTGGTCTGGGCCGACACCGGCAGCAGCAGGATGTCGGTGTCGACGCCGAGCTCGGTGAAGGTAGGGCAGTCCAGCGCGCAGCTGACCAGCCGGGCGCGGTCGCCCCGGTGCTCGAAGACCGCCTGCCAGGCGGCGTCCATCAGCAGCATGCCGGGTGCGTGGTCGAGTGCGTGGTCGAAGTACACCGGGTGCTCCAGCGGCACCACCAGCCGCCGGCGCGGGCCCGGGCCGGGCTCGGCGGCCAGCAGCACGTCCGGGGCATCCCGGATGGTCGAGGCCACCCGCGGCGGGATGGTGCTGCTCCACCGCAACTGGTCCCAGTCCAGCCGGTGGCCGGTGCGGGCCCGCAACGCGGCGTAGCTGCCCGCCGAGATCCACCGGATGGTCCCGTACCCGGTGGCGAACTGCAGGTCGTCGGCGGCGAAGGTCAGCTCCAGCGTCATGCCGCGCAGCCGGCCGGACCGGACGATCAGGTCCCGGCAGTCGACCGTGATGGCCAGGTTGGTCGAGTGCAGCAGTCCCCGCGGCTCGGTGCGCGGGTCGAGGGTGAAGCTGACGTCGCGCATCAGCGACTGCTGGTCGGGGCCGACGCCGAATGCCAGGTGCGAGACGGCCAGGCCGCTCTGCCGGATGGATTCCAGGAACAGCATCGGATCGTGCCGGCCGGTGGCGTCGGGCCGGTACACCCGGTGCGACCTCGACCACTGGGCCGCGACCAGGAAGCTGGTCTCGCCGGTCCGGAGCAGGTCGGTGAGCAGCACCTCGGCGATCGCGTCGCGGTGCACCAGCCCGCGGTCGATGGTGCGGTCCCAGTGCAGGGGGCGGCCCGCCGGTGCTGCCGGATCGGACGTAGACAACAGACCCTCCCCCCGCAGCAGTGCCTGAAATGGCAGGGACCGTATCCGCCTGCACGCTGTCTACGTAAGACTTTACCTTTACTAAACATCATGCTGTAACGCCTCGCGGCAGGGTGCGCCTGATCCGCCTTAGCCTGTTCCAACAGGGCAAACGCCGGTACGGCCGGCTACCGGCTGCCGGTACCGGCAGGTACGTTTCGAGCAGTCATGCGGCGCGGAACCGGCCGCCGGGGCAGCGAGGGAGGGTGCGGATGGCCGTCAGCCTGAAGGACGTGGCCCGGCTGGCTGGCGTGTCGATCAAGACGGTGTCCAACGTGGTGAACAACTCCCCGGCGGTCAGCGCGGCCACCGCGGCCCGGGTGCGCGCCGCGCTGGAGGCCCTGGACTACCGGCCGAACATCTCCGCCCGCGGGCTGCGCACCGGCCGCACCGACCTGATCGCGCTGGCCATCCCGGCGCTGGACGAGCCGTACTTCGCCGAGCTGAGCGGGCTGATCGTCGAGGCGGCCGCCCGGCAGGGCTGGACGGTGCTGATCGAGCAGACCGGCGGCGACCGCGGCCTGGAACGGCAGGCCGCAGCCGGTTCCCGGTTCCACCGCATCGACGGCTGCATCGCCTGCCCGCTGGCGCTGACCGGCGCCGACGTCGTGGAGCTGGCCGGCCAGCGGCCGCTGGTGCTGCTGGGCGAGCGGTTTCCCCGGCCCGCCGCCGACCACGTCGCTGTAGACAGTGTGCAGGCAGCGCGGGAGGTCACCCGGCACCTGATCGAGCTGGGCCGGCGGCGGATCGCCTTCATCGGCGAGCAGCCGGCCACCCGGATCGGCGGGGTGCGGTTGGCCGGCTACCGGTCGGCGCTGGTCGAGGCCGGCCACCGGCTCGACGAGGACCTGATCCTGCCGACCGGCCCGTTCCGGCGGACCGAGGGGGCGGCGGCGATGACCCGGCTGCTCGCCGGCCGGCAGCTGCCGGATGCGGTGGTGTGTGCCAGCGACCTGCTCGCGGTCGGCGCCCTGCGCACCCTGCTGTCGGCCGGGGTGCGGGTGCCCGAGGAGGTGGCGGTGACCGGCTTCGACGACATCGAGGAGGCCCGCTACTGCACCCCGAGCCTGACCACCGTCGCGCCGGACAAGGCCGGCATTGCCGAGACGGCAGTGGAACTGCTGTGCCGGCGGTTGCGGGAACGCTCGGCCGGCCCACCGGTGGACGTGGTCGCCGGGCACCGCCTGCAGGTGCGCGAGTCGACCGCCGGCGCCGCCGTCACCAGTGGCCCACCCCGGTGACGCGCAGCACCAGCTCACCGGCCTCGTCGCTGGCGGCGAGGTCGACCTCGGCGTCGATTCCCCAGGCGTGCTCGGCGTTCTCGTCGTGCAGCACCTGCCGCACCAGCCAGCGGCCCGGCTCCACGGTGACCCGGAACAGCTCCGGGCTGTGGGCGTCCGGGCCGGTGCCGATCTCGTCGTACTCGTCGAAATAAGCGCTCAGCGCGTCCTGCCAGGCCGCGGCGTCCCAGCCCGCCTCGGCGTCCAGCTCGCCCAGCTCGGCGTAGCGCCGCCGGGCGGCCAGCTCCACCCGGCGGAACAGCGCGTTGCGGACCAGCACCGTGAAGGCCCGGGACTGGGTGGTCAGCGGCCGGGCCGTCCCACCGGCCGGCGCCGGCTGCTGCTCGGGCCCGGGCGAGGTCAGCTGCTCCCACTCGTCGAGCAGGCTGGAGTCCACCTGGCGCACCAGCTCGCCGAGCCAGGCGGTCAGGTCCTCCACTCCCTCGGTGCGGGCGGCCTGCGGAACCCCGGCCCGCAGCGCCCGGTAGGCGTCGCTGAGGTAGCGCAGCAGCAGGCCCTCCGAGCGGGTCAGCCCGTAGTAGGAGACGTACTCGGAAAAGCTCATCGCGCGCTCCCACAGGTCGCGCACGACCGATTTGGGACGCAGCTCGTGGTCGGCCAGCCACGGATGGCCGGTGCGGTAGGTGCGGTAGGCCGCCTCCAGCAGCTCGGCCAGCGGTTGCGGGTAGCTGACCTCCTCCAGCAGGGCCAGCCGTTCCTCGTACTCCACCCCCTCGGCCTTGAGCTGGGCGACCACCTCGCCGCGCGCCTTGGACTGCTGGGCATACAACACTTGGCGCGGGTCCTCCAGGGTCGCCTCGATCACCGACAGCACGTCGAGGGCGAAGGTGTCCGAGGCCGGGTCGAGCAGCTCGATGGCGGCCAGCGCGAACGTCGACAGCGGGTGGTTGAGCGCGAAGTTCGGCGGCAGGTCGACGGTGAGCCGCACCCGCCGGCCGGTGGAGTCCGGCTCGTCGAGCCGCTGGATCACCCCGGCGGCCAGCAACGCCCGGTAGGCCTGGATGGCGGCCCGGACGTGCCGGCGCTGCGCCGGGCGGGGCTCGTGGTTGTCGGTCAGCAGCGAGCGCATCGCGGCGAAGGCGTCCCCCGGCCGGGCGATGACGTTGAGCAGCATCGAGTGGCTGACTGCGAAGTGCGAGCCCAGCGGCTCCGGTTCGGCGGCCAGCAGCCGGTCATGGGTGGCCTTGGACCAGGAGACGAAGCCCTCCGGCGGCTTCTTGCGCTGCACCCGGCGGCGCTTCTTCTCGTCGTCGCCGGCCCTGGCCAGCAGCCGGACGTTCTCCACCTCGTGCTCGGGTGCCTGCACCACCACGGTTCCGGCGGTGTCGTAGCCGGCCCGGCCGGCCCGGCCGGCGATCTGGTGGAACTCGCGGGCCTGCAGTTGCCGGCTGCGCCGCCCGTCGTACTTGCTCAGCGAGCTGAGCACCACCGTCCGGATCGGCACGTTGATGCCGACCCCCAGGGTGTCGGTGCCGCAGATGACCTTGAGCAGCCCGGCCTGGGCCAGCTGCTCGACCAGCCGCCGGTACCGGGGCAGCATCCCGGCGTGGTGCACCCCGATGCCGTGCCGGACCAGCCGGGACAGCGTCTTGCCGAAGCCGGAGCGGAACCGGAAGTCGCCGATCGCCGCAGCGATCAGGTCCTTCTCGGCCCGGCTGCAGACGTTGATGCTGGTCAGCGCCTGGGCTTGTTCCAGGGCGGCGGCCTGGGTGAAGTGCACGACGTAGACCGGGAACTGGCCGGTGCTCAGCAGCTCGGCGACGGTCTCGTGCAGCGGGGTGGTGGCGTAGTAGTGGAACAGCGGAACCGGGCGCTCGGCCGAGGCCACCTCGGCGGTCGGCCGCCCGGTGCGGCGGGTCAGGTCGTCGCGGAAGAAGCCGACCGGGCCGAGGGTGGCCGACATCAGCAGGAACTGGGCGCGGGGGAGCTCCAGCAGCGGCACCTGCCAGGCCCAGCCGCGGTCGGCGTCGCCGTAGTAGTGGAACTCGTCCATCACCACCAGGCCGATGTCGGCGTCGCTGCCGGCCCGCAACGCCAGGTTGGCCAGCACCTCGGCGGTGCAGCAGATGATCTCCGCCTCGCCGTTGACGCTGGCGTCGCCGGTCATCATGCCCACCCGGGCGGAGCCGAAGACCTCGCACAGCCCGAAGAACTTCTCGCTCACCAGCGCCTTGATCGGCGCGGTGTAGAAGCAGCGCCGCCGGGCCTGCTGGCCGGTGGCCGGCCCGGACGGGGGCGAGAGCAGGGTGGCGAAGATCGCGCCGGTCGCGACCAGGGACTTGCCCGACCCGGTGGGCGTGGACAGGATCACGTTCGAGCCGGACAGCAGCTCGATCAGCGCCTCGGACTGGGCGGGATACAGCTCCAGGCCCAGGCCCGCCGCCCAGCCGCTGAACGCGTCGTAGATCGAGTCCGGGTCCGCGCCGGCGAGCGTGCCGGCATCCAGCAGTTCGCCCAGCGACTGCCCGGTCACGGCGAGGTCAGCAGCCGGGTCTCCAGCGGTTGCTCGACTACCTTCCCGTCCGCGGACCGGGTGACGGAGTAGGCCAGCTTCCCGTCCTGCTCGGACACCGCCTCGACGAAGCGCTCGCCCCGGTACAGCACGCCGGTGCCGTCCTCGGTGGCGTAGCCGTCGGCCAGCGTGCCGTCGCCGATCAGGGACTGGAAGACCGGCCGGCGCCCCGGCTCGCTGTCGTAGTGCACGCCGTTGGAGAACGGCACCAGGCCCAGGCCGTCGGTGACCGGGCGAAGTTGCGGCCCGTAGGAGTCGGTGGTGCCGCCGGTGTGCCAGCAGATGGAACCGGCCGACACCCCGGTCAGCACCACCCCGGCCTGCCAGGCCTCGCGCATCACCTCGCCGATCCCGTGCAGCCGCCAGAGCGCCAGCAGGCCGGCCACGCTGCCGCCGAGCACCCAGATCACGTCCTGGCCCAGCAGCAGCTCGCGCGGGTCGGCGACGTTGGGCATCGGGATCAGCGCCAGGTGGCTCGGGGCGAAGCCGCGCTGCAGGGCGGCGTCGTAGAAGTTCCTGATCTGCTCGGAGCTGTCGCCCATCGCGGTGGCCAGGAAGCACACCCGCGGGGCCCGGCCGGAGACGCCGGCGAGCTCCACGGCGTAGTCGGTGAGCGGGCTGAACTCCCAGCGGGTCCGTCGGGCGGGCGCCATGCCGCCCGAGGTGGCCAGAATGGTCGGTTCGGCTGCCGTCATACCGGCAAATCTATCGACCTGCCGAATCCGGGTCTTCCGGCAGCAAGCCGCAGCCCTCCGGCGGGACCCGCCGACACCCGGTGCGGCCGGGTGGTTAGACACAGCTTGAGAGGCTCGCCGCTGCAGCCGCGCGGCATCATGGCAGCCATGGACGTCCTGAGCAGCCGGCTGCTGCTGCGCCCGCGCGACCTGGCGGCCAGCCAGCGCTTCTACCGCGAGATCCTCGGCCTGGCGGTGTACCGGGAGTTCGCCGGCGGCGAGGTGTACTTCCTGGGCAACGGGCTGCTCGAGGTGTCCGGCCGGTCGGCGGACGGGCCGGCGACCGGCCTGGAGCTGTGGTTGCAGGTGCGCGACGTCGGCGCCGAGCACACCCGGCTGGCCGCGCTCGGGGTGCCGGTGCTGCGAGCGCCGCAGACCGAGCCGTGGGGGCTGGTCGAGATGTGGATCGCCGACCCGGACGGCATCCGGATCGTGCTGGTGCAGGTGCCGCGCGAGCACCCGCTGCGCAGCGACCCGCGCTGAACCGGCCTGCAGGGCCGGCCCGGACGGGACAGGGCTGGCCGCCCGCCAGCCCTTCAGCGGCCGGCCGCGGCCGCGCCGATGGCGCGCATCCGGGCCGCCGCCAGCGTCACCACCATCCGGCTGGCCGGTGACAGGGTGGCGCCCTGCCGGAACACCACCGCGAACTCGTCGTAGATCCGCGGCCGCAGCGACGCCCACCGCAGGACGGGGGAGAGCCGGTCGCCCAGCCCGTGCAGCAGCCCGCGGGCGGTGACCGTGTCGGCCAGGCCCAGCGCCGCCACCTCCAGGGCGGTCTCGATGTCCTCCACCTCGATCCGGGGCCGCAGCGTCCCGCCGACCGACTGGACCGCCCGGGCGATCTGGCGCCGGGTGGAGTCCTCGTTGCCCCAGCTGGCCTCCGACAGCACCAGTGGCGCGGCGGCGAGCTCGGTGGCGGTGACCGGCTTGCGCACCCGCTGCGGGTCGGCGCTGACGTAGACCACCTCGTCGCGCATCAGCGGCTGCACCTGCAGGCCCTCGTCGGCAATCGGCAGCGCGATCACCGCCGCCTCCAGCCGGCCGTGCCGCAGGTCGGTCAGCACCTCGGTGGAGTGCTGGCCGATCAGCTCCAGCCGGACCCGCGGGTGCTCGCGCAGCACGTCGGCCACCAGCGCGCTGCCCAGGTACACCCGGGCGGTGCCGAACACCCCGAACCGGATGGTGCCCTCCAGCACGTCGCGCACCGAGGCGACCGCCTGGCCGGCCTCGGCGACCGCGGTCAGCGCGCGCTCGGCGTGCGGGCGCAGCGCGCGGGCGGCCTCGGTCGGCACCAGGCCGCGGCCGACGCGGTCGAACAGCGGCGCGTCGAGGCCCTGCTCCAGCAGCCGGACCTGCTCGGAGATCGAGGGCTGCGCCAGGCCCAGCTCGGCGGCCGCGGCGGTGAACGAGCCGTGCTCGAAGGTGGCCAGGAAGCAACGCAGCTGGTGCAGCGAAATCAAAGGATTTCCCTTCGACAGGTGAAGGAAACCAAGGCTACCTCGATCTATGGCGCTGCCCGTACGTTGAGCCGGTGACCCAGACCACCCTGGAACTGCCCCGCCCGGCGGCCGGCGCATCCGCTGCCCGGTCGGGTGCGGTGCTGGGCATGGGGCTGTGCATGCTGTCGGCGACCGCCTTCGGGCTGGCCGCGCTGTTCGCCAAGGAGTGCTTCGCCGCCGGCTTCAGCGTCAGCGCGATGCTGGCCGGCCGGTTCGGGCTCGCGGCGCTGGTGTTCTGGGTGATCGTGGCGATCCGCCGCCCGGCGCTGCCCGGACCCCGGGTGTTGCTGACCTGCCTTGCCCTCGGCGGGCTCGGCTACGCCGTCCAGGCCGCCTGCTACTTCAGTGCGCTCACCCGCATCGACGCCTCGCTGACCGCCCAGATCCTCTACGTCTACCCCGCCGTCGTGCTGGTGCTCGGGGTGGCGTTGCGCCGCGAGCGGGCCAGCCGGCGCAAGCTGGCCGCCCTCGGCTGCTCGGTGTCGGGCCTGGCGCTGCTGCTCGGCTCGGCCGGTTCGCACGGCCCGGTGGCGCCGGCCGGGGTGTTGCTGGCGTTCTGCTCGGCGGTGACCTACGCGCTCTACATCCTGGTGGCCAACGACCTGCCCGCCGACATCGACGTCTACCTGCTCTCGGCGCTGGTGTGCAGCAGTGCGGCGGTCAGCGTGACCCTGTTCGGGGCGGGCAGCGGCTCGCTGCGGGTGCCGGCCGCCCCGTCCGGCTGGCTCTGGCTGCTGCCGCTGGCGCTGGTGTCCAGCGTGGTCTCGATCGGCTGCTTCCTGGCCGGCCTGCGGCTGGTCGGCCCCTCCACGGCGGCGATCCTGTCCTGCCTGGAGCCGCTGGTCACCGCGGCCTCGGCCATCGTGGTGTTCGGCGAGCGGCTGACCGCCTGGCAGGCGGTCGGGGCGGCGGTGGTGCTGGCGGCGGTGGTGCTGCTGCGTCCGGCACGGGTGCGCCGACCCGAGGTGGTGGCGCCGGCCGAGTTAGCCTGACGGCCATGATCGACGGCCGGCTGTGGTGGCGCTCGGTTCGCCACCGGGCCGGCCAGTCGGTGTTGCTCGCCGTCCTGTCCACCATTGCCATCGCGGCGTGCGCCGCCGGGCCGATGTACCAGCGGGCGGTGGAGCAGGCGGCGATCCGGTCCCAGCTGAGCTCCACCGGAACCGCCGAGCGGGGCCTGACGATCACCGCGTCCTCGCCCGGCGAGGTGCGCTCGTACCTGCCCACCGGCCGGCAGCTCGCGCTGTTCGCCACCCCGGTGACCGGCTTCGAGACCGATGTCTCGGTCCGGGCGCCACGGTCGGCCTTCGACGCGGTGGCGGCCGGCCGGGACGACCTCTGCCGGCAGCTGCGGATCGTGGCCGGACGCTGCCCCGCCGCCGGGCTGGAGGTGCTGGTCAGCTCCGCCAGCGCCCGGGCGCTGCGGGTGGGCCTGGGCGACCGGCTGGAGGTGACCGGCCGGGGCGGCTCGGCGGCCTACGAGATCGGCGCGGTCCGGGTGGTGGGCCTCTACCAGCCCTTCGACGCCGGCACCGACTACTGGTTCGACCGGGCCTACGCCAGCCAGGCCGGCGTGCTGCACGAGCCGCAGGGCGACCTGCCGGACCTGCAGCATTCCGACGCCCTGCTGCTCTCGCCGGCCGGCATCGCCGCGTTCGAGGCGGCCCGCCGCTCGGCGACCGCCGGTAGCAGCACGCCGTTCCGGTACTTCGCCGACCTGCCGGTGCCGGCCGGCCGGATCACCATCGACGGCAGCCGGCAGCTGCTGCAGGCGGTGCAGGCCATCCAGGCCCGGATCGATGCCGCGCATCCGGCCGGCGACCCGAACCGGGGCAGCGTCCGCTCGGCGCTGGTCCCGTTACTGCAGCAAGCCGACGCCGGACGGCGGCAGAGCCGGGTGATCATTCCGACGCTGGCGGTCCAGCTGGCGCTGGTGGTGCTGGTGGTGCTCGGCCTGGTGGTGGCGGTCGGCCTCGACCAGCGCCGCACGGAGCTTGCCCTGGCCCGGCTGCGCGGCCAGCGCAAGGGTGCCGCGGCCGGCCTGTACTCCGGTGAGGTCGCCCTGCTGGTCGCCGGCACGCTGGTCCCCGGCCTGCTGCTGGCCTGGCTCGGCTGCCTGCTGCTGTGCCGGTGGTGGCTGCCGGCCGGCGTGGCACCGGAGTGGCGCTGGCCGGTGCTGCTGGCCGGCCTCGCGGTCGCCGGAGTGGAGCTGGCACTGGCCGCGCTGCTGGCCCGCCGGACCGCGGCCCAGCCGATTGGGCAGCTGCTGCGCACGGTCGGCCCGCGGACCGGCCGGGGCGCCGGAACGGCCGAGATCGCGCTGGCGGTGGCGGCCGGCGCCGGGGTTGCGGTGGCGTTGACCGGGGACCGCACCAGCGCGCCCGCGCTGGTCACCCCCAGCCTGATCGCCGTCCTCACCGGCCTGCTGCTGAGCCGGCTGGCGGTGCGGGCCGCCCGCTGGGCCGGGCACCGGACGCTCTGGCGGGGCCGGCTGGCGACCGCGCTGGCCGGCCTGCAGGCAGCCCGCCGGCCGGGCTTCCGCCGGGTGCTCACCCTGGTCTGCGTGGCGGTGGCGCTGCTGGTCTCCAGCGTCGACCAGGAGCAGGTGGCGGCGGCCAATCGGGCCGCCCGGGCCCAGGGCGAGACGGGTGCTGCGGTGGTGCTGGACGTCGCCGCCCCGACGGCGGCCACGCTCCGGTCGGTGGTGGCCTCGGCCGACCCGGGCGGCGACTACGCGATGGCGGTGATCGTCCAGCGTCCGGACGGCGGCGCCAGCCCGGTGCTGGCGGTCGACCACCGGCAGCTGAACCGGATCGCCGACTGGGGCTTCGACCGCGACGTCCCGCCGCAGCCGCTGCTGGACCGGCTGGTGCCGGCCGACCCGCCCGCCCCGATCGTGCTGACCGGCCGGACGGTGCGGCTGCGGCTGGGCAGTGTCCGGATCGTCAGCGACGACCCGACCTCGCCCGACCGGCCGCAACCGGTGTCGCTGCGGCTGCGGGTGCGCCGTCCGGACGGCTCGTTGACCAGCGTGCTGCTGCCGATGCCGGCCGGTGGCTCTGGTGGCAGCCCGAGCGCCCGGCTGGCCGGCTGCGAGCGGGGCTGCACGCTGAGCCGGATCGAGCTGGTGCGGACCGTCGGCGACTTCCTGGCGGTCAGGACCGCGATCCAGCTGCGCGGCCTGGAGGTCAACCCGGACGCCGACCCGGCCGGCTGGCAGCCGGTGTCGCTGGGCCGGCCGCAGGACTGGCGCAACGCCGAGGCGGAGGCGGCCGCGACCGGCGCCGCGGCCACCGTCTCGTTCAGCGCCGCGCCGACCGGCGGCCTGCTGCTGCAGGCGGTCAGCCACGGGTCGGACGCCACCCTGCAACACCTGGACGTCCCGGTGAACCTGCCGTGCCTGCTGGCCGGCCCCGGCGCCGCACCGGACCGGACCAACGGGACCGCCGAGGCCACCGTCGCCACGCACGGCATCGACGGCGAGTCGGCCGGCTGCCAGCCGGTCGGGACGCTGCCCTTCCTGCCCCGACTCGGCACCGGTGCGCTGCTGGTGGACCTGGACCTGGCGATCGCGGCCAGCGAGTCGGTGCTCACCAACAGCACCGGCAGCGTCTGGCTGGCCTCGGCGGACCCGGCCCGGGAACGGCGGCTGACCCAGCTGCTGGCCGAGGCCGGCATCCCGGTCACCGGCCGGTCGACGGCGGCCGACCGGCAGGCGGGCTACGACCAGGCGCCGCCGGCCTGGGCGTTGCGGGCGGCGCTGGCGGCCGGGGTGGTCGCCGTCCTGCTGGCAGCGCTGGTGATCGGGATCGTGGCCGCCACCTCGCGCCGGGTGCGCAGCTATGACCTGGCGGCGTTGCGGTTGCTCGGGCTGCCGCTGGCCCCGTTGCGCCGGGCGGTGCTGGCCGAGCAGCTGCTCGCGGTGCTGGCCGGGCTGCTCGCCGGTGCGGTGGTGGGGGTTGCCGGGGCCCGGCTGGCGCTGCCGGCGATCGCGCTGTTCGTCAGCCCGGCGGCGGTGCCGCTGCCCAGTTACCGCACCGCGTGGCCGGCCGTCCTGCTGGCGGTCGCCGGCGCAGCGGTGCTGCTGTGCTGCGCGGCGGCGCTAGCCGCGGCCGTGATGCTGCGCGCCGTCTCGCCCGCGGTGCTGCGGGAGGGCCAGTGACGAGCCTGGTGTCCGGCCGGAGCGGTGGCCTGTCGGTGTCGGCGCACGGCCTGGTGCACATCTACCGGCTGGAGGGCAACGACGTGGTGGCGCTGACCAGCGTCGACCTGGAGGTGCCGGCCGGTCAGCTGGTCGGCCTGCTCGGGCCGTCCGGGTCGGGCAAGTCGACGCTGATCACCCTGCTGGCCGGGGTGCAGCGGCCCAGCGCCGGACGGTTGCGGGTGGGCGAGCACGACCTGAGCCTGCTGGCCGACGCCGACCTCGACCGGTTGCGGGCGATCGAGATCGGGGCGGTGCTGCAGTCGGCGGTGCGCAATCTGCTCAGCTACGCCTCCCCGGAGCAGAACGTGGCGTTCGCGCAGAAGGCGGCCCGCCGGCTGGGGGCGCGCGAGCTGCCCCGGCCGCGGGAGGTGCTGGACCTGCTGTCGCTGGCCGACTGCGCCGAGCGCCGGCTGGTCGAGCTCACCCCCGGCCAGCTGCAGCGGCTGGCGGTGGCGGTCGGCATGGCGACGCTGCCCGGCCTGCTGCTGGCCGACGAGCCGACCAGCCAGCTCGACCACCGTTACCGCGACGAGGTGCTGGCCGCGATCGGCTCGGTCAACCGGTCGGTCGGCACCACGGTGATCACGGTGACCCACGACCCGGAGGTGGCCGCCCGGATGCCCCGCACCATCACCATCCGGGACGGCCGGATCGGGGCCGAGGGGCACGGCGGCGAGGACTTCGCGGTGCTCGGCCGGGACGGCTCGCTGCAGCTGCCGCCCGACATCCGGGAGCGGATCGCGCCCGGCACCCTGCTGCGGGTCCAGCTCAATCCGGACGGCACGGTGCTGCTGGACCCGCGCGGCCGGCAGGTCGAGCCGTGAGCGCCGCGGTTTCCGGTGACCTGCGGGCCGACGGGATCGAGGTGCGCTACGGCCCGGTGCTGGCCGTCCGGCCGGTCGACCTGGTGCTGGGTCCGGGGCAGCTGATCGCCGTCACCGGCCCGTCCGGCGCCGGCAAGTCCTCGCTGCTGGCCGCCCTCGCCGGCCTGGTCGTGCCGGCGGCTGGCACGCTCAGCGTGGCCGGCCGGCCGATCGCCGGACGCGACGAGGCGGTGGCGAGCGGGATCGCCCTGATACCGCAGGGAAACGCCCTGCTCCGGGTGCTCACCGCGCTGGAGAACGTGGCCGTGCCGCTGGTGGCGGCCCGGCTTCCGGACGCCCGGCAGCGGGCCGAGGCGGCGCTGGCGGCGGTGGGCCTGGACGAGGCGGGCGGACAGTTGCTGGAGGAGCTGTCCGGCGGCCAGCAGCAGCGGGTGGCGGTCGCCCGAGGGCTCGCCGAGCGGGCCTGCTACCTGCTGGCCGATGAGCCGACCAGCGAGCTGGACGCCGCCAACCGGGGCCGGGTGATGGCCCTGCTGCGGGCCGAGGCCGACCGCGGCGCAGGGGTGCTGGTGGCCACCCACGACCCGGACGCCGCTGCGCTGTGCGACGCCGAGCTGCGGTTGGACGAGGGTGCAGCCAGCTGGGCCGGTAGAGCTGGGCCGGAAAAGACAGCAGAATCCGAGTAATTTCTCCCGCCCGGCTCACCTCGACCACGCTCCGGCGGTGCCAGACTTGTCCGGTGGGCGAGAAGCGCAACGTGCTGGGCACCGAGCTGGAGGAGTGCGGCACCGATCCGGTGACCGGCTTCTACCGGGACGGCTGCTGCACCTCGGGCCCGGCCGACACCGGCAGCCACACCGTCTGCGTGGTGCTGACCTCGGAGTTCCTGCAGCACCAGCGCCAGCTGGGCAACAACCTGATGACGCCCCGTCCGGAGTACGACTTTCCCGGGCTGGGTCCGGGGGACCGCTGGTGCGTGGTGGCGATGCGCTGGTTGCAGTCCTACCGGGCCGGGGTGGCCGCGCCGGTGGTGCTGGCCGCGACCAACGAGCTGGCGCTGGAGATCATCCCGCTGGAGATGCTGCGCGAGCACGCCATCGACGTGCCGGCCGACCCGCGTTCGCTGACCGAGTCCGGCTGACGGGTTCGCCGGGATCGGGGCGGAATTTCACTGGGCCCGGCTCCACTAGATTGGATGCCGATGGACGCGTCCGAGAACCAGCCCGCCGTCGGCTTCGCCGACCTCGGCATCGACCCCCGGGTGCTGCGTGCCCTGTCCGATGTCGGCTACGAGAGCCCGTCGCCGATCCAGGCGGCCACCATCCCGGCGCTGCTGGCCGGCCGGCACGTGGTGGGCCTGGCCCAGACCGGCACCGGCAAGACCGCCGCGTTCGCGCTGCCGATGCTGTCGGCGATCGAGCTGGGCGAGCAGGCGCCGAAGGCTCCGCAGGCCCTGGTGCTGGCCCCGACCCGTGAGCTGGCGTTGCAGGTGGCCGAGGCGATCGGCAAGTACGCGCACTACCTGCCCGGCCTGCACGTGCTGCCGGTCTACGGGGGGTCCAGCTACGGGGTGCAGCTGGCCGGGCTGCGGCGCGGCGCGCACGTGGTGGTCGGCACCCCGGGCCGGGTGATCGACCACCTGGAGCGCAAGAGCCTGGACCTGAGCGAGCTGCGCTTCCTGGTGCTGGACGAGGCCGACGAGATGTTGAACATGGGCTTCGCCGAGGACGTCGAGACGATCCTGGCCGGCACCCCGGCGGACAAGCAGGTGGCGCTGTTCTCGGCGACCATGCCGCCGCAGATCCGCCGGATCGCCAAGCGCTACCTCACCGACGCGGCCGAGATCACCGTTCGCGAGCAGACGGTGACCGCGGCCAACACCCGGCAGCGCTACCTGCAGGTGGCCAACCCGCAGAAGATGGACGCGCTGACCCGGATACTCGAGGTCGAGCCGTTCGAGGCGATGATCGTCTTCGTCCGGACCAAGCAGGCCACCGAGGAGCTGGCCGAGCGGTTGCGGGCCCGCGGCTTCTCGGCGGCGGCCATCAACGGCGACCTGGTGCAGGCGCAGCGCGAGCGCACCATCGCCCAGCTGCGCAGCGGCGCGCTGGACATCCTGGTGGCCACCGACGTGGCGGCCCGCGGGCTGGACGTCGAGCGGATCAGCCACGTGCTCAACTACGACATCCCCACCGACACCGAGTCCTACGTGCACCGGATCGGGCGCACCGGCCGGGCCGGGCGGACCGGCGAGGCGCTGCTGTTCCTGACCCACCGGGAGCGGCATCTGCTCTCGGCCATCGAGCGGGCCACCCGGCAGCGGATCTCCGAGATGTCGCTGCCGACCGTCGAGGACGTCAACTCGACCCGGGTGGCCAAGTTCGCCGACTCGATCACCGAGAGCCTGGCCTCACCGCAGCTGGGGCTGTTCCGCGGGCTGGTAGAGGACTACGTCCGGGAGCACGACGTGCCGATGGCCGACGTGGCGGCGGCGCTGGCAGTGCTGTCGCAGGACGGCCAGTCGTTCCTGATGGCGCCGGAGCCGCCGCCGGTCAAGCGTCCGGCCGCGGGGGACCGGGCGGGCGAGCGGGCGTATGACCGGCCAGCTGATCGGGCCTATGACCGGAACCGGTCGCCGGCCCGGGTTGCCGGCCGGCGCCGGGGCCGCAGTGAGGTGCCGCTGGCGACCTACCGGATCCGGGTGGGCAAGCGGCACAAGGTGCAGCCGGGCGCCATCGTGGGTGCGATCGCCAACGAGGGCGGGCTGAGCCGCGAGGACTTCGGCCACATCGACATCCGGGTCGACCACAGCCTGGTGGAGCTGCCGGCCGACCTGCCGCGCGGCACCCTGGACGCCCTGCGCCGCACCCGCATCTCCGGCCAGCTGATCGACATCACCCGCGAGGACGGCGGCGACCGGCCCGGCCAGCCGCACCGGCCGCGGAAGTCACGCCGCACCTTCTGAGAGGCACGTCGCCGTACTAGACACCGCGAAGCACCGGGGCGAGACATCTGGTCCTGGGCAGCTCCGGTAGCCGGATCACCAAGTAACGGTCTTCCGTCGGGCAGGCATGGCGCTGACCCCTTCCCTGCCGTGTGCAGGTGCGCCGTGGAGGCTGGCATGAGAGCTGATTCCACCTGAGCCAGACACACGGTGCCGGCCCAAATTAGTGACCGCGCGGAAATAGCTCGGATAGTGCTCGGAAATTTCTTGTTTTCGACTGGATCCCGGGATAAGCTGCGAATAGCTCGGATAAACGCGCGGAAGCTAGAAAAGGAGTCGCACGTGGCTACGCTGAATCTCGCACTCGATCCCGTCGCATGGGACGGGTCGCCCATCATCATCAGCCGCACTGAGAACGGTGACCTTCTCATCCAAGGCCTGAGTGGGGGTCGGGCCGAATCCATCGATGAGACCCCCGATGATGCCGTGACGCATGTCCTTGACCGCTGGAAGAAGCAGGACGCGCAGTCGGGCGCCTTCGCGCTAGTGAACGCTCTGCGCGAGCGGGGACTGGCAGTCGTAGCACCGACGGTCCGGAAGGAGGGTAAGAGCGTCGAGCCCTACCTCCGGCTTCGTACGCAGTCGAGGACTGGCGTTACCGTGACGGCCTATATCAACACCGACAGCTTCTCGGTTCACGCTCAGAAGCTGCGCCCTCTGGTGGCTGCGGTCCCTGGTGCCGACGTCCGCTCAAATGGTTCGGTGTACTTCGACGTCAGCGATACCGCAACCTGCCTCGCGGCCGTGGACGTGCTACTCGACCTTTAGTACGGGTTCTGCCTTTTCGACGCAGCAGCTGGCGCGCTGGAAGTGGGGACTAGCAAGACCGGGAGTTTCAGTGGATAGATTGAAATCCGCCGCAGCGAGGATCGGCGCGGTGGTGCTGGGGCATATCTTGTGGTGTACCAAGGACTGGCGGGCCCGACAAACAACGAGAGCCCGGCCATGGCCAGGCTCTCAACAATGATCCGACTCACCTATCAACGATGGCCCGACTGATCACATGGCGGAGGATAGGGGATTCGAACCCCTGAGGGCGTTAACCCAACACGCTTTCCAAGCGTGCGCACTAGGCCACTATGCGAATCCTCCGCCGACGAGGATACGGGTCGGCTCCAGCCGTCCTGCCACCTGGGGTGGCGCTCAACGTGACCGGCGGCGGCCGGACCGAGGAAGCAGCCGCCCGCCGGACAGCAGCACCAGCCGCCGCTCGGCCACCTCCTGGCTGTGGAAGGCCAGCCAGAAGCACAGCGTGGCCAGCGGCAGCTCGGCCAGCACCGACATCGCCACCGCCTGCACCAGGTCCCAGCCGCCGGGTGAGGTCAGCACGTCGAACCAGGCGTCGGCCAGCAGCAGCGCCCCGGTGGCCGACGCGGCGATGGTCAGCCGCCGGGACCGGCGCAGCGCGCTCAGCGCGGTCCACACCAGCCCGATCAGCAGCCCCACGTCGTAGCCGGCCCAGGCCACGTCGTAGTTCTGCGACAGCTGCCGGGACGGCAGCGTGGCAGCCGCCACCACGATCCAGGGCACCAGCACGATCGCGCAGCCGAGGAACACCGGAGCGGCCCACCGGACCAGCCGGGTGTCGTCGGCCAGCACCGGGTTCCCGGGTGGTACCAGCTCCTCCAGCCGGTCGGCCACCCGGTCGGCGGCCTGCACCACGGGCTGCGGATCACCAGGGTTCTGGTCCGGGGGTGGCATCGAGGTAAAACTCCTGGCACGAACGGCGACTAGGGGCGGTAAGAACCGTAGTACTCTTCGCCGAACTCCTGGAGGGGCGATGACGGCAGGCACGACTGCGCGCAAGGTGGCCCGCAGCGACGGTTTCAAGGGTTTGGCCAAGCTGGGCTTCGCGGCCCGCGGCACCATCTACCTGCTGATCGGCTGGTTCGCGGTGCTGCTGGCACTCGGCAAGCAGCCGCCAGAAACCGACCAGCGCGGCGCGCTGCAGGAGGTGGTCCGGCACAATGGCGGCTTCCTGCTGCTCTGGGTGATCGCGATCGGACTGACCGGCTATGCCCTCTTCCGGTTCTCCGAGGCCGCCTTCGGGGTGGTCGGCGACACCAAGGGGCACGAGAAGGGCCCGCGGTTGAAGTCGCTGTTCCGAGGCTGCCTGTACGCCTTCTTCGCCGTGAACGCGTTCAACCTGCTGGCGACCGCCCGGACCAAGAGCCAGGCCGGCCAGCAGCAGCAGTTGACCACCCGGGTGATGCAGCACTCGCTCGGCCGGTGGCTGGTCGGCATCGTCGGCGCGGTGGTGATCGTGGTCGGCCTGGCGCTGGTCTATGAGGGCCTCAAACGCAAGTTCAAGAAGTACTTCGCCCTCGCCGACATGCCGACCGGCAGCCGGCGGATCGTCTGGTTCCTCGGCACCTTCGGCACCACGGCACGCGGGGTGGTCTTCGCGCTGACCGGTTTCTTCCTGGTCCGGGCCGCCTGGGACTACGACCCGAGCAAGGCCCGCGGCCTGGACGGGGCGCTGCGCCGTACCGTCGCCGACTCCGACCTCGGCCGGACCCTGGTAGGGGTGGTCGCGGTCGGCCTGATCGCCTTCGGGCTGTACTGCTACGCCGAGGCTGCCTGGCGGCGGACATGAGGGCGGAGCGGCGGAGGCCGGAGCGGCGGGCATGAGCCGGCTGGACCAGCAGCCTGACCAACAGGAACCCCAGCCCCCCGCCCGGCGGGACCCGGACCGGCAGTCGCCGAACTGGCGGACCTCGGCACTCTGGCTGCTCGCCGGGGCGGTGCTGATCTGGCTGGTGCTGGTGGCCGTCGGGCACCTGCTCGGCCACCAGTGGAAGAACAGCGGGCTGGTGCACTGGGACGCCTCGGTGGACCGCAACCTGGCCAACCACCGGCACCAGCCGTGGACCGACATCACCCACCTGACCACCTACCTCGCCGAGACCGAGACCGTGATCGCGCTCGGCCTGCTGGCCGTCGTGCTGTTGCGGCTGGGACTCAAGCGCTGGCGCGAGCCGCTGTTCCTGGCGGTGAGCCTGATCGGCGAGGTGACCATCTTCGTGTCCACCACCCTGCTGGTGGACCGGGATCGGCCGCCGGTGAAGCACCTGGACGGCGCGCCGCCGACCTCGAGCTTCCCGTCCGGGCACACCGCGGCCTCGGTAGCCCTGTACGGCGGCCTGGCGGTGATCGCCTGGCGGGTCGGTGCCGCGGTCTGGCTGCGGACGCTGGCCACCGTGGCCGCGGTAGTGGTACCGGTGGTAGTGGCGCTGTCCCGGATGTACCGGGGGATGCACTACCCCACCGACGTGATCGCCGGCGCGCTGCTGGCCTGCTGCTGGCTGGCGGTGACCAGCACGGTGATCCTCGGACGGCGGAGCCCGTCGTGAGCCGGATCGCCGCGGTGTTCAACCCGGTGAAGGTCGCCGACCTGGCGGAGCTGAAGGCGGCCGTCGCCGAACGCTGCGACGGAACCGAACCAGATTGGTACTCCACCACCGAGGACGATCCCGGGGCGGGCCAGGCCGCCGCGGCGGTCGAGGCGGGTGCGGAGCTGGTGCTGGTCTGCGGCGGGGACGGCACGGTGGCTGCCTGCGCCGGCGCGCTGGCCGGTACCGGGGTGGCGATGGCGATGGTGCCGCTCGGCACCGGCAACCTGCTGGCCCGCAACCTCGGCATCCCGCTGGAGGTGCCCGAGGCGCTGGACGTCGCCTTCGGCCCGGCCGAGCGGGTGATCGACGTGCTGGAGACCGCCGACCAGCGGTTCGTGGTGATGGCGGGCCTCGGCTTCGACGCCGCGCTGATGCGCGATACCGACGAGGGCCTCAAGGACCGGATCGGCTGGCTGGCCTATGTTGGAGGCATGGCCAAGGCGCTGCGACGCACTCCGCGAGCGCGGTTCACAGTGACCATCGACGACGACCCGCCGCGGACCAGCAAGGCGATCGGGGTCCTGGTGGGCAACGTCGGCCAGCTGCAGGCCGGCATCACCCTGATGCCCGACGCCAGCCCCGACGACGGCCAGCTGGACGTGCTGGTGCTGGCCCCGCGCACCGCCCGGGACTGGCCGGCGCTGGTCTGGCGCATCCTGCGCCGCCGTCCGGACTCCGGTCGGCAGGCCGACATCCGGCGCGGCAAGGTGGTGCACATCTGTGCCCCGGTCGAGGTGCCGGTGGAGTTCGACGGCGACTTCCGCGGTGCGACCACCGAGCTGCGGGTCGAGGTACTGCCGTCCGCGCTGGTGCTGCGCTGCGGGCAGCCGTGATCGGTTCCCGCCGCAGGCGCACCGGTGAGACCGCTGCCGAGCGGCGGGAGCAGGCCGGCCGCCGCCGGTTCGCCGGCCGGGCGCTGCTGGTCTTCCTGATCGGCCTGCTGGCTGCCGCGCTGTTCGTGGCGGTGCTGCTGCTGGTCGCCGCGCAGGCCGAGTTCGTGATCCGGACCGACCACTCGGTCGCCGCCGACCTGCACCACTACGCGCTGCGGCACCCCGCCTTCACCCGGGCGATGCGCTGGCTCAGCGACCTGCACAAGACCGTGGTCTGGTTCGTGGTGATGGCACTGGTGGCCGGCTGGCTACTGGTGCGCCGGCTGCGCCGGCTGGCGCTGTTCGTCGTGGTCACCGTGCTGGGCAGCTCGCTGCTCAACAACGTGGTGAAGCTGCTGGTCAACCGGGCCCGGCCACACCTTTCCGACCCGGTCGCGGTGGCCGGCGGCAAGTCCTTCCCCAGCGGGCACGCCCAGGCCGCCATCGTCGGCTACGGCGTGCTGCTGGCGGTCTTCCTGCCGATCATCCCGCGCCGCTGGCGCAGCGTGGCCATCGCCGCCGCCGCGCTGATGGTGCTGCTGGTCGGCTTCGCCCGGATCTCGCTCGGCGTGCACTACCTCTTCGACGTGATCGGAGCATTCCTGATCGGCACGGTGTGGCTGATCGGCATGGCGAGCGCCTTCCGGACCTGGCGTCGCGAGGAGGGCAAGCCGGTCGCCGACCTGGACGAGGGCCTGGAACCCGAGCACCGCGAGCGGCTCAAGCCCTGACCGGACGCTCCGGCGGTGCGCCGGGTGGCGCGTTGGCCGTCCGACAGGACTGACCGTCCTGCCAGCCGGCCACTCCCGCTAGTCGCCTGCCGTACCCGAGCCGGACGGGCTGGGCGTCGGCGCCGGGCCGGCCGACGACCCAACCGGTGCCGACGACTCAGCTGGCGACGATCCAGCCGGGGTCGAGGCGCTCGGCGCCGACGACTGGGCCGGGGCTGAGGTGGCCGGCGACGGAGCCGGGGTGGCCGGGGCAGCCGCCGCCGCTCCGGAGGCCGGGCTCACCGACCGGCAGCCCAGCAGCGAGTTGCCGCCGCCGGTGCCGACGTTCACCCCGTACGCGCAGATCCGGTTGGTACCGGGGGACAGCGCGACGGAGTAGCTGAAGCCGTGCGCGCCGGTGATCGACCAGGCGGTATTGACGTCGTTGCGGACCACCTTCGTCGGACCCCACGCGACGTGCTTGCCGTTGTCGTCGACGACCGTGCCGATCGCCTGGGCGGTGTCGGAGAAGTCGAAGGTCCAGCCGGTGACCAGCGCCCGGCTGCCCTGCACGGTCACCGAATCGAGCTTGCCGATCGGTGACAGCGACACCCGGAAGGAGGCACATCCCAGCCTGCTCTCATGGCCGGCGCCGCGGTTGAGCGCGTGCAGGCACACCGTGCTGGCACCGGCCGGCACCCGCACCTTCAGCAGGTAGCCGTGCGGGCCGGTGCCGTGCATGGCGGCGTTGATGTCCGGCCGCGACACGGTGGAGCCGACCGAGCCCGCGTAGCGGCCGTTGACGTTGGCCACCACGGTCAGCCCGGTGTCCGGTGCGTCGTAGTCGAAGCTCCAGCCGGTGAAGGTGGCCAGGTTCCCCTTCTGGGTGACCGAGCTGATGCCGCCGATCGGCGAGCCGTCCAGCGCCACGGTGCGGCAGCCCAGCTTGGTGTTGTTGCCGGCGCCCACATTGATGGCGTACGCGCACACGTTGTTGGTGCCGTTGGCCAGCATCAGCGTCTTGGAGTAGCCGTGGTTGCCGCTGGCGTGGAAGTGCGCGTTGATGTCGCCGCGCGGCAGCGTGGTCTGGACGTAGGTGAACGGTTTGCCGTTGACGTAGAAGAAGATCCGCAGCTCGCTGGACAATGCGTTCGGATCCAGCGCCCAGCCGGTGACGGTGAGGTAGCGCCCGTGCAGCGACCAGCTGCTCACCCCGCCGAATGGGTCGTCGCTGGCGATCTTGCCGCCGGGCATCAGCAGCCGGGCCTCCGCGGTCACCATGTTCGCGATCGGCGTGCCGTAGCTGCCGCCCTGGGTCAGGATCACCACCGCGTACCGGTCGCCGTTGACGAAGCCGGTGGAGTTGAAAGCCGGTTGGCCGGCGGAGTTGTCGGCACCCCAGCCCTGCTTGACCGCGAATCCGGTGGTGGCGCTGGGGATGCCGAAGAACTGGTACACCCCGTCCGAGCCGTACGGGGTGGCGTGGTGCATGGCGTTGCCCAGCCAGTTCCAGATCGCCGGCCGGTGCCGGACCGCGTTGTAGAACGAGGCCATGCCGGCCGCGGTGATCTGGGTGCCGCCCCACCAGCCGGACCGCAGCGGCGGGTAGCCGAGGTTGGGGATGTTGAGCGCCTGCTTGACCCAGTTGATCAGGCTGTCGCCGCCGACCCGGCCGTACAGCGCGCTGGCCGAGGCATCGTCGGACTGGGTGATCATCTTGTACGCGGTGGTCTCGTTCCAGCCGCTCATCTGGCCGGTCATCAGCAGCCGGGTGGCGATGAAGGTCTTCATCACCGACTCCGAGGCGTAGGTGCTGTTGTAGTCGCCGGCCCCGGTGAACGCGCCGGTCTGGGTGTCGAGCACCCCGATCGCGGACCGGTATCCGTTGGCGTGGGCGTAGTTGACGGCGCTGGTGGCCTGGCTGCTGACCGAGGCGCCGGCCGGCCCGGCGGATATCTCGACGCTGACCAGGCCCAGTACCAGGGCCAGTCCGCTGGCGACGGCCAGCACCTTTGAACGCATTGCATGCCTATCTTGTCGGTGCCGACCGGACGCTGTTGTCCGCCGTTTACCTGGCTGAACGATCCCCCGCGAAAGTACTTTTGCGTTACTCCGCTGCTACATAATGGCCGGTTCGTCCCGGCCGCGCGCGCCGAGCCGTCGTACGCGCCACCAGCCGCGCATCGCTGGCCGCCAGCAGCAGGCCAGCTGCCAGCAGCGCACCGGTGCCACCGGCCACCCCGGCTGCCGCATACCCCAGCCCGCCGGCGGCCAGCGCCTCGGCGGCCACCGCCACCCGCAGCGACAGCGGCTCGAGCCGGCTCAACCGCAGGTGCAGCTGCCGCAGCGCCGGCGCGGTCCGGCACCGGGCGGACAGCAGCACGGCCAGCCCGCGCACCAGCCCGAAGACCGCACCGGTGGCCACCGCCAGCGCCGGCGAGCCGGTCAGCGCCGCCAGGGCCACCACCAGGTAGGTCGCCGCGGTCATGATGTAGGTGGCGAAGCCGAGCCCGATCTGCGCGCCGAAGCCGGCCGCGTACAGCCAGCGGCGGTACTGGGTCAGCCACAGCTCGTTGACCTGCCGGGGATGCAGCGGAAGCTGGAAGCCGGCCACCCGGCGGTCCGCCGCGAGTGCCACCAGGCAGGCCGCGGCGCCGGCCCAGAGCGCGGCCGCCGGATGGCCCGCCAGTGGCCGCAGCCCCACCGCGAGCAGGCCGGCACCCGAGCCGAGCAGCAGCCCGCCCACTACCGAACCGAGCACGAACCAGCCGGCGGTGAGCCAGAACCGGTTGCCGCGCGCCCGCTCGGACAGCGGGTTGATCGCCGAGATCATCGACAGCCCGCACGGCGACCAGGTGCCCCGGGCGCCGGCCACCGCCGCGACGGCCAGGGCCGCTACCGCCAGCGTGCCGGTCATACCGACACCACCTGCGGGTCGTCGGCCTCATCCTCGGACTCGGCCAGGGTCCGGGCACCGATCAGGGTGGGCGGTGCGCCGGGATCGGACGGGGCGGCGTACACGGTGTAGGTGTGCACGCCGGGCAGGTCGGCGATGCTGATGTCGAAGCCGCCGTCCCGGTCCGGGGAGAAGTCGGTCTGGTGCCGCGACAGCGCCACGCCGTCCCGGAAGACGGTCAGCGCCAGCCGGCGGCCCGGCCGGTCCGGATCGGAGGCCCAGCCGGTCAGCCGGACGGTGTCGCCGATCCGCTGCACCCGCTCCAGGACGCCCACCGCGCCGGACTGGTTCACCCGGACGGTGCGCTGGCCGATCAGCGGCAGGTCGGTGGCGTCCGTGCCGGCCGTGCTGTTCGGCGCGAGCGCGTAGACGGAGTAGGTGTGCAGGCCGGTACCGGCCGGGACGGTGATGTCGAAGCCGCGCCTGCCGGCTCGGGATGGACCGGGAACCGGATACCAGTGCAGCACCTGGTCGTCCTCGTGCACCGCCACCGCCGGCTCGCCACCGGTGTCCGGCAGCCACCCGACCAGCCGGACGCTGGTGCCGGCGGCCGAGACGGATTCCAGCTCGCCGACCGCGTTGCCTGCCGGGTCGACGGTCAGTTCGGCCGTCCGGATGCCAGCCGGTGCGACGGCGGCGGCCGGTGCCGCGGTGGTGCCCGCACCCCGGACGATCAGGCTGTGGTTGCCGATCAGGGTGTTGCCGGTGCCGCCGCCGACGTTCATCGCCCAGACCTTGTAGTTGTGCGCACCGGTGGTTGCCTTGAACTGCACCTTGAAGCCGTGCGTTCCGCTGATGTGGTAGGCGGAGTTGACGTCCGAGCGCAGCACCCCGGTGTGGATGCCCATCAGTGGCTTGTTGTCCTGGTAGATGTTGACCGCGATCGAGGTGCTCGGCGCGTCCCGGTCGAAGGCCCAGCCGGTCAGCACCACGCTGTCGCCGACCGGGTTGCACGAGTCCAGGTGGCCGAGCGGCGCGGTGCCCGCGTTGACGGTGATGGTCTTGCTGCCGATCCGCGGATTGCCGCTGCCGCCCTTGATGTTCATCGCGAACACGGTGAAGTTGTGCTGGCCGGAGCTGGCGGTGAAGCGCACCTCGAAGCCGTGGTTGCCGGTGATGTGCCGGGAGGAGTTGACGTCCGAGCGGGGCAGGCTGGCGTGGATGCCCATCAGACCCTTGCCGTCCTGGTAGATCGCCACGCTGATCGAGGTGCCCGGCGAGTCCGGGTCGTAGGCCCAGCCCTTGATGTGCACGGTGTTGCCGCTGGCCGAGATCTCCTCGACCACCCCGACCGGGACCTTGCCGGTCAGGCACGGCGCGGAGTGGGTGGCGGTGTTGTTGTCGGTGGCGCTGGAGCTCGAGCAGGTGCCGCCGTACTGCACCCAGGGCGGCGTGCAGGAGACCACCCGGCACAGCACTGGCCCGGTCTGCGACCAGGGGATCTGGGTGTTGCACTGCCCGTAGCGGAACTGGTTGCAGGCCACCCGGCGCTGGTCGCAGGTGGTGGTGTTGCAGTGGCAGGTGTACCGGCCGTCCCGGTAGGCGTTGCAGTCGATGTAGTAGCGGGCGTTGCCGCCGCAGAAGGAGGAGTTGTCGGCCTTCCACCAGCCGCCGATGAACGAGTCCGGCGGGCAGCTGTTGTTGCCGCCGTTGATGGTGCAGCAGAACACCGTGTACCCCTCGGCGCAGGTGTTGTGCGCGCCGCACACCGCGTCGTAGGCGCTGGCCGGCCGGGTCAGGTAGCGCCACGGGCTCACCACCAGGGCCGCCCCGACCAGTGTCGCGCCGCCGAGGAAGCCGCGCCGGCTGGTGCGCGGCCGGTCGGCGTGCACCGCGAGCCGGTTGACGATGCGCTCGGCCAGGCTGGCCGTCATGGGCTCACCTCGATCTGTTCCAGCACGGCGTTGGCTTGCTGGGTCAGCTGCACCGCCTGGCGGTGCGAGCCGATCACCACGTACAGGCAGAACGGCCGGCCGGCCTCGGTGAAGAAGTGCTGGAAGCCGGCCTGGCCGGCCACCCGGCGCTGCATGCCGTTCGGGTTGAACTGGCCCGGCCGGATGCGCGGGATGCCGACCGGGGCGTACAGCGCGCTGCCCAGGCAGTCCGGGCCGAACTCCAGCAGGGCCACGAACAGGTGGTCCGGGCCCATCAGCTCGACCGCGCCGGTGCCGTAGTCCCCGCGCGAGGCGGGCAGCGCGAAGTTGGCCAGGTGCAGCACCGGATAACTGTTCTCGCCGGGCCAGCCGGTGGCCTGCAGCCGGCCGGGCTGGCCGGTGCCGGCGTCGATCACCCGCCGGTAGATCCGGCCCTCCCAGCGGGGCGGCAGGCCGACCGCCAGGCCGTGGCCGGTGAGTCGCTTGGCAGTCGGTGTGCTCATCCGCGCTCGTCCCGTTCGGCCGGTGCGTACACGCTCTCGCCCGGTGGGGTCGGGGCGTACAGGCTCTCGTCCTGCGGGCCGATGCCGGCCGCGAGCAGGATCCGGTCGACGTCGCGCTCACGGCGGCGGTCGGCGTCCGGCTTGTGCGCCATCGCCGGGTGCCGGCTGTCATCGACCGACTGGCGGATCAGGCCGCCGACCTGGCTGAACGAGCTGCCCGAGCCCTCGCCCTTGACCCGTCCGGTGTGCCCGTCGGCGACCACCACGTACGGGGAGCCGGGGACGGCGTAGTCGGTCCAGGCCTGGCTGGACATCACCAGGTCCACCCCGTCCGGGCACAGCTGCGACAGCACCGACGGGCTCTCGTCCTCCGGGCCCTTGGTCACCACCAGCAGCCGGCTGCCCTGCGGCGTGGCCCAGGAGCCGGGCTCGCCGAGCTCGTGCCAGAAGCCGGTGCAGCCCTCGCAGGAGGAGGACAGGAACGCCAGGACGGTGTCGTGCTCGACGCCGACGGTGCGCACCGACACGATCTCGCCGGCCAGCGTGACGCCGTCGATGTCGTGCGCCTCGGCCCAGGAGTCCCGGCCCTCGATCTGCTGGCCGGCCGCCGGTTCGACGACTCCCGCGGCGGTGCGGAAGGGCGGCGCGCCGGCCGGTCGGGCCTCGGTGCCGCCGTCGAGCTGGTGCAGCCGGCGGAGCACGGCGGCGTAGCCGCGCAGCAGGCCGGCCACCAGCACGCACAGCACCGCCAGGATCACCGTTTCGACGATCAGCAGCGCGGTCACCCGGCGGCCTCCAGCCGGCCGGCGGCCGTGAGCAGTTCGGGCAGCGTCGTCATCGCCAGGTAGCCCAGGTAGGCCAGCACCGCGGCGGCCAGCAGCAGGCCCGCGGCGGTGGCCGGCTGCCGGCCGAACTCACCGGCCAGCGAGCCGCCCGGCCAGGCGAGGGCGACCAGGCCGGCCAGCGCGCAGCCGGCGTTGACCGCGGTGTGCCAGTGGCTGACCGCGACCGGGCGGGCGAAGCAGCCGCAGTCCTGGCCGGCCTCCCGGCGCACCATCCGGGCCGACAGCACGGCCAGCACGAGATAGGCGAACGCGATCAGAGCGGCCGCGAGCCGGCCGCCGGTTCCCAGCGCGACTGCCGCGACTGCCAGCTCCAGCGCGCCGGAAAGCCGGTTCGCCGTCGCCGCGCCGAGCCGGTCGGCACCCGGAATGCCCGCGGCGGACAACGCCGACCGGACGGGGGAGCGCTGCCGGAACTTGGCCAGCCCGGCTGCCGCGAGCAGCAACGCTGCCGCGCTCACCAGACCGATCAACACCGCCCCCTGCAGCCGCCAGATGTGAAAACCATAACAAGCACAACACGCAGGGGACGCCTGTGCAACCGGCGAGCCGCGGACCGGACGAACCGCCGGTGGTCCGGCCCGCGCGTCAGCCGCTGCGAACAGCGACCGCCGTTACCCAGAACCGGCCGTCCGGCTCCTTGCTGACGGTGACGTCGACCAGCTTGCCGTTGCCGCGGTAGCCGAAGACCGACGGACCGTCCACGCCGTCGCGGGGCAGGTAGACCGCGGTCTGGCCGGAGCTGGCCAGCAGGCTGCGGGTCACCGCGGCCGGCACCGTGTTCGGTAGCACGCAGGCCATCGCCTGGTCCAACTGGCCCGCGCTGAGCGCTCCCATGTAGGCGTCCGCGGCGTTCTGGGCGACGTCGGTGCCGGTGCACAGGTAGGGCGGAATGCTGATGGTGTGCGACGGCGACGCGGCGGCCCCATCGCTCGGGGAGGAGTCAGCGGGAGAGGAGTCTGCCGAGGTGGCGCCGGTCGCGATCGAGGTGCTCGGCCGGGAGGTGCCGCTGCCGGTCGAGCCGCCGCAGCCGGCGACGGTCCCGGCGACCAGCAGGCCGGCGAGCAGGCCGGCCAGGGCCGGACGCCGATCAAGCACCATGCGGGACGGACTCCTCGTGAGGTCGCGGCCGGTCGTGCTGAAGCCGTCCGGTGACGCGAGCTGGCGCCGGGTGTTCGGCGCGTCCGGCAAAGCTATAGCCAACCGGGGCAGCGGGCCAATCGGGGAGCCCACTACACTGGCAGCAGACCCCTCGTGCGGCGCTACTCCTGTGAACCTCCCCAGGGCCGGAAGGCAGCAAGGATAAGCAGGCTCTGGCGGGTGCGCGAGGGGTCCTCTCCGTCCCGGACCGTGCTCCGCCCACCTTGAGAGCAATGGCGAGCAATCACACCTTTGACTTGGGTGTCTGCGCCAGCGAGGATCCAGCCAGGCTTGCTGCACGTTGCGGCGCTTGTCCCCTGTTGACCGAAAGTTGACGGTGGGCTTGCTAGTACTCGTTGAGGCAGAGGGGCGGAGGGGCGGATGACCTTGCAGCGGCTTCCGGACGCCGTGCTGCGCCCCCTGAGCGACATCTCGGCGTTCTCCTCCACCGCCGCCCGGCTCAGCGCGGTGATCCGGCTCGGGGTGTTCGTGCACGGCGAGCAGCTGCCGCCCGAGCGGGAGCTGGCGGTCCGGCTCGGGGTCAGCCGGGTGAACCTGCGCGAGGCGATCGCGGTGCTGCGCGAGGCCGGCATGGTGCAGACCCGGCGCGGCCGCGGCGGCGGCACCACGGTCGTCTACGCCGGCAGCCCCACCGAACCGCTCGATCCGGACGAGCTGCGCCGCGACCGTTCGTTGCTCTACGACGCGCTGGACTTCCGGCGGGTGGTGGAGCCCGGGGCGGCCTACCTGGCCGCGACCCGGCAGCTGTCCGCCGACCAGGGCGGCTGGCTGATCGACTTCGAGGAGCAGGTCCGGGCGGCCGGCACCCCGCAGGCCCACCGGATCGCCGACTCCCGGCTGCACCTGGCGGTGGCCACCCTGAGCGGTTCGCCGATGCTCATCGAGGCCGTGGTGCGGGTGCAGGCCTGCCTGGACGGCCTGCTGAGCCGGATACCGCTGGTAGCGGCCGACGTCGAGCAGTCCCACCAGGCGCACCGGGCCGTGATCGCGGCGATCCTGGCCTCCGACCCGCTGGCCGCCCGGACCGAGATGGAGCGGCTGTGCGACGGCACTGCCGAGCTGGTGCAGACGCTGCTGGCATGATCGCCGCAGCGCCGGCCGGGAGCGGGCGGGTCCGCAACAGCGAGAGGCGGGGCAGTGGGCACACGGTTGCTGGGCAGGGTCGCGGTGATCACCGGCGGCTGTGCCGGCATCGGGCTGGCGACCGCCAGGCGGTTCGTGGACGAGGGCGCCAAGCTGGTGATCGGCGACGTCAACGCCGAGGCCGGCGCGACGCTGGCCGCCGAGCTCGACGCCACCTTCGTCGCGGTGGACGTGACCGATGCCGAGCAGGTCGAGGCGCTGTTCCAGACCGCGTTCGACACCTACGGCAGCGTCGACATCGCCTTCAACAACGCCGAGATCCTGCCGCTGGAGGGCGGCTCGATCCTGGCCGCGGGCCTCGACGACTGGCACCGGATGCAGGAGGTGAACCTGACCTCGGTGTACCTGTGCTGCAAGGCGGCGTTGCGCTTCATGCTGGAGCAGAAGCGCGGCTCGATCATCAACACCGCGTCGTACCTCGCGGTGCTGGGCAGTGCCGACTCCCGGATCGCCTACACCGCCGCCAAGGGCGGGGTGCTGGCGCTGTCACGCGAGCTCGGCGTGCAGTTCGCCCGGGACGGCATCCGGGTCAACGCGCTGTGCCCCGGACCGGTGACCTCGCCGCTGGCGCAGGAAGTCCTTGCCTCTGAGCCAGATGCCCTGGAGCGGCAGCTGGTGCACATCCCGATGGGCCGGTTCGCCGAGCCGCAGGAGATCGCCTCGGCGGTGCTGTTCCTGGCCTCGGACGAGTCCAGCTTCATCACCGCCTCGCAGTTCCTGGTGGACGGCGGCATCGCCGGTGCCTACGTCACCCCGACCTAGGCCCGCTCAGCTTCCATCAGTCCAGAGTGGTACGATATTTAGTACCACTAGGAGGGCGTATGGCGATCACCGCAAGCGAGGCACGTAAGAATCTGTTTCCGCTCATCGAGCAGGTGAACGACGATCGCACACCGGTGGAGATCACGTCTCGACGAGGCGATGCGGTCCTGATGTCGCGGGCGGACTATGAGGCGCTGGAGGAGACCGCGCACCTGCTGCGCTCGCCGGCCAACGCGCGACGCCTGCTGGAGAGTTTGCAGCAGGCTAGCAGTGGCGATCGGCAGGAACACCCGCTCATTCCGTGAGGCTGGTCTTCACCTCCCATGGTTGGGAGGACTACCTGTACTGGCAGACGGCTGATCGGAACATGCTGAAGCGGATCAACCGGCTTCTAGATGACGTGCTACGCGATCCCTTCACGGGTATCGGAAAGCCTGAACAGCTACGCCATGCGCTGGCCGGCAGTTGGTCTCGACGCATCAGCGACGAGCACCGGTTGGTGTACATGGTCGACGGTGACGATGTCGTCGTGTTGCAGGCGCGTTACCACTACTCCTGATCTGGAGTTGTGCAATCCATAGTTACGACGCCCGTCAGGTGGGTCGGGATGCGACTCGTCAGCAGACCACGCCAGGGGCGTTCGGCTTCTCCCACCGCGGAATCGACAGGCTCCGGACGTTCTCGGAGTCCCAGCTGCCTGCGGGCACTCCGCGAACATGCGCCACGATCGCGGGCACGCCGTGCTCGACCTGCTTGGCGATCTGCTCGGCGCCGTATGCCCAGAACGGCTTGCCGGGCAGGTAGCAGTACGGGCTGCCCCCGGCGGCGGCAGCGGCCGCCTGGCTGGCCAGCGAGTTGGCCATGTAGGCGCCAGAGGCCGGGTGGTGCTGGGACTGCCAGCTGTGCGTCGCCTCGTGGACGAGCAGCGCCGGGTCCGCTCCCGGAGTGGCGTAGGCAGCCGGGCCGATGTTGATGACCGTTCCTCGCAGAGGCACCCAGACCGTGTACGCCCTGCCCGCACTGCCGACGGCATCGCTGACCCGGATCGCCGAGTAGTCGAGCGAGGACCCGAACACCGGGGTCAGGATGGCGACCTCCGCCGGGTCGAGGGCGCGGACTCCAGTGGGGAGCGTGATTCCGAACGGCAGCGGGCTCATCGTCAGGGCGGGTCGGTGATGTGCTCCGGGCGCACCGGCACCCGGGTCAGGGTCAGCCCGGTCGCATCCCGGATGGCGGCCACGATGGCCGGCGTCGAGGAGATCGTCGGCGGCTCGCCCACCCCGCGCAGGCCGTACGGCGCGTGCGGGTCGGCCAGCTCCAGCACGTCCACCTGCATCGGTGGCATGTCCAGGATGGTGGGCAGCAGGTAGTCGGTGAACGACGGGTTGCGCAGTTTTCCCTCCGCCAGCTGGATCTCCTCCATCACCGCCAGGCCCAGCCCCTGTGCGGTGCCGCCGTGGATCTGGCCCAGCACCGCCTGCGGGTTCATCGCCTTGCCGACGTCCTGCGCGGTGGAGATCTGCACCACCTTGACCAGGCCCAGCTCGGTGTCGACGTCCACCACCGCCCGGTGCGCGGCGAAGGCGTACTGCACGTGGGAATTCCCCTGTCCCGTCACGGGATCCAGCGCCTCGGTCGGCCGGTGCCGCCACTGCACGGTCTCCGAGATCGGCTCGTCGCCGAGCCGCCCACCGCGCTCGGCCAGCCTGGCCCGCACCGCCTGGCAGGCCGCCTGCACCGCACCCCCGGTGACGTAGGACTGCCGGGACGCCGAGGTGGAACCGGCCGACCCGATGCTGGTGTCGGCCGGCAGCACCGTCACCTGGGACACCCCCAGCTCGGTGCGCACGATCTGCTGCAGCAGCGTCACCAGGCCCTGGCCCACCTCGGCGGCGGCGGTGTGCACCGATGCCACCGGGGTGTCGCCGAACAGCTCCAGCTGCACCCGGGCGGTGGAGTAGTCGTCGAATCCCTCGGAGAAACCGACGTTCTTGATGCTGACGCCGTAGCCGATGCCGCGCACCACGCCCTCGCCGTGCGTGGTGTTGGATACCCCGCCGGGCAGTTCCCGGACGTCGCGCACCCCCACCGGATCGGCCGGCAGCGGTGCGTCGCGCACCCGGCGCAGCAGCTCGGCAACCGGTGCGGCTGAGTCGACCAGCTGCCCGGTGGGCATCACCGACCCCTCGCGCATCGCGTTGCGCAGCCGCAGCTCCACCGGCGACAGCCCGCATGCGGCTGCCAGCTTGTCCATCTGCGATTCGTAGGCGAAACAGGCCTGAACCGCGCCGAAGCCGCGCATCGCGCCGCACGGCGGGTTGTTGGTGTAGGCCACCAGGCAGTCCATCGTGACGTTCGGGATCTCGTACGGGCCGAAGCCGAGGGTCGCCGCGTTGGCGGCCACCGCCGTCGAGGACGAGGCGTACGCCCCGCCGTCCAGCACGATCGACGCCCGCACGTACACCAGCCGGCCGGAGGCGTCGGCACCGTGCTCGTAGCGCAGCACCGCCGGGTGCCGGTGCACGTGGCCGTAGAAGGATTCCTCGCGGCTGTAGACCATCTTGATCGGCCGGCCGGTCCGCAGTGCCAGCAGGCAGGCATGCGCCTGCATCGAGACGTCCTCCCGGCCGCCGAACGCACCGCCCACCCCGGCCAGGGTGAACCTGACCTTCTCGGCCGGCAGCCCGAGCGCGGCCGCCACCTGGGCCTGGTCGGCGTGCAACCACTGGGTGGCGATGTAGAGGTCGACGCCGCCGTCCTCGGCCGGCACCGCCAGCCCGGACTCCGGGCCGAGGAAGGCCTGGTCCTGCATGCCCACCTGGTACTCGCCGGTCACCACCACCTCGGCGGTGGCCGACGCCGAGCCGCGCTCGATGTGCACCCGGCGCAGCACGTTGCCCTCGATGCCGTGCCCGGCAACGGGATTCTCGTGCACCAGCGGGGCATCCGGAGCGCTGGCCGCCACCGCGTCGGTGACCGGCGCCAGCACCTCGTAGTGCACCGCGATCTTCTTGCAGGCCTGCCGGGCGATCTCGGGATGGTCGGCGGCCACCAGCGCCACCGGCTCGCCCTGGTAGCGCACCTCGCCCTCGGCGAGCACCGGCTGGTCGGCGATCTCCAGGCCGTACCGGTTCCGCCCTGGCACGTCCTGGGCGGTCAGCACCGCATACACCCCGACGGTCTTCAATGCCTCGGTGATGTCGATCGAAACGATCCGGGCCCGGGGGTGCGGGCTGCGCAGGGTGGCACCCCACAGCATGTCGTCCAGCCACATGTCCGAGGAGTAGGCGAACTCGCCGCGCACCTTCAGGATGGCGTCCGGACGGACCGGGCTGGTGCCGATACCGCCGGCCACCACGGTGCCGGTGGCGGCCCCGCTGCTCATCGCCCCACCAGCCGGGCACCGGCGGCGGCCGCCTCACGGGCCAGTCGCCCGCTGTCGGCGGTCAGCAGGATGGACTCGGCGACCACCGCGCGGCCGTTTACCAGCAGCAGCCGCAGCGGAGCAGAAGAGGAGAATGCCCAGCAGAACACGGGGTCAACCCCGCCGGCCTGGCCCAGCTCGTCCAGCCGCCAGACCGCCACGTCGGCGAGCTTGCCCGGTTCCAGCGAGCCCAGCTCGGCCTCCCGGCCCAGGCACCGGGCACCGCCTCCGGTGGCCAGGCGCAGCACCTCGCGCGCGGTCAGCGCCTGCGGCCCGCCCCGCAACCGGGCCACCACCATCGCCGAGCGCAGCTCGTCCACCAGCCGGCCGGCCTCGTTGGAGGCCGCCCCGTCCACCCCCAGCCCGACCGGCACCCCGGCGTCGATCAGGTCGCGCACCCGGGCGCTGCCGGCGCCGAGCCGGCCGTTGGACGTCGGGCAGTGCGCCACCGCGGTCCCGGTACCGGCCAGGCTGGCGATCGCGGAATCGGACAGGTGCACGCAGTGCGCCAGCCACACGTCCGGACCCAGCCAGTCCAGCTCGGCCAGGTACTCGGCCGGCGTCTGGCCATACGTCTGCTGGCAGAACTCGTCCTCGTCGGCGGTCTCGGCGAGGTGGGTGTGCAGCCGGACGCCCTTGCTACGGGCCAGCTCGGCGGCCTCGCGCATCAGCTCGGCGGTGACCGAGAACGGCGAGCAGGGCGCCACCGCGATCCGGGTCATGGCGGCCGGCGACGGGTCGTGCCAGCGGTCGATGGCCGCCTCGGTGGCGATCAGGATGGCTTCCCGGTCCTCGGTCACCTCGTCCGGCGGCAGCCCGCCGGCCGAGCTGCCGAGGTCCATCGAGCCCCGGCACGGGTGGAACCGCACCCCGATCTCCCGGGCCGCCTCGATGGTGGCGTCCAGCAGGTTGGGTTGCGGGAACACGTAGTGGTGGTCGGTGCTGGTGCTGCACCCGGACAGCGCCAGCCAGCCCAGGTTGGCCGAGGCGCCGGCATGCACGGCGTCGGCGTCCAGCCGGGCCCAGACCGGGTACAGCTCGGTCAGCCAGTCGAACAGGGTGCTGTCCGTGGCGTACCCCCGGGTCAGCCACTGGTAAAGGTGGTGGTGGGTGTTCACCAGGCCGGGCGTCACCAGGCAGCCGGTGGTGTCGACCCACTCGGCGCCGTCGCGCAGCCCGTCCGGGGCCGGCCCGGGACCGACCGCGACCAGCGCGCTGCCGTCGATCACCACGTGCCCGACGGGGTATTCGGTGCCGGCGTCGTCCACGGTGGCGACGTGGCCACCCTCCAGCACGATCATCGCCGGCCCCGCTGTTCTCCGGCGCGCTCTGCCCGTGCCGCGGCGGCCGCCTGGACCGCCTCGAGGATCTGCTGGTAGCCGGTGCACCGGCACAGGTTGCCGGCCAGCGCCTCGCGGATCTCGGCCACCCGGGGGTCCGGACGGCGGTTGAGCAGGTCATGGGTGGCCACGATCAGGCCAGGCGTGCAGAAGCCGCACTGCACCGCGCCGGCGTCGATGAACGCCTGCTGGATCTCGTCCAGGCCGGCCGGCTCCGCCGGATCGGCCGGGCCCGCCAAGCCCTCGACGGTCCGGACGTCGCGGCCCTCGGCCTGGCCGGCCGCCACCAGGCAGGCGCACACCGTCACGCCGTCCAGGTACACCGTGCAGGAGCCGCACTCGCCCTGCTCGCAGGCGTTCTTGCTGCCCGGCAGGCCCAGCCGCTCGCGCAGCACGTACAGCAGGCTCTCGCCCTCCCAGACGTCGTCGACCTGGCGGGCCTCGCCGTTGACCGTGGTGTTCAGGCGCATGACCGGTACTCCTGCCAGG
>NZ_DATINC010000184.1:0-14603 GCF_035474675.1 Jatrophihabitans sp. | reverse complement strand
GACGGACGTCGGTGGCTGCCACTTCTCGTGCCTTTCGTAGAGGTCATGCGATCTGTTCGGTAGCGAGGGCCGGACTTGAACCGGCGACACAGCGATTATGAGCCGCTTGCTCTACCAGGCTGAGCTACCCCGCCTTGTTCGTCCAGCACGCCTCGTAGCAACCGCGCCGGGCACCAGGATATGCCCGAGACCCGAGCCGACGACGGGCTGGCGTGGAACAGCCGGAACGCTCGTCGACGAGTGCTCCGGCGAACCAGAGCCCCCTTACGGAATCGAACCGTAGACCTTCTCCTTACCATGGAGACGCTCTGCCGACTGAGCTAAGGGGGCCAATCGCCGCGCGGCAGATGGCCGAGAACCGGCCGCCAACCACGCCGGAGAGACTCTACCCGACCTCGCAGCCGTTCCTGAAATTGGGTGCCGCGCCCCTCGCCGGGCCCAATCGCGGGCGGCCCCGGTCGCAGACAGCGGCCCGGGCGGCTGCTGCCAGGGTGCCGACAGGACCGGTCCGGCACCGGCCCGACCCGGTGCGGCAGAACCCGAGCGCATTCCTTGGGCGGGCATGGAAAAGCCCTGGTGATCGCACGGGGGAACGACCACCAGGGCAGGTCTAAGTATGAACCCTGGGTAGTCAGTTGGCAACCCCGAGCGACGAAATTCGTAGACATTGTTGCCGAGGCGAGGTAGGACAAAGCGTCCAGGCACAGGCACGCAGACTCTCGACCTTGGAATCGAGGAGTCCGGTTCGGTGGCGGCTGTTGGGTTCGAACCAACGTAGGCTGAGCCGGCAGATTTACAGTCTGCTCCCTTTGACCACTCGGGCAAACCGCCGTGTACGCCACACCGTACCAAGCTCTCGCGAGCCGGCCCGGTGCGGGGCGTTCCGAGCGTACACGAGCGCCCGGGACGTCCCCGGCGCCACCCGCGGGACGCCCGGGCGGGCGGTTGTGGGCGGTTGCGGGCGGGCGGCAGGCCGGTGCCCGGGCCGTTCCGCTACCGTCGCGGTAGCCGGCACCCGCACGCACTCGTCCGGGCCGGCGGGCACCGCAGTCGAGTCCATCTGCAAGGAGCAACGCCATGGCCGATCCCTCGTTCGACGTCGTCAGCAAGATCGACCGCCAGGAGGCGGACAACGCGCTCAACCAGGCCGCCAAGGAACTTGCCCAGCGCTTCGACTTCCGGGGCACCAACGCCTCCATCGAATGGTCCGGCGAGCTGGGCATCACCATCCGGGCCGACACCGAGGAGCGGGCCGGCGCCGCGCTGGAGGTGTTCAAGGAGAAGCTGGTCAAGCGCTCGATCTCGCTCAAGGCGCTCGACGCCGGCGAGCCACGGTCCTCGGGCAAGCAGTACGTGATCAGCGGCTCGCTCAAGCAGGGCATCGGGGCCGAGGTGGCCAAGAAGATCACCAAGACGATCCGCGACTCCGGGCCCAAGGGGGTCCAGGCCCAGATCCAGGGCGAGCAGGTGCGGGTGTCGGGCAAGAAGCGCGACGACCTGCAGGCGGTCATCGCGCTGCTCAAGGGCGAGGACTTCGGCGTGGCGCTGCAGTTCGACAACTACCGGTGATCGCCGACCGCATGGGGGGCGTCGCGTGAAGGGCATCGTGCTGGCCGGCGGTTCGGGCTCGCGGCTGCACCCGATCACCCGGGCGGTGAGCAAGCAGCTGCTGCCGGTCTATGACAAGCCGATGATCTACTACCCGCTGTCGGTGCTGATGCTGGCCGGGATCACCGAGATCCTGGTCATCACCACCCCGCACGACCAGGACCAGTTCGTCCGGCTGCTCGGCGACGGCTCGAACTTCGGCATCCGGCTCAGCTATGCGGTGCAGCCCGAGCCCGGCGGGCTGGCCCAGGCCTTCCTGATCGGCCGCGAGCACGTCGGCTCGGACAGCGTGGCGCTGGTGCTCGGCGACAACATCTTCTACGGCCACGGCCTGGGCGGCATCCTGACCGACGCCGCCCGGCTGACCAAGGGATGCCGGCTGTTCGGCTACCAGGTCTCCGATCCGCAGCGCTATGGCGTGGCCGAGGCCGACGCCAACGGCCGGCTGATCTCGATCGAGGAGAAGCCGGCGGCGCCGAGGTCGAACCTGGCGGTCACCGGCCTGTACTTCTACGACAACGCGGTGCTGGACGCGGCGGCCCAGCTGCGCCCGTCGGCCCGGGGCGAGCTGGAGATCACCGACCTGAACAACCTCTACGTCGCCGAGGGCACCGCCGAACTGATCGACCTCGGCCGGGGCACGGCGTGGCTGGACACCGGAACCCACGACTCGCTGCTGGAGGCCGGCCAGTTCGTGCAGGTGCTCGAGCACCGGCAGGGCGTGCGGATCGCCTGCCTGGAGGAGATCGCGCTGGCCCGCGGCTTCATCGACGCCCACCAGGCGCTGGCCCTGGGCCAGGCGCAGGCCTCCTCCGGCTACGGGCAGTACATCGTCGAGGTGGCGCAGCGAAAGCTGGCCCGGCTCTGAGCCCGTCCTAGGCCGATCGGTCCGGTGGCATCAGGGCGGTGTCCGGGCCCGGCTCGTTGCCCGGCACGCCCACCACCCGCTCGACCTGGCTGGGGCCCGGCACCAGCGGCAGGCCGGCCGCCTGCCAGGCCCGCACGCCGCCCACCAGGTCGGTGGCATCGACGCCGATCGAGCGCAGCGCGGCGGCGGCCAGCGAGGAGGTGTAGCCCTCGGCGCACACCACGATCCAGCGCTGCCCGGCCCGGGCCTGCGGCAGCCGGGTGGCCGAGTCCGGGTGCAACCGCCATTCCAGGTGATTGCGCTCCACCACCAGCGCGCCGCTGATCTCGCCGTCCCGGGCTCGCTGCCAGGCCGGCCGGATGTCGGCCAGCAGCGCGCCGGCCCGTACCGCGGCGGCCGCCTCGGCGGCGCTCAGCCGCTCCAGCCGGGCCCGGGCGGCAGCCAGCAGGCCGTCCACCCCGTCGAACGCCGCGTCCCCGCTCATGCCGCGGAAGTATTCCGGGCCGCGCCGGGCAGCTCCGGTTCCGGGTCGTCGGTGGGCACGCTGGCCAGCAGCCGCAGCCCGTCGGTGGCGTCCAGGTCGTAGAAGTTCATGCTGGCCAGCGGCGGGGAGTAGGCGTGCACGCTCACCGCGGGCGAGCCCGAGAGGTTGCGGACGTCGTGCACGTAGTGCGCGCCGAAGGCCACCCCGCTGCCGGCCTCCCGGCGGCGCTCCAGCAGGGCCGGGCCGCTGCCCGGGCCGGCGGGCCGGGCGATCGCCTCGGCCAGCGTGCCGGTCAGCACGGTGAACGCGCCGGCCGAACCGCCGTGGTCGTGCAACTGGGTACCCTGGCTCGGCAGCCAGCTGATCAGCCACAGGTCGAGCCGCCGGTCGCGGTACAGCCGCTGGTGCCAGCGGTGCGCCTGGTCGTACGCGACCAGGTACCGCCCGCCACGAACCTCGGCGGCGGCAAAGGTGGCGTACTGCAGCAATTCGGCGGGGGTCAGGGGGATTCCGGCACGCGAGAAGGAGCCGGAGGGACGCCGGAAGGCGTTCATGGGAGTTCTCCAGAGGTGCGAAACAGGACGCGAGCAGTGCGAAGCGGTCCTGACTAACAGCTCTGGTCGTAGGAGTGCGCGCGCCGGCTGGTCCAGAAGGACACCTGCCAGTACGGGCACGGCCAGCCGATCGCTACGGGACGGCGCGGCTGGGTCACGGCATCAGTATGCCAACCCGGGAAGGGTTTTCCTAGCTTGCCCATCGGAAAGATGTCATGAGCTTCTCGAACCGCTGCAGCAGTTCCGCACAGCTGCTGCCGCCGCTGAACTCGGCCAGCAGGGCCAGGTGGCCGCCGGGTGCCGGCACCACGTAGCGGGCCGAGCCCGCACAGGCGTCCAGGTCGAGCAGTTCGGCGACCGGGCTGTCGGCGCTGAGCGGGACCGAGTCCACCGGCTCGTCCAGCAGGCCGATGCTGAGCACGGCGCTGGCCGGGGTCAGCCCGGCCATGGTGATCACGGCGGTACTGAGCACGGCCACCACCGGGGCGCCGCCGACCTCCTCCGGCACCGTTCCGTCGTCGGGTGTGGCCACCAGCCAGTCGCGACAGTCCAGTTCGAAGGGCGGCAACTCCAATGCGTGAAGATCGCTGTCCATAACGCCCCCTTGCTCACGCTTTATTACCGCGGAACCGCCAGCACCGGATTTCGGAGCCCGCGTTGGTGGTACCCGCGGCGCCGGGCTTCTAGACATGATTCAGGAAAGTCGGAGCTCAATCTGCTTCAATCCGGACACCGTCCTTGCGAGAAAATACCATCCGGACGGGTTTGAAACCAGAAGCTGCGGAAGGGCTTTTCGCGTAATGCTTTTCTCGCCCGACCAGCGCTGACGCAAGCAGCCTGCGACCCGGTTACGAACAGGTTCGAACAGCCTTCACCGGACACTTCGGGATGCTTGTGCCAACTCTGTCTCATGTTGACGATATGTGGCTAGGCTGGCTGCGACTGATGCAGCCGCGGTGTCCCAAAATGTCTGCAATGTAGCCCGTTGTTTGTGCCAGCCATCATCTACCCGCCGAAATGCATCCGCAAGGTCCGGATCATTCATGTGTCTGCCCAAGTCACCCGGTACGGCCAGTTCGGCGGCCAGCCCGCGGACAGTGGCGACCAGTTGTGCCAACCCGTCGAAATCCACCTCGACGGCACCGGCGGCGTCCCCGGCACCCTCTGAACCTGCTCGCATGCCGCCTCACGCTAGACATACCGCCGAGTCGCTGCAAAAGTTTTCCACAGCCTCGATCAGCCGTGAGCGAGGCCACTGGGCCCGGAGCCGCCCACTGCCTAGAATGGGAAGGCAGCGCATGACGCCCCAGGGTGCCGGTTCGGGCTGTTCATCAGTTAGCGGTATGGGAGGCGGACAGCCGCATGTCCACACAGGTCCAGCAGCTCGACCGGGTCGTCATCCGGATCGCCGGAGACTCCGGCGACGGCATGCAACTGACCGGCGACCGTTTCACCCAGGAGACGGCCAACTTCGGCAACGACCTGTCCACCCAGCCGAACTTCCCGGCCGAGATCCGGGCTCCGGCCGGCACGCTGGCCGGCGTCTCCTCCTTCCAGCTGCACTTCGCCGACCACGACATCCTCACCCCCGGCGACCGGCCGGACGTGCTGGTGGCGATGAACCCGGCGGCCCTGAAGGCCAACCTCGGCGACCTGCTCAAGGGCGCCACCATCATCGTCGACACCCGGGACTTCACCGAGCGGGCGCTGGCCCGGGTCGGCTGGTCGTCCAACCCGCTCACCGACGGCACCTTGGACTCGTTCACGGTGCACGCCCTCGACCTCACCCAGCTGACCCTGGACGCGCTGGCCCACACCGACCTCTCCCGCAAGGACGCCGGCCGGTCCAAGAACATGTACGCCCTCGGGCTGCTGTCCTGGATGTACTCCCGCCCCACCGAGGGCACCATCTCGTTCCTGCGGGAGAAGTTCGCCAAGAAGCCCGAGATCGCCGAGGCCAACATCGCGGCGTTCAAGGCCGGCTGGAACTACGGCGAAACCACCGAGGCCTTCGGGGTCTCCTACCAGGTCAAGCCGGCCGCGCTGGCCGCCGGCACCTACCGCAACATCTCCGGCAACCTGGCGCTGGCCTACGGCCTGATCACCGGCGCCCAGCTCACCGGGCTGCCGCTGTTCCTCGGCGCCTACCCGATCACGCCAGCCTCGGACATCCTGCACGAGCTGTCCAAGCACAAGCGCTTCGGCGTGACCACCTTCCAGGCCGAGGACGAGATCGCCGGCATCGGCGCGGCGCTGGGCGCCGCCTTCGGCGGCGCGCTGGGCGTCACCACCTCCTCCGGCCCCGGCATCGCGCTCAAGGCCGAGACGATCGGTCTGGCGGTCAGCCTGGAGCTGCCGCTGGTGATCGTCGACGTCCAGCGCGGCGGCCCGTCCACCGGCCTGCCGACCAAGACCGAGCAGAGCGACCTGCTGCAGGCGATGTTCGGCCGCAACGGCGAGGCCCCGGTGCCGATCGTGGCGCCGCGCTCGCCAGCGGACTGCTTCAACGCCGCCATCGAGGCGATCCGGATCGCGACCACCTACTGCACCCCGGTGTTCCTGCTCTCCGACGGCTACCTCGCCAACGGCTCCGAGCCCTGGCGGCTGCCCGAGCTGAGCGAGCTGCCCGACCTCGCCGTCAGCTTCCTCGACCGGCCCAACGCCGAGGACGGCCAGTTCCTGCCGTACCTGCGCGACCCCGAGACGCTGGCCCGGCCGTGGGCGGTGCCGGGCACGCCCGGGCTGGAGCACCGGATCGGCGGCATCGAGAAGGCCGACCGGACCGGCAACATCTCCTACGACCCGGACAACCACGACTTCATGGTGCGGACCCGGCAGGCCAAGGTGGACGGCGTCGCCAAGACCGTCCCGCCGCTCGAGGTCGACGACGCCACCGGCACCGCCAAGGTGCTGGTGCTGGGCTGGGGCTCGACCTACGGGCCGATCGGTGCCGCGGTGCGCCGGGTGCGCCGGGCCGGTCACCAGATCGCCCAGGCTCACCTGCGCCACCTCAACCCGTTCCCGGCCAACCTGGGCGAGGTGCTGGCCCGCTACGACAAGGTCGTCATCCCGGAAATGAACATGGGCCAGCTGGCGTTGCTGGTCAGGGGCCGCTACCTCACCGACGTCCTGTCGGTCACCCAGGTGCGCGGCATGCCCTTCCGGGCGTCCGAGCTCGCCGACATGCTGCAGGGAGTCGTGACCAGCAATGACTGATCTGGGGCTCAAGGCCAAGGACTTCAAGACCGACCAGGAGGTTCGCTGGTGTCCCGGCTGCGGTGACTACGCGGTGCTGGCGGCCGTCCAGGGCTTCATGCCGGAGCTGAACATCCCGCGCGAGAACATCGTCTTCATCTCCGGGATCGGCTGCTCCTCGCGCTTCCCGTACTACATGAACACCTACGGGATGCACTCCATCCACGGCCGGGCACCGGCGATCGCCACCGGCCTTGCCGCAAGCCGCCCCGACCTGCGGGTGTTCGTGGTCACCGGTGACGGCGACGCCCTGTCGATCGGCGGCAACCACCTGATCCACGCGCTGCGCCGCAACGTCAACCTGACCATCCTGCTGTTCAACAACCGGATCTACGGCCTGACCAAGGGCCAGTACTCCCCCACCAGCGAGCGCGGCAAGATCACCAAGTCGACCCCGATGGGATCGCTGGACAACCCCTTCAACCCGGTCTCGCTGGCGCTGGGCGCCGAAGCGACCTTCGTGGCCCGGACGCTGGACTCCGACCGCAAGCACCTGACCGCGGTGCTGCGGGCCGCCACCGAGCACTCGGGCACCTCGCTGGTCGAGATCTACCAGAACTGCAACATCTTCAACGACGGTGCCTTCGACCTGCTCAAGGATCCCGAGACCAAGGGCGACTGGATCATCGGGCTCGAGCACGGCAAGGAGATCCGGTTCGGTACGGCCGACTCACCGCAGTCCCGGGCGGTGGTGCGCAACCCGCTGACCGGCGCCCTGACGGTGGAGGACGGCGTGCCGGCCGGCGACCCGCGGGTCGTGGTGCACGACGCGCACGCCGAGGACCCGTCCTACGCCTTCGCGCTGTCCCGGCTGTCCCAGATCGACTCCCGGTACTCCCCGATGGGGGTCTTCCGCGACGTCACCCGGCCGAGCTACGACCAGCTGCTCAACGACCAGCTCGCGGTGGCCAAGGCCAAGGCGCCCGGGGACGCCGGCGCGCTGGCCAGCCTGCTGCACGGCAGCGACACCTGGACGATCGGCTGACTTGCCCGATCACCGCAAGGGTCTCCTGTACGGGTTCGGCGCGTACCTGCTCTGGGGCCTCTTCCCGCTCTACTGGCCGCTGCTCAAGCCGGCCGGCGCCGTGGAGATCCTGGCCCAGCGGATGGTCTGGTCGCTGCTGCTGATCGCGGTGGTGCTGGTGCTGACCCGTGGGCTCGGCTCGGTCCGGCGGCTGGTGACCGACCGGGGCAAGGCCGTCCGGCTGGCGTTGGCCGCCGTGGTGGTGTCGGTGAACTGGGGCATCTACATCTGGGGAGTGAACAGCGGCCAGGTGGTCGAGACCAGCCTGGGCTACTTCATCAACCCGCTGCTGACCATCCTGCTGGGCGTGCTGGTGCTCAAGGAGCGGCTGACCCGGCCGCAGTGGACGGCCGTGGGCATCGCGACGCTGGCCATCCTGGTGCTCACTGTGGACTACGGCCGGCTGCCCTGGATCGCGCTCTCGCTGGCCACCTCGTTCGGCTGCTACGGCTTTCTCAAGAAGCAGGTCAGCGCCGGTGCGGTGGAGTCGCTGGCCATCGAGACCGCGGTGCTGGTCGGGCCCGCGCTGCTGACCCTGGTGGTGCTCGCCGAGCAGTCCCGGCTCACCTTCGGCCACGCCGGCATCGGCAACGCCCTGCTGCTGGCCGGCACCGGCGTGGTGACGGCGGTGCCGCTGCTGCTGTTCGGGGCCGCCGCGAGCCGGCTGCCGCTGACCTCGATCGGGCTGCTGCAGTACCTGGCGCCGACGCTGCAGTTCCTGGTGGGAGTGGGCTTGCGGCACGAGCCGATGCCGCTGGCCCGGCTGCTGGGCTTCGTCCTGGTGTGGGTGGCGCTGGTGGTGCTGACCGTCGATGCCCTGACCCGCCGGCGGGCCGCCGCGCTGGCCGACTCGGCGGAGGCCGTGGCGGCCTGAGTACTCGGGCCTAGTTCAGCCGTTCCAGCTCGGGCTCGTCGGTGGTGCGCCGGCGGGTGCCCACCACGACCAGCACCAGGCCGATCAGCACCACCAGCACGAGCAGCACCAGGGGCCCGAAACCGACGGACAGGCCCGCCTGGGCGATCCGCTTCGGAAGGGCCAGCACCGCCCGGCTCGGCGTGCGGAGGTCGGGGGCCGGGCGCTGGTCCGGGGAGGGACGCCGAGTCGCTGTCTGGGTGGCCGGCCGGGACGGGGCCGGGGTGGCGGTGCTCGGCCGGCCGGCGGCCTGCCCGCCGTTCGACTGACTGCCGGGTGCCTGGATCGGCACGGTGCCCACCGGTGCCGCCGGCTGCCCGGACGATGCCGGCGGGGCGGGGACCGGTGCCGGACCGGGCAGCACCGGCTGCTTCGGCGGCTGACCGGGCTGGACCGGCTGGCGGGGCAACAGGCCCTGGGCTGCCCTGCGGGCCGCCTCGGCCTGGGCCCGGGCTGCCCGCTCGGCATCGGCGGCTGCCTGCTGGGCCTCCTGGGCTGCCTGGTGGGCCTGCTGGCGGAGCCGCTGGGCGGCCTGGTTGGCCAGCCGGCCGACGATCGGCAGCGGCCCGTCGGTGCTAGACCAGCCGATCAGCCCCGCGGCACTCGCCAGGCCGCGCTGGAAGGCGGCCCCGGCCTCCTGTGCCTGGACCGGCTGCCGAGCCTCGCCGGCGGCCGGCTGCTGGTCCTGTCCCGGCGCCAGCTGCGCGGGGGCCGGCTTGGTAGCTGCCTTGGCGCGGGCTGCGACCTGCGCCTTCGCGGCCGCCTCGGCTCGAGCGGCAGCCTTCGCGACGGCCTTCGCCTGCGCCGCAGCCTGGGCGGCCGCCTTCGCCTGAGCTGCGGCCTTCGCCTTGGCCTGGGCTGCGGCCTTCGCCCGGGCGGCCTTCGCCTGGGCCGCGGCCTTCGCCTGGGCGGCCTTGGCCTGAGCCGCTGCCTTGGCCTGGGCGGCCTTGGCCTTGGCGGCTGCCGACACCGCGGCGCCGTCCTGCTTGCCGGCACCGGCGTGCCCGGCGGAAAGGGAGTGCGCCGGCCGGCTGGTGGCCGAGCGGGAGTTGGCTGCCCCGGCGGGCTGGGTGAGCAGCAGGGTCACCAGCAGGCTGAGGACGCAGAAGAGTGCCGCCGCGGTCGAGCGGCGGGAGCTACTGAACAGCCTCACCACGGTAGTCACCTTCGTTGCCAGCCGGGCTCCACTGTTAGGTGGCCCATTTGCCCGAAGTATAGCGGTTGCTTACTCCGAGTGAACATCCTGTGAGTAATAGAACCACACATTGATGCAACATGCGACGTAAAAATTTGGGCAATCCGGAGACAATTGCGCACGTTAGAAAACTCTAACTACGCACAGTAGTCAGTGACCACTATCCCGAACAAGCCGCTGCCCATGGCACAGGTGGGACGCCAGGCGGTAGAGACAGAGCGCCGGCTGCTCAGGCGGACCGGGCCGCCACCTTGGCACGAGTCCGCTCGCGCTGCTCGACGAAGCGGCTGGCCTGCTCGTCCAGCTGGGCGACGAAGCCGGCCAGCTCCTCGCGGGCCTGCTCGCCGGCCGGTCCCAGCCCGTCGCGTTCGAAGACGTTCCAGAACTTCAGCACCGGGGTGATCACCGCGTCGTGGTGCAGCCGCAGGTCGTAGATGCCGGCCTTGGCGATGATCACCGAGCTGCGCAGGAAGTCGGGCATGGTGGCCCCCGGCATCTGGAAGCCCACCACCTCGTCACGCACCGCAGCCATGGTCTCGTCCGGAGCGATCTCGAAGGCGGCGGCGATCAGGTTGCGGTAGAAGACCATGTGCAGGTTCTCGTCCTGCGCGACCCGGGCCAGCAACTGCTCGGCCAGCGGGCAGCCGGCCGCCTTGCCGGTGTTGCGGTGCGAGACCCGGGTGGCCAGCTCCTGGAAGGAGACGTAGGCCAGCGCCTGCAGGGCGGACTTGTCCCCCGAGTCGTAGCCGATCGCCATGTGCTCCATCCGCAGGCTCTCCAGCCTGACCGGATCGACTCCGCGGGTCACCACCAGGTAGTCCCGCAGCGCGATGGCATGCCGGCCCTCCTCGGCCGTCCACTGCCCGACCCACTGGCCCCAGGCCCCGTCCCGGCCGAACCGGGTGGCGATCTCGCGGTGGTAGGACGGCAGGTTGTCCTCGGTCAGCAGGTTGACCACCATCGCGGTGCGGGCGACCGGGTCCAGCGGGGAGTCCTCGGGCCGCCAGTCCTCGCCGCCCAGGAAGGCGAAGTCCCGGCCCCGGCTCCACGGCACGTAGTCGTGCGGCATCCACGGCCGGGCCACCGACTGGTGCCGTTCCAGGTTGGCCGCCACCACCGGCTCCAGCTCGTGCAGCAGCCAGCCAGACTCACCGGACGCGACCTCGGTCGTGGTTGTGGTCATCTTCTCGACTCCCCGGTTCCGGCGGTGAACTAACCTACGCCATCGTAGGTTATGCAGCCGGGCGCTCGGACCAGGGCGACCGCCATCCCGGCCAGCCCGGTCAGCCGCTGCGCAGCACGACCAGGTCCGCCAGCGCCCGCAGGGCCGCCGTGGCCGGCAGTTCCGGCAGCCCGGCGATGGTCGCCCGGGCCGAGTCGGCGTACTCCAGCATGGTGTGCCTGGCCTGCTCCAGGGCCTCGGACGAGCGCAGCAACGACAGCGCCTCGGCGTGCTCGCAGTCATCGGCCAGCGGCCGGCTGACCAGCTCGCGCAACCGCTGGCCGGCCGGGTCGGTGCCCTGCAGCGCGTAGAGCACCGGCAGGGTCTGGACACCCTCGCGCAGGTCGGTGCCGGGCGTCTTGCCGGACTGGCCGGTATCGGAGGCGATGTCGAGGATGTCGTCGGAGATCTGGAAGGCGATGCCGAACTGCTCGCCGAAGGCCCGCAGGCAGTCCACCGTCTGCTCGTCCACGCCGGCGAAGCGGGCGCCGAACTCGGCGGCGGTGGCGATCAGCGAACCGGTCTTGTCCGCCAGCACCGACAGGTAGTGCTCGATCGGGTCGACGCCGGGCTTCGGCCCGACCGTCTCGCGGATCTGGCCGGTCACCAGCCGCTCGAAGGTGCGGGCCTGAATCCGGACCGCCTCCGGGCCCAGGTCGGCCAGGATGTCGGAGGCCCGGGCGAACAGGAAGTCACCGGTGAGGATGGCGATGGTGTTGCTCCACCGGGTGTTGGCCGCGGTGGCGCCGCGCCGGACGGTCGCCTCGTCCATCACGTCGTCGTGGTACAGGGTGGCCAGGTGAGTCAGCTCGCAGACCACCGCCGACATCACCACCGCGTCGGTGTCGGCACCGGCATCGCCGAACTGGGCGGCCAGCAGGGTCAGCAGCGGCCGGAACCGCTTGCCACCGGCGTCGACGAGGTACTTGGCAACGTCGGCGACGAACTCGTCCTCGGACCGCACCGCCGCCTGCAGCGCCGACTCGACGACCTGCAGGCCCTGGCGGACGGTTGCTTCCAGCGCGGCGTCGTCGAACTCGATTCCGACCGCCCGCAGCGAGGACTGGTAAGTCACCCGCGTAACTTAGCTGCCTTGTCGGCGAGGTCGAGCAGGGGCTGTGGAAAGACCCCCAGCAGCAGGGTCGCCGCGGTGCCCACCGTGATGGCGATAGTCGACAGCGGCGACGGGATGGTCACCGTCGGGCCGTCCTCGGCGGGCTCGGCGAAGAACATCATCACCACGATGCGCAGGTAGAAGAACGCCGCGATCGCCGAGGCGATCAGCGCGATCACCACCAGCGGACCGGCGATGTGGTACGCCGCCCGGAACACCACGAACTTGCCGGTGAACCCGCTGGTCAGCGGGATGCCGGCCAGCGCCAGCAGCAGGAAGGTGAAGGTGGCCGCGAACAGCGGCGACCGGCGGGCCAGGCCCGACCACTGGGCCAGGTGGCTGGCCTCGCCGTTGCTGTCGCGGACCAGGGTCAGCAGGCCGAATGCCGCGACCGTGGTGAAGCCGTAGGCGGCCAGGTAGAACAGCACGCTGGACAGCCCCGCCCGGTCCAGCGACACCAGGCCGACCAGGATGAAGCCGGCGTGCGCGATGGAGGAGTAGGCCAGGATCCGCTTCAGGTCGGTCTGGGTCAGCCCGACGATCGCGCCCACCACCATCGAGGCGATCGCCACCGCCCAGATGATCGGCCGCCAGTTCCAGGCGCTGATCGAGAAGCCCACGTAGAGCACCCGGATGATCGCGCCGAACGCCGCGATCTTGGTGCACGAGGCCATGAACGCGGTGACCGGGGTCGGCGCGCCCTGGTAGACGTCCGGGGTCCAGGAGTGGAACGGCGCGATGCCGGCCTTGAACAGCAGGCCCACCACCAGCAGCCCGAAGCCGAGGTAGAGCAGGGTGTCGGACTGGGTGGAGGTGTTCTGCGCCTGCAGGATGTCGAACAGGTCCACCGACCCCGCGTAGCCGTACAGCAGAGCCAGCCCGTAGAGGAAGAACGCCGAGGCGAACGCTCCCAGCAGGAAGTACTTGATGGCCGCTTCCTGGCTCAGCAGCCGGCGCCGCCGGGACAGCCCCGCGATCAGGTACAGCGGCAGTGACAGCACCTCCAGCGCCACGAACATCAGCAGCAGGTTGTTGGCCGCCGGAAAGATCAGCATGCCGCCGATGGCGAACAGGGTGAGCGGGTAGATCTCGGTCTGCACCCGGTCGCTGCTGGCCAGCCGGCGGTCGGCCGGCGAGCCGACCACCACCGCGGCGGAGGCCACGATCGCCCCGCCGGGCTCGACGGCGCGCTCGGCGACCATCAGCACCGACAGCATCCCCAGCACCAGGATCGAGCCCTGCAGGAACAGGGTGACGCCGTCGACGGACAGCGCGCCGGCCGCGGTCAGGGTGGAGCGCCCGCGCAGCGTGATGACGTCGATCAGCGCCGCCAGCAGGGCCAGCAGGGTCAGCCCGAGCTGCAGCTGGACGCGCCGCTCGCGCGGGGCGGCCGCCTCCACCAGCACGCCCAGGCACGCCGCACCCAGCACGATCAGGATCGGGGCCAGCGCCGCGTAGCTGATGGACGGGGCCTGAACTCGGCTGGTGTCGGCCGCGAGGAGCACGGTCAGCGGGCTCACTTGTGTCCCCCATCGATCTTCTGCAGGGCTGTCGGCGTCGGGTCGGTCTGGCCGACATCGTGCAGGGTGGACTGCACCGCCGGGTTGATGATGTCGATGACCGGCTTGGGATAGATGCCCAGCGCGAAGATCAGCACGATCAACGGCGCCACGGCCAGCAGCTCGCGGGCGTTCAGGTCGCGGAAGCCGCCGACCCGCTCGTGCAGGCTGCCCTGCATGGTGCGCTGGTAGAGCAGCAGGACGTAGAGCGCGGCCAGGATGATGCCGGTGGTGGCGATGATGGCCAGCGCCCGGTGCCGGGTGAAGGTGCCCAGCAGGGTCAGGAACTCGCTGATGAAGGTGTTCATGCCGGGCAGCGCCAGCGTCGCCAGGCCCGCGATCAGGAACACCCCGCCCATCCGGGGGGTGACCTTGGCGGTGCCGCCGAAGTCGGCGATCTGCCGGCTCTTGCCGCGGGCGACCAGGAAGCCGACCACCAGGAACAGCAACCCGGTGGCCAGGCCGTGGTTGACCATGTACAGCACCGCGCCGGTGCCGCCCTGGGTGGTGAAGGCGAAGATGCCCAGGCCTATGAAGCCGAAGTGCGCCACCGAGGTGTAGGCCACCAGCCGCTTCATGTCGCGCTGGCCCATCGCCAGGAACGCCGCGTACAGCACCCCGATCACCGACAGGATCAGGATCGGCATGGCGAAGTAGCGCGAGGCGTCCGGGAACAGCGGCAGGCAGTAGCGCAGGAAGCCGAAGGTGCCGACCTTGTCCAGCACGCCCACCAGCAGCGCCGCCCCGCCGGCCGGCGCCTCGGCGCCGGCGTCCGGCAGCCAGGTGTGGAACGGGAACAGCGGGGCC
>NZ_DATINC010000183.1:0-12768 GCF_035474675.1 Jatrophihabitans sp. | reverse complement strand
GTGGCGTAGCCTGCGCACTTGTGAGCAGGACTGGCAAGCCGCGGGCACCGCTCGCCGGGCTGCCGGCCGCCGACCGGTCCACGCCGGGCCCGGTGGGTGGGCCGGCTGCGGGCAGCCGGCCGTCAGGCCGGGAGGATGCCGCCGGCAGCCAGCTGTCGGCCGGGGGCAGCGCTGCCGGCAGCCGGCCGCTGACCGTGGACGGCCGCCGGGTGATGCTGGTCGGCACCGCCCTGTTCGGCCTGGCATTCCTCGTCCTGCTGCCGTTCTGGACCTGGCTGGGCGAGCACCAGCACCGGGTCTGGCTGTGGACGGCGCTGGCCGGCACGGTGCTCGGCCTGCTGGGGCTGCGGCTGGTCCGCAAGCACGCCGGTGAAGGCCGGCTTGGCTGAGCTGCTTGCGCGCCGCCTGCGGCTGCGGGCAGCACCCGCCGACCTGCTGCGAGCCCTGGCCGGCGCTGCCGAGCTGGACACCGGTGTGCTGGTCTGCCTGGCCGGCTGCTGGGCCGGCGGGTCCGCGCTGATCGGCTGGAATCCGGCGCGACAGGTGGACGACGTCCGGCTGGTCGGCGAACCGGTCGCGCCGCTCGGCGAAGCCTTCCCCGAAGCGGCCGGTCGCGCGGTCGGCGGCGGCTGGTTCGGCTGGTGGAGCTACTCCGGCCCGTCCTGGTTCGGCTACTTCTCCCGGCTGCTGCGCCGCGACCCGGACGGGCACTGGTGGCTGGAAGCGCTGGCCGGCAACCCGGCGGACGAAACCGACACCGCCGTGCTGGCCGGCCTGATCGAACAGCTGGGCAACGCACCGTCGCCGGCCGGCGAACCGCCGCGGATCAGCGAGCTGGCCGATACCGGGCAGCAGCGTCACCTGGCCGCCGTGGAGCAGGCGATCACCGCGATCCGGGGCGGCCAGCTGTACCAGGTCAACGTGTGCGCCCGGCTCGCCGCCCGGCTGGCCGGCTCGCCGGTCGAGCTGTTCGCCGCCGGCCTGCACCGGTGGGCGCCGGACTACGCCGCCTTCCTGCGCACCCCGGACCGGACCGTGGTCAGCTTCTCGCCGGAGCTGTTCCTGCACCGGGAGGGTGAGCAGGTGCGGACCGCCCCGATCAAGGGCACCCGGCGCCGGCTCGGCACCGAGCCAGCTACCGCAGCAACCGCCGAGCAGGCCGGTCGGTCGGCGGACCGGTTGGCCGCCGAAGACCTGGCGAACTCGGCCAAGGAACGCGCCGAGAACGTGATGATCGTGGACCTGATGCGCAACGACCTGTCTCGGGTCTGCCGGCCGGGCAGCGTCAGCACGCCCAGCCTGCTCAGCGTCCGCCCGGCGCCCGGCGTCTGGCACCTGGTCTCGGAGGTGATCGGCCGGCTGGCCCGAGGCGCGACCGACGCCGACCTGCTGGCGGCCTGCTTTCCGCCGGGGTCGGTCACCGGAGCGCCCAAGCTCGCCGCGCTGCGGCTGATCGAGGAGCTGGAGGACGCCCGGCGCGGGGTGTTCACCGGCGCGATCGGCTACCTCGGGCCGGACCGGGCCGAGTTCAACGTCGCCATCCGGACCTTCGAGATCCGCGGCGACCAGCTGGAGCTCGGCGTCGGCGGCGGCATCACCGCGGGCTCGGTGCCGATGCAGGAATGGCAGGAATGCCTGGTGAAGGCGGCTCCGCTGCTGGCGCTCGGCGGCGCGGCGGTGGCCGGGGATGTGCCGCTCCCGCCGCCGCCCCAGGTGCGCGCCGAGCTCGGGGTGATCGAGACCATGCTGGCGCTCGACGGCCGGATCGTGGCGCTCGGCGACCACCTGGCCCGGCTGCAGGCGTCCTGCCTGGAGCTGTACCGGCTCGAGCTGCCGGACGAGCTGGCCGGCCGGCTGGCGAAGGCGGTGGCCGATACCGCCGGCCGGCACCGGGTCCGGCTGCACTGGGGGCCGGGCCTGCGCCGGCCCGAGATCGAGGTGGCCGCCGCCGCGGAGACCCCCGGGCCGGTGGCGCTGCACCGCCAGCCGGGCCGGACCGGCAGCTGGCGGCACAAGTGGGCCGACCGGGACTGGCTGGGCGCCCAGGAACGGCCCGGCAGCCGGCCGCTGTTCACCGCACCAGGCCCGGACGGGGAGCTGGCCCTGGAGACCAGCCGCGGCAACCTGGCGATCGTCTGCTCCGACGGCGTGCTGCGTACCCCGGAGCTGGCCGAGGACGTGCTACCCGGCATCACCCGGCGGCGGCTGCTGGACGCCGCCCTCGACCACGGCCGGCCGGTCCTGCTCGGCCCGGTCCGGCTCGCCGAGCTCGGCACCGCCCGGCTGGTGCTGCACCTGTCCAGCATCGCCGGCGTCACCGCCGTCGGTTCCCTGGACGGACGCCCGCTCGCCGTCGACCGGCCGCTGCTCGCCGAGATCGCCGGCTGGCTCGGCTGACAGTTCGCCCGCCCCGGCGGACCGGTGCGGCTCGACGTCGAACAGCTCGTCGGTGAAGACCTCGCCCGACTCGTCCGGCGCCGGTTCGGCGACCGCCTCGGAGTGCGCTCCGCAGCCGTACTCGACCGAGACCACCTGCCCGTCGGCCTCGGTGATCTCGTTGCCGCACACCCCGAACCCGGCCTGCAGGGAACCGGCCAGCGGCAGGAAGAACCCACAGGTGCCACAGGGTCCCGGCGCCTGCTTGGCCATCGGGCTGTCCGGGCCGTGGCCGCCGGCGAACCAGCGGTCGGCGGCCTCCAGCCGGCCCAGCCGCGACATCACCCGGACCCGGCCGACGCCCAGCTCGAAGGCCACCTGCTCGACCTGCGGGTCGTCGGACAACAGGTAGGCCGGCACCAGCCGCGGGTCGTCCGGGGCGGTCGGCAGCAGGTCGCCGGGGCTGAGGTCGCCCGGCTGCAGCCGCTCGCTCCAGGGCACCCAGTCCGGCGCGCGCAGCGAGTTCTCGCCCGGCAGCAGCACCACCTCGGCCACCGTGGGGTCGGCCTGCGGCGCCCGCACCAGGGTGACCGCCCAGTACCAGCCGACATAGCCCGGCAGCGACGCGGCGAAGGCGTGGGTGACGGCCAGCTCACCCTCCGGTTGCACGTCGAGGTGCTCGCCCACCTCGGTGCCGGCCACCTCGACGGCGGCGGCCCGGGCCAGCTGCACAGCCGCGGCGGCGCGGGCGTCGACGCTCGGATCGGTCACCCGCACATTCTGGCACTACTTCCGCCGGTGCGACCCAGCCGGCCAGCCGGGCACGTTGTCGGGGCAGCGGCCCGCCCGGTGCGGCAGGATAGAGCCGTGACGGTGGGAGAGGACTCGGCCGGTGCCGCCGACGCCGAGCAGGCAGGCGCGGACGGCTATTCTTCGCCGACCTACTCCCAGGCCGGCGCGCCGGTCGAGGCCCCCCGGACCCGGCGGCAGCGCGGCCCGCGGGTCACGGTCCGGCCGTCCGGCACCGGCGACCTGACGGTCACCCGGGCGGTGCTGGCCCGCGGCAGCTACTTCTCCAAGCTGCTGGCCTACAAGGTGATCTCGGCCAGCGAGGCCGACGGCGCCCGCGAGTCGGGCCTGACCGCGCTCATCTGGAACCAGGTGATGTCCTACGCGGCCGACGCGATGGTGACGGTGGCGCTGGCCGGCACCGTGTTCTTCTCCGCGCCGTCGGAGGCCCAGCGCGGCAACGTGCTGCTCTACCTGCTGATGACGATGGCCCCGTTCGCGGTGGTGGCGCCGGTGATCGGCCCGGCGCTGGACCGGGTGCAGCACGGCCGGCGCTGGGTGATGGCCGGCACGGCGTTCGGCCGCGCGGTGCTGGCCGTGGTGATGGCGATGCACTTCACCGACCTGCTGCTGCTGTTCCCGGCCGCACTCGGCTCGCTGGTGCTGTCCAAGGCCTACGCGGTGATCCGGTCCTCGGCCGCGCCCCGGCTGGTGCCGGCCAACCTGACCCTGGTCGAGGCCAACGCCCGGCTGTCGATCTTCGGGCTGGTCTCGGCGGTGCTCGGCGGCGGGCTGGTCGGGGTGGCCATCAAGCTCACCGGCTCATACTCCTTCGGCCTGTGGATCACCGCCGCGGCGTTCGTCTGGACCGGGATCTCGGCGATTCGGCTGCCCAAGATCGTCGACGCGCTGCCGGCCACCCTGCAGGTGAAGGGCGACCTGCGGGCGGCCCGGGCCCGCCGGCAACAGCAGCAGCACAGGCGAGGCGGCCGGCTGCTGGAGTGGGCCCGGCGCGGCTTCGACCCGCCGGTGATCGTGGCGCTGCAGGGCGAGTCCACGCTGCGTTGGCTGGCCGGCTTCCTGACCATGTTCCTGGCCTTCTACATCGAGTCGGTGTCGCACGGCTGGCAGGCGGTGGCGAGCCTGGGTGCCCTCGGGGCGGCCAGCGGCGTCGGCAACTTCACCGGCACCGCAATCGGCACCCGGCTGCGGCTGGCCCGTCCGGACCTGATCATCCTGCTGTGCACCGGGCTCGCCGCGGCCGGCTGCGTGGTCGCCGCGGTGCTGTTCAGCCTCACCGTGGCGATCGGGGCGATGCTGGTCAGCTCGATCGCCAACGCGCTGTCGAAGCTGTCGCTGGACGCGATCATCCAGCGGGACGTGGCGGAGCTGCTGCGGTCCTCGGCGTTCGGCCGGTCCGAGACGTTCCTGCAGCTGTCCTGGGTGCTCGGCGCGGCCATCGCGTTGCTGCTGCCTACCGGCCACGGCCGGCTGGGCTTCATCGTGTCCGGCACCGTGCTGAGCCTGGTCGCGATCACCCTGACGCTGCGCGAGCGGGCGCTCCGGTCACACCGGCGACGGGCAGCCCGGGGCGCACCGGCCGCCGAAGGTAACCTCGCCGAGTGATCCGAGCACCCCGCGCGCTGGCCGCCGGGCTGACCGTGGCGGTGACCGCCGCGGTGCTGACCGGCTGTTCCAAGCCGCAGCCGACCATCACGGTGCTCAGTGACTCGAAGGCCCGGATCGTCAAGGCGCAGCCGGCCTGCACGGTGCTCGGCAGCTGCCAGCCGGTCGCCGGCCGGGTGCCGCAGGTGCCGGCCACCGGCGGCTCGCAGATCCTGCTGGACGTGCCCAAGGACCTCGCCGACAGCGGCTGGATCGTGGCCGCCTTCACCTCCGACGGAAAGACCAACACCGCCCTGACCACCCCGGGCGCGGCCTCGCAGCCGATCCAGGGACGCCACACCGTCCGGCTGCGGGTGCCGGCGGCCACCTCCGGCAGCTACTACCTGCAGGTCACCGCGTTGCGCCCGACCGACCAGCTCACCACCTGGCTGCTCGGGGTGGAGCTGCGGCAGTGACCAGCGCACCGCACCGAATCCTGGTGGTGACCGCGGTGGCCGCCGAACGGGACGCGGTGCTGGCTGGCCGGCGGGCGGCGGCCGGGACGGTGGCCGGGCTGCCGGTGCACCGCGCGCTCACCCCGGCCGGCCTGGTGGACGCGGTCAGCGGCGGGGTCGGGCCGGTCGCGGCGGCGGTCAGCACCGGCCGGCTGCTGGGGCAGGGCTACGACGTGGTGATCTCGGCCGGCATCGCGGGCGGCTTCCCGCCCGCCGAGGTCGGGACCCTGGTGGTCGCCGACGCCGTGGTGCACGCCGACCTGGGTGCCGAGACGGCCGACGGCTTCTCCTCGATGGCCGAGCTCGGCTGGGGCGAGGTGCGGCACGGCCTGGACCCGGCGCTGGTGACCGAGATCCGCCGGCGGACCGGCGCGCGGGCCGGCGCGGTGCTGACCGTGTCCACCGCGACCGGCAGCCGGCGGCGGACCGAGCAGCTGCTGGCCGCCCATCCCGACGCCCTCGCCGAGGCGATGGAGGGTTTCGGCTGCTACCTGGCAGCCGCGGCGGCCGGCGTGCCGTTCGCCGAGCTGCGCGCGATCGCCAACCCGGTCGGCCCGCGCCAGCGCGAGTCCTGGCGGATCGCCGATGCCCTCACCGCCCTAACGGTCGCCTTCTCCGACCTGCTGGCCGCGCCGCTGCCGGCCGGCGGCGGCCGGGCAGCCATGCTGCCCGCCGAGAACCCGGGAGTACACCGATGACCGCGCTGCGGCTGGCCTTCTCACCGTGCCCGAACGACACCTTCGTCTTCCACGCCTGGACGCACGGCCTGATCCCCGGCGCCCCCGCCACCGAGGTGACCTTCGCCGACGTGGACGTCACCAACACCGCCGCCGAGCAGGGCCGCTTCGACGTGGTCAAGGTGTCCTACGCGGCGCTGCCCTGGCTGCTGGAGCGCTACCGGCTGCTGCCGTGCGGCGGTGCGCTGGGCCGCGGCTGCGGCCCGCTGGTGCTCACCGCCTACGACCGGGCGAACCTGGACGGCGCCCGGGTGGCGGTGCCCGGCGAGCGCACCACCGCCTACCTGCTGATGCGGCTGTGGGCGTCCGGCCAGTCGCCGGCCTCGATCGAGGTGGTGCCGTTCGCCCAGATCATGCCCGGCGTGCGCGACGGCCGCTTCGACGCCGGGCTGGTGATCCACGAGGCCCGGTTCACCTATCCGGACTACGGGCTACGGGCGCTGGCCGACCTCGGCCAGTGGTGGGAGCAGAGCACCGGGCACCCGATCCCGCTGGGTGCCATTCTCGCCCGCCGGGACCTGGAAGCCCGCGGCGGACCGGACGCCGGCGCGCTGGCCGACGTGGTGCGCCGCTCGGTGGACTACGCCTTCGCCCATCCGGACGCTTCGGCCGCCTTTGTCGCCGAGCATGCCGCCGAGCTGGACCCCGGCGTCCAGCGCCAGCACATCGAGCTGTACGTCAACTCCTTCACCCGGGATCTCGGCGAGGAGGGCTACGCCGCAGTCGAGCTGCTGCTGGACCGGGCACACCGGGCCGGCCTGGTGCCGGCCCATCCCCCGCTGCGCTGACGGGCACCCCGCAACGCGGCGGTCCCCCGCTCGCCGGTGGCGAGACGGGGGACCGAGCATCGAGCACCGCACTGGAAGTCGGCTCAGGCGGCTCTCAGGCATCCAGGTTGTCGGCCACCGCGCGCAGCAGGGTAGCCACCTTGCGGCCCTCGGCCCGGTCGGGGTAGTGGCCGCGGCGCAGCGAGTTGCCGACCTTGTCGAGCAGCTTGATCAGGTCCTCGACGATCGGGGTCATCTCCTCCGGCGGCCGGCGGGTGGCCTTGACCACCGAGGGCATCGGTTCCAGCAGCCGTACCTGCAGAGCCTGGTTGCCCTTGCGGCCCTGCACGATGCCGAACTCCACCCGTTGCCCGGGCTTGAGCTCGGCAACTCCCGCCGGAAGGGCGTCCTTGTGCACGAAGACGTCGGCGCCTTCGTCATCGGCAAGAAACCCGAAGCCCTTTTCGGCGTCAAACCACTTCACCCTGCCGGACGGCATGACCGAACACCCCATTACCTCTGTTCGAACTGGAATAGCACTGCCAGCACCAGACTGCCAGTACCGAACTGCCTCGGAACGCAGACCGACGCCCGCAGCTCGTGCGGACGTCAAGGCAACAGGCTAGCGCGCGCCCACCGGCCGCCGCACGGAAGATACTTCAAGACATGGGCCGGACGGACGACGGCCGGACAGACACCTGCCGGACAGCCGGCGGTCAGGCCAGTCCCAACCACCGGCGGGCGGAGACGTGCACGTCGGCGGGCAGCTCGGGAGCGGTGAGCAGCTTCGGCGCCAGGCTCCGGTCCCCGCTCAGCGCCTGCAGGGTCTCCAGCAGGGTCAGCCCGTGGGCCGGCCGGTCCAGCACGGTCAGCTCGTCGCCGGCGGCCACCTCGCCCTCGGTGAGCACCCGCAGGTAGGCCCCCACCCGGCCGGCCGCCCGGAACCGCTTGACCAGCTGGTCGACCTGCCAGAAGTTGGCGAAGGTCGAACACGGCAGCCGCGGCACCGCCACCTGCAGCACCGCGCCGCCGACCTGCCAGCGCTCGCCGATCACCGCGTGGGTGACCTCCACCCCGGCCAGCGTCAGGTTCTCCCCCAGCGAGCCCGGGCCCAGCTCGAAGTGCAGCTCACCGGCCAGTTCCCGCTGCCACCACTGGGTGTCCTCGCTGGCGTAGGCGTACACCGCCTGGTCCGGCCCGCCGTGGTTGCGGGTGTCGCAGATGGTGTCGCCTGCCAGTCCCAGCCGGCCCACCCAGACCGGTCCCGGCGCCGGACGCTTGTCAATGCCGGTCCTGGCGGGCTTGCGGTTCTGCCGGTTGCCCGGCAACGGCGGCGGCGCGTCGATCACGTGCGCAAGGTTGACCGCCACCACCTCGGATCGCACCGCCGCCACGGCGTCCACCCTAGCTGCGTGGCACACTGGTTAATCGGCCTGTGCTCGATCAGTAGCCAGCGCAGGCCGATCGGACAGACCGGGCACGCGAGCGACGTGGAGGGTGACGCAGATGGCAGGCATGACGCCGCGCAACCAGCCGTACAACCAGCCCCAGCACACCTGGGACGACGCCTACCCCGAGCACCCGGTGAACGAGCTGCTCTCGGACAAGGCCGGCTCGCAGAGCCCGTTCGGCGACGACCTGACCTTCCCGGTGCCGGTCGAGGAGCTCTACTACTCCCACCCCGGCCCGGACAACCGGCCGCACCTGGCCGGCCGCTGAGCCCTGAGACCTTCGAACGCCCTGCCGGTGTGACGGCACAACCGCAGGCTCCCGCGCGCTCCGGCGCGGCCCAGACCCTGACCGAGTGGCTGCGCGGCTGGACCGATGCCCAGCTGGTGGCGCTGCTGCGCCGGCGTCCCGACCTCGCGCTGCCGGCGCCGGTGGACCTGAGCATGCTGGCCAGCCGCGCCAGCGTCCGGACCTCGATCTCGCGGGCCCTGGACGGCCTGGACGCCTTTACCCTGCGCACCCTGGAGGTGGTGGTCGGCGCCGGCCCGGACGCCAGCCTGGACGCGGTGCAGGCCTGGTTCGCCCCGGAGCTGGCCGCCGACGTGGCGGCGGCGGTGAGCCGGCTGGCCGACTGGGCGCTGGTCTGGGGCAGGCCTGACCGGCTGCACCCGGTGGGCACCGTCCGGGAGGTGCTCGGCCCGTACCCGGCCGGGCTGGGCCGGCGGGCCGCCGACCTGTACGCCACGGTCAACGACATCGCGCTGGCCTCGCTGCTGCGCCGGCTGGGCCTGCCGCCGGCCACCCAGCCGCAGTCCGGCAGCTCAGCGGCGGCGGCCATCGTGGCGGCCCTGCCGCAACTGCTGGCCGACTGCTCACCGGCCGAGCGCACCATCCTGGACCGGCTCGCCGGCGGGCCGCCGATCGGCGCGCTGCGCAACGCCCTGGCCGGCCGGCAGCTGGCCATCGAGCCGGACAACCCGGCCCGCAGCCTGGTCGAGCGGGGCCTGCTGGTGCCGATCGACAGCGCCACCGTCGAGCTGCCCCGCGAGGTCGGGCTGGCGCTGCGCCCGCAGCCGGCCGGCGACGTGCCGCCCCGGCCGCCCGCCATCGAGGTGCTCGACCGCGGCGGTGCGGTCATCGACGGCGGCGGCTGCACCCAGGTGCTGGAGGCCGTCCGGTTGATGGAGGTGCTGCTGACCGAGATGGCCACCGAGCCGCCCGGGCTGTTGCGCGCCGGCGGCCTGGGGGTGCGCGAGCTGCGCCGGCTCAGCCGGGTGCTGGAGGTTGCCGAACCGGTCACCGCCCTGCTGCTGGAGGTGGCTTACGAGGCCGGCCTGCTGTCCCACTCGACCACCGTCGACCCGGTGTACCTGCCCACCACCGAGTTCGACGCCTGGGTGCGGCGCGGCACCGCCGAGCGGTGGGTGCAGCTGGCGTCCGGCTGGCTGTCGATGACCCGGCTGCCCAGCCTGGTCGGCGCCCGCGACGACCGGGACAAGACCATCGCGGCGCTGTCGGCCGACGTCGAGCGGCACAGCGCGCCGGCGCTGCGGCTGCAACTGCTCGGGCTGCTGGCCGAGCTGGCACCGGGCCAGGCCCCGGCCGCGGACGAGCAGGTGCTGGCCCGGCTCAGCTGGCAGTCACCGCGCCGAGCCTCGGCCAGCCGGCGCAGCGCCGCGGCGATGCTGGTCGAGGCGGCCACTCTGGGCCTGACCGGCTACGGCGCGATCACCGGCTACACCCGGGCGTTGCTGGACGGGGTCGAGGGCGGCGCCGCGCAGGCCGAGACCAACGCCGTGCACGCCCTCACCGCGGCGTTGCCGGAACCGGTCTCCGAGTTCCTGCTGCAGCCGGACCTGACCGCCGTGGTGCCGGGGCCGCCGGCGCCGGACCTGCAGCGCGAGCTGAACCTGGTGGCTGACCTGGAGTCGACCGGCGGGGCCTCGGTGTACCGGATCTCGGCCGGCAGCCTGCGCCGGGCGCTGGACGCCGGGCGCACCGGCTCGGACCTGCAGCAGTTCTTCGCCGAGCAGTCCCGCACCCCGGTGCCGCAGGCGTTGCAGTACCTGATCAACGACGTGGCCACCCAGCACGGCCGGCTGCGGACCGGGACGGCCGCCAGCTACCTGCGCTGCGACGACGAGGCGCTGCTGAGCCGGGTGCTGGCCGAACCGGGGTTGGAGTCCCTCGGCCTGGTCCGGATCGCGCCCACCGTGCTGATCAGCCCGGCGGCGATCTCGACCGTGCTGGACCGGTTGCGCCGGGCTGGCTTCGCACCGGCCGCCGAGTCCGCCGACGGCGCGGTGGTCAACTTCGCCGCCGACTCACCGAGGGTGCCGGCCCGCCAGCACGCCCGCGGCTTCCGGGTGCGTTCCAGCTCGCTCGGCGAGGGGCAGCTGGCCGAGGTGGTGAGCCGGTTGCGGGCCAGCGAGCGGCTGGCCGCCGCCGTCACCAACGCCACCAGCCGGGTCAGCCAGCAGGTGCCGGGGGTGACGTCGGCCTCGATCCTGGAACTGCTGCGCACCGCGGTGCGCGAGGAGCGGCAGATCGCCATCGGCTACGTCGATGACACCGGCACCCCGTCCCAGCACGTGCTGCTGCCGATCTCGCTGGGCGGCGGGATGATCCGCGGGCACGCCCCCGACGACGGCCGGCTGCGCAGCTTCGCGCTGCAGCGCATCACCACCGTCAGCGTGCTGGACGAGGACTAGCTCCACCGGCTCATCCTTTCGTATCCGTTCTGAACGCCCAGGCGTCCGAATCGGATACGGAACGGCTCAGCTCGGTAGAATTGAAGGTCTGTCCCGGGGCCAGCCGGGATATCCGACGACCGGCGGGCGGGAACAACCGGAGCGTCCGGATCGCTGACACAATGGCTGGTTGGCACCATCGCCCGACCCCCCTTCGCACCCCGGTTCTGACAGTTCTAGCTAGGAGCACCCCCGGTTGACCGACGGACCCCTGATCGTCCAATCCGACAAGACCCTGCTGCTCGAGGTCGACCACCCGATGGCCGGCGAAGCCCGCGCGGCGATCGCGCCGTTCGCCGAGCTGGAGCGCTCCCCCGAGCACGTGCACACCTACCGGCTGACCCCGCTGGGGCTGTGGAACGCCCGGGCCGCCGGCCATGACGCCGAGCAGGTGGTCGACGCGCTGGTCCGCTACTCCCGCTACACCGTGCCGCACGCGCTGCTGGTGGACGTGGCCGACACCATGGACCGTTACGGCCGGCTGCAGCTGGCCAAGCACCCGGTGCACGGCCTGGTCCTGATCAGCCTGGACCGCGCGGTGCTGGAGGAGGTGCTGCGGCAGAAGAAGATCAGCCCGATGCTCGGCGAGCGGATCGACGCCGACACCGTGCTGGTGCACCCGTCCGAGCGCGGCCGGCTCAAGCAGGCGCTGCTCAAGGTCGGCTGGCCCGCCGAGGACCTGGCCGGCTACGTAGACGGCGAGGCGCACCCGATCGAGCTGGACACCGCCGACTGGGAGCTGCGGCCCTACCAGCAGCAGGCGGTGGACTCGTTCTGGCAGGGCGGCTCGGGCGTGGTGGTGCTGCCCTGCGGCGCCGGCAAGACCCTGGTCGGCGCGGCGGCGATGGCCCAGGCCAAGGCGACCACCCTGATCCTGGTCACCAACACCGTCTCCGGACGGCAGTGGAAGCGGGAACTGCTGGCCCGCACCAGCCTGACCGAGGACGAGATCGGTGAGTACTCCGGGGAGAAGAAGGAGATCCGGCCGGTCACCATCGCCACGTACCAGATCATGACCACCCGGCGGAAGGGCGAGTACCGGCACCTGGAGCTGTTCGACTCCCGGGACTGGGGACTGGTGGTCTACGACGAGGTGCACCTGCTGCCGGCACCGATCTTCCGGCTGACCGCCGACCTGCAGTCGCGCCGCCGGTTGGGGCTGACCGCGACCCTGGTGCGCGAGGACGGCCGGGAGGGCGACGTGTTCTCCCTGATCGGGCCCAAGCGCTACGACGCGCCGTGGAAGGACATCGAGAACCAGGGCTGGATCGCCCCGGCCGACTGCTCCGAGGTGCGGGTGACGCTGACCGACGCCGAGCGGATGGCCTACGCCACCGCCGAGCCTGAGGACAAGTACAAGCTGGCCGCCACCGCGCGTACCAAGCTGCCGGTCATCTCCGCGATCGTGAACCAGCACCCGGACGACCAGGTACTGGTGATCGGGGCCTACCTGGAGCAGCTGGAGGAGATCTCCGAGCACCTGGGCGGCGTGCCGATCGTGCAGGGCTCGACCCCGAACCGGGAACGCGAGCGGCTGTATGACTCCTTCCGGGCCGGCGAGACCCGGGTGCTGGTGGTCAGCAAGGTGGCCAACTTCTCCATCGACCTGCCCGAGGCGGCGGTGGCGATCCAGATATCGGGCACCTTCGGCTCCCGGCAGGAGGAGGCCCAGCGGCTGGGACGGGTGCTGCGGCCCAAGCACGACGGACGGCAGGCGCACTTCTACACGGTGGTCAGCCGCGACAGCCTGGACGCCGAGTACGCCGCGCACCGCCAGCGG
>NZ_DATINC010000182.1:0-48539 GCF_035474675.1 Jatrophihabitans sp. | reverse complement strand
GCTGAACGAGTACAAGCGCCAGCGCGGCTCCATCGTCCTGCAGGGCTCGGGAACGCCGGTGGCGGAGTCGGTCGCTACCAAGGACGCGCTGATGTACCTGCGCAAGTACTCCAACGGCGCCGTGTACGCCCCGGTCACCGGGTTCAACTCCCTCTACTACGGCAACACCTCGGTCGAAGCGGCTGAGGACGGGGTGCTGTCAGGTGCGGATGACCGGCTGTTCGTGCAGCGGCTGACCAACCTGCTGACCGGCCGGGACACCCGGGGCGGCAACGTGCTGCTGACCGTCAACAAGCAGGCGCAGGCGGCGGCCTACCAGGCGCTGGGGTCCCGGCGCGGTGCGGTGGTGGCGCTGGACCCGGCGACCGGGGCGATCCTGGCTGCGGTGAGCACCCCGTCGTTCGACCCGAACGCGTTGAGCTCGCACTCGCCGGACGGCATCCAGGCCGCCTACAAGCGCTACAACGCCGACCCCGACAACCCGCTGCTCAACCGGGCGTTCAACGTCACCTACCCGCCGGGGTCGGTGTTCAAGGTGGTGGTGGCCAGCGCCGCGCTGAAGAACGGCCGGACGCCGCAGACCAGGATCCCGGCGCCGAACGCGCTGACGTTGCCGCAGACCCGTACCCAGTTGCGCAACTTCGGCGGCGAGCAGTGCGCGGACGGCAAGACCGACACCCTGAACCACGCGCTCACCATCTCCTGCAACACCGCCTTCGCCCAGCTGGGGATGGATCTGGGCACCGAGACCATCAAGCAGCAGGCCGCGCTGTTCGGCATCGACGACAGCGACCTCTCGGTGCCGGTGCCGGTGGCGGCCTCGTCGGTCGGGCCAATCATCGACCAGGCGGCGCTGGCCCAGTCCAGCATCGGCCAGCGCGACGTGCGGGTGACCCCGCTGCAGGCGGCGATGATCTCGGCCGCGGTGGCCAACGGTGGCAAGTTGATGAAGCCGTACCTGGTGTCGGAGGAGCAGGCGCCGAACCTGGCGGTGCTGAGCCATCCCGACCCCGAGGTGCTCAACCAGGTGATGGATTCCGACCAGGCCCACCAGCTGACCGCGATGATGGTGAACGTGGTCGCCAAGGGCACCGGAACGGCGGCCCAGATCCCGGGCATCCAGGTCGCCGGCAAGACCGGCACCGCCGACAACGGTCCGCAGAAGGCCGACGGCAGCTACGTCAACCAGCCGCACGCCTGGTTCTCCGGGTTCGCGCCGGCGGACAACCCCAAGATCGCGGTGGCGGTGATCATCGAGAACGGCGGGGTGCGCGGCAGCGAGACCACCGGCGGCCTGGCCGCCGCGCCGGTGGCGCAGGCCGTGATGAAGGCCTATCTGGCCGCGATAGGGGTTAAATGATGGGCTTCGCAGGTCAGCTACAGGGTGCCCGGCAGCGACGCCTCGCACGGTGGGCAGGCAGTGCACGACGGTGTGGCGGTGCGCGGCTGAGCGGCAGCGCACGACGGTGTGGCGGTGCGCGGCTGAGCGGCAGTGCACGGCAGGCAGACAGTAAGGACGTCCGATGACGGCAGCACGGCTGGTAGGCGGCCGCTACGAGATCGGGGACCTGCTCGGCTACGGCGGGATGGCCGAGGTCCGCAAGGGCCGCGACGTCCGGCTCGGCCGGGATGTCGCGGTGAAGGTGCTGCGGTCCGACCTGGCACGCGATCCCACGTTCCAGAACCGGTTCCGGCGCGAGGCGCAGGCCGCCGCGGGGCTCAACCACCCGTCAATCGTGGCGGTGTACGACACCGGCGAGGACGATGGGCCGGAGGGTCACACCCCCTACATCGTGATGGAGTACGTCGAGGGGCACACGCTGCGCGAGGTGCTCAAGACCCAGGGCCGGCTGGCGCCGCAGCAGGCCATGGAGATCGTCGCCGAGGTGTGCGCGGCGCTGGACTTCTCGCACCGCTCGGGCATCGTGCACCGCGACATCAAGCCGGGCAACGTGATGATCACCAGTGCCGGCGCGGTCAAGGTGATGGACTTCGGCATCGCCCGGGCGCTGGCCGACAACGCGGCGACCGTGACCGCCACCGCTGCCGTGATCGGCACCGCGCAGTACCTGTCGCCGGAGCAGGCGCGCGGCGAGTCGGTCGATGCCCGCTCGGACGTGTACTCCACCGGGTGCCTGCTCTATGAGCTGCTCACCGGGCACCCGCCGTTCACCGGGGACTCGCCGGTGGCGATCGCGTACCAGCACGTCCGGGAGAACCCGCAGGTGCCTTCCTCGGTGAATGCCGTGGTGCCGCCGGCGCTGGACTCCATCGTGATGAAGGCGCTGGCGAAGAACCCGCTGAATCGCTATCAGACGGCTGCCGAGATGCGCATCGACCTGCAGCGCGCGCTGGCCGGCCAGCCGGTCGAGGCGGAGTCGGTGATGACCGATGCCCAGCGCACCCAGTTCATCGCCGCCCGGCCGCCGGCGCGGCCGGGGGTGCTGACGCCGAACTACGACGATGAGGACGACACCGCCCACCATCGCGGGGCGCTGATCTGGACGGCGGTGGTGCTGGCGCTGCTGCTGGTGATCGGCGGTACCGCGCTGTACCTGTTGAAGAAGGACAACGAGCCGAACACCCCGGCGCTCTACCAGGTTCCGGCGCTGGTCGGGTTGTCGCCGGCGGCCGCGATCGACACGTTGCGGGCCAATCACCTGATCCCGGCGACCGGCAAGCCGGACGGCAGCAACGGGCCGTGCAGCGCGGGGGCGGACTCGGCGGTGCTGAAGAACCCGACCAAGGGCCAGGTCTGCACCCAGAACCCGGCGGCCGGCAAGGAGGTGGCCGACGGGACCACCGTCAGCTTCACCGTCTACGCCGGGCCGGCCGACGTGTTGGTGCAGCAGGTGGTGGGGCTGTCCTACAGCGAGGCGCAGAAGGCGCTGGCTTCGCAGGGCCTGGCGGCCAGCCGGTCCGATGTCGACAGCCCGAAGCCGTCCGGGCAGGTGATCGGGCAGGACCCGCCGGCCAATGCCTCGGTGCCGCCGGGCACCACGGTCAAGTTGCAGGTCGCCAACGGCAAGGTCAAGCTGCCGGACGTCACCAAGCTGACCGAGCAGCAGGCCCGGGCCAAGCTCAACCAGCTCGGCTTCACCACCATCGCGCGGTCGGACAACGAGCCGGTACGGCCGGGCTTCCAGGTCGGCCAGGTGATGTCGGTGGATCCGACGCCGGGGATCTTCTACGACCCCTCGACCACGATCACGCTGACCGTGGCGGTGAAGCCGACCTGTCCAAGCTCGCCGCCGGCTTCGTCGTCGCCGCCGGCCTCGCCCAGCGGCTCGGGATCGGGCACGCCGTCGACGAGCCCGAGCACCAGCCCGAGCAGCTCGCCGTCGCCGACCGCGAACCCATCCTGCACGCCCGGCTGAGCAGCAGGAGGCTTCGTCTGCTTGAGCAGCAGCCGGGTCGAGAACGCGCGCAAGCCAGGCGGGCGCGTTCCACGCGCCGGTAGGGGCACGCTCCCGGAAGGCGGTCACATTAGGGCGACCGCATCCAACTCCGCTCTCGACAGTCCTTAGAAGGGCGGCGGTTCGGGTGGCGGTTCCGGTCCGGCGGGTGCTTCTCGATACTCAGACCGGGTTGCAAGCATCGGCCAGCGTTCGGGCGGATCGGTGCGATAGCGCCGCCCCATCGGGCTGGTCCAGTGACTGCTGCCGGTGTGCGGATGCCGGCTGACCCGCCACCCGGCCTCGGTCTTGGCGTTGTGGTGCCGGCGGTGCAGCGGATGCAGGTTGTACGCGCTGGTGTTGCCGTCCGGGTAGGCCACGATGTGGTCGAGGTCGCAGCGCCGGGCTTGCTGGGTGCAGAACGGAAAGGTGCATTCGCCGTCTCGTCCGATCACGTGGTCAGCCAGGTGCCGGGGCGGCCGGTACCTGGTGGTTCCGTAGTCCAGCAGCTGGCCGCTGACCGGGTCGGTGACCAGCCGGCGCCAGGTGCCGGTGGGATCGTGCGCGAGTTCGCGGGCGTAGTCGGCAGTGATCGGGCCGTAGCCTGCCAACCAGCCCGGCTCCTCGCTCGCGCCGGCCAGGGTCGACAGCGGCACCACGACCTGGATAGCCGGCCGAAGCCCTTGCGCGGAAGGCAGATCGCCGTCGATGCCGTTCAGCACCGCGTTCACCAGGGCATCCGCGCGTAACTGATCCATCGTCCGGGCATCGTCAGCCGGCGCCATTCGGGCGGCGGCGTCGACCCGGTCGTAGAGCAGTTGCGCCTGGGCCGACGGCAGCAGCGCCATCAGCCAGGACGTTCCGTGGTCGGCCGGGGTGACCCGGAGATGCCGGTCGGCCACCGCACGCTGGTGCCGCTGTTCGGCCGAGGCCGGGTCGAGCTGCAACGCGGCGCGCTTGGCAGCCCGCTTGAGCTGCACGATGGACTGCTGGTGCGCAGACGCCAGCACTCGCGCCTCATAGCCGGGCAGCACGTCATCCGGCAGCGAGTAGGAGGCCTCGGCGATCGCGGTGGCCTGGGGCAGGCCGATCCGGCCCTCGGACAGCGCCACCAAGGTGGCAGGCAGCTGGCCGCAGATCCGTTCGGCATTCTTGAGCAGGTTCTGGGCGGCCGGGCCGGGCAGCCCGAGCGCGCAACCGATCTCTTCGACACACCAGTGCTTCGACGAGGAATCCTCAGCCGCGATCAGGCTCAGCAACGACAGCTGCCGCGCCGACCACCAGGCCAGCTGACGTTGCTGGTCGGCCAGGGCAGCGATGCGCTCGGCAGCGGTCAAGGCGGAGAAGTCCAGCGCGGCGAGCCTGGCGGACTCGGTGAGCCCCGGCTGCCGCCACGCCAACCCCTGCCGCAACGCATCGGCAGGATTCATCGAGGAATCAGCCGGATCGGCAAAGAGAATCGATGGTGGTGACGATGCCTCGTCCAGCGGTGGCAGGAGATCCCACTCGCTGGCCTCGACCCCGGCTGTGATCATGCTTCGACGCTAGCCCAGCCTCCTGACTGTTTTCAGATCCACGAGAGCCTTGTGGATAAAGCACGATCAGGGTAGGTGAGCTGTGGAAAACCATGCCGAACATCAATGAGGAGAGAGAATGAGGATAGAGAAATAAGCGCACCCGGCCGGCAGCGCTCAGAACGCCGAGCGCTTCCAGCCCTCGCCAGACCTCAGTAGGACTTGGGCAGTCCCAGCGAGTACTGGGCCACGAAGTTGAGCAGCATCTCCTTGCTCACCGGGGCAATCCGCATCGCGCGGACCACGCCGAGCAGCGCACCGAGGCCGTACTCGGCGGTCAGCCCGTTGCCGCCGTGGGTCTGGATCGCCGCATCGAGAGCGTTCCAGGCTGCCTCGCCGGCGGCGTACTTGGCCATGTTGGACGCCTCGCCAGCGGCCATCGCATCTCCCGAGTCGTGCGCGGCCGCGGCCTTGTAGACCATCAGCTTGGCCAGCTCGGTCTCGATGTAGGCCTTGGCCAGCGGATGCGCGATCGCCTGGTGCGCCCCGATCGGCTGCTTCCAGACGGTCCGCTCGTTGGCGTAACGCGCCGCCTTGGCCAGCGCGAACCGGGCGGTGCCGATCGAGAACGCGGCGATGGTGATCCGCTCCGGGTTGAGGCCGGCGAACAGCGCCGGCAGCGCGGCGTCCAGCGAGCCGCCGATGACGTCGTCCACCGGCACCCGCACGTCGTCGAAGTAGCAGAAGAACTGCCGTTCCGGCGAGACCAGCTCCATCTCGATCGGCCGGTACTCCAGCCCCGGCGCGTCGGTCGGCACCACGAACAGCGCCGGACGGATCTGGCCACCCTCGCGCGAGGCCGGCGACTGCCCCACCACCAGGATGTAGTCGGCCTGGTCGACCGCGGAGATGTAGTACTTGCGGCCGTTGACGAGGTAGTCGCCGTCCGGCTGCTGCACCGCGCTGGTGGAGATGTTGTGCGAGTTCAGCCCGGCGTCCGGCTCGGTGATCGCGAACGCCATCTTGATCGAGCCATCGGCCATTCCCGGCAGCCAGCGCCGCTTCTGCTCCTCGGTGCCGCTCTGGGCGATGATGGTGGCGCAGATGGCCGGCGAGACCACCAGCAACAGCAACGGCGCCCCGGCCGCGGCCAGCTCCTCGCACACGATCGCGAGCTCGCTGATGCCACCGCCACCGCCGCCGTACTGCTCGGGGATGTTGACGCCGATGAAGCCGAGCCGGGCGGCCTTCTCCCACAGTTCGGTGGTCACCTCGTGCTTGCGTGCCTTGGCCAGCCAGTAGTCGATGCCGAACTCGGTTCCCAGTTCGGCGACCGACGAGCGCAGCGCCCGGTGCTCGGGGGTCTCGGCGAAGTCCACGGCGTGCTCCTCGGCAGGACAGGCAGACAGCAGGACGAACGAACAGGACGGGCAAGGCAAGCGCACTACCCGCCGGTAACCACTTGACGGTAGCCGGTACCGACCCGTTCTTCACCTTGCGGCCGGTCCGGCAGGCGCAGGCGGTACGGTCCCTCGGGTGACCGAATGGGTCCGCCTGGTCGTCGGCCTGGTGGCGTTGCTGGCGATCGCGGCCGCGGTCTCCCGGGCCGGCCGGCTGGACCGGCAGCGCGACCTGCTGACCGCCTCGCTGCGCGCGGTGCTGCAACTGGCGTTCGTGGCCGCCGCGCTGCGCGGGGTGTTCGCCGCACCGTGGACCTCGGTGGCGGTGGTGGCGGTGATGTTCGCGGTCGCCACCTGGACGGCAGCCCGCCGGCTGCGGGGCGTCGAGGGCGCGCTGCCCGCGGTGCTGCTCTCCTGTGGTGCGGGCGCCGCGGTGGTGATCGCGATCGTTGTCGCGCTGCCCACCCTGGACCGGGACGTGCGCACCTTCGTGGCGGCGTCCGGCATCGTGCTGGGCGGCACCATGACCGCGGCGACGCTGGCCGGCCGGCACCTGGCCGAGGGGCTGCGCCGCCGCCGGGACGAGGTCGAAGCGTGGCTCTCGATCGGGGCGACGCCCCGCCAGGCGGTACGCGAGGTGGCCCGCTGGGCGGCCTCGGAGGCGCTGGTACCGGCCCTGGACCAGACCCGCACGGTCGGGCTGGTGACCCTGCCCGGGGCGTTCATCGGAGCGTTGCTCGGCGGCGCCAGCGCCGTCCAGGCGGCCCGGTTCCAGATCGTGGTGCTGGTCGGGCTGCTGTGCGCCGAGACCATCACCGTGGTGCTGCTGACCTACCTGCTCGGAGCACCGCGCACCCTGCCCGACCGGTGAGCGGTGGCCGGGTCAGGCCTGTCCGAACTCCTCCTCGGCCCGCCGGTGCCGCAGCAGGTCCCAGCACCGGTCGAGTTCGCGCTCGATGGCCTCCAGCCGGGTGCGCTCGTCGGAGTTCAGCCCGATGCCGGTGTGCGCCGAGCGCAGCGTGTGCTCCTCGGCGACCAGGTCGTGGATCTGCTGCAGGATCGGTCTTTCGGCCTCGTGTGACACCGCCGCATCCTCCTCGACAGGGCTCGCCGCCCGCTGGCAGGCCTCCACCCTACGACGGGCCGCCGCCACCCGCGCCCGGAGGGCAACGGATAAGGACAACGGAAAGGACGACAGAAGAAGACAACGGGAAAGGGACGACAGAAAGAGGCAACGGGAAAGGACAGTAGGAGCGCAACGGCACGGGGGACCTCGCCCGCCGGTGTGGGACCATGCCTCCTGCTCGCCACCCGCAGGCCGACCGGACGCCACCAGGCAGGAGCACCGCATGACCGAGGAACCGGCGCCGGACGCCGGCGAGCTGGCCGAGCGCTGCATGCGCGCCATGCTCGGCGCCGACGCGGCCTCGGCGGCGCTGGGCATCCGGGCGCTGCGAGCCGGCCCCGGCCGGGCCGAGCTGGCGATGACGGTCACCCCCGCAATGCTCAACGGCCACCAGATCGGCCACGGCGGCGTGGTGTTCACGCTGGCCGACACCGCCTTCGCGGTGGCCTGCAACAGCTACAACCGCAACACTGTGGCCACCGGGGGCGACATCGACTTCGTGGCGGCGGTCCGGGCCGGCGACGAGCTGCGGGCGGTCGCGGTGGAGCGCTTCCGGCGCGGCCGGGCCGGGCTGTACGACGTCACGGTGCGACGCGCCGACGGAACGGTGGTGGCCGAGATGCGCGGCCGGTGCCGGGAGATCCCCGGCACGCTGGTGCCGCCGGATCAACCGATGCCGGACCAACCGGAAAGCGACTGACCGGGAAGCGACTGACCGGGAAGCGACTGACCGGGAAAGGACTGACCGGGAAGGAAACTCAGGCCGAGCTGGTGATCAGCTGCAGCAGCGCCAGCGCGTAGGCCTGCTCGGGATCGCGGTGCCGCACCTGGACCGGCGCCGAATTGATCTCCAGCCGTACCCGCCAGTCGCTCTCGACCCGGTCCAGGCTGCGGAACGTCCCGGCGAGCAGCTCGCGCAGCTGTCCCTCGCGGGGCAGCCAGAGCGCGTCCCGGTCCTCCACCGAGTCCAGCGCCCACTCGGTGGTGCCGTTGAACCCGATGACCTGGCCGTGCTCGAGCTGGTGCACCTCCACGGTCATGTCGCTGAGCACGAAGACCTCGTCGTCCATGCCTCGGTCCACGACCACGAAGCGGTCCCCGGCCGCGGGAGTCCAGCGGAGCCCGGCGTCGCGGAGCAGGCGAGCGGTTTCGACCGAGATCACCGTTCCAGTATGGCCAAGCGGGGGCACAGCGGTTCTTGAGCCAACCTTGAGGGTGTACGCCGGGTGAGGTTGATGTGAAGTCAGCATAGTAGAAACCGGCCCGGACACGTCCTGGCCCGGCGGTATGAGCGGATTCCGGACGGGAAGGGGCGGAGGGCGTGATGCGGGCACTTGTGGCCGCAGTGCTGGTCGCGACAACCCTATGGGCTGTGCCGGCGGTGGCCGAGGCCAGCTTCAACAAGCAGGCTGCCTCGGCCCAATCCGCCAGCAGCGGCATGCTGCATCCGCCGACGAACCTCAGCGCCGTTCGCAACAGCAACTGCTCGGTCACGCTGTCCTGGACCCCGACCGTGGACGGCCAGGCCAGCGGGTACACCATCCTCAACGGCGGCACCGTGCTGCTGTCGGTCACGCCCAAGACCGCCACCAGCCAGAAGCTCACCCTGTCCAAGAACTCCAGCTATTCCCTGACAATGGTCACGGTCTACCTGAACTGGACAAGCGCGGCCTCCCCGGCCGTGGCCGGCAGTTGCTGACCACCCTGGCGCCGGACGCCGCGTGCCAAGTTTCGGCATTTTGCTGGGCTGCGGGTAGCCAGTCACATAACGTGATCGCTGTGCTGGACGAGCGAACGTTGTCTGCCGTCATCGTCGACGACGACGAGGACATCCGGGCGCTGATCGCTGAGTTGCTGCGCCAGTCGGGTTTCGAGGTCGTCGAGGCAGCAACCGGCGCGGACGGGATCGCCGCGGTACGCGACCGGCAACCCGACGTGGTGACCCTGGACCTGAACCTGCCCGACCTGGACGGCATCGAGGTGTGCCGGCGGATCCGGGAGATCACCGACGCCTACGTGGTGATGCTGACCGCCCGCCCGGACGAGATCGACCGGCTGATGGGCCTGGAGATCGGCGCCGACGACTACCTGACCAAGCCGTTCAGCCCGCGCGAGCTGCGGGCCCGGATCGCGGCGATGCTCCGCCGGCCCCGGACCGCCGGTGGCTCGGTCTCCGTCCTCTTAGCACCCGCCGAGACGCTGCGGCACGGTGGCCTGGAGGTCGACGTCGAGGGCCGGCTGGCGATCCTGGACGGCAAGGAGCTGGACCTGACCCGTACCGAGTTCGACCTGCTGGCCACGCTGCTGTCCGGCCCGCGCCGGGTCTGGCCGCGCGAGACGCTGCTGCGCACGGTGTGGGGCACCGACTGGGTCTCAGACGGCCACCTGGTCGAGGTACACATGGCCAACCTGCGCCGCAAGCTGGGCGACGACCCGCGCAGCGGCCGCTACATCCGGACGGTGCGCGGCGTCGGCTACCGGCTGGGAGCCGGATGAACTGGCCGACCCCCGTCACCGACGCCGACCGTGAGCGGGACCGGATCGCGGCACTGCGCGAGTACGGCATCGTCGACGGGCTGCCGGTGCAACAGCTGGGGATCGTCGACGAGGCGACGCTGGCCGGCTTCACCGAACTGGCGGCCGGCATCTGCGGCGTGCCGACCGCGGTGCTGAACATGATCGATGAGGTGCGCCAGTACCCGCTCGCGGCGTTCGGCTGCCGGCCGAGGATCACCGACCGGGCCGACTCGATGTGCGAGGTGGCGCTACACCTCGGCGAGCAGGTGGTGGTGGAAGACACCCGGCAGGACCCGCGGTTCGCCACCAACCCGTGGGTGACCGGCGAGCTGGGCCGGGTCCGGTTCTACGCCGCCAGCCCGTTGCGGGCGCCCGGTGGCCACCTGCTGGGAACCATCTGCGTGTTCGACACCGAACCCCGGAGCCTGGACGCCAGCCAGCGCAGCGCCCTGGACACCCTGGCGGTCGGCGTCATCGACGTGCTGGAACTGCGCCGCCGCACCGACCAGCTCCGCCAGACGGTGACGGAGCTGGCCCGCTCGCACCGGCAGCTGGCCTCGTTCTCCGCCCAGCTCAGCCACAACCTCAAGACCCCGTTGACCGCGTCGCTGGGCTTCGGGGAACTGTTGCAGGACCATCCGGCGGTGTTCCAGGACCCGACGGCGCTGGACTACGCCAACCGTGCGGTGTCGGCCAACCAGCGGATGATGTCGGCCATCGACCAGCTGCTCAGCTACGTCAGCATGGGCAGCACGCCGCGCCGGGAACTGGTGCCGGTGGCGCACCTGGTCGAGCAGGTGCTGGCCGAACTCGGCCCGGAGGCCGACGGCGCCGAGGTGCGCTGCGCGCAGGCCAGCGTGATCGCCGATCCGGTGCAGCTGCGGGTGCTGCTGTTCAACCTGATCGACAACGCGATCCGCTACCGCAGCCCGGACACCCGCTGCGAGGTGGCGGTGACCGTGGCCCCGACCCGCTGGGGGCATGAGCTGCGGGTGGCCGACAACGGCCCGGGAATCCCGGCCGAGCAGCGGCCGGCGGTGCTGCGGCCCCTGGTGCGGCTGGACCCGGAGACCGACGGGGTGGGGATGGGACTGGCCACCTGCGAGCGGATCGTGGCCGCGCACGGCGGCACCGTCTCGATCACCGACACCGCCGGTGGCGGCACGACGGTCTGCGTCCGGTTGCCGTCGGCGGCGACGGGCTAGCGGCCGGTCCCGGCCGGCTCGATATCGGCCGGCGCCGGCTCGACGGATTCGGCTGGTGCAGTGGTCTCAGCCGATTCAGCCGACTCAGCCGGCTTGGCCGGCCACCAGATGCCCATCAGCAGCCAGACCAGCACCAGGATCGGAACCGCCCCGGTGAGCGCGGTGTGCACCCAGGGGGTGCGCAGCGCCCGGATCACCACGCCGGCCTTCGGCACCACCGCCCGGACCTGCCAGACGGTGCCGCCGGTCAGGGTGGCCGTCCAGGGATCCGGGGCGGGGTTGGCGTCGCCCTGGGTGCGGATGTTGACCACGCCGGGCGCCGGCCGCTGGACCTCGATCACCCGGTGGCTGACGACCTGGTGGTCGCCGACCGGGATGTGGTAGGTGAGGACCTGGCCGACCCGGACATCGGACAGCGCCAGCGGCGTGTCGACGATGACGTCCCCGGGGCGGATGCCGGGCGCCATGCTGGCGGTCAGCATGGTCGCGGTGCGGTAGTCCAGCAGCCGCGGGCCCACGGTGACCGCCAGCAGGCAGAGCACGGCGAGCCCGAGCAGCAGGGTGCTGAGCAGCCGGGTTGCCCGGCGCAGCATCCTCATGCCCGGGCCTCGAGCAGCGCGCGGACCCGCTCTACCAGCACCGCCGGCCGGACCGGCTTGACCAGGTAGTCCGCGGCGCCGGCGAGCAGGCCCGCTTCCCGGTCCTGCTCGCCGGACAGCGCGCTGACCAGCAGCACGGTGGCCTGCGCGGTCCGCGGCCCGGCCTTGAGCGCCCGGCACACTTCCAGGCCGGACAGTCCCGGCATCGACACGTCCGAGATCACCAGGTCCGGCACCAGCTCGTCGGCCTCGTCGAGCGCCTGCCGGCCGGAACTGGCCAGCCGTGGCTGGTAGCCGGCCCGGTGCAGGACGGCGCCGAACAACGCACGGATGTCGTCGTCGTCATCGACCACCAGCAGGCGGGCCGGACGCAGGGTGCTGGTCATCGGACTACTGGTTGGTGGCAGCCCGCTGGGTGGCGGTGAAGGTGAAGTTGACGACGGACGACTGGTTCTGGAAGGTGTTGTCCGCGGCGGCCGGGAAGGTCATGGTCACCACCAGGTTGTCGGTGCTGTTGGCGGCCAGCGCCGCCAGGTTGTTCAGCGTCAGGTTGCTGCCGATCACGGCCCGGGTGGCCAGCACCGACTTGGTGGTGCCCGAGCAGCTGTAGGCGTAGGCCGGCGCCGTGCCGGTCTCCGTCCACGCGACGGAGCAGGAGTCGATCTTGAGCTGCAGGCCGAGGGTGGGGTCGGTGTCCAGCTTGGAGCTGGTGGTGGCGGCGGTGGTCAGCGCGATGCTGGCCAGCGCCTGGTTGCCGGCGGCGTTGCTCAGGGTGACCGCGCGCTGCACGGTGTCGCCGGGAACCAGCCCGGTGGCGGCGACGCTGAACCGGTTGGCCGCGGTGTTGGGGGTGCCCAGCGCGATCGATACGGAGCCGGAGCTGACCGAGGCCGAGGCGGAGGTGGCGGAGGTGAACGAGCCGAAGGTGCCCAGACCGGCCGCGCCGGCCGCGGCGCCGAGCAGCGCGGCCGAAGCGAGAACCTTGCTGCGGACCGTGGTGGCCGAAAGCGACATGGCAATCTCCTGGTAGAGCCGGTCGGGGGTCAGACCGGACGGGTGTTGTTAGTAGCACCTTCGGCATGTTTGATCTCTGTTAGATGGCTGCCGCCTCAATGTTGGCCACCGATAACCTCAAGTCATGCTCAAGGCTCGCCGCGCGGGATCGCTAGGGTAAAGGCATGAGCGAGCAGCCCGAGACCACCAGCGCGGCCGGCGACCGGAGCCCCGAGGAGACCATCGGGGCCAGCAGCCCGGGCGCGGCCGGCACCACCGAGAAGGATCCGAGCGACTGGGTCACCGGTGACGAGCCGATGACCGGGGCCCAGCGCAGCTACCTCGACACGCTGGCCCGCGAGGCGGGCGAGCAGCTGCCCGCGGACCTGACCAAGGCGCAGGCCTCCGAGCATATCGACCGGCTGCAGGCCCGGACCGGACGCGGCGGCGGGACCAGCGGCGCGTCCTGAGCCTGGTTCAGGCCTCCGGCCGGAGGGTCTTCGACGGCCGCTGCGCCGCCCCCCGGGCGATCAGCTCGGCCTCCGAGACCGCCAGCAGGTCGGCCGAGGACTGGCCGTCCCGCGGCTTGGCGGCCACCGCCACCAGCGCCGGGATGCTCTGCTGGGCGAGGGCGGCACGCATCCGGATCGCCAGCGACTCGGCGTTGGTGCCGGGGCAGTCGGCCAGCAGGATGGCCAGGCCCGACTTGCCGATCGCGCCGATGGCGTCGCAGCCGACCTGCATCCGGGCAACCAGGCTGACCGCGTTGGGGTCGGCGGTCTGGATGCGCATGATCGCCGAGACCGGGCAAGCGGCGACCACCTCGCGGGCCACCGTCAGCCAGGCCCCCTCGGTCATCGGCCGGATCGCGGCGTCGGTGACGTGCAGGTCCGACTGCACCGCCCAGCGCTGGATCACGATCGCGGCCGGCAGCGACAGCCAGGCCAGCGGAATGTGCAGGGTGATCAGCTGGACCTGGGCGGCGGCCAGCGCAATGGTGAGCACTTCGAGCTTATGGGTTTCGGCTTTGAGCAATAAGCTCAAACCCTGGTATTGACCGGCCGAGACCATTGCCAGTGCCACCGCTGCCACGCCGACCAGCATGTAACCGAGCGCGGCCAGCGCCAGTGGCAATTGATAGGGCAGCGAAAGCGACATGCAGCTGTTGGCCGCGGTGGCGGCAAGAATTGCACCCGCGGTGCTGTAGACGTAGCGGTAGGGCGTAGCCTGGCCGGCGATATTGCGGGCGGGCCATTCCGCTATTGCCGCAACCGTGATCACCGCGGCGGCGAGTGTCAAAGGCAGCAGTGCGGCGGCCGCGAAAGCCCAGGTGGCGAGCAGATTGGGATAGAGGGTCGGCAGCTTCTCCTGGCGCAACGCGCGCCTGGCTCGTTCCCAACCGACGGTAAACCGGGAATAGACGATGCTCAGCGAGCCGAGCAGGGCGGCCGTTCCGAGATCAGACACTTGGATGGAGGTGGGGAAGGAGAAGGCGGTGCCGGCGGCCGCGAGATCGACCATCAGGATGACGACGATCGCACATCGCGGTGCACGCCACAGCGACCATGCGGATATCGCGCTCTTCATGAGAACTCCCCAGTGCCCGAACCGTCCGCTACCGTGCGACCACCGGGGTGACCGACCATGAAGGTCTATCCGTGATGCGCCGTGGTGCCAGACAGTACATAACCCGCTTCATGCTGTCACGTGGCAACGGTTGGTGCATTTCGTAGCCCCGAGTCGTTACGAGAAGCGGGCTTCTCTGGACGAAGTATTGCGGTTCAAGCCTCTCGGCGGGGCAACTTCTGCCGATTGGTATGGCGCGAGCTGTGTTCAGGCAACTCGTACCGACCACCGCTGGAATGTCCGGACTTCTCTACCACACCGCCTATGAAACTCCGCGATATAAAGCAATATATAGACGGTTCGCAGGGTAGTCCTGAGAGGCGGGCAGTCCGCACTACAGCTAGCCTCGGCCTTAGCACCTGGCTATAGGACTTTAGGTCGGTTCGCTTTGCGAATGTGCCACACGCCTAAAAGGGGGTGACAAAGATGCGGAACTACGAATGGGTCTGAAGCGCGCCGGCACTGTGCCTTGCTGACTAAACTCTGAGTATTCGAGTTGGGTAACAAGGCCCCCCGGGGGCCGGGTTAGTCGATTGCTTTCCTAACCCGGCCCCGTACATTTCGGGCGAGCGCCCGACCCGCGCGTGATGGCGCGGGTCCTCAGACCGCCCGGCCGATGCCGGTAACGGCCAGCGGGAAAGCCAGCGTGGTGTCGGCCTGCAGTATCCGGCGGTGCAACGCCTGGATCTCGGCGAACGGTGCGACGCCCAATTCCTCGTCCATCCGGTGGCGCAGCGCCTGGTAGGCCCGCAGCGCCTCGACCTGCTGGCCACTGCGGTACAGCGCGAGCATCAACTGCCCGCACAGCCGTTCCCGCAACGGCCACCTGGTGACCAGATCGGTCAACTCGCCCACCAGCGCCCGGTGCCGGCCCAGCGCCAGCCCCGCTTCGATGCCGTCCTCGATCGCGTTCAGGCGCTTGACGTGCAGCGCCTCGATCTCCGGTCGCACGGCCTGCGGGGCGATCGTCGCGTCCAGGACCGGCCCCCGCCACAGTCGCCCGGCCCGGGCGAAGAGGTCTGCCGCGGCCGCCGGCCGGCCCACGGCCAGCATCGACCTGCCCTGGGCGGTCAGCGACTCGAAGAGCAGCGAATCCAGGGTCTCGGGGGTGGCGTGCAGGCGGTAGCCGGCGGGCCCGCTGTCGATGTCGACGGCCACCTCCGCCCGGCCGAGGGCACGCCGGAGCTCGGCCAGGTAGCTGCGCAGGTTCGACGCGGCCGACTTCGGCGCCCGATCACCCCACAAGGCGTCCTGGACCCAGCCGGCGCTCACCGTGGTATTGGCGCGCAGGGCAAGAATTCCTAGCAGGGTGCGGGCCAGCTTGGGAGAGGGCGTCGACAGTTCGGTTCCGGACCGTATTCGCACGGGGCCAAGGATGTGGATCGACACTTCGACTCCGCGGGTCATGGAGCGACGGGGCTGCTGACTGCACCGAGTGTTACATCTGCAGTCATCACGGAGCAATCCTGCCTAATTAGCTATTAGGACTACTTAGGCATATGCGCTGACATGTGCGCAGACAGGTTTTTCTCCTTTCGCCCTCGCACGCTGCCCCCGTCCTGTACGGAGCCGACCCCCGAAAGGAGGTGTCTGCCATGAAGAAGATCACGGTTCGCAAGGCGGGATCCGTCCGCCTCACCACCTCGCCCGCCTACTGGCCGCCGTGCCTCTAGGAAGAGCTGAGCGGGGCGGCCCGGCCACGACGGGCCGCCCCGCGCTCAGCCCTGGCGCGGTCGAAACACATCGGAGTGAGTGGTGACTGCTCTGCCTGCTGACACCGAGGACCACCTCGGGAGAGATCCGGACCGTCCGGTCGCGGTGCATGCCCTGGTCTTCCTCGACGAGGAGGCCGAGGTCACCGTCGGCCGCCTGGACGTCGACTCCTACTGCGTCCTGCCGCCGGACGGCGCGGCGCTGCTGCGCCGGCTGCAGCAGGGAGCGACCCCGCGCGATGCCGGGGATTGGTACCGCCAAGCGTACGGGGAGCCGGTGGACATGGCCGAGTTCCTCGCCGCGATGGACGAGCTGGGCTTCCTCGTCGGCTCCGGGCCGGTCGCCCCGCCGGTGACAGCGGTGCCCTGGCAGCGGCTGGGCATGCTGGCGTTCAGCCGGCCCGCCTGGCTGGTCTACCTCGCGGTGGTCCTGGCGGCCGCCGTGGCGATGGCCAGGCACCCGGACCTGGCGCCCCGGCCCGAGCACCTGCTGTTCACCGGCTACGCCACCGGCGTCCTGGCGCTGGCGGTGTTCGGGCAGCTGCCGCTGGTGCTCCTGCACGAGGCGTTCCACGCCCTGGCCGGCCGGCGGCTGGGGCTGCACTCGCGGCTGCGGCTCGGCCGCAGGTTGTACCTGCTGGTCGCCGAGACCACGCTGGACGGGTTGGTGGTGGTGCCGCGCCGTCGCCGCTTCCTGCCGATCCTGGCTGGCATGCTCGCCGACCTGGTCGCGGTGGCCGGCCTGTCGCTGGTCGCAGCGGCCCTACGACACTCGGACGGTGGAATGCCGCTGGCCGGCCGGATCTGCCTGGCCCTGGCATTCCTGACGGTGCTCAGGATCGTCTGGCAGTTCTACTTCTTCCTCCAGACCGACCTCTACCAGCTGGTGGTCACCGTGCTCGGCTGCGTGGACCTGCACCGGACCACCGCCCGGTGGATCGTCAACCGGCTGCACCGGGCGCTCGGCCGCCGGCACCGGGTGTCCGACGAGACGCTGTGGCACCCGCGCGACCGGGCCGCCGCCCGCTGGTACTGCTGGGTGCTGGCCGGCGGCTACCTGGTCTCGATCGGCTCCTTCGTCCTGGCGGTGCTGCCGGTGCTCGGCCGGCTGTTCGGCGACGTGCGCGACCGGCTGACCGGTGGCCCGGGGGTGGGTGCCGACGCCCTCGCCGACTCGGCGGCCTTCCTGCTCCTGACCGTGGCACAGCTGGCGCTGGTGGCCGTCCTCGGGCTGCGCGAGCGCCGGGAACGCCGCGCCCGGAGCACCGCACACGTTCTCGACTGAGAAGTTCCCCGACTAGGAGAGACACATGACTGGACCGCAGCACCACTGGGTCGTGGCAGGTTCGCGCGAGGGCCGGGCGGCGCTGGCCGCCACGCTGACGCCGCTGCCCGCACTGACCGAGCCCCTGGACGCACATCGCCGGCTGCGCGGGCCGTACACCGCGGCAGGGGAGTTGCTGCGTGCGGTGGTGCCGGCCGCACTGGCGGCGGCTCCCGACCTGCCCGGCCGGTACGACATCGAGATCCTGGCCATGGCGCCCGAGCTCAGTGACCGGATGCCGATGCGCCGCGAGACCCTGACCTCGGCGGCGACGGTGCGCGAACGCACCCGCTTCTACCCGGCGGACCGGATCACCCAGCTCGCCCACGGCATCACCGAGTTCCTGCGGAACTACCTCACCTCCTACGGCCGGCCGTGCTCGATCACCGTGGACAACGTCGAGCACGCCGACGCCACCGATGCCGAGCTGCTCGCCGTGCTGCTGCGCCGCATCGACCCCGGCCTGCTGACTCTGGTGGTCTGCACCGGTGCCGAGCAGGTCGCCGAGCCGCTGGCCACGGCGCTGGGCAGGTACGCGGTGCGCCACGACGTGCCGGCCACCGTCGAATCGGAGCGGCCGGCCCCGGATCCGGTGACGGCCCCGGTGGCGGGCCCGGACCGGGAGCGGCTGGCCACCGGCTACGTCGGTACCGAGTGCCTCGCCGACGACCCGGCCGGCCGGGCGGCCTACCTGGCGCTGGACCCGGCCGAGCGGGCCCGGCTGCACGACCGGCGGGCGGCCGAGCTACTGGAACGGCAGGAGCTGTCGCTGCGCCTGGGTGCGATTCCCTACCACCTGGAACGGGGCAGCGACCCGCACGGCGCCGGAGTCGACGCGCTGAAGTTCGCGATCGACCACTGCAGCCTGATGGGCTTCTACGCCGCCACCGTCGACCTGACCCGGCGGCTGCGTCCGCTGGTCGACTGGAGCCGCAGCAAGCTGGCCCACCTGGCGACCGCGCGGCTGGCGCTGGCCCTGATCATGGTCGGGCAGCCGGACGACGTCGAGTCGCTCTACCACGAGGCCCGGCTCTACACCACCGAGCCCGAGATGCACATGACGGCGGCGTACAGCACCGCGATGCTCTACACCCGCCACCACCGGCCGGACCGGATCGACCACCTTGCGGCCAAGGCGTGGATCAACCAGGCGATCGCCTTCGCGACCACCTTCGCCGACCCGGCCGAGCGGGCCTTCCACACGGTGTTCATGCAGAACGGCCTCGCCCTCGTCGAGGCGCACCTGGGCAACTACGCCGAGGCGCTGCGGCTGGTGGAGGAGGGCTCGGCCCGGTTGGCGGCCGAACTGGCGCCGGACGAGCACCTGCTGCACCGGTCGGTCCTGATCCACAACGGCGGGCAGGTGCGGGCGGCGGCCGGCCAGCTGGAAGAGGCGGTGGCCGACTACTCCCAGGCCATCGCGCAGGACCCGAACTACGCGCCGTACCACTTCGACCGGGGCAGCGTGCTGCACCGCCTCGGCCGGGACGCCGAGGCGATCGCGGAATTCGAGGAGGCGATGCGGCTGTCTCCGCCGCTGCCGGAGGCTTACTACAACCGGGGCGACATCCGGGCCGAGCAGGGCGACCTCGACGGGGCGCTGGCGGACTTCGGCTATGCGCTGGAGTTGAACCCGGCCTTCCTCAACGCCTACATCAACCGGGCGGGCATCCTGGCCGACCTGGGCGAGGACGAGGCAGCCCGCCGGGACGTGCTGGCCGGGCTGGCGCTGGAGCCGGCGAACCCGTACCTGCTCAGCATCCTGGGCCAGCTGGAAGCGGCGGCCGGGAACGCGCCGGCCGCCGCCGAGGCGTTCGGCGCCGCCGTCGCCGCCGACCCGGGGCTGCAGGCCGGCTGGGCCGGGCGGGCCTCGGTGGCCTTCGAGCAGGGTGACCTGGACGCCGCGCTGTCAGATCTGCAACGGGCCCTGGAGATCGGCGACTCGGCGGTGCTGCGGTTCAACCGGGCAGCGGCGTTCATGGCCGCCGGCCGGTGGCCGGAGGCGCTGGCCGACCTGAACCGGGCGATCGAGCTGGACCCCGAGGATCCGGACACGATCGCGTCCCGGCAGCGCTGCCTGCAGGAGGTCGGCGGGGCGTAGCCGCCCGGCCGGCACAGGACGAACTCGGGCAAGAACCGGCTTGCTAAGGTGCTGCCACATGCGACAGGTGCGTTGACCAGTCGCGGGGGATGGCATCGGCCTGCGGTTCTGATCGAGGGGGTCCCATCCGTGGCCGAGACCATCTGGCCGACCATCCATGCCGAGCGCCAGGCGCTGATCGACGACCTGACCGGCCTCAGCCCCGGCCAGTGGCAGACCCCGTCGCTGTCCCAGCGCTGGACCGTGCACGACGTGCTGGCCCACCTGGTGGCAGCCGCCAAGATGACCCCGCTGCGGTTCTTCCCCGGGCTGGCCGGCGCCGGCTTCGATTTCCACCGGTTCATGGACAAGCTGGTGGCCCGGGAGCGGGCCGACGGCCCGGAGGCGACGCTGGCCACCTTCCGCGAGGTCCGGCTGCGGACCTCCTCGCCGCCGGCGCCGGCCACCACCTGGCTGGGCGAGGCGTTCGTGCACGGCGAGGACATCCGCCGGCCGCTCGGCATTGCGCACAGCTACCCGCTGCCGCAGGTGACCCGGGTGATCAGCTACTACGCCAAGCTCAACGCGCTGCTCGGCGCCCGGCGGCGGATCGCCGGGGTCACGCTGAAGGCGAGCGACACCGACTACTCGCTCGGTTCCGGCCCGGTGGTCGAAGGCCCGGCCATCTCGTTGCTGATGGCGACCGCCGGCCGCAAGGCGGTGCTGGAGGACCTGACCGGTCCCGGCGTGCAGATATTGCGGGAACGTCGGTAACTCCGGCGCCCCGGCCACTAGCCTCGCGCCATGCCCACCGACCGCCTGGAAGCCTTCAGCGACGGCGTCATCGCCATCCTGATCACCATCATGGTGCTGGAACTGCACGTGCCCGAGGAGACGACGTGGGCGGCGCTGCGGGGTGAGCTACCGGTGCTGCTGGCCTACGTCCTCAGCTTCGTCTACCTGGGCATCTACTGGAACAACCACCACCACATGCTGGCGGTGGTGGACCGGGTGTCCGGCGGGGTGCTGTGGGCCAACCTGCACCTGCTGTTCTGGTTGTCCCTGGTGCCGTTCCTGACCGGCTGGATGAGCGAGAACGACTTTCCGCCGGTGCCCACCGCGGCCTACGGCATCGTGCTGCTCGCGGCGGCGCTGGCCTACTACCTGCTGCAGGCCACCCTGCTGCGGGCCTGCGGCCCGGACTCGCTGCTGGCCACCGCCGTCGGCCGGGACGCCAAGGGCAAGCTGTCGCCGGTGCTGTACTGCCTGGGCATCGGGCTGTCCTTCGTCAACCGCTGGCTGGGGGTCGCGGTCTACGTCCTGGTGGCCCTGATCTGGCTGGTGCCCGACCGTCGCGTCGAGCGGGTCGTCACCAACCGGCCGGACGGCCCGGTCGCCGGCTGACTTCAGCCGCGGCTGCCCAGCACCGGCCGGCGCGCGAGGTCGGTCCGGGCCGCCCGGGCCGGCAGCAGGGCCGTCAGCGCCAGTGCCGCCACCGCGGCCACGCCCTCGGCGATCGCGCTCAGCCATTTCCCGGTCGGTTCCCAGTACGGGTCGTACAGCTTCGGGATGGGCCCGATGGCGCCGAACTCGACGTAGCGGGTGACCAGCACCGCGACCAGCCCAGCCGCGGCCACCAGGAACGCGAAGGCCGCCGTGTACCGGCGCGGCCGCAGCAGCAGGGCCAGCGCCGCGATGATCGCCACCGTCGCTTCGGCCCGGAACATGTCGGCCTCGCTCAGCGTGGAGGTCTTGTTGTTCTTGAAGGCCGATGCCAGGTCGAAGTGCACGTAGGCGTCCACCGCCAACCCCACCACCACCAGGACGGTCAGGGCGATGATGGTCCCTCGGCTGCGGTTCGTCATTCCAACCACCTCTTCCGCTGACGGCAGGTCCGGCCGTTCGCCCGGCCGGGTAGCGGCCTTGTCGAACCCGCCCTGCCTGAACAGACGCAGCCGGCGCCGGCTTGGTTCAACGGCGGTCACGGTTGCTTACCCATTTGTACGATTTGCTTGCTTTTAGGCTCTCGTCCTGGATAGTGTCCCGCCCACCTCGGACACATCTGCGGGAGGCCCGGATGCCTTACCTACCCAGAATCGGTATGCGGCCGCTGGCCGTCGGGCTGTCGCTGGCCGCGCTGGCGGCTCCGCTGGTCAGCACGGCCGGCCCGGCCGGAGCGGCGGTGCCGGACCGGTTCGCCTTCGTGCTCTACAGCGGCGGTGCCGTCGTCGGTTCGGGCACCACACCGGCCGGCACCACGGTTGCCGTGGTCGGCACCGGCCAGTACAAGATCACTTTCGCCGGCGCGGAGGCGCTGGGCGGCGTGGTGCACGTGACGGCGATCAACTCGGCGCCGCACTGGTGCCAGGTGAACGGCTTCGCGGCATCCGGCACCAACCAGGTGGCCTCGATCAGCTGCTACCGGCCCGGCGGCGCGCCGGACTTCACCGACTTCAGCGCGATCTACAGCAGCAGCTCCGGGCCGGCCTCGCCGGGTGGCGCGTTCGGGTACGTGAACTCCACGGCCGGCGGGGCGCTGGTCAGCCAGTACAACTCGGCCGGCTTGGGCAACGCGGTGTCGCACACCGGGCTCGGGCAGTGGACCGTCAAGTTCCCCGGCCTGGGCACGCCCGGCCCGATGGACGGCAGCCTGCAGGCCACCGCGGTCAGCCCGGCGACGGTGCCGGCCCGCTGCAAGGTGCTGGGCTGGTCCTCGGGCACCAGCGGCCAGCTCGCCCAGGTGACCTGCTACAACGCCGGCGGCGCGCCGGCCGACACCCAGTTCACGCTGACCTACCAGTACCAGCGCTCGCTGTACGGCGGGGCGATACCGCCCAAGTACTTCGGCTACCTGTGGAACAAGCCGGTCGGCGGCCCGGTCGCCACCAACTACAACAGCGTCCTCGGCGCCGGCGCGAACACCCTCAGCGCGGGCACCCTGTCGCTGGTGACGTTCCCGAAGCTGGCGGTGCTGCCCGACGACATCCAGGTGACCGGGTCCGGGCCGGGCTCGGACTTCTGCGGCCTGAACTTCGCCTGGACGCACGTCGGGGCCGACACGGTGGTGCGGGACGTCAACTGCTTCACCAACGCCGGGGCGCCGAGCGCGGCGGGCTTCCTGGTCAGCGACAACTCGGCGCTGTAGCCCGGGGAGGCGGTGGCCGGAAACGTGCCCTAATCTGCGATAGAGGGGGCTTCCGCCATGATGCATCTACCAACCCGGCCGTTTGCCAGCCGCGTCCGCGCCGCTCGGGCCGCCGTCGTCCTGGCACTGATCACCGCCTGTTCGGTCCTGGTGGCACCTGCCGAGGCGGGTGCCGCCAGCCCGGCCGGGTCCGCCCCTCCGGGAGCGGCGGCCGGCCAGCCGGACCTCGGCCCGAACGCGTACGTGTTCGACCCGTCGATGCCGTTGGCCGAGATCCAGCAGGCGGTCGACGCGGTCGCGGCGGAGCAGATCGCCAACCAGTTCGGCAGCCAGCGCTATGCCCTGCTGTTCAAGCCGGGCAGCTACGGAACGGCCGACCATCCGCTGAACTTCGCGGTGGGCTACTACACCGAGGTCGCCGGCCTCGGGGCCTCCCCGGACGACGTGGTGATCAACGGCTCGGTCTACGTCCGCAACCAGTGCGGCGACAGCGGGTGCATCGCCCTGAACAACTTCTGGCGGTCGCTGTCCAACCTCACCATCAACGTCACCAATCCGGATTTCGGTTGCTACACCGGTGAGTTCTGGGCGGTCTCGCAGGCCGCGCCGATGCGCCGGGTGCACGTCAACGGGCTCACCACGCTGATGGACTACTGCACCGGGCCGTCCTTCGCCAGCGGTGGCTTCATCGCCGACTCGCGGTTGGACGGCACCGTGGTCAACGGCTCGCAACAGCAGTTCTACGTCCGCAACAGCTCGGTGGGCAGCTGGACCAACGGGGTGTGGAACCAGGTCTTCTCCGGGGTGGCGGGCGCCCCGGCCCAGTGCTTCCCGGCGCAGCCGAGCTGCGGCGGCCCGTACACCACGCTGGCCACCACCCCGGTCAGCCGCGAGAAGCCGTACCTGTACGTCGACGGCAGCGGGCAGTACCAGGTGTTCGTCCCGGCGGCCCGGCGCGACTCGGCCGGCACCAGCTGGTCGGGCGGTACCCCGGCGGGACGGTCGATCCCACTGTCGGACTTCTTCGTGGCCCGGCCCTCGGACTCGGTGCAGGAGATCAACAGCCAGCTGGCGCGCGGGAAGAACCTGCTGCTGACGCCCGGCGGGTACGACATCGACCGGACGATCACGGTGAAGCGGGCCGGCACTGTCGTGCTGGGCCTGGGCTTTGCCACCCTGACCGCGACCGGCGGCGCGGTGGCGATGAGCGTGGCCGACGTGCCCGGCGTCGACATCGCGGGCCTGCTCATCGACGCGGGCCCGGTGAACTCACCGGCGCTGCTGCGGATCGGCACCCGGCACGCGGCGGGCGGTGCCGCCAGGGAGCACAACGGGTGGAGCGACCCGGCGAACCCGACCGGCCTGCAGGACGTGTTCTTCCGGATCGGCGGCCCACACCCCGGCAAGGCGAGCGTCAGCCTCGAGGTGAACAGCGACCACGTCGTGCTCGACGACATCTGGGCCTGGCGGGCCGACCACGGCAGCGGTGTCGGCTGGACCCAGAACACCGCCGACACCGGGGTGATCGTCAACGGCGACCACGTGACGGCGACCGGGCTGTTCGTCGAGCACTACCAGAAGTTCCAGGTGATCTGGAACGGCGCGTACGGCACGGACGTCTTCTTCCAGAGCGAGCTGCCCTACGACGTGCCGAGCCAGGCCGCGTGGATGTCGTCACCCTCGACGCTGGGTTACGCAGCCTTCAAGGTGACGGACTCGGCCGAGCACTTCACCGGGTACGGCATGGGCACCTACAGCTTCTTCAACCAGGGCGTGGACATCTTCGCCTCGCACGCCTACGAGGTGCCCACCTCGGGCGTCGAGCTGCACGACCTGCTGACGATCTTCCTGGACCCGGCCAACGGCAAGGGCGGCATCCTCAACGTCGTCAACGACACCGGCGGCCCGTCGACCATCGCCAACCCGGACGTCCCGGTCACGGTGGTCGCCTACCCGTGACTGGCCGCGGTCAGGCCGGGGCGGGCGGTTCCAGCAGCACCAGCGGGATCTCCCGGGTGGTGCGCTTCTGGTAGCCGGCGTAGTTGCGGTACCTGGTGGTGATCAGCGGCCACATCCTGGCGCGCTCCTCGGCGGTGGCCACCCGGGCGTGCATCGCCCGCTCGGGCTGGCCGACGATCCGCACCCGCACCGCCGGATCCGCCAGCAGGTTCAGATACCAGGCGGGATGGGTGTCGTCGCCGCCGCGGGAGGCGACGATCACGTAGGCTTCGCCCTCCTGCAGCGGCGAGGTGAGCATGACCGTACGCGGCGTGCCGCTCTTGCGCCCGATGGTGGTCAGCTCCAGCGACGGCATCCCGCCGAAGCTGGCGCCCACCCGGTTGCCGGTCAACTTCAACAGCACGCGGTGGGCGGCGTTCATCGTCTTGAACACGAGGTCACTGGGCATGGCACGAGGTTAGCCGCGGTGGGCGGCCGCCGTGGCATGGTCGCCGCGGATCTGCGAGTCCGATGAAGCCGGCTCCGGGCAAGGAGGTGCCCTGGGGCGAGATGCACGTCGGCAAGCTCAGCACTTCCCTTGCCGCCGGATTCCGGGTCGTGCACGAGCCGTCGCTGCGGCGCGCGGTGGTTCGCTACGACTTCTGAAGGCGTTCTCCAGCTGGCGGCCTGCGGTCACACCGGGCGGTACTCGATGAGTACCACGCCGCAGTCGAAGACGCGGCTGCCGACGAGCTCGAGCCGCTGCGACCTGCCGTCGGGCAGCAGCCGGCGCCCGTAACCCTGGACTGCCGGGAACACCCAGGCCCGGACCAGGTCGATCAGGCCGGTGGGCCACAGGGAGTGGACCAACGAGACGCTGCCGGTGATGTCGATATCGCCGCCGGGCGCGTCCTTCAGCGCGGCGAGCTCGTCGGCCGCCGGGCCGCGCAGGATCGTGGTGTTCTGCCAGTCGGTGCCTTCCAGCGAGGTCGACACGACGTACTTCTGCACCGCGTTCAGGTAGTCGGTGAAGCCGGTCGGGTCGTCGGTCTGATGTGGCCAGAAGCCGGCGAACTCCTTGAAGGTGGTGCGGCCGAGGACCACGGCGTCGACGGTGCGGCACTGCTCGTTGATGGCCGCGACCACCTCGGCGTCCTGGGCGGCCGGGTCGAACCAGCCGTCCATGGGTGCCACGACCCCGTCGAAGGACATGTTCTCGGTGACTATCAGACGCCGCACGCGCCCAGTATGCCCACCAGGGTCAGCAGAGTGCGTCCAGGTCGATGCGGACTCCGAAGGGCTCGGCCGACTCGAAGACGCCGGTGATTTCGCCGGAGTCCTGGTAACCGAAGGTGCCGGCAAAGTGGCACGCGACCAGCGAGACTGGGGCCTCGGCGTCGATGATCCAGTAGTACGGGATGCCGGCGTCGGCGTACTCGCCTCGCTTGACCAGGTTGTCGGTCCGGCGCGAGCCTGGCGAGAGGATCTCCGTCACGAGCAGGGCGGCGGACGCCCGGAGCAGGCCTCCTTCGTTCTCGACCCGGTGGAACTCAGCCTCGCTGACGACGATGAGATCCGGACGGCGAGAGGTCCCCGGCTGGTCGGGCGGCGCGAGTTGGAGATCGAGGTCCACATTCGGCACTGCCCGTAGACCCACAGGCAGTTGACCCTCGATGACGCCGTACAGCTGGGCGACGGCGACCATGTGGCGGGGCGGTTGGCCCGGCGACATGAGCAGGCTGCCCTCTTGGAACTCCCATCGACGCCGGTCATCTTCGGGTAGGGCTGCGTAGTCGGCGATGGTCAGAAGTTTCCCTGGCCGCAGCAGTGTGGTCATAGCGGGCCGGGCGCTGTCAGTACTCGCCCTTGATCACGAAGAAGGAGCCCCGGATCGTGCCGGCCAGCTTCGACTTCTGCCGCGCGAACTTGAAGCGGGACGCGAGCTCCTCGGGAACCTCCATGCCCTCCGACAGCTTGAACCCGACCGCACGCTTGGTGCCCTCCGCCAGGCCGTACATCACGTTGATCGACAGGCCGGACTCGTAGAACACGTAGGCCATCCGCGTCCCGTCGACTTCGAAGGACGTCGCCTCGATCGGGCGGCCCGAGATCACGATGTCGCGCTCGTCCGCGAGGATGCGGTTCACCCAGTCGATCGTGTCCGTCGCCTCGCTCGCCGGGACGACCGCGAAGTCATGGCCGTACTTGTTCTTGTAGTAGCGCGCCTCGTTGGCCCTCAGCCCGGCGAGCGCCTCAGGGAACGGGGACGACTCCAGCCCCGCGGTGGACACCGTCTCGAAGTCGACGACCTGCGGCATCCGCCCTCCCGACGATGGTGTGTTTCCGAACGGTAGCGCCTCCAGCGACGGTTGGGATGGGTCGCGCCGGTCCCGCGAGCCTCGGCTTTAGTCCCCGGTCAGGCCTGCGCTTCCTTGAAGCTCCTCCTGCTAAGGGTTGTAGCGCAACCAGCCAACCGCGGTTCTGGCCGTGGCGTTGAGAAGCCACGCCCCTCTGTCGTCATGACCACAGCCGCGTACGGCCAGTAGGGTATTAAGGGTCTTGCCCTACCATTCCGCCAAGATAATATGTCAGCACGAGCAACCACTCAATTGCCAGCCAAGTAGTCTTGTAGGTCTGCATGCCGGAACTGGTACGTGGTACCAACCTGCCGAAGTATCTGTGCATCTCGACATTTATCAAGGTACGGGACCAGCGACCTCGGACAGCGTTTTCGTGGATCCAAGAACGCACTAGCCGAGAGTGATACGGACTGACATACTATAAGCATTGCTGCTGTGGCAACAAGAATTCCTGCGGATGCCCCAGTTTCGACGCCCGCCACAAATCCTCTAGTCAGTACAATTGGAACTGCCACCGCTAGAGCAATAGAGGTTCCGCCGATAGTTGCAAACAGCACGCCGCCCATTCTGTCACTACGAAACGACTCTATCGGGGTAGGACGATCACGGGGCATGTCGTCGGGGCGCGTGATCCTTGCAATTAGAGCCAATCCCACTGTTCCGATGGCAAGAACTGCGATCGCAGATTCAATAGCACGACGCGATCCGACTGCAGCAGTGCCTAGCAGTGCGGTTATTACTGCGCCAACTCCGCCTGCCACCAGTCCTAAACAGAAGTCAGTCAAGCGGGGAAATCCCGCAGAGACCCGCAGCGGGCGATCCCTATACCACATCATCCTAATGCCAAGCCCCCCAATAATGCCAAAAATTACAGCGACCGGTGCTGCTGCCGCCCCTCTGAATTCTCCCTCAGCAACATGTAGCAGAATGCCTATCCCGAATGCCGACAATCCAAGAGAGAAGGCGAACAGACTACGTCGTGCCAGGTTGCGCGCATACGTTCGCGAAATCGGAATCGGCCTGATCAATACAAGCGTCACAGGAAGAGATGTCATAAGCACGCCCACATACCAGATCATCCCTGTATAGGGATCAGCCAGAACCCAATTGGTTATACCGCCAGCAGAGGCAAACAGCAGGCATGCGAGTACGACCGGTACAGGTGGCAGCCATTGCCGAACACGCCACCACGGCAGGTTTCGCGTCTCACGTATATTCATCTCCTTGGCAAGCCAAGCCATATAACTGCGCACGTTCGTCAGGTCCGGCTTAGACTCCGCACGTTCCACAATTCCCCCGAGGAGATGACCTCTGATAGCGGCCGATGTAGGGAACCGCGACTTATCAAAGATTTCATTGGGGTTACCATGTGTACGATTACGGTACTGCTCCCGCATTAAGCTCAGGTAGAGCGGCGTACACAACACTTTATTGATATCTGGCCGATAGCCCGACATTAACTTTGAGGAGACCTCTCTCCATTGATCTCTGTTAACCGTCTGACCGCGTAAGAGGTACTCTGCAGCTGTGGGGGCGTCGACAGGGCTCAGCCTAATGACTGCTGCATGAACGAAAGCTTGCTCCTCAACAGCTTGGTCATACTCTTCTGGACGCGATGTCAAAACTACCCGAAGCGTCGTTTGTTGCGCAATCTGCGCAATGGCTTCCGCTGTATATTCAGCAGGCATCTCATCGAGACCATCGAGAAATAAGGCAACTCGTCGAGTCTTTATGAGCGCCGTTGGGGCGTCTCGCCCAAACGTTTCGGATCGGAGGTAGTTATGGTCTCTGGAAAGAACATATGCAGCCCATTCATCGAGCGAAAGCCTGAAGGGATTCCAGTCAGAGACCGAGATTAAGAATGGAATAGGGCGCAAAGCTTTGTCGCCCTCAACGATAGGTTGTGTCAACTCTTTAAGAAGCAATAAGATAAGTGCGGCAGTCTTTCCGGTACCCCCTGGTCCCACGATCACCAACTTACCAGTTTTGATGTTCTCGTATAGGTCGTGTAGTTGAAGGATTGTGCCAGAGGTAAGCAGCGGCGATGTGTTGGGAGCAATTGATCGAGGGCCAGCACCATGTGGTAAATCATGCAACGCCTTTGGCGGTACAGCATGGTCTCTGTCTCTATTCCACTGCCATGAGACCTTGACAGTGGCCGGGGTGGTAATCTTTCGGATGGCTGCTTCTTTCGTCCACTCATCAATAAGTTGGACAGTTAACTGTTTCATTGCCAGTACAAGCTGTCTTTCATCCGGCTGTTTGTGCTGATCTCTAATTAATCGGACGACCAGCGGCGCACCTGTAGCGATACCGAGGAGGACTGCCGCTAGTCCGCCCTCGACGGTTGCAGCTGCGGCTTTGTCCTTGCTATTGACGACATAATAGATGGCGAAGAGTCCAAGAACCAGCAAGGATCCGCCATAGATAAGGGCGACGGTTCTTCGTGGACTCAAGAGCTGATCCCATCGGTGAGACATTTCGACTCTGCGCCCGACACGACTGTAGGGTGTTGAATAATACCTGTTCGGATACGAGTACTGGTCAACCGAACCAGCATCTGCATGGATAGGTAACTTTAGTCAGATTCAGCAGGCGACAGGCTCCTAATGGGCTGGCTGGTCACTGCCGGCGGCCAGATACCCCTCGACTGCAACCTCGACAAGACCGCCCCGAACCAGGAGTCGATGACCTGCACGAACCGGCCGGCCGGGCAGACCTGGTACCTCGACGTCGAATGCCACTACCCGCTCGGCGACCCCGAGCTGATCGGCAACTAGATCACTGGCAACGGCACCTCCGCCGGCACCTGCAGATTCGGCAACCGGGCGCGTGCGCGGCCCACCAGGAACGTGCCCTGCTTGTGACCGGCGTATCACAGCCATTGCACATCAGGCTCGCTAATCTAGCGAATGCCCTAAAAGTCTTAAAGCGCAACTTCCGAAGTGCCGACCTGCATCGCCCGTCTCGACGCGGTCGACCCGGCGAAAGGCTGGTGCCGATGGTCGAGCTGGGCACGGCACGCGCCGCTGAGACCGAGCGGGACAGCCGGCCGCTGCCCGCCGGCGCGTCCGGTGGTCAGTGGTCCCGCGGCTGGGCCCGGCTGCGCGCGCAGCGGTGGGGCCTCGTCGGCGGGCTGGCCGTGCTCGGGCTCATCGGAGCCGGCAGCTGCGCACCGCTGCTGGTACGGCTCGAAGGCCAGGATCCCTACACCTACCACCTGGACCTGCTCGACGACGCCCGCGGCAACGCCCCACGCGGCCGGTTCGGCGGGGTCAGCGCGGCGCACTGGTTCGGGGTGGAGCCGCTGACCGGCCGCGACCTGTTCGCCATCGCGCTGTACGGGCTGCGCACCTCGCTGCTGGTCGGCGTCGTGGCCACTGCCGCGGCGGTGCTGATCGGCCTGCTGGTCGGGCTGCTGGCCGGCTATGCCGGCGGGTTCACCGATTCGGTGCTGAGCCGGTTCATGGACGTGATGTTCGCCTTTCCCAGCCTGGTGTTCATGATCGCGCTGACCGCGCTGGTGCCGGACTCGCTGCCCCGGGTGCTGGTGGTGGTGGCGGTGATCGCGGTGTTCGGCTGGACCGCGATCGCCCGGGTGGTGCGCAGCCAGACGCTGTCGCTGATGAACCGGGAGTTCGTGCTGGCCGCCCGCTCGCTCGGCGCCGGCTGGCGGTGGATCCTGGTTCGCGAGCTGCTGCCGAACCTGGCCTCGACCGTGATCGTGTTCGCCAGCCTCTCGGTACCGGCCGCGGTCGGCACCGAGGCGGCACTGTCCTTCCTCGGGGTCGGCATCCCGCCACCGGAGCCCGATCTCGGCCGCTCGATAAGCGACTCCATCGCCTGGGTGCAGGGCGATCCGATGTTCCTGCTGTTCCCGGCCGGCCTGCTGTTCGCCGCGGTGCTGGGGTTCAACCTGCTCGGCGACGGCCTGCGCGACGCGCTGGACCCGCGTACCCACCGGACGGCCTGGACCGGACGGCAGGGCAGGCCCCGATGACCCGGTACCTGCTGCGCCGGATCGGCGGCGTCCTGGTGGTGATGCTGCTGGTGACCGCCATCGCCTACCTGGTGTTCTTCCTGCTGCCGTCCGACCCGGCGAGGCTGTCCTGCGGCAAGCCGTGCACCCCGGACCGGCTGGCCCAGGTGCGCGCGCTGCTCGGGTACGACCACTCGGTGCCGGTGCAGTACCTGCAGTACCTGCACGGGATCGTGCTGGGCCGCAGCTACGGCAGCGGAGCCGCCAGCCTGCACTGCCCAGCGCCCTGCTTCGGCTACTCCTTCCCGCAGGGCCGCCCGGTCACCGCGCTGATCGCGGACCGGTTCCCGGTGACCCTGTCGATCGCGGTGGGTGCCGCGCTGCTGTGGCTGGTCGCCGGTGTGCTGGCCGGCCTGGTCTGCGCGCTCTACCACGACAGCTGGCTGGACCGGCTGGTGACCGTCGGCGCGCTGGGCGGCGTGTCGGCACCGACCTTCCTGGTCGGCTTGGTCGGCATCCTGGTCTTCGGGTTCCGGTTCAACGTGCTGCCGGTCAACGGCTACGTCGCGCTCACCGACGACCCGGTGCAGTGGGCGTTCCACCTGGTCCTGCCGTGGTGCACGCTGGCGTTCGTCTTCGCCGCGATCTATGCCCGGCTGACCCGTACCCAGGTGCTGGAAGTGCTCGGCGAGGACTACATCGCGATGGCCCGGGCCAAGGGGCTCAGCCGGCGCCGGGTGTTCGTCCACCACGCCCTGCGGCCGGGGCTCACCCCGGTGCTGACGCTGTTCGCGCTGGACCTGGGCGGCCTGCTCGGCGGCGCGGTGATCACCGAGAAGGTGTTCGGCATGCAGGGCCTCGGCGCGCTGCTGATCGACGCCGTGGCCAGCTCCGACCTGCCGGTGGTGGTGGGTTGCACGGTGTTCGCCGGGCTGCTGATCGTGCTGGCCAACCTGGTCGTCGACCTGCTCTACGGCTACCTCGACCCGAGAGTCACCAGCTGAGGCCGGTGGCACCACTTGTGAGAAGGGATCTGACACTCATGCGACGTACGGTGCTCGTCGGCGCGGTGGCCGCGCTGCTCGCGGTCGGCGCGTCCGGCTGCCATGCCAACAACAAGTCCGCCGGGCCGGTCCCGACCAAGGCCAAGGCCGGTGGTGAGCTGGATGTGCTCAGCCCGGCTCCGACGATCAACCTGGATCCGGCCAAGAGCCAGAACCTGGCCACCAGCACGATCCACCTGGTGCTGCGCAGCCTGACCACCTGGCAGGAGTCGGCCACCGAGGCGCCGACGGTGGTGCCGGACCTGGCCACCGACACCGGCCGGGTCTCCGACGGCGGCAAGCGCTGGACCTACACCCTCAAGCCCGGCCTGAAGTATGCCGACGGCTCGCCGATCGTGGCCGCCGACATCAAGTACGGGGTGGAGCGTTCCTTCGCGGCCCAGCTGTCCGGTGGGCTGGCCTACCACAAGACACTGCTGGTGGGCGGGGACTCCTACCAGGGCCCGTTCGACGGCAAGGAGCTCGACTCCATCTCCACGCCCGACGACCGCACCATCGTCTTCCAGCTCACCACGTCCTCCGGGGACTGGCCTTGGATCGCCAGCATGCCGGCGTTCGCGCCGGTGCCGAAGCGGGCCGAGAACATCCAGCACTACGGGGACAACCCGATGGCCAGCGGTCCGTACCAGGTCTCGGAGCTCAAGCAGGGCTCGACGCTGGTGCTCAAGCGCAACCCGAACTGGGACCGGGCCACCGACCCGGTCCGGACCGCCCAGCCGGACACCATCGTCTACACCATGGGCCTGGACCCGACGGTGATCAACCAGCGGCTGATCGCCGACCAGGGCAAGGACCGCAACGCGGTGTCCTCGGCGAACGTGCCGGCGGCGTTGTTGCCGAAGGTGCTGGGCAATCCGGGCGTGTCCCAGCGGCTGGCCACCTCGCCCAGCGGCGCGCTCAGCTACCTGGCGATCAACGTCACCCGTCCGCCGCTGAACGACCTGCAGGTGCGCCAGGCGCTGGAGTACGCGGTGAACAAGAAGGCGGTCCAGGTGGCCGCCGGTGGCGCCGAGATCGGCGGCGAGCTGGCCAGCACCCTGATCACTCCCGGCATCCCCGGCTACCAGTCCTACGACAAGTACCCAGCTGCCCCGACCGGTGACATCGCCAAGGCAAAGGCGTTGCTGAGCCAGGCCGGCCACGCCAGCGGCATCTCGCTGACCCTGCTGACCCAGAACGACAGCATCCACCTGGCCGAGGCGCAGGCGGTGCAGTCCGGGCTGACCGCGGCCGGCATCAACGTCCGGCTCAAGCCCGAGGACAGCGACTCCTTCTACGCCGACGCCGGCGACAAGAAGGGCGACTACGACCTGGTGATGCTCGGCTGGCTACCGGACTACCCCAGCGCGACCGGCAACATCCAGCCGCTGTTCGACTCCAGCCAGATCGGCAACGGCAACTACAACTCCAGCCACTACAGCAACCCGGCGGTGGACCGGCTGATCGCGCAGGCCAGCGCCGAGACCGACCAGGCCGCCGCCCAGGAGCTGTGGGGGCAGGCCGACCGGATGATCATGGCCGACGCACCGGTGGTGCCGCTGCTGTATGCCCGCAACGCGTTCCTGCGCGGTTCGAACGTGGCGAACTTCTACGCCCCGCCGTACCCGCCGTACGCCAACATGCTGGTGGTCGGGCTGGCCGGCTGATCGCGGTTGTTCAGGTGGGCGTGCCGGTAGCGGCCGGCTGGTAGGCCTGCTCGCGGCGCGCCGCGGTTGCCACCGGATCGGCGACCTGCGCGATCTCCGGATCGGTCGTGTCGGTGTGGTGCTCGGTGGTGTAGAAGCGGACCTCGTGCCCGTCCGGGTCGTGCGTCGCCGGCAGGATCCAGCCGATGGTCGCGAAGTGCACTCCGGCATGGGTCTCGCCGAAGGAGGTGAGCCGGGCGGCGAGGGTTTCGAGTGCTTCTTTGGTGGGAACGCCGATGGAGAAGTAGTCGAACCCGGCCGCCGCGGCGGCGCGCTCGGGGTCCCGGCGGAGGGCGAACATCGGGCCGCCGTTCGGATGGGTCATGACCAGGCCGGTTAGCGTGCCGTGCTCGACGAACTCGGTCGTCACCTGGTAGCCGAGCCGCGACTCGTACCAGGCCCGGGAACGGGCGAGGTCACGGACCGGCAGCTTGAGGTGGTGCACACCGTCGAGCAGCGGGGCGTCGGTCGTGGTCATGGGGTCCTCCTCATGCGCACGTTTTCGAATGTTGATGCAGTGGTACTGCATTGATGCAGTTAGACTGCATCTCATGTCCGACACTGTCAAGCCCTCTTCCGCCGGCTTGCGTGCAGCCCGGGTCGCCGAGACCGAGGAGCGCATCCTTGCTGCGGCGCGGGAGCTGTTCATCCGCGACGGCTACGCGGCCACCACGCTGGTCGCCGTCGCCGACGCCGCCCGGGTCGGGCACCGCACCCTGTACGTGCGGTTCGGCACCAAGGCCGAGTTGCTCAAGCGGGTCGTGGACGTAGCGATCGCCGGGGATACCGAAGACATCGACGTGCCGCACCGGGACTGGTTCCAGGCTGCTTTGACCGCCCCTACTGTGGGCGAACGGATCGTGTTGATGGCGGCCGGCAACGCGGCCCTACTCTCTCGCGCCGGCGACATCCTGGCGGTCGCGTTCCAGGCCGAGCACGTCGAACCTTTGCTTGCCGAGGCGGCCCGGGCCGGGCGGGCGGCCACCCGTGACCTGCTGCGCCAGTTCTTCACCGCGCTCCACGACGACGGGCTGCTGCCCGAGACCGTGGACCTGGACTGGCTCTGCGACACCGCCGGCGTGCTGGCCCACGCGCAGACGTACCTGCTGGCCCGCGAGACGTTGGGCTGGACCGGGGAGCAATACCGGGAGTGGCTGCAGGTGAGTTGGCGTCGCCTCATCGCCGGCGCTAGCGGATGAGTTCGCGCAGTTATGGAATGGCTTCATATGCAAGATCGCACGGACCTGGGGGACTCCTCTTCGATAAGATCTTCGATAAGATACGTTTGAGCAGCACTGTGTCTACGTAGAAGTTGGTCCGCGATCCTCGCGATCAAGTAAGTCCGCTGTATGCGTGCCGCGGGGCAAGGTCAGGGTCGGCTCGACGTCACGGAAGGGTTCCGGCGCCTCGACGGTGCCGTCTCTGACGGCACGCTCCATGGGAGTCGACTCAGCTGCCATCCGACCTCCTTGACGGTCGCTTCGCGAATGATGTCCTGCTGAGATTTTGGTTGTCGGTGGACTTACCAGCGCAAGGCGTTGCCAGTTCTTCGCTGAGGCACGGGTTAGTGCTCATGCTACGGGCGGCACATCACCGATGCTGAGTCGTTCTGGTGAAAGATCAACGGGATTTGTCCTTTCGGACGCTAAGTAATCTGCGTGAAGGCCCCGGTGAGGAGTGTCATCCTGCGACGTGCAACCGAGTCAACATGCGAGGTGATATGACAGGTTGGTGAAGCTCACTTTGACCTACCAAGGATCACTACCTGCCACCCAACGTGGCGTTAGCCCAGCCAAAGCTGAGCTACGCCGGACCTTTCATCCCCAGATCAGAGCACAGATCGGCCACATGCTTGAAGGTGCCAGCGCTCCGCACGTCACGACACATCTCTCAGGTCTAGCCTTCATTTCTCCAGCACATGAACGGTTCCGAACGGCTGTCGAACTCGACGTTTTGTTGCTTTCAGCCGCAGGTTCCCGTCGAGTTGGCGACACTGACAACCGGCTGAAGACCCTCTTGGACGGCCTAACTCGTCCAGCTAACCAGCAACAACTGCAAGGGTTTCAGGGGCCACCGAGCGGGGGACCAACATACTGCCTTATGGATGATGACAATTTGGTTAGTCGACTCACGATCGATAGTCGTCAGTGGTACACCGAGTCGACTAGCCCTGACGATGCACTAGTTGTGATCACGGCTCAGATCGTTCTTGGAAAGAACGTGGACATGAGTGCACCTACCGGATCGATGTTCATCGTGCTCTAAGCTACCCGTGACTGTGCCTAAGCCTCCTCGTTCCCGCCGATGCTGTCCTCGTTCGTTCCGTCGCATGGAACCTGCCATTGTCGTATGACCACTTCGGACATGCACGATGTAGTAGCAGTGGAGTCGGAAACGATTCCGTGCGGCGAGCTCCCATAAATCTCTACCGGGCGGCCTATCAGCAGGCGCGGATGAATGGCTTTGGAATCGATCCCCAGGTGGGTCGACTCCCGAGGACGCCGCACACCATCACGCTCAAGCTTGTGCAAGCCGAGTATTCGAACTTCACTCTCTGCATTAGAAGCTAGCGCTCGGCAAGTCGCTGCATCCTGCGCGAGCCTACCTCTACCTGATGCCCGAACTTGGCGATACCCGGGACACGTCTCGATCTTCCGCTGAACGGGCTGCAACCGAAGGCCGTCTACGAGCAAGCTAAGCACGGTATGACGGGTTCCTGGTGGTGTAACTCGTGTCTTCAACCGAGGGTGCTTGATAGTAGCTGCCGGGCTTGGCGTTAAAGGTACAGGGATTTATGCTACCGGTGAGTCGAAAAGCATACTGAGCAAGGAGGCGTTCATGGGCGTCAGATTCGACTTGGGTACTACTAACGTCGTTGCTTACTTGACATCGCATTCAGCGCACAGTGCAGCGCGATTGACGCGGTCGACGGTCCAAGCCTTCTTGGAAAGAATCGCCTATGATAACGACCCGATGCGGCCGCGATTCATCTCGACTAGCTATCAGTGGGCTGCTGACATTCAACGAATCGCGCGATCGTCGTTAAAAAGGCTCAATGCTGTCGCCTGGGAATCCTCTGATGATGAAGTTTTGGAAGACGAGGTTTTACGTGACGTTCTCGCTCCGCTCCGCGATGTGCTGGGCAATTACGATCTATACATTATGCCGATTGGTACATGGGAGCACGAAGGAACGCTCGACCGCTTCGCAAATGAAGCAGCCCGAATGCCGGGCTATGGCATCCTAGTACTCATACCAGACTATTACGAACCGTCAGCGAACACCAAAGTATTAGATCCTAACCAAGCAACGATCGATGCGCTAAAGCAGCGTGACACATGGCCGGGCGCAATCTACTTGCTGCGCACTGGTGAATCTCGATTTCTTCCGCTTGACGAGGCGTACGAACGTCTCAGCATTCTCGCGTCTGCAATTGAAAACCGAGATTTTGAGCGAGCGGCCGATGTGCTTGCGCTGCCTTCCAGGTCTGCGCACGACTTGCCCTTGAGCAGGATACTGCATCTAAGTGATCTGCACTTTGGGACAGGCCGCGCTGCTGAGACGCAGATGCTCTTAGAACTTGCCATCCGGCGGCGAAGGGAGAATATTGACGGTATCGTTATAACTGGCGATCTTTTCGATCAACCGCAAGAGCGTCATGCACAACAGTTTAGGAATTTTCAGCAGCAATTAACGCTTATTTCCAACGGCCAGCGCCCCATAATTGTTCCTGGAAATCATGATCAGCGCATCTTTGGCAATGCGGTGCAAGGGGTGGGCGTTTCCCTACGACAAGTTGCAGATCTTCGATGGGAAGAGGTTGTAGTAGACGAGCGGGCGAGAATCGCCTACTTCTGCTTTGATTCGTCCCGCACAGGAGATCTTGCAAGAGGAGAGGTAGGAGCGGACCAACTACTTCGAGTCGGCACAGCCTGGGAAGTGCGTAATGATCGAGGACAATTTGACGATTATACACGAGTTGCACTTATTCACCATCATCCTTATCCCTTCAAGAAATATCGCGAGACGTCGATCTTTGACGTGCGCAGCTGGGTTGGCCGAGAAAAATTTATTGCATTACGCGATGCTGATCGCTTCTTATCATGGTGCGCTGGCCGTAATATTGGACTGATTCTGCACGGGCACAAACATATTCCGAGACTCGTGCATGCTTCTGTCTCCGATGGGAATGTGCCTGCACGATACCGCGATATCACAACCGTTGGTTGTGGCAGCAGCCTCGGCGCTGGTGGGAGCCCACTATCCTTCAATGTCTTAGAACTCCGTCCTGGGATGAGTTCATGGTCCGTTGACTTTCAAGTCGACCGCGGCGATGGTCAAGGTTTCAGAAGTGCGGTCGTTGAATCGAACGTCTCGTCTGCACACGCATAATCAGTTATGGCTTTGTGCTGAAAGCAGGTGATCGGGGGCTTCGCTCGCCAGCATAGAACCTCAGCAATCGGAATATCGAGCCGATACACAGGTCGAACTCTGCGGAGGGTGTGGGATTTGAACCCACGGACAGTTTCCTGTCGAGCGCTTTCAAGGCGCTTGCACTCGGCCGCTATGCGAACCCTCCCGAGCGCGCAGGCCGGGTAGGGCCGGCGCTCGCCGCCCATTCTGGCAGAGCTGAGCAGTGGCCGGCTCCGGCGGTCCGGCACTCCTGACCAGGCGAACTGTCAGCCCGTTGGGGTAGACCTGAAGCATGACCGATTCCACCCCGGACCCGCACAATCTGGACCTGCGCCCACTGCCCGGCAGCGAGCGGCCACCGGCACCCGACGTGGCACCTGTCGCGGCGCTCGACCCGAACAGCCCGCTCACCGTCACCCTGGTGGTACGGCGCCGGGCCGAGGTCCCGGACGAGGTGCTCAGCTCCCCGCTGCCACCGGCGGAGTTCGCGGCCCGTTATGGCGCCGATCCGGCCGACCTGGACCTGGTCACCGCCACCCTGACCGCCCTCGGCGCCCAAGTGGTCGACACCGACCCGGCCAGCCGGCGCATTCGGGTCGCCGGTACCGCGAGACTGCTCGGGCAGATCTTCGGCACCTCCCTGGAGCAGGCGTCCAGCACCGCCCCGGTCGGCGGCCGGATCGAGCACCGGCACCGCAGCGGCGGCTTGAGCGTGCCCGCCGCCCTGTCCGGCGTGGTCACCGCCGTGCTCGGCCTGGACGACCGCCCACAGGCCCGCGTGCAATACCGCTGGGCAGTCCCGAACGCCGTGTCGGTCGCCTACACCCCTATCGAGCTGGGCAGGATCTACAACTTCCCGGAAGGGACCGACGGGGGCGGCCAGGCCATCGCCATCCTGGAGCTCGGCGGTGGCTTCGACCAGGCCGAACTCGACACCTACTTCACCGGCCTGGGCATCACCGGACCGAAGGTCACCGCCGTCGGGGTGGACGGCGCCGTCAACGCCCCCGGCCAGGATCCCAACGGCGCCGACGGCGAGGTGCTGCTCGACATCGAGGTGGCCGGAGCGCTGGCACCGGGGGCGGACATCGTCGTCTACTTCGCGCCCAACACCGACGCCGGCTTCGTGGACGCGCTCAGCCAGGCCGCGCACGCAGACCCGACACCGGCCGCGATCAGCATTAGCTGGGGCCTGAACGAGGACGAGTGGACCGAGCAGGCCAAGGCCGCCTTCGACGAGGCGCTGGTCGACGCCGCCGCGCTGGGCGTCACGGTCACCGTGGCCGCCGGCGACGACGGCAGCACCGACCGGGGCTCCGACGGCCGGGCACACGTCGACTTCCCGGCCGCCAGCCCGCACGCCCTGGCCTGCGGCGGCACTCGGCTGCAGGCCGACCCGCGCACTGGCTCGGTGAGCTCCGAGACGGTCTGGAACAACGGGACGGGCGCCGGCGCCACCGGCGGCGGCGTCAGCAGGACCTTCGGCCTGCCCAGCTGGCAGGCCGACGCGGGCGTGCCCCAGCCAGCCGGTCGACCCGGGCGTGGCGTACCGGACGTCGCCGGCGTGGCCGACCCACAGACCGGCTACCGGGTGCTGGTGGACGGCCGCAGCATGGTCATCGGCGGCACCAGCGCGGTGTCACCACTGTGGGCGGCGCTGGTCGCCCGGATCGTGCAGGCCACCGGCCGCAAGCTCGGCTTGATCCAGCCAGCGTTGTACGGAGCGATTCCAGCCGGCCAGGTACCGCCCGGCTTCCGGGACGTCACAGACGGCAGCAACGGCGCCTACTCCGCTGGACCCGGCTGGGATCCGTGCACCGGCCTGGGCGTACCAGACGGCGCCGCACTGCTCGCCGCGCTGCAAGGCGACAGGAGCAGCGGCTGACTGTGCCGCAATGGACCCGGCGGCAACGGCCAACCGCGCAGCGAAGGGCGCGCCCGGCCGCAGCCGAGGCTGACCACTGCGGCAGCGGCTGGCCGCAGCCGAGGCTGACCGCTGCGGCAGTGGCCGGCCGCAGAAAGACCCAGGCTCAGCGGCCGCCGCTGATCTTGCGGGCCCGCTGGTCCACGCCCGGCTCCCCGTACGGGTAGTCGGCCGGCTCCGGGTCACTGGCCACGTCCAGCCGCTTGACGTCCTCGGCGCTCAGGTGCAGGTCCGCCGCCTGCAGGTTGTCCTCGAGCTGGGCGATGGTCCGGGCGCCCAGAATCACCGAGGTCACCGCCGGCCGGTCCGCCAGCCAGGCCAGCGCCACCTGCGCCATCGACACCCCGAGCTCGTCGGCCACCGACCGCACCGCGTCCACCACGTCCCAGGTGCGCTGCTGGCCGGAGCGGCGGTCGTAGGCCTCCACCCCGCGGTCGGGATTCTCGCCGAGCCGGGTCGCGCCGGTCGGCCGGTCCTCTCGCGTGTACTTGCCGGTCAGCCACCCGCCACCCAGCGGCGACCAGGGCAGCATGCCCAGGCCATTGGCCAGGCAGGCCGGCACGATCTCCCACTCGATCTCGCGCACCAGCAGGTTGTACTGCGGCTGCAAGGTGACCGGGACGCTCAAGCCCAGCCGCTCGGCAACACCCACCGCCTGCTGCAACTGCCAGCCGGTGAAGTTCGACAGCCCGACGTAGTTGATCTTGCCGGCCCGGACCGCCTCGTCCAGGAAGCGCAGCGTCTCCTCGATCGGCGTCAGCGGGTCATGGGCGTGCACCTGGTACAGGTCGATCCAGTCGGTCTGCAGCCGCCGCAGCGACGCCTCCAGCGCCAGCCGAAGGTGCCGGCGGGACAGGCCCAGGTCGTTGACCCCGTCCGCCATCGGGAACCGGCCCTTGGTGGCCAGCACCACCCGGCTGCGATAGCCCGGATTGGCCGCCAGCCACCGCCCGATGATCTCCTCACTCGTCCCGCCGCTGTAGACGTTGGCGGTGTCGACCAGGTTGCCGCCGGCATCGAGGAACCGGCCCAGCTGCGCGTGCGCGCCGTCGGCGTCGGTCTCGGTCCCGAAGGTCATGGTGCCCAACGCCAGGTTGGACACCACCGTTCCGCTCCGGCCGAGCAATCGGTACTGCATCGTCGAACCTCCCGCACGCTAGCCGTCCTTCCTTACTACACCTCTGCTGCGCACCCAACTGTCCCGGCACCGGCCGGAGACGAGATGTGACGTTGGGCCCACCCGCTCCGGCCCAGCGCGTCGCGGGCGGCGCACGGCCGGACCTCGCATACGGTCCAGGAGCACCGGGAAGCCGGTGCACCAGCCCGACCGAACCATCAAGCCCAACCCGACCCACCAGCACAACAGCGTTCAGGAGCACCTCGAAGTGGCAATCTCCATCCTCACCGACCCCAAGACCCGCCAGCCCAAGCTCCGCCTGGTGCTGCCCGACGACGTCCACGACGGGCCGGTGTCGGTGGTGGGCAGCTTCAACGACTGGACCCCGGGCCGGCACAAGCTGGTGCGTCGCGCCAACGGCACCCGCAGCGTCACCGTGCCGGTGGCGGCCGGCCAGCGGCTGCAGTTCCGCTACCTCGGTTCCGGCGGCCGGTGGTTCGACGACCCGGACGCCGAGCGGGTGCACACCGCCGGCGGCGTGGTGGGCGTCGTCGACGTCTAGCCCGGTCAGGCCGCCGGCCCGCACCACCTCCCCGTAGGCTGATCGGGCATGAGCACCCGGCACCCCGTGGAATGCTGGCTGACCGACATGGACGGCGTCCTCGTCCACGAGAACGAGGCGCTGCCCGGTGCGGCGGAGTTCCTGCAGCGCCTGATCGAGCGGCAGCGCCGGTTCCTGGTGCTGACCAACAACTCGATCTACACCCCGCGCGACCTGGCCGCCCGGCTGGTCCGCGCCGGCCTCAAGGTTCCGGAAGAGTCGATCTGGACCTCGGCGCTGGCCACCGCGGCGTTCCTGGGCGACCAGTTGCCGCACGGCTCGGCCTACGTCATCGGCGAGGCCGGGCTGACCACCGCGCTGTACGAGGTCGGCTACACCCTGACCGATACCGACCCGGACTTCGTGGTGCTCGGCGAGACCCGCACCTACTCCTTCGAGGCGATCACCCGGGCGATCCGGCTGATCGACGGCGGCGCCCGGTTCATCGCCACCAACCCCGACGTCACCGGCCCGTCCGCCGAGGGACCGCTGCCGGCCACCGGCTCGGTGGCGGCGCTGATCAGCCGGGCCACCGGCAAGCAGCCGTACTACGTCGGCAAGCCCAACCCGATGATGTTCCGCAGCGCGCTGAACCGGATCGAGGCGCACTCGGAGAACACCGCCATGGTCGGCGACCGGATGGACACCGACGTGGTCGCCGGCATCGAGGCCGGGCTGGAGACCATCCTGGTGCTCACCGGCTCCACCCGTCCGGAGCACATCGACCGCTACCCGTACCGGCCCAGCCGGGTGCTCGACTCGATCCAGGACGTCATCGAACTGGTCTGAGCACGAGGCTCCGGAGACCGAGCTCAGACCGGCCGGTAGTACTCGATCCCGTCCTCCTCGACGCCGCCGGCCAGCCTGCCCTGCAACACCAAGACGTCCAGGTGGGCCGCGGTCTCGGTCACCGCCAGCAGCTGGTTCGGCGGGTCGAGCTCGCCGAACGCCTTGTTGCGCCGGGTCCACGGCAGCGCCAGCGCGACCTGGTACGCGGTGGCGGCCCCGGCGGCCACCGCCCCGGCCGAGGCAGCCAACCGGTGGTCGTGGTGGGCCAGCAGCTCGGTCACCCGCTGGTGCACGCTGCCCGCCACCGGCCCGTGCGCGGGCAGCAGCATCGCGTCGGGCAGCGCGAACATCAGCCGCAGCGAGTCCAGGTAGTCGCGCAGCGGGAACGGCGCGGGCGCGGCTTCCAGCCCGACCGACGGGGTGATCTGCGGCAGCACGTGGTCGCCGGCGAACAGCAGCCCCGCGTCCGGGTCGGAGAACACCACATGGCCCTGGGTGTGCCCCGGGGTGGCGATCACCCGCAGGCTCCGGTCACCCGCCGGCACCTCGGTGCCGTCGTGCAGCCAGCTGTCGGGCAGCTCCCAGTCCTCGGGCGGCCCGGTCCGCACCACCCCACCGGCCGCCGCCAGCGTCGCCAGCAGCTCGGTGGCCCCGGTGCGCTGCAGGTGCGGCAACCGGTGCGCCCGACCGCCCCGCTGCGCCAGCTGCCTGGTGACCTGCAGGCTGGCCTGCTCGCCGATGCCCAGGCTGACCCGGGAGCCGACCTTGCGGCGCACCGCCACCGCCTGGGTGTAGTGGTCGCGGTGCAGGTGGGTGACCAGGAAGGCGGTGATGTCGCCCAGCCCGTACCCGATCTCGTCCAACGAGCCGACCAGCCGCTGCTCGCTCTCGGCCAGCGCCCAACCGCCGTCGATGAGCACCAGGCCGGCACCGGTTTCCAGCGCGTAGACGTTCACCGCGCGCAGCCCGTCGTTCGGCAGCGGCAGCGCGATGCGGTGCACGCCACCGCCCAGGTCCTGCGGGCCGGCCTCGGCCCACCCGGACCCGGAGTTCGTCACCGGCGAGTTCTACCACGCGGCTCCGACCGGGTCCTGTCGGCAGCGGGCCCAGTCCAGGGCTGCCCGGCCGGTCAGCTACCGGTCGACAGCAGCGAGAACTCCGCGTCGAACAGCTCGGCCAGGAACGCGGCCAGCAACCGCTCGTCCGGATGCAGGCCGGGTATCGCGCGGGGCTTGGCCTGCTCGAGGTAGCTGCCGAAGGTGTTCTCGGTGTAGGTCTCCAGCACGTGCGGGTGCACGTAGTGGGCCCGCGCCACGGTGCGGGTGTTGCCCAGCGCCTCGGCGGCCTCGTCCACCGCCTCGATCACCACCTTCTCGGCGGCCCGCTCGCTGTCCAGCCGGTTCTTCAGGTAGGTGAACGCCGCCAGCGTGCCGCCCCAGGTGCGGAAGTTCTTCGCGGTGATGTGCTCGCCGGTCAGGGAGAACAGCAGCTGGTTCAGCTCGTCGGAGCTCACCGCCTTGCCGTCCAGGCTGAACAGCCGTCGGCTGCGCTGGGCCAGCAGCTTGTCCACCACCCGGGCCACCCCGGAGTCGGTGACGGTGACGTCCCACGGCTTGCCGGACTTGGCCGGGAAGGCGAAGCTGACCTGGTCGCTGTGCACCCGGACGTGCTTGCGGGTGAGCGTGGTCAGCCCGTAGCTGTCGTTCTCCTCGGCGTAGACCTCGTTGCCGATCCGGATGTTGGTCAGGTCGATGATGCGGATCATCGCCGCCAGCATCCGGTCCCGGTCGAAGGTGCGCCGGCGCAGCTGGCGGGCGGTGTGCTCGCGGATCTCGGCCAGGTGCGCGGAGAACAGGATCAGCCGGTAGAAGTTGAGCATGTCCCGGATCGCGCGCCAGCGCGGGTGGTAGATGTACTGCTTGCGGCCCTTGTCGTCCTGCCCGGTGGCCAGGATGTGGCCGTCGCCGTTGGGGCAGATCCACACCTTGGTCCAGGCCGGCGGAATGGCCAGCTGGGTGATCCGGGCCTTCACCTCGGCGTCGGTCAGCGGCTGCTGCCGGGAGTCGAGGTAGCTGAACCCCTTGCCGCGCCGGATCCGGCGCATGCCCGGCTGGTCCGCCGCCACGTACACCAGCCCGGCCACCTCGGCGCACTTCTCGGCGTCGGCGTGCAACTCGTTGATCTCGGCGACCGTGAGCTGCTTGGCGGCGGTGGCGCTAGCGGGCATCGGCGGATGTCTCCTCGGACGGGTCGGAAGCCGACGAGGCAGTGCCGGTAGGCCGAACCGGCATCAGCGGCCTTCCACGATCGCCTTGATAGTGGACACCGTCCGTTCCAAGCCCTGCTGGATCTCCTCGCCGGCAGCGCGCTCGGTGCGCAGGGTGATCTCGACTCGCGAACGGTCCCCGTCGCCGCTGACCTGCAGCTGACCGGAGTAGTTGTTCGGCCCTTCCGAGCCCCAGGTCAGGGTCTTTGAGTCCCGGTCGATCTTCAGCCAGGCCTCACCTTCGACCACCTGGTCGCCGAGGTCGGCCGCGACCGCGATGGTGCCGTCGCCGTTGTCGGTCGCCGAGGTCATCCGGTCGAAGTAGTCCGGCAGGTTGCCCACCTCGGACAGGTAGTCGAAGAGTTCGTCAGCGGGTGCCGCGATATCGGCGTCGGCGAGGTAGTCAGCCATCCGAGGAATCCTTCTGTCGTATGGCTGCTGCTCAACCTGTCGTCCACGCTACGGCAGGGTCGCCAGGGCCACCAACGCTGCACAACCTCAGCGCCCGTCGCACCGGTGGCTCAGCCCAGTCGCCAGTCCGGAACGGCGGCCCCGACGGCCAGGCCGGCGATGAACAGCCAGCCGAACAGCCGGTTGTGCACCAGGCAGACCCGGTGGTACCACAGCGGCCAGCCGACATAGCCGGCCGGCGGCGCGGCGGGCGCCGGCCGCGCCATCACCCGCACCGCGCGCAGCGCCCGAGGCAGCGCGAGCACCACGACCAGCGCGAACGGGCTCACGGCACCGGCCAGGACGGCTGCCGCGGTGACGAGGTACATCGCGCCGAGCACCGCCCGGTTGAGGGCACGGGCGGCTCGCTCGCCCAGCAGCACCGGCAGGGTCCGCTGCTGCTGGGAGGTGTCGAACATCCGCTGGTCGATGTGCTTGCCGACCAGGATGGAGGCCACCCCGAGCCCGACCGGGACGGAGGCGAGGACGGCGTCGGCGGAGGCCCGCCCGGTGATCACGTAGTAACCGCCGCCGATCATCAACGGTCCCCAGACCGCGAAGGCGGCCACCTCGCCGAGGCCCAACTCCTTCAGCGCCCGCGGTGCCGCGTCGTAGGCGTAGAGCAGGACTGCGCCGGCCACCGTCAGCAGCAGCGCCGGCCAGCCGCGCAGGGCGATGAAGTAGCCGGCGATCGCCAGCGCCAGCACGCCGAGCACCGCCAGCCCTCCGGCCAGCAGCCGGGGTGTGACCGCACCGCTGGCGATCGGGTGCAGGGTGTAGCGCCGCCGCGGCGAGTCGGCGGTGTCGTGGCCACGCCGGTAGCCGAAGTAGTCGTTGGACAGGTTGCTGACCGCGTGCAGCACCACGTAGCCCAGCAGCACCAGGATGAACGGCATGGCGTGCAGCCTGCGGTCGGTCAGCGCCAGCAGCCCGGCGATCACCGCCGACTGCGCCGAGATCACCAGGATCACGCTGCGGGAGGCGTAGAGGAAGCGGGTCACCGGGTCCAGGTCGCTGAACTCCGACGCCTCGGCGGGGTAGAAGCCGGTGAACGCCCCGACCCACGCGAACGGTCCGCGCTGCGGGCGGCTGCCCAGCGCCGGCGTGGTCTGCACCATGGTGTCGCTCCTGACCTGGAATGGAAGATCTTCGACCGGCTCCGGCGCCTTCCCGACGCGACACCGGGGTCCTTTCACAGTACGACCGGGTCCGGGACGGATCGCCGGTGAGCGGTGTGTGATGAGCCACCCGGGAGGCGCCCGCGTGTAACCTCCCGCTGCGACCGGATGGTCAGGACGAAAAGTTTGGGCGGTGACACCGCAGTGCCCGTAACCCCAGCGCCACCGCCGGCCGGCCCGGTGCCGTCCGGTCGCGCCCGACAGGTTTCCCGCGCGGCGGCGCTGGCCGGGGTCGCGCTACTGCTCGCGGGATGCGGGATGTTCGGCGGTTCGAAGTCCGGTGCCACCTCGGTGTCGGTCTTCGACGTCAAGCCCGGCCAGTGCTTCGACCCGCCGGGCACGGTGAAGTCCGAGCTGAGCAAGCTGAAGTCGGTGCCCTGCGACCAGCCGCACACCCAGGAGTCCTACGCCAGCGTCCGGTACACCAGCAAGGACGGCAGCGAGGTCTCGGCCTATCCCGGCGACGCCGCGCTGAAGGTGTTCGCCGACGGGGCCTGCGCGCAGCAGTACACCGGCTACGTCGGCAGGGACTACCTGGACTCGTCCTACTTCTTCACCTACCTGCTGCCCTCGGCGCGCGGTTGGGAGCAGCAGAAGGACCGCAACGTGCTGTGCTTCGTGACCACCACCGGGCAGCAGCTCACCGCGTCGGTCAAGAACTCCAAGCGCTAGGAGGGCCGGCGGATGGGCAGCCTCTCGGTGACCACGGGCGCCATGTTGCAGTGCTCGTTCGGCATGGCGCCGACCACCCTCAACATCCTGCCGATGAGCCGGGTGACCATCGAGGGCCGGCCGGCCGCGGCGATCGCCGACATGGTGCCGATGGTCAACATCCCGCCGTTCGGGATGTGCTCCTCCATCGCCAACCCGACAGTCGCGGCGGCCACCGCGGCCGCGCTCGGCGTGCTCACCCCGATGCCGTGCGTACCGGCCATCGCCGGCACCTGGATTCCGACCGCCCCGCGCACCACGATCGGCGGCAAGCCCGCGCTGGTGTCCGGTTCCACCTGCGTCTGCTCGTTCGGCGGGGTCGTCACGATCAGCCTGCCGGGAGCGCTGCGCACCACCGCCGGCTGACCCGGCTCGGGCGACACGCCCGGACCGACAGTGCTTAACCATTCCGTAACTACACCAATGGCGTTTCTTCCGCGCTAATACTCACAGAGGCTGTACACCGTGACCTAACCTGCCGTGGATTCGCCTGGTCACGGGGGCCGACACCCGCATCACTTCTCTTGGAGCTGCCTCCCGTGCCTACGTACACCGCCCCCGGCGTCTACGTCGAAGAAGTCCCCTCGTCCCAGAAGGTGTTGTCCGCCGCGCCGACCGCCATCGCGGCCTTCGTCGGCTTCACCCAGCGTGCTCCCGACGACGACCCCAACGACCCGACCGGCGCCGCGCCCCGGCTGGTGACCAGCTGGTCGCAGTTCGAGAAGCTCTACGGCAGCTTCAGCGAGGGCTGCATGCTGCCGCTGTCGGTCTACGGGTACTTCGCCAACGGCGGCAGCATCGCCTACATCTGCCGGGTGCCGAACGCCGCGCCGGCCGGCCAGCCGTCCAAGCTGGCGCTGGACGCCGCCGACCGCACCCTCGGCCAGCCGCTCAGCATCGAGAGCGTCACCCCGGACGCGCTGCTCAGCGTCCAGATCGACAGCGAGGAGCCGGCCGATGGCGCGAAGCCGGACGACCCGTCGCCGTTCACGCTGTCCGTGCTGGAGGGCGGCAAGGTGGTGGAGAGCTTCCCGAACCTGACCTTCGGCGCCGGCGACAGCAACGTCGCCACCGTGGTGAACAAGACCTCGACCAAGATCAAGGTCACCGTCAACCTGGACGCCAAGGCGGACCTGACCGGCCAGCTCGACATCCTCAAGCCTGGCCACTACCCGCTCAAGCAGGACGCCCCGAAGCCGGTGCCGGTGACCGGCCGGCAGTTCGCCGGCTCCGAGTCCGCCCGCAACGGCATCAACGGACTGGCCGTCGCCGACGACGTGACCATGGTGATCGTGCCCGACCTGATCACCGCCGCCACCAAGCCCGACGGCAGCACCGACATGAACCTGTGGCGCTCGGTGCAGACCGCGCTCATCTCGCACTGCGAGCAGCACGGCAACCGGATGGCGATCCTGGACGCGCCGCCGA
>NZ_DATINC010000181.1:0-9679 GCF_035474675.1 Jatrophihabitans sp. | reverse complement strand
AGATGGTCCCAACCATCGGCCAGGAGATGGGCGTAGCTGTCGCCGGAACTGCCGGCGATCAGGACGACAGCGATGGCGAGCGCCGCGGCAACGGCGAGCAGCACCAGCGACACCGCCGAGACCCGGGTCTGGTACAGCTGGCCGGCAGCCTTGGCATCCACCAGCCGGCCGCCGATCTTGAGCCGGGTCAGCACCGTGGAGGCGATCCCGCCGCGGCCGGCGTCCAGGAACTCCTCCAGGGTGGCGCGCATGCCGACGGTCACGATCAGCCGGGCGGAGCCGGCGTCGGCCAGCAGCATCGCGGCGTCCTCGCTGGTGCCCGCGGTGGCGAACACCACCGGCTCGATGCGCAGGTCCTGCACCCGGGCCAGGCCCTCGACCCGGCCGTGCCGGTCGGCGTGGGCCACCACCTCGCCGGCGTCGCGCAGCGCGGCGTCGGACATCTCGTCCAGGTTGCCGATCACCAGGTCGGCCTGGTAGCCGGCGTCGCGCAACACGTCCGCCCCGCCGTCCACGCCGACCAGCACCGGCCGGAACTCCCGGATGTAGTGCTTCAGCGAGCGCAGGTCGGACCGGTAGTCATATCCCTTGGCGACCAGCAGGACGTGCCGGCCGCGGAACCGGGTGGTCAGCTCCGGCAGCCCGACGCCGTCGAGCAGCAGCTCCTTCTCGCGCTCCATGTGCTGCTGGGTGCTGGCGGCGAAGGCCTGCAGCTGGGCCGACAGGCCCGCCTTGGCGGCCCGCATCGCGGCCCGGATGGACTCGGCGTCCTGCCGGTTGCCGCGGGCGGCCACCCGGTCGCCGATGTAGAGCACCTCGCCGTCCAGCCGCAGCCGGCTGCCTTCCTTGACCTCGGCGAAGATCTCGGTGCCGACCTCGTCCAGCAGCGCGATGCCGTGCCCGACCAGCACCTCGGGCCCGAGGTTGGGGTAGCGGCCGGAGATGCTCGGCTGGGCGTTGACCACCGCGCTTACCCCCGCGGCCACCAGGGCGTCCGCGGTCGAGCGGTCCAGGTCGGCGACGTCGATGACGGCGATGTCGCCGGCGTGCAACCGGTTCAGCAACCGGTTCACCCGGCGGTCCAGCCGGACCACCCCGGTGATGCCGGGGAGCGCCTCCCGGCGCCGGTCGGACTGCCGCAGTGCCATCTTCATGATTTTCGATGGTGCCATCCGGCCGGCGGATCGGCGCTCTCCGCCACGCGGCGTCACGGCCCGGATCGGCGCCGGCCCGCGCCTGCTCGAGCAGTTTTACCCGTGCTGCGCTGGCCATTCCGCGCGGCAGAGGTGCCATCCGGCCCCGGCTCGGCAAGGCCGGCCCGGGCGTCGGCCAGCAGCTGGGCGGCGTGCTCGCGGGCCAGCGCACTGTCGGTGCCGGCCAGCATCCGGGCGAGCTCGGCCAGCCGGTCGTCGCCGGTGACCGCGCGAATGTCACTGCGGGTGACCCCGGCGGCCTGTCTGTCACCGCCGGCCGGTTCGTCAGCGACCGATTTGTCAACCACCAGATGACGATCGGCGAAGGCGGCAACTTGTGCCAGGTGGGTGACCACCACCACCTGGTGGCTGCGGGCCAGCCTGGCCAGCCGGCGGCCGACCTCGACGGCGGCCCGGCCGCCGACGCCGGCGTCCACCTCGTCGAAGACCATGGTCGGTACCGGGTCGGTTCCGGCCAGCGCCACCTCGATAGCCAGCATCACCCGGGACAGCTCGCCGCCGGACGCGCCGCGCTGCACCGCCAGGGCCGGGGCGTCCGGGTGCGGTTGCAGGGTGATCCCGACCTCGTCCACCCCGTCCGGGCCGGCCCCGGCCGGAGCGATCTCGACCTCGTCCACCCCGTCCGGGCCGGCCCCGGCCGGTTGGCCGTCGATCTCGACCCGCAGTCCGGACTCGGCCGGGGGACGGAGCCGCACCTCGACCCGGACCCGGGCCGCCGGCATCGCCAGGGCAGCGAGTTCGGCGGTGATCAGCTCCGACAGCCGCCGGGCGGCCTGCCGGCGCCGCTCGGACACCTCGGTGGCCAGCTTGGTGTAGCGGGCCGCCGCAGCGTCCCGCTCGGCGGCCAGTGCCGTCAGCGCCTCGTCGGAGGTGTCGGCGGCCGCCAGCCGCTGCTCGGCCCCGGCCGCCCAGTCCAGCACCGCTGTCAGGTCGGCCTCGCCGTACCGGCCGTCGCCGTACTTGCGGATCAGCGCGTTGAGGGCGGCCCGGCGCTCGTGCACCGCGGCCAGCCGGGCCGGGTCGGCCTCCAGCTGCGCCTGGTAGCCGGCCAGCTCGCCGCCGATGTCGGTGGCGGCCGCGGCGAGCTCGGCGAGCCGGGCGGACAGCTGGTCCAGGCCTGGGTCGGTGCCGGCCACCTGGCCCAGCGCCCGGCTGGCGGTGGCGATCAATTGCTGGACATCCGGGGCGTCGCCGGCCGGGTCGTCCGGGTCGCCGAGCAGCGCGTCGTGGGCGGTGCGCACCGCGATCCGCAGCGCGTCGGCATGCTCGAGCCGGGCTGCCAATGCGGCCAGCTCGGCGTCCTCCCCCGGCTGCGGTGCCACCCGGGTGATCTCGGCCAGGCCGTGCTGGAGCAGCTCGGCCTCCCGGGCCAGCTCTCGCGCGGCGCCGGCCCGCCGCTGCAGCTCGGCGACCGCGGCCCGCCACTCGGCGAAGGCGGCCCGGCAGTCGGTGAGGTCGATGCCGGCGAACCGGTCCAGGGTGAGCCGCTGCTCGGCGGGCTGGGCGAGCCGCTGCTGGTCGCTCTGGCCGTGCACCGCCACCAGGTCCTCGGCGAGCCTGGCCAGCATCGACGCCGGTACCGAGGCGCCGCCGGCCACCGCCCGGGACCGTCCGGTCGCGCTGACCACCCGGCGCAGCACCAGGCTGCCGTCGGCGTCCAGGTCACCGCCGGCCTCGGTGACCGCCTGCGCGGCCGGCGACGAGCCGCCGACCAGCAACCGGCCCTCGACGCTGGCCGAGTCCACCCCGGGACGCAGCCGGGACACCTCGGCCCGGCCGCCGAACAGCAGCGCCAGCCCGGTCACCACCATGGTCTTGCCGGCGCCGGTCTCGCCGGTCACCACGGTGAGGCCGGGCCCGAGCTCGAGCACCGCGTCGGAGATCACTCCGAGCCCGCGGATGCGGATTTCCTCCAGCATGTGCCTGCCTTGGAAGGAGTAGGTGTCCGGACTAGCCGTCGTGCCTGGTCGGATCGTGCCTGGTCGGGTCGTGCCGGGTGCGGTGGTGCTGGGTCGGGTCGTGTTGGGTCGGGTCGTGCCGGGTGCCGCCGGGCCGGCCGGTGCGGCCGTCGCGCAGGCTGCGCACCGGCAGCTGGAACTTGGCGACCAGCCGCTCGCCGAACGGGGTCGGATGCGGCCGGGCGATCGCCACGGTCTGGTCGGAGCGTTCCACCCGCAGCCGGGTGCCCGGCGGCAGCGGATGGGTGCGGCGCCCGTCGCAGCTGAGCCGGCCGGGCTGGTCGGCGCCGGTCAGCTCGATGCCGATATGCGAGGTCGGCGCCACCACCAGCGGGCGGGAGAACAGCGCGTGCGCGGCGTTGGGCACCAGCAGCATCGCCTCCACGTCGGGCCAGACGATCGGCCCGCCCACCGAGAAGGCGTAGGCGGTCGAGCCGGTGGGCGTCGCGCAGATCACCCCGTCGCAGCCGAACCGCAGCAGCGGCCGGTCGTCCACCGACACGGCCACCTCCAGCAGCTTCTCCCGGTTGCTCTTCTCCACCGACGCCTCGTTGAGCGCCCAGTCCTCGGCGATCACCTCGCCGTCCAGGGTCGCGGTCACCTGCAGCGTGAATCGCTGCTCGACCTCGTAGCGGCCCTCGACGATCGCGGTCACGGTGGCGTCGAGGGCGTCCACCTCGGTCTCGGCCAGGAAGCCGACGTGACCCAGGTTCACCCCGAGCAGCGGGATGCCCGCGGTCCGGGCCTGCTCGGCGGCCCGCAGGAACGTCCCGTCGCCGCCGAGCACCAGCGCCACCTCGGCGCCCTTGGCAAGCTCCGAGCCCAGCCCCGAACCCAGCTCCGAGTCCGGGTCGGTGCCCTCCAGCAGGCTGACCGTCCCGACCTCGCCGTCCTCGGCGAGGTCGGCGGCCTCGACGGAGCTGATCCGCACCTCGATGCCGGCGCCGTTCAGCCGGGCGATCAGGTCCCGGGCCAGGGCCCGGATGTCGGAGCGGCCGGCGTGCACCACCAGCAGTACGGCTCTCATGCGATCTCCCCGGCATCGGCACAGACAGCGGCGACAGCGGCCTGGTCGGCCGGGCCGGCGTCCTGGCGCAGCCACAGGAAGAATTCCACGTTGCCGCTGGGACCGGGTAGCGGGCTGCGGGCGACGCCGGCCGTGCCCCAGCCCAGTTCCAGCGCGGTGCGCGCCACCGCCAGCACCGCCTCGGCGCGCAGCTCGGGCTCGCGCACCACGCCGCCCCGGCCCAGCCGCTGCCGGCCGACCTCGAACTGCGGCTTGACCATCGGGACCAGGTCGGTGACGGTGCACGCCGCCAGCGCCGGCAGCACCAGGCCGAGGGAGATGAAGGACAGGTCGGCGACGGTCAGGTCGGCCGGCCCGCCGATCTGGTCCGGGGTGAGCGTCCGGACGTTGGTGCGGTCGCGGACCACCACCCGCGGATCGTTCTGCAACGCCCAGACCAGCTGCCCGTAGCCGACGTCGACGGCCACCACCTCGCGGGCACCGTGGCGCAGCAGCACGTCGGTGAAGCCGCCGGTCGAGGCGCCGGCGTCCAGGCAGCGCCGGCCGCCGACCTGGAGGGCGTCGAACGTGGCCAGCGCGCCGGCCAGCTTGTGCCCGCCGCGCGAGGCGTAGCCGGGGTCGCCGGCGTCGGTGAGCACCCTGATCGGGGTGTCCTGCTCGACCCCGGTGGCGGCCTTGGTGGCGACGGTGCCGCGTACCTGCACCCGGCCGGCCTCGATCAGCTCGCCGGCCTGCTCGCGGGAGCGGGCCAGCTGGCGACGCACCAGCTCGGCGTCCAGGCGCAACCGGCGGACCATGAGCAGCGGCTCAGCCCTGGTCGAGGTCGGCGAGCGCGGCTTGCAACTCGCGGTGCAGGGCGTCGAGCCGGAGCACGGCCTCGTCCAGCGGACCGTCCGCCACGCCGGCGATGCCGTCAGAGGCCGCGGCGACCAGGCGGGCCGGATCGGCATCGCCGGGGGCCGGAACCGGGGCGGGCTCGGTCGGGTAGCTGTCGCTCACACCGCCCAGGCTACGTGCTGGCCGGGCCGGGGCGGGCGGTATCCACAGCCTCAGCCGGCCGCGTGTCCGAGGCCCAGCTGGTCGAGCAGCCGGACGGCGGGCTCGTCGCCGCCACGGATCCGCACCGCCTGGGTGCCGGTATCGGTGCCGGCGTCGGCCAGCCGCCAGCCGGCCACCGCCAGCGCCCGCAGCCCGTCCAGGCCGTCCGGGCTGTCCGAGCCGCCCGGCTCGCCGGTGCTCAGCACCAGCTCGGCCCCGGCGGTCCGCACCCGAGCGGTGCCACAGCTGACCAGCCCGGCGGTCTCGGTGACCTCGGGATGGCCGTGCAGCAGCGCCGAGACGTCCCGGCCGAGGTAGTCCGGCCGGTGCAACGGCGGTGCGGCGAGCAGCCGGGCCGGGTCGGTGACGCCGGTGAGCACCAGCAGCGAGGGGCAGTCGGTCCGCCGGGCGCTCTCGATGTCGGTGTCGAGCCGGTCGCCCACCACGACGGGGTTGCGGGCCCCGGACCGTTCCACGCTCTCGGCGTGCATGGTGGGGTCCGGCTTGCCGGTGGCGGCGGCCGGGGCCGTCCCGGTGGCGTGCCGCAGCGCCGCGACCAGCGAGCCGTTGCCGGGCAGCGGCCCGCGCGGGGACGGCACGGTGGCGTCGAGGTTGCTGGCCAGCCACGGCACGCCCCGGCCGATCGCCACCGCCGCCTCGGCCAGCGCCGGCCAGTCGGTGCCCGGGGAGAAGCCCTGCACCACGGCAGCCGGGTCGTCGTCGGCGGAGAAGACCGGGGTCAGCCCGCGCTCGGCCAGCGCCTCGATCAGGCCGGCGGTGCCCAGCACCAGCACCGGCGCCCCGGCCGGCAGCCGGTCGGCCAGGTAGTGCGCCGCGGCCTGGGCGGAGGTGACCACCTCCGCGGGGTCGGCCGGCACCCCGACCCGGTGCAGCAGCTCGGCGACCTGGTGCGGGGTGCGGGAGGCGTTGTTGGTCACGAAGGCCAGCCGCATGCCGGCCCGGCGGGCTGCCTCTAAGGCCTGCGGAGCGCCGGGCACCGGTTGCTCGCCGATATAGACCACCCCGTCCAGGTCGAGCAGCGCCACGTCGTAGCGGGTGGCCAGCGGCTGGCTCGAGCCGATCATGGTGTACCCCTCCGGATCCCTGCCCGTGCCGATATGTCCGTCTGCCAGCTGCCGTAACATCGGCCCTCGTGACTGATCCCCGTCCCGCCTCCGGCCTGTCCCTCGCCCCGTTCCGTGCCACCCGCTTCACCGCGGACGCCGGCTCCCTGGGGCAGCTGCTGTCCCCGCCCTACGACGTGATCAGCGACGCCGACCGGGCCGGGCTGGTCGCGGCCGGCCCGACCAACGTCGTCCGGTTGATCCTTCCAGAGCAGGACGAGGCCCAGTTCGGCGGCGGTGACCGCTACGCCGGGGCGCGGGCGCTGCTGGAGGAATGGGTGAGCCGGGGGGTGCTGGCCGTCGACGGCGAGCCTGCCCTGTTCGTCTACGAGATGAGCACGCCGGACGGCGCGGTGACCCGGGGCCTGCTGGGGGCGGTGGAACTGCGCGACCCCGAGGACGGCGTGATCCTGCCGCACGAGAACACCATGGCGGGGCCGGTGTCGGACCGGCTGGCGTTGATGACCGCGACCGAGGCCAACCTCGAACCGATCTTCCTGGTCTACGACGGTGGCGGGCCGGCCTCGGAGCTGGTGGCCTCGGTCGGCGAGCAGCAGCCGATCAGCTCGGCGACCACGCCGGACGGGGTGCGGCACCGGTTGTGGGCCGTCACCGATCCGGCCGCACACGCCGCGGTGGCCGACGACCTGGCCGGCCGGCGGGCCCTGATCGCCGACGGGCATCACCGCTACGCCACCTACCGGCAGCTGCAGGCCGACCATTCCGGCGAGCCCGGGCCGTGGGACCGCGGCCTGACGCTGCTGGTCGACACCTCCTCCTACGGGCCGCAGGTGCACCCGATCCACCGGGTGGTGGCGTTGCCCTGGAACCGGATCCTGGAACTGACCGAGGCCGCGGCCGAGGTCGGCGAGCCGGTGTCGGTGGCGGCGGCGGAGAAGCTGCTGGCCCAGACCGAGGGTTTCGCGGTGGCCCTGGCGCACGAGGACGAGGCGGTGATCGTGTCGAACCTGTCGCCCGACATCCTGCGCGAGGCGCTCGGCCCGGCCGCCGGCACGCCGCTCGGCGAGCTGGACATCACGGTGCTGCACCGGGTGCTGGTGGAGCGGGTCTGGCAGCTGAGCGACAACGAGGACAACGTCGGGTACGCGCACAGCGTCAGCGAGGCACTCGCCGAGGCGCTGCACGCCGGACGGACCGCGGTGCTGGTCCGGCCCACCCCGGTGGCGGCGGTGGCGGCGGTGGCGGCAGCCGGCGAGCGGATGCCGCGCAAGTCCACCCTGTTCACCCCGAAGCCGGCCTCCGGCATGGTGATCCGGCGGTTCGCCGACCAGTAGTGGCGGTACCACCGGCTCGGCGGGTTGGCCTCAGGGTCTTGTCAGAGCAGGGTTGACGCTTTGTCAGGGCAGATTGGCGGCCCGGTCAGCAGCTTTGTCAGAGCAGGTCGGCGGCCCGGTCGGCGGCGTCGGTCTCGTCGTCGAAGTCGGCCTGCGCGGCGGCCCCGAACCACTGGATGGCCTCTTCGGTCCGGCCGGCAGCTGCCAGGGCGTCGGCGTAGGCGTACCAGAGCCGGGCGCTGCCCGGCCTGGGGTTCTTGACATCCAGGGAGCTGCCTCGTTCGAACACCGCCAGGGCGGCGTCCAGCTGGCCGAGATCGCGCCGGGCGCCGGCCACCACGATGAGCAGTTCGGCGCGGGTGGCGGCGTCGAGCTTGCCCACCGCGGGGTCGTCCAGCGCCTTCAGCGCCCGCGCCGGCCGGCCCAGCGCGCGCTCGCAGTCGGCCATCACGGCGATGTTGCCCGGGTCGCCGGAGATCCGGCGGGCGGCCCGCAGCTCCGACAACGCCTCGGCCCACTCGCCGGCGTGGTAGGCGGCCAGCCCGGTGGCCTCCCGGACGGCGGCCACCCGGGCACCGCGGCCGCGGGCGGCCCGGGCGTGCTCGAGCGCCTTGTGCGGGTCGGTGTCGATGACCTGGCCGGCCGCCACCAGGTGGGCGCCGACGAACTCGGCGGTCAGCTTGCTCAGCGAGCGCAGCTCGGAACGGACCGACGGGTCCAGCAGTTTGGGGTCGGCGCCGGACGGGATCGCGATCTCGGCGCCCCGGGCAGGCCGAGAGCCGCGGGTGGCCTCGTAGTCCTCCTCGACGCGCGGTGCCCGGCCGCGGCCTGCCGCGTTCCGGGCCGGGGCAGTACGGGCTGAGGCGGGACGCGCTGAGGTGGTACGGGCCGGTGCCCGGCGGTCGCCGGAGCGGCCGGACGTCGCGGAGTACCGGTCGTCACTGCCGGACCGTTCCGGACGCCCGGCGCGGGCCTGGCCACGCCCGGTGGCGGGCCGCTCGAACCGATCGCCTCGGCTGGTGCGCTCGGTTCGGGGAGCAGCAGCCCGGCGGGGCGGGGGCGAATCGGTGCCATGGTCGCGATGTGGCCTGCCGGTCCGGCGGTCCCCGCGCACGTCGGTGGAAGCGCCGGCGGGCTCCCACCAGGGCGTCGAGCGTTGCTCCCGGTCACCGGAGGCAGCGGGGCGGCTAGTGGGACGACCTGTCGTGGCACCGCGACGGGACGGTGCCGAATCGCCCGCCGAAAAACCGCGACGAGACGGTGCCGAGCTGGAATCCCGGCCACCGGAGGAGGCGCCGTAACGCGGCCGGCGGTCGGCGGCATAAGTCTCATCCGAAGCCCGGCTGGGGCGCCCCGAAGGCTGGCGGTCGCGCACCGGCCGGCCTGCCGATCGGAACTCCGACCGTTCGGTGTCGAACCGGGACCGGCCGGCGCCGCCCTGGGCGCCACGGCTGTCCGTGCTGCGGGCACCGGTGCCCCGGCTGCCGGCGGAGTAACCACCGGCGTCTCGACGGCCGGCAGCAGAACCGCCGGTAGCACGGCTACCCGCACCGCGCCCGGCAGCGGAACCGCCGGCGCTGTACCCGCCAGCTCCCCGGCTACCGGCACCGCGCGCGCCGGAATCCCGGCCGCCGGCGCTGTATCCACCGGCGCCCCGGCCGGCGGAGCCACCGGAGGCCGAGCCGGCACCCCGGGGGCGGCCAGCCGCCCGGCCACCGCTGTCGCGGCCCCGGCCGGTGTTCGAGCCGCCGCGATGAGCTCCATGCTCAGCCATCGTCATCACCCACATCATCGGAAACTTGAAAGCTCAGAAAGCCAGCTGCTCCGGGGATCCGGAACACCGTGGCTGGACAGGCAAAAACAACCAGGGTCGTTCGGCAATGCCGAACGACCCTGGTCGAAAGTGTGTCCGGCGACGTCCTACTCTCCCACGCAGTGGCCCGCGCAGTACCATCGGCGCTGAGAGGCTTAGCTTCCGGGTTCGGGATGGGACCGGGCGTTTCCCTCTCGCTATGGTCGCCGA
>NZ_DATINC010000180.1:0-23179 GCF_035474675.1 Jatrophihabitans sp. | reverse complement strand
CGGCAGGTGCTGCTGGACGGCCTGATGACGCTGTGCGCCACCCTGGTGCTGTACTGCGTCGCCCGCTACGTCGAGTCGGCAGCGCTGCCCTGGATGCTGGCCAGCTGTGCCCTGATGGGCGCGACGGTGCTGGCCAAGGAGACCTCCATCGTGCTGGTCGGCGGCCTGTACGCGTTCTTCGCCCTCACCCCCGCGGTCCGGCTGCGGATGCGGCATGTCGGCGCCGGCGGGCTGGTGATGCTGGTGGTGATCGCGGCGTTCCCGTTGGCGCTGTCGCTGTCGGGACGGGCCAGCTCCGGCCAGCACTACCTGCTGTGGCAGCTGTTCCGCCGTTCCAACCACGGCCGGTTGTTCTACGCGCAGGTGCTGCCGGCGGTGATCGGCCCGCTGGTGCTGGTGCTGGCCGTGCTGGGCCTGGTGCTGCTCCGCGGGCACAACACCTGGCGGGAGCGGCTGCTGCTCACCTGGCTGGCGGCGCCGGTGGCGTTCTTCTCGCTGTGGCCGGTCAAGGGGTTCCAGTACCTGCTGCCGGTCGCACCGGTGCTCGCCGTGCTGGCCGCCCGCACCCTGGCCCGGGTCAGCACCCTGGCGGCACTGCAGGAGCGGGGCCGCGCGCTCGCCGCCGGCGCCGGCTACGCCGTTCCCCTCGTGGTGGTGCTCAGCCTGCTGGTGCCGACCTGGTCGCGGATCGAGCCGTCCACCAGCCGCACCTACCTGGCCGGCACCGGCGGCCTGCCCGGCGGCCGGGAGGCCGGCCGGTGGCTCGAGGCCAACGTGCCGGCCACCGCGCAATTGCTGGCGATCGGTCCGTCGATGGCCAATGTCCTGGAATTCTATGGGCAGCGGCGGGTCTACGCGCTGTCGGTCAGCCCGGATCCGGCCAACCGCAACCCGTCCTACCAACCGGTGCCAAACCCGGACCTGTCGCTGCGCCAGGCGCGTTTCCAGTACCTGGTCTGGGATTCCTACACCGCGTCCCGGTCGCCGTCGTTCGGTGCGAAGCTGACTGCGCTGGTCAGCAAGTACCACGGCGTGGCGGTGTTCACCGCCACCGTCCAGGTCGGCGCGAAGTCGGGCCAGCCCGTCGACGCGCCGGTCGTGGTGATCTACCGGGTGCGTCCGACATGAGACGCCGGCTGCTGGCGGGCGCGATCGCGGCGGCGCTGTCCTTCGGCTGGACTGCCTGGACGGGGCTGCCGGCGGCGACCGCGGCGCCGGCCGGCGCGCTGCCCACCACCCCGATCGAGCATTTCGTCTACCTGCTGCAGGGCGACCGGTCCTTCGACAACTACTTCGGCACCTATCCCGGGGCGGACGGAATTCCGCCCGGCACCTGCCAGAAGCGCGTCGTCACCGGTACCGATTCCGGCTGCGTCAAGCCGTTCCCGTTGCACGGCAAGACCGTGCAGGCGCTGGGCGCGGGCACCGTGGAGCTGGACAACCAGTACGACGAGGGCCGGATGGACGGGTTCGTCGCGGCCTACCAGAACCAGGGCCGGGACGGCAGCGCGGTGATGGGCTACTACGACCAGCGCGACCTGCCGACCTACTGGGGACTGGCCAACCGCTACGTGCTGTTCGACCGCTTCTTCTCCGCCACCCGTTCCGGCGAGCGGGTCAACCGGTCCTACTGGGTGTCGGGCAGCGCGCCGCCGACCGGCAGCCCGGCCGCGGTGGCGGCCGACTACGCCAAGCACCTGACGATCTTCGACCGGCTGCAGGCCGCCGGGGTCGACTGGAAGTTCTACGTGCAGGGCTATGACCCCCGTCAGACCTACCGGACGGCGTCGCGGACCACCCCCACCACCCAGCCGGTCCGGGTGCCGTTGCTGAACTACCCGCGTTTCCTTGACGATCCGGCCCTGAGCTCGCACATCGTGGACCTGTCGCAGTACTACCGCGACCTCGACAGCGGGCAGCTGCCGGCGGTGTCCTACATCGCCAGCAACGGTCCCAGCGAGCGCTCGGCGCGCTCGATCGACAGCGGCCAGCAACTGGTCACCAACCTGGTCGGCTCCCTGATGGTCAGCAGCTCCTGGAAGTCCTCGGCGTTCCTGCTCTCCTACGACGGCTCCGGCGGCTGGTTCGACCACGTCAAGCCACCCCAGGTCGACTCGCAGGGCTACGGCATGCGGGTGCCGGCGCTGCTGGTCAGCCCGTACGCCCGGCCGGGTTCGGTCAACTCCACCGTGCTGGACTACACCAGCGCGCTGGCCTTCATCGAGGACAACTGGAAGCTCGCGCCGCTGGCCTCCCGGGACGCCGCGGCCACCCCGATCACGGCGGCCTTCGACTTCGGCTCCGCGCCGCGGCCGGCCGACGTCCGGTTTACCGAACCGCTGGTGGCACCGGCGTCGAGTGCCTCAGTGGCGCTGGTGTTCTGGTGCTATGGGGCGGTGCTGTGCCTGGTGGCCGGTCTGGTGGGCTATGCCGTGGTGTCCAGCAGGCGCCGGGCGACCGGGTGGAGACCCGGCCCGCCGTCCGCTCCGGGCCGGACTGTCCGAGCGCTACCGGTGCGGGTGAAGCCATGACCGCCGGTCGCGGCTGGCGGATAGCGGCCCTGGCCGGGACCGCGGTGACCGCGCTGCTCGCCACCTCGGTGCCGTACGGCGCACCGGCGCTGGCCGGCGCGCGGTCGATGCACCCTGCCGACCTCGGCGCCGGCCCGGTGACCGCGCTGCTGGTCGACGACCCGGTCAGCCCGTCGCTGTCCGACGCGCCGCAGGCCTTCGACCCGCCGGCGGCCTCCGATCCGCCACCCTCCTCCGACCCGCCGGCCTCGTCGGACCCACCGGTCAGCTCCGACCCGCCGGTCACGTCCGATCCACCGGTGAGTTCCGACCCGCCGGGAACGAGTGAGCCGCCGGTGACCAGCGATCCGCCGGTGTCGAGCGAGCCACCCGTCTCGACCCCGCCGGTGACCGACCCGCCGAGTCCGTCGCTTCCCGGCGGCTCGCCACCACCGCCGGACGCGAGCTCACCGGCGTCGGGTCCGTCCGGGCACGGCTCCGGCGGCGCCACCGGCGGCACCAGGACCCCGCGGGTAAAGACGCCAGTCACGAAGCCCGCCCGGCCGCATCCGCACAAGACGCTGCGGCCGGCTGCAGCCGTGCCGGGCGCCCACCACCCGCATCCGCACCGCAAGCCGTGGCCGATCACCATGACGATCAAGACCGTTCCGGTGCTGAGCGGCGTGCGCTTCACCGTGGACGGCCACCCGCTGGTGACCGGTGCCGACGGCATGGTCACCTACACTGCCGAGCACGACTTCGCCGGGCACCGGCTGTCGTTGCTGAACAGCTCGCTCGACTCCGCGTCCCAGCGGTTCCGGTTCAGCCGGTGGGCCGGGCAGCGGGATCCCAACCAGGCCTTCTCCCGCACGGTGTCCGGGTTGCCGATGCGCTCGAACTACGTGGTGACCGCGGCGTTCACCGTGCAGCGGCAGGTGATCGCGAGGTTGGTGCGGCAGGACGGCACCGCGCTGGACCCGGCCGTGGTCAGCCGGGTCACGGCGCGCAGCGTGACCGGCGCGATCGTGGACCTGGCACCGGGCACGCCGGCCTGGCTGGACAGCGAGCAGCCGTCCTTCCACCACGGCAGGCTGACCGCGGAGCCGGTGTCGTACTCGCTGCAGAGCGTGGTGGTCCGCGGCACCAATGTGGTGGACTCCGGGCGGCAGAGCTTCTCACCGGCCACCACCACCAGCCCGGTCTTCACCACCCAGTTCCACGACCTGACCATCACCGGCCACGACGCGCTGTTCGCCTCCCCGCTGGGCACCAGCGCCACGGTGACCTATCCCGACGGCAGCAAGGTAACCGTCCGGATGGACGCCAAGCACACCGTGACGCTGCCCAACCTGCCGCGCGGCAACTACCAGGTCACCATCTCGGCCGGCAGGTCCATCGTGGGCACCCAGCAGTTCGGCCTGTCCAAGGACAAGACCGCGGACCTGGTCGTGATCACCATGCAGGACCTGGCCTTGCTGCTGGGGCTGCTGCTGATCGTCGCCGTCACGCTGGTGGTGGTCGGTCGCCAGTACTGGCGCCGGTGGCTGGCCCGGCCCGGTCCCGGCTCCGGCGACGTTTTCCTGCCGCCCCGGGCGAAGATCCTGACATGATCCGCGCTGTCGCCAGGACGGCGCTCAGCGCCGTGCTGGTGATCGCGACCTCGCTCGGCACGGCAGCCGGCGCCGCGCCGGAACGGGCGGTCGGCACCGTTGCGGCCGGCCCGGCCGCCACCAGCACCGCACCGGCCAGCCCACCGGGCCCGCCGCTGTTCGCCTACTACTACCAGTGGTTCGTGCCCAATTCCTGGAACCGGGCCAAGGTCGACCTGCCCGAGCTCGGCGCCTACTCCAGCGACGACCCGTGGGTGATGCGCCAGCACATCCAGCAGGCCAAGGCGGCCGGCATCACCGGCTTCATCGTGAGCTGGAAGGACACCCCGACCAACACCCGGCGGCTGCACGCGCTGGCGACGGTGGCGGCCGAGGAGAAGTTCTCGCTGTCGATGATCTACCAGGGCCTGGACTTCGACCGCAAGCCGCTGCCGGCCGCCCGGGTGGCGGCGGATTTCGTCACCTTCGCCAAGCAGTTCGCCGGCAATCCGGTGTTCGCCAGGATGGGCGGCAAGCCGCTGACCATCTTCAGCGGGACCTGGGCGTACTCCGCTGCCGACGTAGCCCGGATCACCTCGGGGGTCCGGCCAGGCCTGCTGGTGCTGTCCACCGAGAAGAGCGTCGAGGGCTACCGCAGGCTGGCCGACGTGACCGACGGCGACGCTTACTACTGGTCCTCGGTCAACCCGGCCACCAACGCCAACTACGCCGCGAAGCTCGACGCGATGAGCGCCGCGGTGCACGCCGACGCCAAGTACTGGATCGCACCGTTCGCACCGGGCTTCGACGCCAGGCTGGTCGGCGGGACCAAGAGCGTGCCGCGCAACGACGGCCGGACCCTGCGCGTCGAGTACGGCACGGCGCTGAAGTCGTCCCCGGACGCCCTGGGCCTGATCAGCTGGAACGAGTTCAGCGAGAACACCTACGTGGAGCCGTCGAAGAAGTTCGGGCACCGCTACCTCGACGTGCTGGCCGAGCTGCGGCACACTGCGGCTCCGGTGCCGGCCTCGGCCGAGGACTCCAGCGCCCAGCCGCTGCCGACTGGGCCCGGCCGCCGGTGGCCGACGGTGGCGCTGCTGCTCGGGCTGCCGGCGGTGCTGCTGGCCGGGCTTGCCGTCCTCGGCCACCGGTTGCGGCGCCGGGCCCGGGCGGCGCGGGCCCGGCCGGACCGGCGGATGGCCGGCCCCACGGCGGCAGAACACACCTAGGCCAGCTGCGGAATGCCGCGCACGGCCACCGCGCGGGCGGAGTCAGCTGCCGGCGGGGCCCGGCTGCCGGTGCCTGGCCAGCGTCCGGCGCAGCTCGTCGACGCGCACCGTGGCGGTCAGCTCGCCGGAACCCGACTCGGCCGCCCAGTCGGCCAGGTCGCACAGCGCGGTGACCTCGCGCAGGGTGGTGTGCAGGGCGGCCAGCTCGTCGGCCTGGTCCGTGATCAACCGGTCGAGCCGGCTGATGTGCTCGGCCGGCGACAGCGGGTCGGCTCGCAGCTCGGGGGACTCGGCGCCGTCGTCAGCCAACCCGCGTCCCCCTTGCCTGGTCTTTGCATACCGGTCGACAGACCGCAACCGTAGCTGAGGATAGCGGCGCACCGGTGACCCGGGTCTTACCCCGGCATGAACGACGGGTGTGGCGTTTCTGCTACCAACCGTAACGTAATTCGTTACCCTTCGTGATCAGAGTCGTGAGACCGATGATCCTTCAGACGGAGAGTTCCGATGCACCACCAGCATCTCGCCGGCACCTGCCGGCGAGCCCGCACCCGTTCCCGGCTGGCCAGCTGCTGCACCGCCGTCCTCGCCGCCCTGGTCGGCCTGGCGTTGCTGCCGGCGGTGCCCCGGCCGGCCGGCGCCGCGGTCAGCACCGCCGGCAAGCCACCGGTGTTCGCCTACTACTACCTGTGGTGGAGCGCCAGCCACTGGAAGAGCGCGCTGGGGCCCAACTACCCGACCAGCGCCAGCCCGTTGCCGCTACCGGCGACGCTGGACGCGACCGGCTGCGGCACCAGGACCAGGTACGTGGGCAACACCCTCACCGACGTGCCCGCCCGGATCTACAGCCAGGACGACCCCGGCTTTATCGAGGCCGACGTCCGGCAGGCGGCCGCCGCGGGCCTGAGCGGCTTCGCGGTGAACTGGATCGGCACCGGCAGCGCGAGCCAGACCTACACCAGCAACCCCTACAGCGCGCGGCTGCGGGTGCTGGTCGCCGCGGTGCACAAGGTGAACGCCGCCGGCATCCCGTTCAAGCTGTGGCTGAGCTACAAGGCCTCGGCGAACGTGCTGCCCGCCTCCTACATCAGCAACGACCTCGGCTACTTCGTCCGCAGCTACGGCACGGACCCGGCCTTCGACCGGTCGCGGTCGCCGAAGGTGACGGTGATCTGGCAGGGCAGCCGCAAGTACGCCGCCTCGACGCTGTCGTCGGTCGGCGGCCCGCTGCGCTCGAAGCTGCGCATCCTCGGCGACGAGACCAGCTGGTCCGCCGACCGGGCCCGCTACCTCGATGGCAACGCCTACTACTGGTCCTCGCAGAATCCGTACAGCAACCCGCAGTCCTTCCAGCAGCTGGCAACCCTGGCCAACGCGGTGCGGGCCTCGGGGGCCAATCCGGACCGGACCGCCAAGGTGTGGGTGGCGCCGCTGGCGCCGGGCTACAACAAGCAGCTGGCCGGCGGCTCGGCCTGCGTGCCGCGCAAGGGCGGCCAGACCATCAAGACCCTCTACACCGGAAACCTCGCCACCCGTCCCGACGCGTTCGGGTTGATCAGCTGGAACGAGATCACCGAGGGCTCCTACGTCGACCCGATGACCCGGTACGGCTACCAGGACCTCAACGCGCTGGGTTCGCTGATCAGGTAGGCCCGGCACCCCGCGGACACCGGCTGCGGACGGCCGTCCTGAGCGGCCCGGTCTCGGGCAGACCGGCCCGCGGCGGCCCGGGCCGGTGTAGAATCTGACCCATAGGGCTGGCGAAAACGGGGGCTCCGGCCTGAATCGGCGGAACATTGCCGAGCCCTATGCTGATCGCACGGGGTGATCTTGCAATGGGCGAATCTGTCCGAGTTCTGGTAGTGCAGTCCGGTTCCTTGATGAGGCAGGCGGTCGCGCAGCGGCTGGAAGCCAGCGGGGTGCAGGTGGTCGGCCAGGCCGCCACCAATGCCGAGGCCCTGGTCGAGTACGCCCAGTGCTATCCGGACGTGGTGACCGTCGACGTCCGGCTGGGAGCCGAGTCCGGCCTGGTGCTGATCTCCGACTTGCTGGAGTTCTATCCCGACGCCGTCGTGGTGGTGTACTCCGGCCACGTCGACGCCCGGCTGGCCCGGCAGGCGCTGGCGGCCGGCGCGGCCGGTTACATCTGCCGGGGTGCCAGCCGTGCCGAGCTGCGGGAGGCGCTGTGCCGGGTGGTCTCGGGCAGGCGCCCGGTGCTGGACCCCCGGCTGGTCGAGGTGCGGTCGGAGGCCGTGCCGGACCCGGCCGCCGCGGCCAGCCCGGTACCGCAGCTGACCGCCCGGCAACGCCAGGTGCTGGACCTGGTGGCCGCGGGGACCACGTCGAACAAGGACCTCGCCAAGGAGCTGTTCATCTCGGAGAAGACCGTCAAGAGCCACATCGAGCGGATCACCGCCAGCCTGGACGTCTCGCGGCGGGCCCAGCTGCCGCTGCGGGCGGTGGAGCTGGGGCTGCTGCCGGCGGCCGGCGGGGAGCCCGCCCGGCTGGCGTTCTCCCGCCCGGCGACCGCGATGCTAGGAGGCGTCCCGGACCGGCGGGGCAACACCCGCCATGCCTGGCGCCGCGCCCAGTCGGGCCCGGGATCACCGGCAGGTGCGCGTGTTGCAAACGCAAGAGGGTCGTCTAAGCTCTGAAGTACTGAGCAGTCAGTCGGCCCGCCCTGCCGGACCCGAGTACCACGTGCCGCGCACCGGTGTGCATCCCGCGCGGCTGGGGGTCAGATGACCGACATAGTTGAACGGCCGGCCGGACTCGAGCCGGCCCCCATCCTGGTCCGACCGCAGGCCGCGACACCCAACCCGCGCGGTTCGGTGTTCCTGAACCTGCTCCACACCACCGACCACAAGCTCATCGGCCAGCTCTACCTGGTCACCTCGTTCGCCTTCTTCATGCTGGGTGGCCTGCTGGCCCTGGTGATGCGTGCCGAGCTCGCCCGGCCGGGCATGCAGTTCCTGTCCCCGGAGCAGTACAACCAGCTGTTCACCATGCACGGCACGATCATGCTGCTGCTGTTCGCCACCCCGCTGGTGTTCGCCTTTGCCAACCTGGTGATTCCGCTGCAGATCGGCTCGCCGGACGTGGCCTTCCCGCGGCTGAACGCCTTCTCCTACTGGCTGTTCCTGTTCGGCGGCCTGACGGTGGTCTCCGGAGCGCTCACCCCGCAGGGTGCGGCGGACTTCGGCTGGACGGGCTACACGCCGCTGAGCAGCATGCAGCACTCACCCAGCATCGGGTCCGACCTGTGGATCGTCGGGCTCGCGGTCGGTGGCCTGGGCACCATCCTGGGCGCGGTCAACATGGTCACCACCATCCTGTGCCTGCGGGCGCCGGGCATGACGATGTTCCGGATGCCGATCTTCACCTGGAACATCCTGGCCACCTCGCTGCTGGTGCTGCTGGCCTTCCCGATCCTGACCTCGGCACTGCTGGTGCTGTGGGTGGACCGGCACCTGGGCGCGCAGGTGTTCGAGGCCCAGAACGGCGGGCCGATCCTCTGGCAGCACCTGTTCTGGTTCTTCGGCCACCCCGAGGTCTACATCGTGGCGCTGCCGTTCTTCGGCATCATCACCGAGGTGATCCCGGTGTTCAGCCGCACCCCGCTGTTCGGCTACAAGGGCATGGTGCTGGCCACCCTGGGCATCACCGGCCTGTCGCTGACGGTGTGGGCGCACCACATGTTCGCCACCGGCGTGGTGCTGCTGCCGTTCTTCTCCTTCCTCACCTTCCTGATCGCGGTGCCGACGGGGCTGAAGTTCTTCAACTGGATCGGCACCATGTGGCGCGGCTCGATCACCTTCGACACGCCCATGCTGTGGTCACTGGGGTTCATGGTGACGTTCCTGTTCGGCGGCCTGACCGGGGTCATCCTGGCCTCGCCGCCGCTGGACTTCCACGTGTCGGACACCTACTTCGTGGTGGCGCACTTCCACTACGTGCTGTTCGGCACCATCGTGTTCGCCGCCTTCGCCGGGGTGTACTTCTGGTTTCCCAAGTACACCGGCCGCTACATGGACGAGCGGCTGGGCAAGCTGCACTTCTGGCTGACCTTCCTCGGTTTCCACACCACCTTCCTGATCCAGCACTGGCTGGGCAACAAGGGAATGGCCCGCCGCTACGCCGACTACCTGCCCGGCGACGGCTTCACCACCATGAACACCATCTCCAGCATCGGCGCGTTCGTGCTGGGCGCCTCGATGCTGCCGTTCCTCTACAACGTCTACAAGTCCTACCGGTTCGGCGAGCTGGTGACCCAGGACGACGCCTGGGGGCACGGCAACTCCCTGGAATGGGCGACCTCCTGTCCGCCGCCCCGGCACAACTTCACCGCGATGCCGCGGATCCGCTCCGAGCGGCCCGCCTTCGAGGCGCACTACCCGCATCTCATCGCACGGCTGGACCGGGAGGCGCACGGCACGCTGCGCCACCACGAGACCGTGGCCAAGGCCGGGGTGGCCGCGGTGGGAGCCGAGGGAAACAAGCCGCGCAGCCAACGGGATCCCGATCCAGGCCCCGGCGGCTGACCAGCCGCCGCAGCTGCGAGAAAGGCCGAGGCCCAGCCACCTGGAGTGGCTGGGCCTCGGTCTGGTGCTTGCCGGCTTTTCAGTGCTGGTTGATCGCACCCATCACGACGCCGCCCGCCGGGGCGTCGTCGTCGGGCTGGCCGTCCTCCGACGAATCCGGAGCGGCAGCGGGGTCACGGCTGGCCGAATCCTCCCCTGAGGGGTCCCGGCCATCCTCGGCGGCGGCCTCGGCCTCTTCGACGCCGGGCAGCGGGCCTTCCTGGGCGGCCTCCTCCAGATCGCCGGTGTCCTTGTTCTCACTCATCGTCGCCTCTCCTTCCGCAGCCTGCCGGCGGGTCGGTCGTGGCTTGGCCGCCGCGCTCGCGCCGTTCCAGTCTTGCGCTGCGGGTGGGGGGACGCAAGGCAGGCTCACTGCTCCGGGGAGACGACAATGGCACGATGCGCACTCGCCCGAGCCCGGAGGTGCTCGCCGGCTATGCGCTGTCCGGAGAACGCCTCGAGCCGCTGGCCGGTGGCCAGGGCAGCGCCTGGCGGGCCGGTTCGGTCATCCTGAAGCCGGTGGGCAATCAGGCCGAGGCGGACTGGGTCGCCGAGCTGCTGCCCACCGTGCGGGAGGTCGGCTTCCGGCTGAGCCAGCCGGTCCGGAGCACCAGCGGGGCCCGGACCGTGGCCGGCTGGGCGGCGTGGCGCTGGTTGGCCGGCAGCCATGACTTCACCGGGCGCTGGCCGCAGGTCCTGCACGCCGGCGCGGCCCTGCACCGGGCGCTGGCAGCCGTTGCCGAGCCGGCCTTCCTGGTCGACCGCGACGACCACTGGTCGGTCGCCGAGCGGCTCAGCTGGGCTGGCGAGCTCCCGGCGCACCAGGAGCTGCGACGGCCTGCCGAGCGGCTGGCGGCTTTCCTGCGGCCGACCAGGCGGCCCAGCCAGCTCATCCATGGCGACCTCACCGGCAACGTCCTGTTCGCCGATCCGGCGGCACCGGGCATCATCGACTTCACGCCGTACTGGCGGCCGGCCAGCTTCGGCCTGGCGGTCGTGGTGGCCGACGCGGTGGCCTGGCACGGCGCCGGCCGGCCGCTGCTGGACGCTTTCGGCCGGCACGAGCCGGAAGAAAGCCGGTCGATGCTCGCCCGGGCAGCGTTGTTCCGGCTGCTCACCGCGGACCGGGTCGCGGCGGGCAGCACGGACCCGGCCTGCTACCTGCACAGCAACGCCGAGGCGTACAGCACTGTCTGTACGGTCCTCGGCGTGTGCTGAGCCTGCTGCCCCTCTTGCTACCCCTTCAGACCCGATCGCGAGACGCTCTCGATGACCTGCCGCTGGGCGATCAGGAAGATCAGGATCACCGGCACGCTGGCCACCACGGCGCCGGCCATGATGATCGGGTAGTCGACGGTCGCCGCGTTCTGCAACTTGGCAAGGCCGGACGGCAGGGTCAGGTTGTTCGGGCTGAACAGCACGTACACCGGCCACAGGAAGTCGTTCCAGTTGGTCAGGAACGACAGCACCGCCAGGGTGGACAGCGCCGGCCTGGACAGCGGCAGGATGACCCGGGTGAAGATCCGCCACTGGTTGGCGCCGTCGATGATCGCGGCCTCCTCCAGCTCCCGGGGCAGCGTGGAGAAGAACTGCCGCAGGAAGAACACCCCGAAGGCACCGCCGGCGCTCGGGACGATGATGGCCCACAGCGAGTCCAGCCAGCCCAGCTTGCTGACGATGAGGAAGTTGGGCACCAGGAACACGAACGCCGGCAGGAAGATCGTGGTGATCACGCTGACGAAGATCAGCTTCTTGCCGGGGAAGTCCAGCCTGGCCAGGGCGTAGGCCGCCGCGGCGTCCACCGCGACGATCAGCGCCGAGTTGGCGGCCGCAGCGACCAGGCTGTTGAGGAACCAGCGCAGCACCGGGTTGGCCGAGCCGGAACCGAACAGCACCCGGTAGGCGCCGGTGTCCCAGGGCGTGGGCCACCAGGACAGCGGCAGCCGGGTGGCCGCCTCGTGGGTCTTGAACGAGGTGCTGAGCATCCACACCAGCGGGGCCAGGAAGATCACGGTGAGGATCGCCAGCATCAGCCAGAACAGCACCTGGCCCAGCGGCGAGCGGGAGGCCGGCCGGCCGGACCGGGCCGGCTGCCGCTGCGGACTCGGTTCGTCGGCGGCAGCGGTGGCGCCGCCGGTGGCGAGGCTCGTCATGATTCTTCCTTCTCGCGGAAGAGCCTGAAGTTCAGCAGGCTGATCAGGACCAGGATCAGGGCCAGGATGTAGCTCATCGCCGCGGCGATGCCCTGCCGGTACTGCTGCAGCCCGACCTGGGAGATGTAGTAGATCGCGGTACGGGTGGCGTTGCTGGGCGCTCCCTTGGTCACCAGGAAGGACTGGCCGAACATGTTGGCCGAGGCCAGCAGCGTCAGGGTCAGCACGAACAGCAGCACCGGACGCAGGCCCGGCAGGGTGACGTTGCGGAACTTGTCCCAGGCCGAGGCGCCGTCCACCTCGGCGGCCTCGTACAGCTCCGGCGAGATGTCCTGCAGGCCGGCCAGGTAGATGATGGCGTTGAAGCCCAGCGTCCACCAGACCGTCATGCCGACCAGGCCCACCCATGCCCACGGCACCTGGGTGGTCCACGGCGTGGTGCCGCTGAAGCCGATCTTGCCCAGGTAGAAGTTCAGCAGGCCGATGGTGGGGTCGAGCAGGAAGCGGAACAGCACGCCGACCACCGCCACGCCGAGCACGTAGGGCGTGAAGAAGACGGCCCGGAAGAACGTCCGACCGGGGAATCTCCGGTTCAGCAGCATGGCGATCCCCAGCGGGATGGTGACCAGCAGCGGCACGCTGAACACCGTGAAGATCGCCGTGGCCCGGATGCTGCGCCAGAAGTCCGCGCCGTCGCGCGAGCCCGACTTGAACAGGTCGGTGTAGTTGCTCAGGCCCACCCAGGGCTGGTGGGGCAACAGGTAGTCGTAGTCGTGCAGGCTGATCCAGATCCCGTAGATGGCGGGGATCAGGATGAACCCGACGAACAGCACGCCGTACGGGGCGAGGAAGAGGTACGGCGTCGCCCAGTTGTTGCGCCGTACCCTCCGGCCGGTGGCTCTGGCCGGCGCTCCCTCCAGTGTGCTGCGCTCACTGGTGGTCGTCATGCCTCAGCCGTACTTCTTCTTGTTCTGCGCGAGGATCTGCGACGCCTTGTTGGCGGCACCGCGCAGCGCGCCGGCCGGGTCGGACTTGCCGAGCACCGCGGCGTTCACCGCGTCGTACATGGCCGTCATCGCGTCGTTGATGCCGGCCACAGCCGGCGGGAAGTGCACGTCGGGCACCTCTTCGGCGAACGGCTTGAGGCCCGCGATCGAGGTGAAGTCCGAGCTCTCGGCCAGCTTGTTGATCGCCGGCACCTTGCCGCTCTTGGCCCAGTCGGCGCCGTGCTGGCTGAACCAGCTGACGAAGTAGGCGGCCGCGGAAACCTTGTTCGAGTCGTTGCCCTGGGTGCGCGGCAGCACGAACTGGTGGGAGTTGCCCCACACCCCGCCCTTGTCGCCGATCTTGGGCAACTCGGCCAGCCCGATCTTGACGCTGGGCAGCTTGGTCACCTCGTTCACCTGCCAGATGCCCTGCCAGTTCAGGGCATTGCGGCTGTTCTTGAGGGCGACGTAGTCGGCGTCCTGGCCGACGTTCTTGGGGCTGTAGCCCTGCTTGACCAGATCGGTCATCCAGGTCAGCGCCGCGATCCCGGCGTCGGAGTCCCAGGTCGCCTTGGTGACGTCGGAGTTGAACAGGTCACCGCCGAACTGCCACAGCAGCGACTGGTACATCAGGCCGCCGGTGAACTGGAACGGGCTGACCCAGCTGCCCTGGATGCCCTTGGCCTTCAGCTTGTCCAGGGCATTCATGTACTCGTCCTTGTTGGTCGGCGGTTTCTCCGGGTCCAGGCCGGCCTTCTCGAACAGGTCCTTGTTGTAGAACAGGCCCAGGCAGTGCACGTCCACCGGGATGCCGTAGCGCTTGTCCTGGTACAGCCCGCCCTTCCAGACGGCCGGGGCGTAGTCGGACTCGTTGAGCTTGAGGTTGTCGGCGATCGCGTCGATCGGCACGATCACCCGCTGCGCGGCCTGGGTCGGGATGTCGTCGATGTGCATGGCGGCGATGTCCGGCCCGTTGCCGCTGGTGACCGCGGCGGGCATCTTCTGGAACAGGTCCGCCCACTGGAAGACGTTCATGTTCACCTTGATGTTCGGAGTGGCCGAGTTGAACTGGTTCACCATCTGCTTGGCGTAGTCGCCGTCCGCGCCGGTCCAGCCGTTCCAGAACGCCAGGGTTACCTTCGGCCCGTTGTAGGCACCGCCCGCTGCCGAGCCGGTGGGTCCGCCGGCAGCACCCGGCGGGGTGCTCTTGCCCCCGCACGCGGCCAGGGCCAGTGCGCCTCCGAAGGCTCCGGCCGCCCCGATAAAGCCGCGCCGGGACACAGGAACGTTGAGCTGGTTCATCGAGGATCTCCTTGCTTGGTGGAAGTCAGGACCGGGAGGGCAGCACGGCACGAGCGCCGGGTGCTGCCCGGGTGGCGGCTGGCAGCGCGCATGGCGCGTCGGGCCTGCGGCCCGATGCGTGCGCACGCCGCGACGAAAGGCCTAGGTCATGGGTGTACCCCCCATCAGCAGGGGCGCCTGTGGTCGTGTTTGACCGAGAGACCGGCATCGATCGGTCTGCTTCTTCGACGGTAACCCGGTAATTGACCTTGAGCACTCTCTGGAGTGCATTGGTATCAATCTGTGCCGCAGACGGCCGGTGCGGCAATGCGGCCGGCCGGGCGCCGCGCCAACGACGGCAGCGCGCGCCGGACCGGTCGCCCGGGCGAGCACCGCGGCCGCCGATCCGGTATCCGCTTACGTTCTCAGACCTTTACAAATGTCGAAAGCCCGGGTCAGGATGGCTAGACGGTCGCTGACGTCCCGAGCTCGGAGGTAGCCATGCGCTGGAGCAGGAAGATAGTCGTGCCGATGGTCGCGCTGGCCACCGCGGCGGCCACCCTCGTCTCCGCCGGACCGGCCCCGGCAGGCACCGCGTCGCCACGGCATCCGGTCGCGCCGTCCTACACCAACCCGCTCAAGCTCGCGCTGCCTTCGGGGGCGATGGCCGAGAGCTGTGCCGACCCCGACGTGCTGCGCGGCGTCGGCTCCGACCGGCACTGGTACCTCTACTGCACCTCCGACGCGCTCACCGCGGCCGAGCTCGGCCCGGACGGCAGGCCGTTGCTGCACAACGTGCCGATGTTCAGCTCGTTGGACCTAATCCACTGGACCTACCGCGGTGACGCCTTCCCGGCCAAGCCGTCCTGGGTGTCGGGTTTCCTCTGGGCACCGGAGATCGTCTACCGCGACGGCCAGTACCGGCTCTACTACGCGGCCTCGGACACCTCGCTGCCCGACGGCGGCTCGGCGATCGGGGTGGCCACCAGTTCCAGCCCGACCGGGCCCTGGACCGACAGCGGGCAACCGGTGGTGGAGCCGCAGGGCCCGCCCGGCAGCCGCCGGTGGATCTTCGATCCCGAGGTGCTCACCGCCGACGGGGTCAGCTACATCTACTTCGGCAGCTACTTCGGCGGCATCGCCGCCCGGCGGCTGTCGGCCGACGGGCTTTCCTCCGATCCGGCAAGCCAGCAGCAGGTGGCGATCGACAACCGCTACGAGGGAACCAACATCGTCGTGCACGACGGGTGGTACTACCTGCTCGCCTCGGCCACCAACTGCTGCAACGGCCCGCTGACCGGGTACTCGGTCTTCGCGGCCCGCTCCCGCAGCCCGCTCGGCCCGTTCCTCGACCGGCACGGCGTCTCGGTGCTGGCCGGCCGGGTGGGCGGCACTCCGGTGCTGTCGCAGAACGGCAACCGCTGGGTCGGTGCCGGCCACAACACGGTGATCACCGACTACTCCGGCCAGCAGTGGATCGTCTACCACGCGGTGGACCGCAACGACCCCTACTATGCCGGTGCGGTCGGCTACACCAAGCGGCCGGCACTGATCGACCCGCTGGACTGGAAGCAGGGCTGGCCCACCGTCCGCGGTGGCCGTGGCCCGTCCGACAGCCCGCAGCCCGGTCCCGCTGCCCAGCCGGGCGAGCGGACGGCCTACCGGCCCCGGTTCGTCGTCGAACCCCGGCCGACCCGGGTGTACAGGTCGCTGTCGGACGACTTCCGCTCCGACACCCTGTCGCCGCAGTGGACCTGGGTCCGGCAGCCGGACGCCGGCAGCTACCGGCTGGACGACGGCCAGCTCCGCTGGCAGACCCAGAACGCCGACCTGCACCCGCCGGCCACCCCGCTGGCCTCGGTGCTCACCGAGCCCGCACCGACCGGGAACTACGTGGTCGAGACCAAGGTCCGGGTCACCGTTCCGCCCGAGGGCTGCTGCCAGAACTACGTGCAGGGCGGGCTGGTCATCTACAACGACGACGGCAACTACCTCAAGCTGGCGTCGGTCTCGATCTGGAACACCCGCCAGACCGAGTTTGGCAAGCAGGTCTCGCCGGTTCCCGAGGGATACCCCAGCTACGGCAATGCCGTCGTGGGGCCGGTGGGCACCACCACCTACCTGCGGATCGTCCGGCTGGGGGAGCGCTACACCGCCTACACCAGCCTCGACGGCCAGCACTGGGACAAGGGCGCGACCTGGACCCAGGCCGCCACTTCGCACACCAGGATCGGCCTGATCTCGATGGGTGGTTCCGGCTTCAGCAGCAACTTCGACTACGTCCGGGTCAGCGCGGTGCACGTGCCGCCGGACCAGAGCGGCAAGGCAGGCTGACGCCAGCTCGACAGCGGCTGGTACGGGCCGGTAGGCACAGCTCAGCGGCCGTCCGGCAGGTCAACCCAGCACCTGCCGGACGGCCGCTGCTGTGCGAAGGAGGCCGCTCCCGCCTGCAGCGTGGATTTCAGTAAGGCCTTGCCGGTACGGGAAAACAGTGCTCAGCAGGGCAGCTCGGTGGCCTCGTCGTAGGTCCGGTACCCGCTGGGCGTCCCGAACGCCGGCGTGCCGTCGGCGGCCCACCCGGCCGGCTGGGCGAAGACGGCCCGGTCGTCCCAGCCGTCGGCCGTGCTGGTCTTGGCGTGGTAGACGTTCCAGTTCGTGCCGTTGGCACCGGGCACCGGCAGCGACTCGCCGGCGGTGCCGTAGACGCCGTTGGCGGAGGAGAACACCGGACCGCGCTTGGTGTAGGACAGGTACGTGGTCAGGTCACCGCCGCGGTAGACCAGCTCGCCCAGGCTGTAGGACGTGGTCCAGCTGGCATTGGCGTTGTAGACGATCGTCAGGGTGTTGTTCGGCCCGATCCAGGCTTCCGGGCCCTCCTCGATGGCCTGCACCGAGGTCTCCCAGGGCTGGTCGGGATTGGCAATCAGCCGGCGGTAGTCCTGGTCGATGTGCAGCGGGTCGCTCATGTGCGCGATGTAGATCTGCTGCGGGGCCGAGCCGCCGTTGCCGGTGGGGGTGCCCGACCACAGCATCCACCAGGCATTGCCGTAGAAGAAGACGGTGGGGTCGATGGCCCACTGGTTGGTGGAGTCGCTGATCTTGCCGAAGAAGCTCCAGCTGCCCAGCGGGTCGGAGGTGGTGGCGGTGATGGCGAAGATCCGGTGGGTGTTGTTGGTGGCCGGGTCGCTGCCCTTGTTGGTGGCGCCGGCGAAGTAGATGATCCAGCGCCCGTCGAGGTATTCCAGCTCCGGCGCCCAGATCTCGGCGCTGTGGTCGGTGCCCTTCGGGGCCGTCCAGACCACCTTGGGTGTCGCCGAGCCGAGGCCGGCCAGCGTGGTCGAGGAGCGCAGGTTGATGCTGCGGGCCCCGTCGGACTGCACCAGGTAGTACAGGCCGTTGCGGTACCAGACCGACGGGTCGGCACCGGCTGCCAGCACCGGGTTGCGCAGCGAGCAACTGGCGGCAGCGGCGGGAGCCGCGCCCGGCCGGCCGGAGCCGGTGACCACCAGGCCCGGGACCAGGCACAGCGCCGTCAGTGCCGCGAGCACCCGCGGCCGGAACCGCCGGGCGGTCATGCCTGGCCCATCACGAGGCCCTCGATGAGGTGCTTCTGCGAGATCGGCTTCAGCTCGTCCACGATCGGGCAGTCCAGGTGCCGGCGGACCGAGTCGGGCAGCGTCTGCCAGTAGGCCTTGGTCACCGACAGGTCGTGCTGGATGGAGTTCGTGGCGTCCGGCGCGTCGACGCCGAGCACCAGCACCGGCCGCCGCTGCTCGGAGCGGTTGGGCCTGCCCCGGTGGATGGTCAGTGCCGAGCGGGCGGAGATGTCGCCGATCTGCGGGTACTTGCGCACCGCGAGCTGCTCGTAGCGCGGGTAGTGCGAGCTCGGCGGGAACATGCCGTGCTCGAAGTCGGGGCTGTCGTCGAACTGGGTGCCCGGGGCGATCTCGAAGGGGCCCATCTCCTCGGTGGTGTCCACTGTGGTGATGTTGAAGGCCAGCGAGCTCAGTCGCCGCCCGCCGCGGGTCTCCGGGGGAATGGCGAAGTCGCGGTGCCAGGGCTGCATCATGGCGCCGGGGAAGGGGATGTCGAAGCCGACCTCGACGATCCGGTAGTCCGGGCCGAGCACCGCCTCGCTGACCGCCTGGACCCACGGATGGCCGGCGAGCTCGACGAAGCCGCGCAGCGCCTCGGGATGGATCTCGACGTACCAGCGATTCGGGCCGCGTCCGACCGCGCCGTGCGGCCGGGTGCGGGCCTCGGAGAAAGCGGCCATGATGTCGGCGTCGAGGTCGCGCACCCACTCGGGGGAGAAGGCGGCCTTGCGGCCGATGATCCCGTCGGAGTAGAGGGCCTTGACCGCCTCGGCGATGTCGGCGTCCTCGACGCGGTAGCCGGCCGGCTGGCTCTGGGATGGCAGCGAAGTCATGTGTTTCCTCCGTAGTACATGACTATTCTCCGCCATGCCGGCACCTGGTGCCAGGTGGGACTCGCGGGCTAGGCCCGGTCGGTCACCTCGACGCCCTGGTAGTAGCGCTCGGTGGCGGCCTTCGCCGGACGCCACCAGGCCTCGTTCTGCCGGTACCAGTCCACGGTCGCCGCGAGCCCGGCCTCGAAGTCGGAGTAGCTGGGCTGCCAGCCCAGTTCGGTACGCAGCCGGGTGGAGTCGATGGCGTAGCGCAGGTCGTGACCGGCGCGGTCGGCCACGAACTCGATCGGGGTGCTCACCGACATCAGCCGGGCCAGCGCCTGCACCACCTCCACGTTCGACCGCTCGCCGTTGGCGCCGATGAGGTAGGTCTCGCCGAGCCGCCCCTTGTCCAGAATGGTGAGCACGGCGGAATTGTGGTCGTCGACGTGAATCCAGTCCCGCACGTTGCGGCCGCCGCCGTAGACCTTGAACGGCATTCCGTCGAGGGCATTGGTGATCTGGCGCGGAATGAATTTCTCGACGTGCTGGCGGGGGCCGTAATTGTTCGAGCAATTCGAAATCGTCGCGGCAATTCCGAAGGACCGCACCCAGGCCCGTACCAGGTGGTCGGCACCGGCCTTGGTGGCCGAGTACGGGCTCGACGGCCGGTACTGCGAGTCCTCGGTGAACGCGCCGGGGTCGTCGAGTTCCAGGTCGCCGAACACCTCGTCGGTGGAGATGTGGTGGAGCCGGCGGTCGTGCTTGCGGACCGCCTGCAGCAGTTCGTAGGTGCCGATCAGGTTGCTGTGCACGAACCGGCCGGGGGAGCTCAGGGCCACGTCGTTGTGGGACTCGGCGGCGAAGTGCACCACGACGTCGCTGCGGGCCACCAGCGGGTCCAGCACCTCGGCGTCGCAGATGTCGCCGGTGACCACCTCGACGTCGCCGGCGAGGCCGGACAGGCTGGCTTCATTGGCGGCGTAGGTGAATGCGTCGAGAACGGTTACCGAGCCGGCGGAACCGTCGGCCACCACCGAATGGACGAAATTCGAGCCGATAAAGCCGGCACCGCCTGTCACGAGATACCGCAGACCTGCCACCGGTTACCGCTTCCTTTCGACCACGCTCGCGCACTGACAGCAACCCCGAACGATACCGGATGCGGAATGTCCGCTATTTCCGTGCGCACCGGCGCCGGAGCGGTGACGGCAGGCGGGGGCGCCGGGTGACAACCGCCGATAGGCGATTCGTCTATAGCGATGTCTGCGTCATCACGGTGTTTTCGGCTGGCGTTGATCGTGGCGGAAATGCCGAGTGGGAGCCCGGCCGAAGCCGGGCTCCCACTTGTGTCTGGCGAACTGCCCCAGTGGCGAGCGATCTAGAAGGCGCTGGTGCCGTTCGGGGTGCCCAGGCCGGTCGGGCCGTCCCAGCCGGCGACCGCGTGGCACCAGATGCTCGGGCTGCAGGTGCCGTTGGAGCCGCTGGTCACGTCGAACAGGCCGCTAGCGTGGCTCCAGGTGTAGGAAGCCGGGTAGCCGGCGGTGTTGCCACCGAGGGCGTAGACGGCGGCGATGATCGGCGAGGCCGCCGAGGTGCCGCCCCAGACCGACCAGCCGACGATGCCCTGGTAGGAGGTGGAGTCGTACACCGAGACACCGGTGTTCGGGTCGGCGACCGCCGAGACGTCGGAGATGGCCTTGCCGGAGCACTGGGTGACCGAGGTCTGCCAGGACGGCTTGGCGTTCAGGGTCGAGCAGCCGCTGCCGGCACCGCTCCACGCGGTCTCGTTCCAGCCGCGGGTGTTGCTGGCCCGGGTCAGGCTGGTGCCGCCGACGCCGATCACGTGCGGGTAGCTGGCCGGCGACTGGGCACCGTAGCCGGAGTCACCGCTGGAGGCGGTGATGGCGATACCCGGGTGGTTGTAGGACGAGGTCTCGGCGCTGTCGCTGCCGCCGTAGCTGTTGCTGATGGCGACCACACCCGGCACGCTCGCCGCGTAGTTCACCGCGGCGGCCAGGTTGGCGAAGGAGTTGCTGCTCGCCTCGACCAGCAGGATGTGGCAGGTCGGGCAGGCGGCAGTGACCATGTCGAGATCCAGGCTGATCTCCACCGCCCAGCTGGCGTTGACCCGCGGGTACTTGGTGCCGCCGGTCTGGTTCACCTTCTTGAAGCAGCCGTTGGCGGTGGTGCAGGCCGGCAGGCCGAACTGCGAGCGGTAGACGCCCAGGTCGGCTTCGGCGTTCGGGTCGTCGTAGGCGTCCACGATCGCGACGGTGGCGGTGCTGGAGCCGGAGAGCTTGTAGGCGCTCTGGATGTCGGCCGGGTTCAGCCCGGACGGGCTGGCGGCGTTCGGCTTGGCGCCGTTGTCGCTGACCATGCTCTGCGCGAAGCAGGCGGCGTAGCCCTTGGCGGGCGCGCCACAGGCGTGCAGTGCGTGCTTGCCGGCGACGGAGGGGGTGGCGCTGGGGGTGCTTGCCGTCGCGATGCCCACGGTGGACAGCGATGCGGCTGCCACGGCGACTCCGGCGCCGATCAGCATGCGGGAAATCTTCATCAAACCTCCTGCGAGAGGGACAGGCGGCGGGCTCGGCACTGCTAGCCGGAGCTGACCGCGCGCCCGGGTTGGGGGTGACCCAATCGTGACCTGTGCCACGTGCGCCCGCAAGAGCTGACACCACTGAGCAGTTACAACGGAATTGACATCATTGGCAAAAAGCCCGGATTAAGAGGATTTCAGGCCGCCGGCTGCGCAAAACTGTTCGAAACTGATTGAAATTGGTGCGGCAAATGTACAGATATTTCTTACTCGCCCCGAACAAAGATGTGCTGGTAGCACGCTTTATGAGAAGCCCGGACCCGGCTGCTGCCCCGCCGCGGAGGCGACGGGGCAGCAGTCCGGATCAGGGCCCGGGCCGAGAATGCCTTCGACCCGGTTCCGGGATGGCTAGTTCGGAGAACTACGGCGTCGGGTCGGCGAACTGCCCGCCGCGGATGTCGCTGTTACCGAAGGTCGCCGGGCAACTCGCCAGCACGTCCGGGGCCGGGATCGGCGTGTCGGTGTACAGCGAGGCGCGGTAGGCGTCGATGGCCGGGCAGTCCGCGGCATTGCTGGCGTCGTTCCAGACCCCCACCACCGCCGAGTTCGTCGCGGCGCCGTAGACGTAGTCCCCGAGGAACTCCGCGGTCAGCCCGTTCTGGCTCGTGCCACGCGGGTCGCCGTTGGCGGAGCGGTCCAGCTCGGCGAACGCACCCGGCACCCCGCCGGCCACGTCGGCATGCAGCACCACGCCCACCAGGTTGCGCGGGTCGGTGGTGTTGGTCCGGTACGGCGTGGTGTAGGCGTTGTAGACCAGGTACAGGTCGGTGCCGTCCGGCGACACCGCCGGCGCGGTGTAGATCGGCCGGTCACCGGGCGCCAGTGGCACGGCCATCGGCGTCGCCCAGGTGTTGCCTCCGTCGGTCGACCAGGTCAGCATCAGCTGCTCGTGGTTGAGGCCGGCGCGACCGTCGGCCCAGCTGAGGAAGATCTCGTCGGTGGCGGGGCTCCCGGTGGGCCTGCCGTTGGCGATGTCCACGCTGGGACCGGCGGCCAGGTCCACCCGGGCGCCGGCGATGCCGTCCATCACGGGGCGGCCGAGCACCGGGTCGAAAACGCCCGGCGCCACCACGTCAGAGATCTCGGTCGGGCCGACGAAGTGGGCACCACCGTCGAAGGACCGGTACATCAGCTGCATCGACTGCCCGTGCCGGGTGCCGATGCCGATGACGTAGACGGTGCCGTGGCTGTCGGTACGGACCGTGCAGCCGTCGGGCTGGGTGTTGATGCCGTTGTCGGTGGCCGGGCTGATCTGCCGGGTCCGCCAACTGCTGCCACCGTCACTCGAGGTGGCCACCGTCAGCGGGGTGGGGAGGGCGTTGCCGTGGCTGTTGCTGCGGAACGACGCCCAGCAGACGTAGACGTTGCCGAAGAACGGGCTGCTCTCGGCGCTGTCGGCCCAGATCTGCTCCTTGTCGGAGAAGGTGGTGGAGGACTGTCTGGAGACCACCACCGGGCTGAGCCAGGCCGAGTTGTTGCCGGCCGCCGCTGAGGCCACGTCGTCGGTGCGCGACACCGCGATGGCCTCGAAGCCGCGGAACACCGCATCGGAGCGTTCCGCGCTGAAGTTGGCGGTGAGGTTGGCGTAGTACAACCGCGAGCCGTTCGCCCAGGAGAAGCTGCCGTCGGTGCCGGGACGCGGCCCGAAGGTCACCGCCGGGTCGCCGCCGGACACCAGGCCGGCCTCGTAGTAACCGGGCAGGGTGCCGATCGGGCCCACGTGCGGCGTGCAGGGCGCCGGGCCCAGGCAGTCCCGGGCGGTCCAGCCGGTGTAGGTCGGCTGGGTCCAGGACTGGCCGCCAGTGAAGGAGAAGTACACCCCGGACGTTCCGACGCCCTCGGTG
>NZ_DATINC010000179.1:0-23550 GCF_035474675.1 Jatrophihabitans sp. | reverse complement strand
GACGTCGTCGTCCACCGGAGGCTTGGCGTTGACGAGGATCTCGCCGGCCAGCTCCCGGCGCTCCCGCAGCAGCAGCTCGTCGAAGAAGAACCGCATCAGCTCGAAGTGGCCCGGGTAGCGCATGGTCTTGTAGTCCAGCCGCTGCACCCGGCCCTCGTAGGTCTCGCACATGGTGCCGAGGCCCCCGGAGGTGAGCGAGGCCTCCAGCTCGATGCCGCCGATCACCACCCGCTCCTGCTCGGTCATCGCCGGCACCATCTGCCGGTGCCCGGACCGCAGCACCTCGCAGTCGTTGAGGTACTCGTTCACCACGCCCTCGGACGACCAGTTGAAGGCGTAGCCGAGCAGCCCCGCCGGGTGCCGGGGCAGCGCGCCGACCTTGAGCTCGATCGAGCGGATCTGGTCGAACTGCTTGGCAAGCCACGAGCCGACGATGCCGATCAGGCCCGGCGCCAGGCCGCACTGCGGCGCGTAGACGTTGTTCGGACGGCCAGCGCTCGAAAGCTCTAACACCCGGTTGGTGGTCGGCACGTCCTCGGTGAGGTCGAAGTAGTGCACACCGAGGTCGTGCGCCGCCTCCGCGACGCCCAGGTTCAGGTGGTACGGCAGGCAGGACACCACGGCGTCCGCCCCGGTCAGCGCGGCCCGCAGCCCGGCACCGTCGCGGACGTCCAGCGCCTTGCAGGCGAACGGCAGGTCGCTGCGGGTGCGGGCGTCGAAGGCGGTGACGGTGAAGCCGGACTCCGACAGCAGCAGGGCGACCAGTTCGCCGACCTTGCCCAGTCCGACCACACGAACCTCGTTGATCGAGCGGGTCATAGAGACAGATTCCTTTCCTCCGTGTGCGCGGACCGACGGCTCGCCTCACCGGCTCGCCCCAGCCCGAAGCAGGCCCCGTACCTGCAGCTGTGCTTAAGCTACTCTATTAGGCGTCGTTAGAGAAAGTAACGGCTGCCCAGCGTAGAGGACGGCAGACACGGTGAACCCGGCACTGGACGTCGGCAGGCTCAGGCTGCTGCGCGAGGTCGAGCTGCGCGGCTCCATCGCGGCCGCCGCCCGGGAGGTCGGACTGACCCCGTCGGCGGTGTCGCAGCAGCTGGCCATCCTGGAACGCGAGGCCGGCACCCCCCTGCTGGACCGCTCGCCGCGCGGCGTGCTGCTCACCGGGGCGGGCCGGGCGCTGGTGGCCCGGGCCCGCTCGATCCTCCAGCTGCTGGAGGAGGCGCGCGCCGACCTGGACCGGCTGACCGGCGAGCTGTCCGGGCACGTCCGGATCGGCACCGTCGCCTCGGCCGCCGCGGCCCTGGTCAGCGAGGCGGCGACCCGGCTGGCCGAGCACGCCGCCCTGGAGCTGACCGTCACGGTGGCCGAACCCGCCCGCAGCATCGACCAGCTGCTGGACGGCGACCTCGACATCGCGGTGGTGGACGTCTACGACGGGGTCCCGGTGCCGGTACCGGACTACCTCGTGTCGGTGGACCTGGCCACCGAGCCGCTGGTGGTGGTCGGCGCGGTGGACGCCCTGCCCGGCCGCGGCCCGCTGAAGCTGTCGGCGCTGTCCGAGGCCTACTGGGTGATGCCGCCGCTGGACGCCGCCTGCGGCCAGGCCGTCCGGTTCGCCTGCCGGGCCGAGGGCTTCGAGCCGCAGGTGCGCTGGGAAACCGACGACATGCTGCTGCTGGTGCGGGCGGTGGCGGCCGGGCACGGCATCGCGGTGCTGCCCCGGCTGGCGGTGGCCGACAACGTCGCCGACACCGAGATCCGGCCGCTGGCCGAGCCGAGCATGAGCCGCCGGCTGCTGGCCCTGACCCGCAGCTCCAGCCAGGACCGTCCGATCATCCAGGCGACCCTGGACGAGCTGGTCAAGGCGGCCGGCTGACCCGGCTCAGCGCTTGGCAGCCACCAGCAGGCCGTCGCCGACCGGCAGCAGCGCCGGGATCAGCCGGCTGTCGTCGCGCAGCGTCCGGCCCAGCTCGCGCAGCGCCACCGTCTCGGCGTCGCGGACGTTCGGGTCAGCCACCCGGTCGTGCCAGAGCACGTTGTCGAAGGCCAGCACGCCGCCGCTGCGCAGCAGCCGGACGCCCTGCTCGTAGTACTCGCCGTAGCCGGTCTTGTCGGCGTCGACGAACATCAGGTCGTAGGAGCCGTCGTTGAGCCGGGGGAGCACCTCGCCGGCGGCACCGTTGATCAGCCGGAACCGGGTGGTGGCGATGCCGGCCTCGGTGAAGGCCTGCCGGGCGGCCCGCTGGTGCTCGGGCTCGGTGTCGACGGTGGTGAGCACCCCGTCCGGGCGCATGCCGCCCAGCAGCCACAGCCCCGACACCCCCGCGCCGGTGCCGACCTCGACCACCGACTTGGCGCTGACCAGGGCGGCCAGCAGCCGCAGGGCCGCCCCGCCGCCCCGGCCGATCGGGGTGCAGCCGAGCTCCGCGCCCCGGGCCCGGGCTGCCGCGATGACCTCGTCCTCGGCCACGAAGTTCTCCGCGTAGGCGAGGCTGGCTGGGTTGAGGTGCGCATCGGCCATGGCTTCAGACTCTACTCAGCAGCCACCCGCCGGACGGCCAGGCGCGACGGGGGCCGCGGATGTCCGGCAAGCCGGCAACCGCGGCTATTTCATCGAGTCGAGGATCAGCGCCAGGTCGTCGACGGTGGTCTCGGGATTGACGATGGCGAACCGGGTGCAGGACTTGCCGGCGTGCTTGGTCGGGGTGACGAAGGCGAAGCCGGCGGCCAGCATCCGGGCCGTCCAGCGGTCGTAGTCTGCGGCCTGCCAGCCGATCCGCTCGAAGATCAGCACCGACAGGTCCGGCTCCACCAGCAACCGGACGTGCTCGGCGGCGTCGATGAGCTCCTTGCCGCCCCGGGCCACCCGCAGGGTCTGCTCGACCGCCTCGGTGTAGGCGTCGGTGCCGTGCACCGCGAGGGAGAACCAGAACGGCAGGCCGCGGGCCCGCCGGGTCAGCTGCACCGAGAAGTCGCTGGGGTTCCACTCGCCGTCGACGGTGACCGGGTCGAGGTAGCCGGCCTTCTGGGTGTGCGCGGCCCGGGCCAGCACCGGGTCCCGGTAGACCAGCGCGCAGCAGTCATACGGGGCGAACAGCCACTTGTGCGGGTCGACGATGAAGGAGTCGGCGTGCTCGACCCCGGCGAACAGCCCGCGCACCGAGGGCGCCGCCAGGCCGGCCCCGCCGTAGGCCCCGTCGACGTGGAACCACCAGTCCCGCTCCCGGGCCACCTCGGCGATGCCGGCCAGGTCGTCGACCACACCGGAGTTGGTGGTGCCGGCGCTGCCGACCACCGCGAAGATCGAGTCGGCCTGACCGTCGGACAGCTCCGCCAGCCGGGCCCGGATGGCGGAGCCGGTCAGCCGGCCCCGCTCGTCGCCGGGCACCGTGACCACGTCGACGTCCATCACCACCTGCAGCGCGTGCTTGACCGAGGAGTGCGTCTCGTCGGTGACCAGCACCGACCAGCGCGGCGGGGCGGCCTCCCGCCGGTACCGGGCGGCCTCCCGGGCGGCCACCAGGGCCGACAGGTTGCCGATGGTGCCGCCCTGCACGAACACCCCGCCGGCCCCCTCGGGCATGCCGACCAGGTCGGCGATCCAGCGCAGCGCCTGGTTCTCGGCGTAGACCGCGCCGGAGCCCTCCAGCCAGGTGCCGGCGTACACGCTGGAGGCCCCGACCAGCATGTCGAAGGCCGCCGAGGCCTTGGTCGGGGCGCCGGGGATGAAGGACAGGTAGCGCGGGTGGTCCACCGACAGGCAGGCCGGGGCCAGCACGTGCTCCCAGAGCCGGAGCGCCTCCTCGGGCCCGATGCCCTTCTCGGTGACGGTCAGCCCGGCGGCGGCGCTGAGCTGCTCGGGGGTCAGCGACCGGTCCAGCGGGGCGTGCATGGCCAGCCGGTCCAGGCACAGCTCGGCGAGCGAGCGGGCCATCGCCGCGCTGACGTCGGTATAGGTGTGCACGGCTGGAGCCTAGACATCCGGCGGGACGAAAGCTGCTCCGGCGCGGCAATGGGCCCCGGGAACGGACGGTGTGCCCCGGCGCTGGCGGAACGTAAGTGGCCGGTGAGGCGTTTAATCAATACACAGCCACGGCTGCCAGGCTGGAGGGGCTCCGCGGACCACACGGGTACGCGGCGCACCGCCACGGAAATGGGTGATCGCTTTCAATGTCCACGCTGAAGCTCGGTGTGGCCAGCTCGATGGGCGGCCAGCCCGCGACTCCGCCGCCGGTGGCCGTCGGCACCCCGCAGGCCGCGGAGCCGGCCGACTGGGTCGCGCCGTCCTGGGACGAGATCGTCCGCCTGCACGCCGACCGGGTCTACCGGCTGGCCTACCGGCTGTCGGGCAACCGGTCCGACGCCGAGGACCTGACCCAGGAGACCTTCGTCCGGGTGTTCCGGTCACTGGCCGACTACACGCCCGGCACCTTCGAGGGCTGGCTGCACCGGATCACCACCAACCTGTTCCTGGACATGGTGCGGCGCCGGCAGAAGATCCGCTTCGACGCCCTCGCCGAGGACGCCTCGGACCGGCTGGCCAGTGACGAACCGGGCCCGGAACGGGCCTACGAGCAGAACAACCTCGATCCGGAGATCCAGCGGGCGCTCGACGCGCTGCCGGCCGACTTCCGGGCCGCCGTGGTGCTGTGCGACCTCGAGGGCCTGACCTACGAGGAGATCGCGCTCACCCTCGACATCAAGGTGGGGACGGTCCGCTCCCGGATCCACCGCGGCCGGGTGCTGCTGCGCGAGGCGCTGGCGCACCGGGCACCGGCCGTCCGGCCGGTCGAGCCGGGGACCGAGGCCGGTAGTGACCCCGGAACCTTCGCGGGAGTGAGCGAGTAGATGAGCAGTCCGCGGGTCTTCGGCCTGCCGCACCTGTCCGAGGACGCGGTGGCGGCGTTCGCCGACGGCGTGCTGTCGGCCAGCGCGGCCAGCCGGGCCCGGCGGCACTGCGCCGAGTGCGCCGAGTGCGCCGACGCGATCCGGGTCCAGCGCGAGGCCGCCATGCTGCTGCGCACCGCCCAGGCCCCGACGCTGCCGTCCGGCCTGCTCGACCGGCTGGCCGGCCTGCCGATGTCGACCCCGCTGCCGCCGCCGTGCGGCGGGCTGCCCACCGTTCTCGGCGCCGACGGCACCCCGGTGTTCGTCGCGCACGACGTGCACAAGGCCCGGATGGCCGGCGAGCACCCCGACGACGGGCCGGCCACCGATGCCGGCCGTCCGGCGCACCGGCGCGGCGCGCTGCCGGTGACCGTGCTGGCCTCAGCCGCAGCGGTGGTCGCCGCCGGCACGTTCGGCGGCCATGTCTCGACCCTGGCCAGCAGCAACCGGCCCATCCCGGCGGGCGCCGCCCAGGTGGCCGGTGCGCTGACCGGCGGCCAGAACCCGGCGACCGGCCGGAACGCCGCCAACCGGAACGCGGTGCTGGGCTCGTCCGGCTCGCTGATCGGTACCGGCGCGGTGCTGGACACCGGCCTGCTGCCCGCCGGCTCGACGGACACCGACGGCTCGACGGGCTTCGCCAGCTCGACGAACCCTGCCGGCCCGACGAGTGCCCCGGGCTCGATGGGCTCGGCCGGTGACCCGGCCAAGCCGGTGGTCCGGCCGGGCACCCCGCTGCCGCCCTCGGTGACGGTGGCCCCGGCCCACCAGACAGTGCACACCCCGCCGGCCTTCCGGACGTTGCCGGCCGGGTTCTGGTCGATGGTGGCCGGCGCACCCGCCGCCACCCCGTAGCGGCATGCCGGCTGCAGTGACCGCCCCGCGGCCGGCCCGCTCCGGCGGCCCGGCACGGCCCCGCCGCTTGGCCCGGGCAGCATGGCTCGGGCAGACTCGAACTACGCAGGCTCGAACGACCACGCGCCCTCGAACCCCGGGGTCCGCAGCCGGTGCCCACCGGCCGAGCCGGACCGACGCAACGGAGGGTATGTGAGCGACGAGCTCGACTCCTCGCCGTTCGCCCGTCCCGGCGGCGCCGACGGCTCCTTCCAGCCGCCGCCGGCCGAGCGGCCGGTGCCGGCGGCGACCCGGCCGCCGGCCTCGCCCGCCGAGCGGGAGACCTTCGCAGCCCCGGCCGGCACCGGCCCGTTCGCCCCGGCACCGGGCGACCGGCTGCCGCCCCGGCACGTCCCGGCCGTCCAGCCGGTGCCGGAGGTGCTCGCGCAGGCCTTCGCCGGCACCGGCCCGTTCGACCCCGCACCCGGGGACCGGCTCGCCCCCACGCCGCCCGGCCCGGGCTCGCCGTGGTGGAAGCCGGACGCCGCGGTCGACCCGTGGCGGGACCCGCAGTCGCCGTACTGGATCGCCGGGCCGCCGGTGTACGCCGACGACGAGGTCGTCGGGATGGCCGATTCGGTCCCCGACGACGCCACCGAGGACGAAGAACCGCCGGCCAAGGGCGGCCGGCGGGCCCGGTTCGGGCTGTCGGCGCTGGCGCTGGTGCTGGTGGCCGGGCTGATCGCCGGCCTGGTCGGCGGCGGGGTGGGGTACTGGCTGTCCGAGCGGGCCCACGACGTGCTGACCGATCCCAACGTCAAGCTGTCCAAGACCGACACGCCCGCCAACCGGCCGCCCGGGTCGGTGGCTGACATCGCCAAGCGGGTCAGCCCCGCGGTGGTCTCGATCGACGTCCGGACCGCCGACGCCGCTGGTTCCGGCTCGGGCGTGATCATCGACAAGGGCGGCTACATCCTGACCAACAACCACGTGGTGGCCTTCGCCGGCTCGCCGGTCATCCGGGTGGTGTTCGCCGACCGGTCCTCCAGCCCCGCCCGGGTGGTCGGCACCGACCCCCGCAACGACCTCGCGGTGATCAAGGTCGACAAGACCGGGCTCACGGTGGCCAGCCTCGGCGACTCGGACAAGCTGGCGGTGGGCGACCCGGTGGTGGCCATCGGCAATCCGCTGGGGCTGCGCGGCACCGTCACCGCGGGCATCGTCTCGGCCCTCAAGCGCCCGCTGCGACTGCCGGGGGAGAACGGCGAACCGGACGCGGTGATCGACGCCGTACAGACCGACGCCTCGATCAACCCCGGCAACTCCGGCGGCGCGCTGGTGGACGCCGCCGGGGCGGTGGTGGGGATCAACACCGCGATCGCCTCGCTCGGCCAGTCCGGCTCCCAGAGCGGCAACATCGGGGTCGGCTTCGCGATCCCGGTCAACACCGCCCGCGAAGTGGCCGAGGAGCTGATCCACACCGGCAAGGTGCGCCACGCCGACCTCGGCGCCAGCAGCCGCAGCGTCACCGACGGCAGCCGGGACGGCGCCTACCTGGTGCAGGTGGTGCCGAACGGGCCGGCGGCCAAGGCGGGGCTGAAGGAGGGCGACGTGATCGTCCGCTACGGCGACACCCTGATCGACTCCGGGGACGCGCTCACCGTGGCGGTGGCCGAGTCCAAGCCGGGCGACACGGTGGTGCTGCGCTACGTCCGCAACGGGGTCACTGGGCAAGCCAAGGCCATTCTCGGCAGCAGCTGAGCGGTTAGGCTGGATCCCGTGTTCAACATCGGCCCGCTGGAGTTCGTGGTCCTCGCCGCGGTCGCGTTGATCGTGTTCGGGCCGGACCGGGTGCCGGAGCTGGCCCGGGACGCCGCCCGGATGCTGCGGACGCTGCGCGAGATGGCCCAGGGCGCGCGCAGCCAGCTCAACTCCGAGCTCGGGCCGGAGTTCGCCGACTTCGACCTGGCCTCGCTGAACCCGCGCACCGCGATCAAGAACGCGCTGCTCGGGGACGAGGACCTCAGCTCGTTCAACCCGACCGCCTCGATCCAGCGGGCGCTGCGCGGCGAGGACGACCCGGCACCGGTGGACCTGAGCAAGCCGGCCGCGGGCCGGCGGCCGGCCGGTGACGTCCCATTGACGCCGGGCGAGCGGCCGCCGATCGACCCCGACGCGACCTGACGACCGCGACCTGACCCGACCGCGACCTGACCCGGCCGCGACCTGACCCGGCCGCGAACTGATCCGGTTTCGACCAGAGCTCAGCGGGTCTGACGGGCAGGCCTCAGCGGGCGGCTACCGACAGTCCCAGCGGGCGGCCCACCAGGCTGCGCTGCCGGGCGGCCAGGGTGTCGGCGATCGCGTCGAACGCGCGGCCGGCCGGCGAGTCCGGCTGGGACAGCACCAACGGGGTGCCGTTGTCGCCGCCCTCCCGGATCGCCACCTCGATCGGCACCTGGCCGAGCAGGCCGACCCGGGTGCCGGTGGACGCCGACAGCGAGTCGGCGACCGCCTGGCCGCCGCCGGCGCCGAACAGCTCCATCCGGCTGCCGTCCGGCAGCTCCAGCCAGCTCATGTTCTCCACCACGCCGATGATCTGCTGGTGCGTCTGCAGCGCGATCGAGCCGGCCCGCTCGGCGACCTCCCGGGCGGCCAGCTGCGGGGTGGTGACCACCAGCAGCTCGGCGGAGGGCACCAGCTGGGCCAGCGAGATCGCGATGTCGCCGGTGCCCGGCGGCAGGTCCATCAGCAGCACGTCCAGCTCGCCCCAGTAGACGTCGGACAGGAACTGCTGCAGGGCCCGGTGCAGCATCGGGCCGCGCCACACCACGGCGGTGTTGCCGGGGGTGAACATCCCGATCGAGATCACCTTCACGCCGTGCGCCTGCGGCGGCATGATCATCTTCTCGACCTGGGTGGGCTTGCCGGTCACCCCGAGCATCCGGGGCACCGAGAAGCCGTAGATGTCGGCGTCCAGCACCCCGACCTGCAGCCCGCGCCGGGCCAGCGCGACCGCCAGGTTCACCGTCACCGAGCTCTTGCCGACCCCGCCCTTGCCGGAGGCCACCGCGTACACCCGGGTGGGCGAGCCCGGCTTGGCGAACGGGATCTCGTTGACCGGGTTGTCCCCGCGCAGCTTGGTGCGCAGCTCGGTGCGCTGGGCGTCGGACATCACGCCCAGCTCCACGGCGACCGAGGACACCCCGGGCACCGCCGACACCGCGGCGGTCACGTCGGTGGTGAGCTTGTCGCGCATCGGGCAGCCGGCGACGGTCAGCAGCACCCGGACCCGGGTGGCGCCGTCCGGTGCCACGCTCACCTGCTCGACCATGCCCAGCTCGGTGATGGGGCGATGAATTTCCGGATCCTGGACGCCGGCCAGCGCCGCCGAGATCGCGGCCTGCAGGTCGTCGGCCGCTACGTTCTGAATTGACACACCAAAGATCCTACGGCCGTGTCCGGCGTCACTACGATGTGTGCGGTGATGTCCGAATCTGACGACACCGCCACCGTCCCGCCGGCCGGGCCCGGGGTGCGCCCCGACGACTGGCGGCTGGCTGTCTGGCGCAGCTTCCTGCGCACCCACAGCCAGCTGGTACGCCGGCTGGAGAACCAGCTGCAGGAGCACGGCAAGATCGCGCTCGGCAGCTACGACGTGCTGGTGCAGCTGGCCGAGGCGCCGGGGTACCGGTTGCGGATGTCGGAGCTGGCCGAGGCGGTGCTGCTGTCGCGCAGCGGCCTGACCCGGCTGGTGGACCGGCTGCAGCGCAGCGGCCTGGTGCAGCGCGAACCCGATCCCGACGACGCCCGCGGCATGTACACCGTGCTGACCGCCAAGGGCCGCGACACCCTGCGCGACGCCTCGCACGTGCACCTGGCCGGGGTCTCGACGCTGGTGCTGAACCAGCTGTCGGACACCGAGCTGCGCCAGTTGCAGGCCCTGATGGTGCGGCTGGATCCGGCGACCTCCCGGCGGGCCGGCCACCCGGTGCTCTGAACCGATTCCGGACCCGGTACCGGCAGTCGCAGGGAACCAAGCCGCGCTGGAGTCACCTGCGCAGTCACCGGAGAATGAATTCCGGTATCCGGTGAACCGATTGCTGGACGCACTCGGGACATTCCCCATACTGTGTCCGCTACCCGGGACGGAGATTTCCGGATTGGCGGTTGTCAGCCGGCGCTGCAGTCATCTCCAGCCCACCCGTCCGGACGGAGAGGTACCTGAAAGACCATGCAGGTGTCTGTTATCGGTGGCGGGCTGGCCGGCGCGCTGCTGGCCTGGCGACTGGCCCGGCAGCCCGACGTCGACCGGGTGAGCCTGGCGCCAGGCGCGGCTCGCGACCGGGACGCCACCGCCGCCTCCGGCGGTGCGGTGCGCGGCTACGAGACCGAGCCCGCCCAGCGGCGGCTGGCGATCGACAGCCTCACCGAGCTGCTGTCCGACGACCGGCTGCGCGACTGGGCCGGCTACACCGAGACCGGCTCGCTCTACCGGCCGCTGGAAACTGCGCAGCTGGAAGCCGGCGCCGCCGAGGTGGCCGACGCGCTGCCGGGCTCGGTACGGCTGCTGACCGCCGGCCAGCTGCGCGAGCTGGGCTGGGCCGGCACCGAGGACGACGCCGGCGAGGAGCCGGTCGCGGTCGCCGAGCGGCAGGCCGGCTACCTCGACCCGGAACGGCTGCGCAGTTCCGCGCTGGCCGACCTCGCCGGCCGCGGCAACGTCGACCTGCTGCCCGACGGCGCGGTCACCGAGATCGGGCCGGGCCGGTTCCGTCTCGCCGGCACCGAGCACGGCGCCGACGTGGTGGTGCTGGCCACCGGCGCCTGGACACCGGCGCTGCTGCGGGACGGCGGCTGGGACGGTGCGGGCCTGCGCACCAAGGCGATCCAGTACACGATCTTCGAGGTGGCCGACTGGCGGCCGGGCACCTTCGTCGACGAGGTCACCGGGCTGTACGGCAAGCCGGCCGGCGCCGGGCAGCTGATCGGGCTGCCGACCCAGGCCTGGGACGTCCCGCCGGACGGCCCGCAACCGGACCAGGCGCTCAGCGACACGGTGTTCTCCCTCGCCCAGCAGCGGTTCCCGCGGCTGCGGCTGGCGTCCGGCGCGCGTCCGGTGGTGGCCCTGGACTGCTACAGCGAGGACTTCCGGCTGGCGTTGCGGCCGGTCGCCGGCACCGACGGCCGGCTGCGCACCTTCACCGGCGGCTCGGGCGGGGCGGCCAAGACGGTGCTGGCCGCCAGCGCGCAGGCCGCCGGCCGGCTGGTGGGCGCTGCCGACCGGACGCAGGTCGGATCGGCATGACCGAGGAAGCGGGGGCGGCTGGCATGACGGAGACCGATGGCGCACGGCGCCCGCACCTGCTGCTGATCTCCACCGGCGAGCGGCTGTTCCGGGAGTACCTGCTGGCCTCGATCGCCACCCGGTACCGGGTGCACCTGTTCCTGGCGGCCGAGCCGGACTGGGAGAACCGCTACATCGACTCCGCCACCGTGCTGGCCGACACTCTGGACGCCGAGCTGATGATCGCGGCGGCCCGCGAGCTGCACCAGCGCGACCCGCTCGACGGGGTGCTGTGCTGGGACGAGGCCCGGATCATCGCCACCTCCCGGATCGCGCAGGCCCTCGGCCTGCCGGGCGGCGACCCGGACGTGGTGCTGGGCTGCCGGGACAAGCACCTGACCCGGCAGCGGCTGGCCGCGGCCGGCGTCGGGCAGCCCCGCTCGGTGGTGGTGGACACCCTGGAGCAGGCGCTGGCGGCGGCCGGCGACATCGGCTACCCGGTGGTGCTCAAGCCGCGCGGCATCGCCGCCAGCCTCGGCGTGGTGCTGGCCCAGGACGAGGCGGAGCTGCGCGAGCACTTCCGGTTCGCCCGCGAGACGTTCGTGCCCGGCGCGCTGTTCTACGACGACCTCGCGGTGCTGGTCGAGGAGTACGCCGACGGGCCGGAGATCAGCATCGACAGCGCGGTCTTCCACGGCAAGGTGCACCCGATGTGCCTGGCACACAAGGAACTCGGCTACCCGCCGTACTTCGAGGAGGTCGGCCACCTGGTCGACGGGGCCGAGCCGATGCTGTCCGACCCGCAGCTGCTCACCGCCCTGCAACAGGCCCACGACGCGCTCGGCTTCACCGACGGCATCACCCATGTCGAGTACCGGCTGACCCCGTCCGGGCCGAAGCTGATCGAGGTCAACGCCAGGCTCGGCGGCGACCTGATTCCCTACCTGGGCATGCGCACCACCGGCATCGACCCGGGGCTGGCCGCGGCGGCGGTGGCCTGCGGACGCGAGCCCGAGGTCAGCGCCGACCGCGCGCTGTTCGGCGCCGTGCGGTTCTGCTACGTCCCGTACGAGATGACCGTCTCGGCGATCTCGTTCGACGCCGGGCGGATGCCGGCCGGGCTGGACGGCCTGGATCTGGCCGTGGTGCGCGCCGAGCCCGGCCAGCGGCTGGCCCCGCCGCCGGGCGGCACGGTCTGGGGCCGGATCGCCTACATCACCGCGGTCGGGGAGAGCGCCGAGCAGTGCCGGGCGGTGATCGCCGCCGCCGAAGCGGCGCTGGTGGTCACCGGCACCCCGGTGGACGCGCCGGCCGCCGAGCAGCCGGTGTCGTAAACCCCCGCGCCGGGTTCAGCCGTCCTTCTCCTCGCGGCCGCGCTCCAGCCGGGCCAGCTCCGAACGCAGGTAGTCCCGGGTCACCACGTCACCGAGCGCGATCCGGATCGCGGCGATCTCGCGGGCCAGGTACTCGGCGTCGGCGATCGCCCGGTCGTCGCGGATCCGGTCGGCGTCGGCCTGGATCCGGTCCCGGTCGGCCTGCCGGTTCTGGGCCAGCAGGATCAGCGGCGCGGCGTAGGCGGCCTGGGTCGAGAAGGCCAGGTTCAGCAGGATGAACGGGTACGGGTCGAACGGCTTGCTGCCGTGTTTGTGGTTGTGGTAGTTGATGCCCCAGACCGCGTTGATGCCGATCCAGACGATCACGATCAGGGTCTGCAGGAACAGGTAGCGGGCGGTCCCGAAGAACCGGGCGATCGTCTCGGCGGCCGAGCCCACCGCCTCCGGCGAGATCCGTGGCCGGCGCAGCCCGCGGGGCGCCACCGGCTGGTCCAGCCTGCGGCGCGGTTCGCTCACGGGTGCCCCCCGGCGGTGGGTCCGGTCACTGCGCCCGCCGCCTGGTCACCGCGGCGTCGGCGGGCAGCTCGTCCCGGTCGCGCCAGTCCTCGGGCAGCAGGTGGTCGATCACGTCGTCCACGCTGACTGCGCCCAGCAGCCGGTCGTTGTCGTCGACCACCGGCACCGCGACCAGGTTGTAGGTGGCCAGGTGCCGGGTGACCTGCTGCAGGGTCGCCTCCGGGTTGACCGGGTCGATGTCGGCGTCGATGGCCCCGGACACCAGCGTCGACGGCGGCTCGCGCAGCAGCCGCTGGAAGTGCGCCATGCCGAGGTAGCGGCCGGTCGGGGTGGCCTGCGGCGGGCGCACCACGTACACCTGGGCGGCCAGCGCCGGGGACAGGTCGGGGTTGCGCAGCCGGGCCAGCGCCTCGGCCACGGTCGCGTCCGGCAGCAGGATCACCGGCTCGGAGGTCATCATGCCGCCGGCGGTGTACTCGCCGTAGGTCATCAGCCGCCGGACCGGGGCGGCCTCCTCCGGCTCCATGATCTCCAGCAGCCGCTCCTGCTCGTCGGCCGGCAACTCGCGCAGCAGGTCCGCGGCGTCGTCGTCGTTCATGCGCTCCAGGACGTCGGCGGCGCGCTCGTCCGGCAGCCCGGTGAGGATGTTGATCTGGTCCTCTTCGGGCAGCTCCTCCATCACGTCGGCCAGCCGCTCGTCGTCCAGGGCCTCGGCGACCTCCTGCTGGCGCTTGTCGGGCATGTCCTGCAACTGCGCGGCGACGTCGGCCGGCCGCAGCCCGGCCAGCACCGCCAGCAGCGAGTCGGCACCCTGGCCGGTCTCGGTGGCCGACAGGCCGTCCACGTCGTTCCAGTCCAGCTGCTGCAGCGTGCCGCGGCGCCGGCTGAGCTTGCCGGTCACCGGGCGGACCGCGAGCTTGGTGATCACCCAGTCCTTGGTTCGGCTCTGCTCCATGGCGGCGTCGACCACCACCATCCGGGCGCCGTCCTCGATCCGCACCACGGTGCGGTCGAGCACCTCGCCGAGCACCAGCAGCTCGTTCGGCCGCTGCTCGAAGCGCTTGATGTTGACGCTGCCGGTGGTCAGCACCACCGCCTCCGGCTCGATCCGGGTGACCCGGCCCATCGGGACGAAGATCCGCCGCCGATGCTGTACCTCGACCACCAGGCCCAGCACCCGCGGGGGCTGGCGTCCCACCCGCAGGGTGGCCACCGCGTCACGAACCCGGCCCAGCTGGTCGCCGTTGGGGTCGAAGACCCCCAGGCCGGCCAGCCTGGCCAGGAAGACGCGGGTCGCGGTGCTCACGGGCAGATCTTAGTGGCCTGCGTCCGCCTGATCTGACGACTGTCAGGATGGTCGGGTGTCGCGGATCGAGCAGGCTCCCGAGTCGCTGGTGCTGCCGCCGCCCCGCGACGCCGGGCTGCTCGCGGTGGCGGTGGCCGGGGTGTCGGCGTCCGGGCCGATCATGGCGGCCACCGCGGCTCCGGCACTGGCCATCGCGTTCTGGCGCAATGCCCTCGGCGCCGGCAGCAGCGGGCTGCTGGCGGGGCTGCGGCACCGCGCGGAGTTCACCGCCCTGGACCGGCGGGACTGGACGGTCGCCGCGGTCGCCGGTGCGTTCCTGGCGGCGCACTTCGGCACCTGGACGCCGGCGGTCAAGCTGACCTCGGTCGCCTCGGCCACCGCCCTGGTGGCGACCCAGTCGGTGTTCGCCGGCCTGATCGCGGCGGCGGCCGGGCGCCGGCTGCCCCGGCTGGCGTGGTTCGGCATGGCGCTGGCGGTCGCCGGCACCGCGCTGATCGCCGGCGCCGACTTCGCGATCTCCGGCCGGGCGCTGGCCGGCGACCTGCTGGCGCTGCTCGGCGGGCTGGCTTCGGCGGCGTACATGACCGCCGGCGCCCGGGCCCGGCGTGGCATGTCGGCGGCGGCCTACACCACCATCTGCTACGGGGTGTGCTCGCTCGGGCTGCTGGCGGCCTGCCTGGTCGGCAGGCAGTCGCTGACCGGCTACTCCGGCCGGGCCTGGCTGCTGATCCTGGCCGTGACGGGGTGTGCCCAGCTGCTGGGGCACAGCCTGGTCAACGTGGTGCTGCGCTCGGCCAGCGCCACCGTGGTGAGCCTGGCGATCCTGCTGGAGACGCCGGGCGCGGCGCTGATCGCGGCGGTCTGGCTGCACCAGGTGCCGCCGGCCAGCGCCGTCCCCGGGCTGGTGCTGCTGCTGGCCGGGCTGATCGTGGTGGTCCGGTCCGGCGACCGGACGGCCGAGCCGGTGCCCGACCTGGACTGAGGCACCGAGGTGCGGTCAGCAGCCCAGCCTGGCTAGCACTTCTTCACAATGCGCCTGACATAGCTGGTCTCCTGGCCCCAGTTCACGTATCCGCAGGGGCCGTCCTCCCACTCGCCGACTAGCACGGTCTTCGTCGAGTCGGAGTAGTACTCGTACAGGGTGTCGCAGTTGTCGGGGTTGCAAGGTGTGATGACGGCCGTCGCCGGAGCGGCGGGTGCCAGCAATGCGCCGCCGCTGAGTACGGCTGCCGCGATGGCAATACGGGATCGGGTACCGAGCTTCATGGGGTTCTCCTCAAGGACGGGGAACTCATCGTACATATTTCCTGAAAGGGACCAAATCTCCACTGTGACGGTGCGGACACCGGCAGGCGGGCCGTCCGGCGGCGGTGGCATTCTCAAGCGCTATGACGGCATCCGACACCTCACCTGCCCAGCCGCTGCGGCCCCGCCGGTCCTGCCTGGCGGTGCCGGGCTCCAACCCGCGCTTCCTGGAGAAGGCCAAGGGGCTGCCGGCCGACCAGGTGTTCCTCGACCTGGAGGACGCCTGCGCGCCGCTGGCCAAGCCCGGTGCCCGCAAGAACATCGTCGCGGCGCTGAACGAGGGCGGCTGGGGGAACAAGATCCGGGTGGTCCGGGTGAACGACCTGACCACGCACTGGACCTACCGCGACGTCATCGAGGTGGTCGAGGGGGCCGGGGAGAACCTGGACGCCATCATGCTGCCGAAGGTGCAGAGCGCGGCCCAGGTCGAGTGGCTGGAGATGACCCTCAGCCAGATCGAGAAGACCGTGGGCCTGCCGGTGGGCCGGATCGGCATCGAGGCCCAGATCGAGAACGCTCAGGGCCTGCTGGCCATCGAGGCGATTGCCCAGGCCTCGCCGCGCATCCAGACCCTGATCTTCGGCCCGGCCGACTTCATGGCCTCGATCAACATGCGTTCGCTGGTGGTTGGCGAGCAGCCGCCCGGCTACGACGTGGGCGACGCCTACCACCACATCCTGATGTCGATCCTGCTGGCGGCCCGGGCACACGACCTGCAGGCCATCGACGGGCCGTACCTGCAGATCCGCGACGTGGACGGGTTCCGCCGGGTGGCGGGGCGGGCGGCCGCCCTCGGGTTCGACGGCAAGTGGGTGCTGCATCCCGGCCAGATCGACGCCGCCAACGAGGTCTTCGCGCCGTCCCAGGAGGATTACGACCACGCCGAGCTGATCCTGGACGCCTACGACTACTACACCTCCGAGGCCGGCGGGCTGAAGGGCTCGGCCATGATCGGCGACGAGATGATCGACGAGGCGTCCCGCAAGATGGCGCTGGTGATCGCGGCCAAGGGCCGGGCGGCGGGACTGGCCCGCACCAGCTCCTTCACCCCGCCGGAGTAGTCCGGCCGGCATCGCTCGTCCCGGCAGTCCCGGTGAGAGGCTTGTCACCCAGGCTCGGCTGGCCTCATAAGGCTTACGGTTCAGATACTGGTCGGTAACAACGCCACATCTCGGAGGTTGCCGGATGGCCCGCCTTGCCCAGACCGCCGGTCTCAGCGACATCCAGCAGGAGATCCTGTCCACCGTCCGGGAGTTCGTGGACAAGGAGATCCTGCCCAACGTCCACGACCTCGAGGCCGCCGACTCCTACCCCGAGCAGATCGTGGCCGGCATGGCCGAGATGGGGCTGTTCGGGCTCACCATCTCAGAGGAGTACGGCGGGCTGGGGGAGTCGCTGCTGACCTACGCCCTGGTGGTCGAGCAGATCGCCCGGGGCTGGATGAGCATCTCCGGCGTCATCAACACCCACTTCATCGTCGCCTACCTGCTGGCGCAGCACGGCACCGAGGAGCAGAAGCAGCGGCTGCTGCCGAAGATGGCCACCGGCGAGGTGCGCGGCGCGTTCTCGATGTCCGAGCCGGACGTCGGCTCCGACGTGGCCGGCATCAAGACCCGGGCGACTGTTGTGGAAGGGGCCGACGGTGTCGAGTTCCGCCTCGACGGCCAGAAGATGTGGCTGACCAACGGTGCCCGGTCCCGGGTGGTGGCCACCCTGGTCAAGGACGAGCTGGGCGCGGAGTCGGTCTACCGGAACATGACCACCTTCCTGATCGAGAAGGAGGCCGGCTTCGGCGAGACCCGGCCGGGCCTGACCATCCCCGGCAAGCTGGACAAGATGGGCTACAAGGGCGTCGAGACCACCGAGATGATCCTGGACGGTTGTTCGGTGGCCGCCTCGGACGTGCTAGGCGGGCCCGAGCAGCGCGGCCGCGGCTTCTACCAGATGATGGACGGCATCGAGGTGGGCCGGGTCAACGTCGCCGCCCGGGGCTGCGGCATCTCCATCCGGGCCTTCGAGCTGGCCGTCGACTACGCCCAGCAGCGCAAGGCGTTCGGCAGGCCGATCGCCGAGCACCAGGCGATCGCCTTCAAGCTGGCCGAGATGGCCACCAAGGTCGAGGCCGCGCACCTGATGATGGTCAACGCCGCGCGGCTGAAGGACGCCGGCCAGCGCAACGACGTCGAGGCCGGCATGGCCAAGCTGCTGGCCAGCGAGTACTGCGCCGAGGTGACCCAGGAGGCGTTCCGCATCCACGGCGGCTACGGCTACTCCAAGGAGTACGAGATCGAGCGGCTGATGCGCGAGGCACCGTTCCTGCTGATCGGCGAGGGCACCTCGGAGATCCAGAAGACCATCATCAGCCGCGGCCTGCTCAAGGAGTACCGGGCCTAGCACCGGCGCTTCCCGCCCGGGCCGATCGTCATAAGCAATGACCGTCAGGACGATCGATCCTTATGACAGTCACCGGGACGGACCGGATCAGGCTGAACGGACGGGACCGGATCAGGCCGGCCGCGCTGAACCGGTCAGCCGGTCAGCCGGTCAGGCGAACTCGACCAGGTCGGTGGCCCGCGGCCCGAAGTTGGGCAGCGTACGGGCGAACGCCTCGGCGTCGCCGGCGACCACCCAGCTGCGCATCTGCCCGGGGCTGCGCCGGCCGAAGGCGCCGCGCCAGAAGTCGAACATGCTGGTCTTGACCGTCAGCTCCGGCGTGCCGTCGCCCCAGGTGCGGGGCTGACCGTCCAGCTCCACGCTCATCGGGCCGAGGCTGCTCAGCCGCCGCGGCAGCACCGCCTCCAGCAGCGGGAAGGCGGCGGCCAGCGCGTCGGCGGGCAGCCCCGGCGCCCCGATCGCGCCCCGGATGTCGGCCTCGTGGGTGAGCGCGTCATGCACGATCGGCAGCCAGGCCCGGAGGTTGTCCAGGGGGACCTTCTCCAGCTTGGGCAGGCAGGCCTGCCGCTCGGCCAGCAGGTCGGCGACCGGGGTGTCCCGGCGGCTCCCGACATGCCCGGCGGTCCACGGGTCGGTGCCCACCCCGGCGAAGTCCGGGGTCCCGAACGAGCTGGCGGCACCGGCCAGGTGGGCGAGCACGTCGTGCACCGTCCAGTCCGGGCAGGCGGGGGTCAGGGTCTGCAGCGTCGCGTCGTCCAGCGGGGCGACCAGGTCGGCCACCCGGCGCGCGGAGTCGACGTAGAGCTGGTAGTACATCCTGCCTCCCTTACGCCCGGGCGGGCGCACTCCCTACGATCATGGCGGAGGAGGCCGCTCGCTGCAGCGCGACCGCTCCGCCCCACCGACGAGGCCGCAGCGCCAGACGGGAATCCGACTCATGACAGCCGAAACGCCAGCCGAGACCACCTACCAACTGGACCGACAGTACGTTTTCCACTCCTGGTCGGCGCAGGCGGCCCTGAAACCGCTGGTGATCACGTCCGCGTCCGGCAGCTACGTCACCGACGGGGACGGCAACCAGCTGCTGGACCTGAGCTCGCAGCTGGTCAACACCAACATCGGCCACCAGCACCCCAAGGTGGTGGCGGCGATCAAGGAGCAGGCCGACCTGCTGTGCACGGTCGCCCCGCAGCACGCCAACGCCGCCCGCGGCGAGGCGGCCCGGATGATCATCGAGCGGGCGCCGGCGAACATGGCCAAGGTGTTCTTCACCAACGCCGGTGCCGAGGCGGTCGAGTACGCCGTCCGGATGGCTCGGCTGCACACCGGGCGTACCAAGGTGCTGTCCACCTACCGCAGCTACCACGGCGGCACCCAGACCGCGGTGAACCTGACCGGTGACCCGCGGCGCTGGCCGAACGACCTGGGCGCCGCTGGTGCGGTGCACTTCTTCGGGCCGTTCCTGTACCGCTCGCCGTTCTACTCGACGACCGAGGAGGAAGAGTGCCAGCGGGCGCTGGCCCACCTGGAGCAGGTGATCAGCTTCGAGGGACCGGCCACCATCGCCGCGATCATCCTGGAGACGATTCCCGGCACCGCCGGCATCATGCCGCCGCCGCGGGGCTACCTGGCCGGCGTGCGCGAGCTGTGCGACCGGTTCGGCATCGTCTACATCGCCGACGAGGTGATGTGCGGCTTCGGCCGGACCGGCCGGTGGTTCGCGGTCGAGAACTACGACGTGGTGCCGGACCTGATCACCTTCGCCAAGGGGGTGAACTCCGGCTACGTCCCGCTGGGCGGGGTGATCATCTCTGACGAGATCTGCCGGACCTTCGACGAGCGGGCCTTCCCGGGCGGCCTGACCTACTCCGGGCACCCGCTGGCCTGCGCGGCGGCGGTGGCCTGCATGGCCGCGATGGCCGAGGAGGGCATCGTGGAGAACGCCGCCCGGATCGGCGAAGAGGTGCTAGGACCCGGCCTGCGCGAGCTGGCCGAGCGGCACCCGATGATCGGCGAGGTACGCGGCCTCGGGGTGTTCTGGGCGCTGGACCTGGTCACCGACCGGGCCACCAAGGAGCCGCTGGCCCCGTACGGCGGCAGCTCGCCGGCGATGGCCGAGCTGGTGGCCGCGCTCAAGGCCAACGGCGTGCTGCCGTTCACCAACTACCACCGGTTGCACATCGTGCCGCCGTGCACCATCTCCGACGCCGAGGCCCGCGAAGGCCTGGCCGCGGTGGACAAGGCCCTGGCCGCGGTCGGCCACCACTACCAGGGCTGAACCTCTGCCGCCCGGCCGGCGCGTGCCGCTACGAGCCGGGCAGGATGTTCACCGCGCGGGCGGCGATCAGCGCCACCGTCACCAGCGAGATCGTCGACTGCAGCATGAACAGCGCCTTCGCCCAGCGCGACAGCGGCAAGGTGTCGGTGGGGGAGAACGCGGTCGAGTTGGTGTAGGCCACGAACAGGTAGTCCAGCACGTTCGGTTCCCAGTCCCGCGCCAGCGCCGGATCGGTCAGCTGCGGAAAGAGCAGGTCCGGGGTGTCGGCCAGGCCCAGCGCCCGGCTGGCCGGCCCGCCCCGGTCGTACTCCCAGTACCACAGGCCGAACACGATGGCGTTCGTCAGCCAGATCTCGGCGCCGCCGACCAGCAGCTCGATCGCCCGGATCTGGCCGCCGTTGGTGATCCGGTGCACCAGCAGGCCCACCGAGATCGCGGTGTTGAGCGCGACCACGCCGAGCAGCACTTGGCTGGCGATCCGGACCCCGCGGGTCCGGCGCGACATCCGCTCCGGGTGGCTGGCCACCAGCGCGACCAGCGCCACCAGTTCCACCACCGGCAGGACATGGCGGGGATGCAGCACGAACGCGTCCGGCAGGATCCACTGCAGGACTATCGCGACCAGCATGGCCGCCGCGACCCACCAGCGTTGCTCGCCCTCGGTCCGCCGGCGCCAGGCCGGAATGCCGGTGGCACTGCCCGCAGCGGGGGTACCGGCGGGAGCCGGAGGGCCGGACGGACCGTCGGGAGGCACGTCCGGATTCTGAACCGTCGCGGGAACCGAGTCCGGGAAGGCGCGCTGTCCGCCCCCGCCGGAGCGACTATGTTGGGGCCACCGTTGAGGCTGGCGGGCGGTTCGCCGGCGGGTGGTCGCGGAGGAGGGACGCCATGCTGATCCGCTGGGTGATCCGGATACTGGTGCTCGCGCTGGTCATCGGAGTGGTGGCCGAGATCGTGCCGGGCATCGACGTCAACGGCGGGTTCGGCGCGCTGCTGTGGATCTCGTTCCTGTTCTCGCTGGTGAACGCCATCCTCGGCCCGGTGTTCAAGCTGCTCAGCCTGCCGCTGATCGTGCTGACCCTGGGGCTGTTCCTGCTGGTGGTCAACGCCGCGCTGCTCGGCATCACCGCGGCGCTGTCCAGCCACCTGGACATCGACGGCTTCGGTTCGGCGGTGCTCGGCGGGCTGCTGATCGCGGTGTTCAGCTGGCTGCTGGAGTGGGCACTGCCCGGCCGGCGCTCCGACACCACCCGCCGCTGGGCCCGCGAGTACTGACCTGGCGTCGGCTGTGGCGTTCTGCCGCGAATCCGAGGACGATCATGCGACCGTTGTCGATGGGGGGTCACATGGATATCGCAGGCGCGCCGGAAGTCCGCGAAGCCCGCAGGAGATTTGAGCTGGCATGGCAGCAGAAGCATCCGAGCACGCAACCGCCCGCGCTGTACCCGGAGCATCCGGAGGATCCGCTGTGGCGTGAGGCGGACCAGATGATGGACGCCGCACTTGCCCAGGCGCGCCAGAGCCTGGCAGCCAACTCGGCGTTCCGGGCCGCGGTGACCGCGCCGACCTGGACGGCAGCCCCGGGCTACATCGGCTGCCCGAACAACCACAGCTTTGCGATGTCGATGACCTACTGCCCCCGGTTCGGTGCCGGGCCGGTTCCGGCGGTCACCCGGTTGCAGGCCGAGGAGGCCGCCAGGCGGCTGGGTGAGCGCGCTGGTGTCGGACTGCTGCGGGTCGGCGGCATCGGATGAGCACGCCGGAGCCGGGAACGGACGCCGTGGCCGACGTCGAACCGGTCGAGTCCCCACCGCAGTCACCGCCGACCGATGCCGCGTTCGCCGGCGCGGTCGAGGTCGACCTCGGCACCGCCGAGGAGGCGATGAGCTCGCTGGCGGCCGCCGTCGACCCGCGGGTGCGGGAGGCGCTGCGCTATGCGGTCGCCGAGCTTCGAGCCGGCGTCTGCGAGCAGGGCGAGAACGGCGGGGTGCCGTACCAGCGCTATGTCCGCTGGTTCGGCAACTACCGGCCCAGCCCGTGGTGTGCGTTCTTCGTGTCGTGGTGCTGGGACAACGCCACCGACCGCAACCGGCGCACCCCGTGGGACAACCCGGGCTGGGTGCCGTCGGTGCACGCCTGGGCCTCGCAGCACGGAAGGCTGGTGAGCAGGCCACAGGCCGGCGACGTCTTCGGCGTGGGCAGCGAGCACATGGGCTGGGTGCTGTCCGTCAGCGGCGGAAACATCGTCACCATCGAGGGCAACACCTCCAGCGGCTGCGTGCGGAGCAATCGACGCGGCACGGCCGGCCTCTGGTTCGCGCGGATCGCGTAACCCGCCCGGAGCCGCAGATGGCCGATCCAGCAGGCGCCGCCGTCGCCGTCGACGACCTGGTGGTCTTCCGCGGCAGGCGGCAGGTGCTCTTCGACGTCAGCTGTGCGGTGCCGGCCGGCCAGGTCACCGGGCTGCTCGGGCCCAGCGGCGGCGGCAAGACCACCCTGCTGCGCAGCATCGTCGGCGTGCAGGCGATCCGGTCCGGCCGGGTCGGCGTGCTGGGACTGCCGGCCGGCGACCCGGCGCTGCGGGCCCGGATCGGCTACGTCACCCAGGCGCCGTCGGTCTATGCCGACCTGTCGGTGCGCGACAACCTGCGCTACTTCGCCGCGCTCACCTCCGGTACCGACCGGATTCCGGACGTGCTGGCCGCGGTGGGCCTGGCCGACCGGGCCGCCGACCGGGTGGACCAGCTCTCCGGTGGCCAGCGGGCCCGGGTGTCGCTGGCCTGCGCGCTGGTCGGCGAGCCGCCGCTGCTGGTGCTGGACGAGCCGACGGTGGGGCTGGACCCGGTGCTGCGGCGCGACCTGTGGCAGCTGTTCCACCAGCTGGCGGCCGGCGGCGCCACCCTGATCGTCAGCAGCCACGTGATGGACGAGGCGGCCCGCTGCGACCGGTTGCTGCTGTTGCGCGAGGGCCGGCTGTACGCCGACGACACCCCGGCGGCGATCCTCCGGCAAACCGGGGCGCCGGACCTGGAAGAGGCGTTCCTTCGGCTGGCCTCGGAGCAGGTGGCCCGGTGAACCCGGCGATCGCGCTGGCCACCGCCCGCCGGGTGCTGCAGCAGCTGCGCAACGACCCGCGCACCATCGCGCTGCTGGTGGTGGCCCCGAGCGCCCTGATGATCCTGCTGCGCTACGTCTACGACGGGGCGCCGGGCACCTTCGACAGCATCGGGCTCTCGCTGCTGGGGATCTTTCCGTTCGTGACGATGTTCCTGGTCACCTCGGTGGCGATGCTGCGCGAGCGCACCACCGGCACCCTGGAGCGGCTGTTCACCACCCGGCTGGCCAAGCTGGACCTGCTGGTCGGCTACGCGCTGGCGTTCGCGGTGGCCACCTGCGTCCAGATCGG
>NZ_DATINC010000178.1:0-11394 GCF_035474675.1 Jatrophihabitans sp. | reverse complement strand
GCCGCTGACCACGTCGAAGTTGGTGGAGGTGCCGAAGTCGACCACGATGGCCGGGCCGTTGACCAGCGAGAACGCCGCCAGGGTGTTGACGATCCGGTCCGCCCCGACCTCCTTGGGGTTGTCGAACAGCAGCGCCACCCCGGTCTTGATGCCCGGCTCCACCAGCACGGTCGGGATGCCCGGCCAGTACCGGCCGAGCATGGCGCGCAGCTCGCGCAGCGCGGCCGGCACCGTGGAGCAGCCGGAGATGCCGGTCACCGGCAGGTCCTGCAGCAGGCCGGTGAAGGTGAGCATCAGCTCGTCGGCGGTGTTGCGGGCGTCGGTCTTGACCCGCCACGAGTGCACCAGCCGGTCGCCGTCGAAGACGCCGAGCACCGTGTTGGTGTTGCCGATGTCGATGGCCAGCAGCATCAGCCCTCAGCTCCCGTCGCACCGTCCGGGCGCCAGCCGCTCTTGAGGTCCAGCCCGATGTCGAGGACCGGCGCGGAGTGGGTCAGCGCGCCGACCGCGAGGTAGTCCACGCCGGTGCCGGCCACCGCGGCCGCCACCTGCAGGCTGAGCCCGCCGGAGGCCTCCAGCTTGACCCGGCCGCCGGTCTCGGCGGCCAGCGCCACGCAGCTGCGCAGCTCGGCCAGGTTCATGTTGTCCAGCAGGATCAGCTCGGCGCCGGCCTCGATCGCCTCCCGGCACTGCGCCACGGTGTCCACCTCGATCTCCACCGGCAGCTCGCCGGCGGCCGCCCGGACCAGCTCGAAGGCCTTGGCCACCGAACCGGCCGCGGTGATGTGGTTGTCCTTGATCAACGCCGCGTCCGACAGCGACATCCGGTGGTTGACGCCGCCGCCGCAGCGCACCGCGTACTTCTCCAGCGCGCGCAGGCCCGGCAGGGTCTTGCGGGTGTCGCGGATGGCCGCCCCCGAGCCGCGGATGGTGTCGGTCCAGATCCGGGTCAGGGTGGCCACCCCGGACAGGTGGGTGAGCAGGTTGAGCGCCGTCCGCTCGGCGGTGAGCAGGTCGCGGACCGGGCCCTGGGCGCTGAGCAGCACCTCGCCGGGACGCACGATGTCGCCGTCGGCGGCGTGCAGTTCTACTGCCACCCGGCCCTGGCCGACCACCGCGAAGACGTAGCCGGCCACCGCCAGGCCCGCGAGGATGCCGGCCTGGCGCGGCACCGCCTCGACCCGGCCGGTCTGCCCATCCGGCACGGTGGCCGCGGTGGTGATGTCCGGGCCGTCGGCCAGGTCCTCGGCCAGCGCCCGGTCGACCAGGTCGGCGACCATGGCGGTGTCCAGCCCGGCGCTGTCCAGTGCGTCGAGTATCGCGGGATCGATCGAGTGGGTCATGGCCCGGTCCTCGCGTGCGTTGGGATGGGTTGGTAGTCGGTGGCGACGGTGCCGTCCCGGCCCAGCCGCAGGTCCAGGTGGCCGCACCAGTTCTGCTCGTCGCGCTCGGGGTAGTCCTCGCGCCAGTGCGAGCCGCGGGTCTCGGCGCGGCGGCCGGCCGCGGCCACCAGGGCGCTGGCCACCGTGAGCAGGTTGGTGGCCTCCCAGGACTCGGTACGCGGCTCGCTGCTGCGCTGGGCGGCCAGCTTCTGCAGGCTGCCGGCGGCCCGGGCCAGGCCCGCGGCGTCCCGGATCACCCCGGCGTCGGCCGACATCGCCCGCTGCAACGCCGGCCGGATGCCGGCCGAGGCGATGCCGCCGCTGCGCACGTCGATGCCGAGCTCGCGCAGCGGGGTGCCGGGCGGCACGCTCCGCAGCACGTCGTCGGCGATCCGCCGGCCGAACACCAGCCCCTCCAGCAGCGAGTTGGAGGCGAGCCGGTTGGCGCCGTGCACGCCGGTGCAGGCCGCCTCGCCGCAGGCGTACAGCCCCGGCACCGAGGTGCGGCCAGCCAGGTCGGTGGCGATGCCGCCGGAGGCGTAGTGGCAGGCCGGCGCCACCGGGATCAGCTGCGTCACCGGGTCCAGCCCCAGCGAGGTCAGGGTGGCGAGGATGGTGGGGAACCGGACCCGCCACTTCTCCGCGCCGAAGTCGCGGGCGTCCAGCCACACGTGCTCGGCGCCGGTCTCGCGCATCCGCCGCAGGATCGCCTTGGCTACCACGTCGCGCGGCGCCAGGTCGGCCAGCTCGTGCTGGCCCTGCATAAACCGGGTGCCGTCGCCGTCGAGCAGCACCGCGCCCTCGCCCCGGACCGCCTCGCTGACCAGCGGCTGCTGGCCGGCCGCGCCGCCGCCCAGCCACAGCACGGTGGGGTGGAACTGCACGAACTCCAGGTCGCGCACCACCGCCCCGGCCCGCAGTGCCGCGGCCACCCCGTCGCCGGTGGAGACCGGCGGGTTGGTGGTGGCGGCGTACACCTGCCCGATGCCGCCGGTGGCCAGCACGAAGGCCCGGGCCCGGACCGCACCCACCCCGTCGCGCTGGCCCTCGCCCATCACGTGCAGGGTGACCGCGCCCACCCCACCGTCGCCGGTGGGCAGCAGGTCCAGCACCAGGGCGTGCTCGATCACCTCGATGCCGGGGGTGGCCAGCACCGCGGCGACCAACGCCCGCTCGATCTCGGCGCCGGTGGCGTCCCCGCCGGCGTGGGCGATCCGGTCGGCGTGGTGGCCGCCCTCCCGGGTCAGCGACAGCTCACCGGTGGCCGACCGGTCGAACCGGGTGCCGAGCTCGATCAGCTCTTCGACCGCCCGGGGCCCCTCGTCCACCAGCACCCGGACCGCCTCGACGTCGCAGAGCCCGACGCCGGCGGCCAGGGTGTCGGCCAGGTGCGCCTCGGCCGAGTCGTCCGGCCCGAGCGCCGCGGCGATGCCGCCCTGCGCCCACCGGGTGGAGCCGGCGGCCAGCACGTCCTTGGTAACCACCAGCACCCGCAGCCCGGACCTGTGGGCACCGGGACGGCCGGCCGCGATCCGCAGCGCGGTGGTGAGGCCGGCGATGCCCGAGCCCACCACCACGACGTCGGTCTCGACGATCCAGCCCGGCGCCGGCGCCAGCAGCCGCTGCGGCAGGTTCATCGGCTCAGCTCTTTCATCGACCCAGCTCCACGGCGAGGTTGTCGATCAGCCGGACCGAACCGACCCGGGCCGCCACCAGCAGCCGGGCCGGGCCGGCCACCGGCGCGGGTCCCAGCCCGGGATCGCGCAGCTCCAGGTACTCCACCTTCACCCCGTCGGCGGCGGCCAGCACCTGCTCGGCGGCGGCCAGCACCTGCTCGGCGGACCCGGCGGCGTCCCGGCCGGCCATCAGCGCGGCGCTGAGCGCCCGGGCCCGCTCCCGCTCGGCCGGCGAGAGCAGCACGTTGCGGCTGGACAGCGCCAGGCCGTCCGGTTCCCGGACGGTCGGCACCGCGACCACCTGCACCTGCTGGCCCAGGTCGTGCACCATCCGGCGGACCAGCATCAGCTGCTGGTAGTCCTTCTCGCCGAAGTACGCGCGGTCGGGCCGGACCGCGGCGAACAGCTTGGTGACTACGGTCAGCACGCCGTCGAAGTGGCCCGGCCGGTTCGGGCCCTCCAGCTGGTCGGCGAGCGCGCCCGCGGTCACCCACACCTGGACCGGGCCGTCGGGGTAGACCCCGGTCACGTCCGGCGCCCACGCCAGGTCGACGCCGTGCCGCTCGCACAGCGCCAGGTCCTCCGCCAGCCGGCGCGGGTAGCGCGCCAGGTCCTCGGCCTGGGAGAACTGCATGGGGTTGACGAAGATGCTGGCCACCACCGCGGCGCACTGCTCGCGGGCGGTCTCGAAGAGCGCCTGGTGGCCGGCGTGCAGGGCGCCCATCGTCGGCACCAGGCCGAGGACGCCGGCCGGGCCGAGCCCGTCGGCCAGCCGGGCCCGCGCGGCGGCCAGCTCGGCGCGGGTGCGGACCAGCTCGGTCACCGGCCCTCACCCTCGGCCTGCTCGATGCCCTCGAGCAGGTCGGCGCACTGGGCCCGGCTCAGCCGGCCGGCCGCGTGCGCCCGCTGCATGGTCCGGATTGCCATCGCCAGGTACGGCTGCAGGTAGGTGGTGCCCTGCAACGCCCGGATGTGCGCCTCCAGGGTGCCCCGGTCACCACGCGACACCGGCCCGGTCAGCGCGTCATCGGCCAGCCGCAGCGCGTTGTCCAGCGCCGCCGACAGCAGCGGCGCCAGCAGCCGGGTCGGATCCTCCACACCGGCCGAGGCCAGCACGTCCCGGGAGTCGTTGACCAGGGTGACCAGGTGGTTGGCGCCCATCGACAGCGCCGCGTGGTAGCTCGCCCGGGCCGACTCGGGAACCCAGACCGGCTCGCCGCCGAGCTCCAGCACCAGGGTCTCGGCCACCGGACGGAACTCCTCCGGTGCCGTGACGCCGAACGCGGCCCCGTCCAGGCGCTGCAGGTCCTCCGGACGGCCGGCGAAGGTCATCACCGGGTGCAGGGCCATGCCCACCACCCCGGCGGCGGCCGCCGGAGCGAAGATGGCGACCCCGCTGGCGCCGGAGGTATGCACCGCCAGCTGGCCGGCCTGCCAGGCGCCGGTGGCGGCCAGTCCCTGGATCAGCCCGGGCAGCTCGCTGTCCGGCACGGTCAGCAGCACCAGGTCGGCCCGGCCGACCGCCTCGTCGGCGGGCACCAGCGCCACCCCGGGCAGCAGCCGGGCGGCCCGCCGGCGGGACTCCGCGCTGACGCCGGTGGCGGCCACCACCCGGTGCCCTGCTCGGCTGAGCGCGGCGCCCAGCACCGAACCGACCCGGCCGACCCCGACGATGGCAACCCGCAACCGCGGAGCGTCGCCGGACTGGATCACGGCTAGAGCGTAGTAGGCCGCCGGCCGGGCCTCTCGTCCAGACAGGCCGCAGCCAGGCGCCGTCCGCCGCGCCAGCACGCGGATCGGCATGCAGTCGGCTAGGTTCTGCGGCTGTGAACGAACTCCAGGCCACGGTGGCCCGGGCCGCCGACCAGACCGGCTCGCACAGCACCGCCCCCGCCCTGCTGTTGCAGGCCACTGCCGCGCTGGGCCGGCTGGCCGACCTGACCAACGCCGCCACCGAGGGCGGCCGGCGGCCGTTCCGGATTCCGCCGGACTGGCAGTCCGGGCTGTCCGAGCTCGCCTACCTGGTGTACCTGCTGGCTGATCAGACGGCAGTCGACATCGACACCGCCGTCCGGTCGATCGCCTACCAGGTCAGTGCCGGCGCCCAGCGTGAACCCGCGCTGGACCAGGCTGCCGCCAGCCGGTGGTTCGCCGGCGATAGCTAGCCGCTGTTCCGGGTTCGGCGGGTAACGGTCAGCCGTCGAAGCTGGCGAGCCAGTTCGCGTGCGCCCCGCCGGCCCGGCGCCGGCCCTGGTAGCGGCTGCCCTCGTCCTCCGGTTCCGGCGCGCGGCGCCGGCCCTGCCGCGGCTCGGAGCGGTCCGCGGCTGGCGCCGGGTCCGGGATGAGGCCGAGGTCGGGCTGAACCGGGGACAGCCTCGGCAGGCTGGCGAACGGATCGGCGGAGTCCCGGGCGGGCGGCCGCGCAGACCCGGCCGGGGCGGTGGGCAGCTCGGGAGCCGGCGGTGGGAACTCGACCAGCTCGGCGTCCGGCAGCCGGCTCGCCCGCTGCGGCGCGGCCTCGGGCATCCGGGCCGGCCGCTCCGGTCCGGCGTCGAACACCCGGCCGGCCCGCTGTGGCTCGGTGTCGGAGGCCCAGCTGATTCGCTGTGGTTCGGCATCGGGAACCCGGGCGGCCCACTGGGGTTCGGCATCGGGAACCCGGGCGACCCGCTGCGGTTCGGCCGCCACCCGGCTGATCGGCGGCGGTTCGGCCGTTCCGACCCGGCTTACCTGCGGCTCGGCCTCCACGATCCGGCCGGCCCGCTCCGGCTCGGCCGGCGAACGCGGCGCCGCGGTGAGGCTGTCCTGCCGGGCCGCGGCCAGCCGGCGGATCTCGTGCTGCAACGCCTCCAGGTCCGAGCCGATCACCCGGGTGGTCTCGATCCGCTCCAGCCGCAGCTGGCCACCCAGCTTGTCGACCACCTCCGCGCGCAGCGAGGCGACCTCCTGGCGCAACGAGGACAGCTGGTCGGCCAGCACCCGCTCGACCTCGCCCCGCAGTGCCAGCTGCAGGCCCTGCTCGGACTCCCGGCGGGCGCTGGCGTCGCGGGCCAGCTGCAGCTCGCTGAACTGGCGCAGCTCGATCTCCTGGGAGAAGTAGGCCTGCCGGGCCGCCTCCAGCTGCTCCTGCTGCTGGGCGACCACCTTGAGCTGGGCCTCGTGCAGCTCGGACGCCCGGGCCCGGGCGTCCTCCAGGTCTGCCGTGAACTCGATGTCGCCACCGCGGTTGCCGACGAGCAGGAAGGCGGCGATCAGGGCGGCCCACAGGCCCAGCAGCACGCCGACCTGCACCTGCTGCCGGCCGGCGCCGAACACCACCAGCCAGACCGCCGCCGCGCCGAGCACGATCACGAGCGCCACAAGCCCGCTACGCACTACACCTCGCGACGTCCAGGACGAAGCAGGGCGAGGCATATCGGGAGTGTAGGACAGCACCATCGTGCCGGCTCGTCCACTCCGGGATTGCCCACTTGTCGTGTCGGTTCGCAGGCTCAGCGGCGGCCGTGGCCGGGATCGACACCGGCCCGTTCCAGCACCAGCCCGGCCACCAGCAGCAGAGCGGTCACCACCAGCAGCAGGTAGCCCACCGTCAGGTCGTCCCCGGCGGTGTTGTCCTGCCCGGACGAGGGCAGCAGCTTGACCACCAGCGCCGCTGCCACGCCGGCCACCACCGCCGCCACCAGCGCGCTGGCCTTGCCCAGTGCCACCGCGCGGGCGATGGCCAGGGCCGTCATCGGCTTGGCCTGCGGATGGTGGCGCACCGCCGCCCGCACCCGGCGGGCCACCACCAGCTCGGCGACGGCCAGCGCGGCGATCGGCACCGCGGTGAACCACTGGAACGGCGGCAGCGACTCGTAGCTGATCCGCAGCAGCGCATAGGCCAGGCCCGCCGCCAGCACGAACGGGACCAGCAGGTCTGTCAGGTTGGTCCGGCGCATCACGGCCGCAGCTCGACAGCCGGCAGCAGCTGCACCGCCGCCACCTCCCCGGCAGGCAGCGCCTGCATCAGCTGCAGCACCGAGCCGTGCCCGGGCAGCTGGGCCTCCGGGTCGACCGACCACCACGGCACCAGGACGAAGGCCCGCTCGGCGGCCCGCGGATGCGGCAGGGTCAGCACCGGGTCCTCGCTGCGGATGTCGTCGACGGTGATCACGTCCACGTCCAGGGTGCGCGGCCCCCAGCGCTGCTCCCGGATCCGGCCGGCCGCCTGCTCGCAGGCCTGCGCCCGGGCCAGCCAGTCGGCCGGGCCCGCCTGCGGATCGTCGACCAGCAGCACCGCGTTGTAGAACGGCTGCTGCTCGACCGGCCCCCAGGGCGGGGTCTGGAAGACCGGGGAGGCCGCGGTGAGGTACGGCGCCAGCGCGGTGACCGCCGAGCGCAGGTGCGCCAGCCGGTCGCCGAGATTGGACCCGATGGACAGCACCGCCCTGCTCATCGGCCGCCGTCCGGATCCACGGCGCTCGCCCGGTCACGCCGGATGGTCACCGCGACGTCGGCGAACTGCAGCGGGATCGGGGCCTGCGGCTTGTGCACGGTGACGGTCGCGGCGGCCACCCGGGAATCGGCCAGGCACACCGCGGCCAGCCGGCCGGCCAGCGTCTCCAGCAGGTTCACCGGCTCCCCGGCGACCACCGCGGCCAGCGCCTCGGCGAGCTCCCCGTAGTGCACGGTGTCGGCCAGCAGGTCGCTGGCGGCGGCTGTTCGGGTGTCCAGTTCGAGCTCGACGTCGACCACGAAGTCCTGGCCCTCGGCCCGTTCGAAGTCGAACACCCCGTGGTGGCCGCGGACCCGCAGCCCGGTCAGGGCGATCCGATCGGCACTCGCGCCGCCGGGCAGCGAGCCGGTCATGGCGCCGGGCGGCGAGCTGGTCATGACACCGCCCGGATCGCCGCGGCCACCAGTGCCGCGTCGACGTTGGCCGCCACCTCGTGCACCCGCACTCCCCAGGCCCCGTTCAGCGCGGCGAACAGGGTGAGCGCAGTGGTGGCCGCCTCCCGTCCGGAGGTGGGCCGGGCGGTGCCGTCCGGGCCGGCCAGCAGCGAGCCGAGGAACGACTTGCGCGACGAGCCGATCAGCACCGGCAGCCCGATGCCGGTCAGCGCCTCCAGGTGCGCCAGCAGCGCCCAGTTGTGCGCGGCCCGCTTGGCGAAGCCGAGCCCAGGATCCAGCACCAGCTGGCTGGCCGCCACCCCGGCGGCCAGCGCGTCGTCCACCCGGGCCAGCAGCTCGGCCCGGACGTCGGCGACCACGTCGTCGTAGTTGGCCAGCTCGGCCATGGTCGCCGAGTGGCCGCGCCAGTGCATCAGCACCCAGGGGCAGCCGGCGTCGCGCACCACCCGGGCCATGTCGGGGTCGCCCAGCCCGCCGGAGACGTCGTTGACCACCCGGGCGCCGGCGGCCAGCGCCTGCTCGGCGACCCGGGCGCGGTAGGTGTCGACGCTGACCGTCAAGCCCGCGGCGGCCAGCTCACCGATCACCGGCAGCACCCGCCGGCACTCCTCCTCGGCGGCCACCCGGACCGCGCCGGGCCGGGTGGACTCGCCACCCACGTCGATCAGGTCGGCACCCTCGGCGGTCATCCGGACGGCGTGTGCCACGGCGCTGTCCAGGTCGGCATAGCGGCCGCCGTCGGAGAAGGAGTCCGGCGTGACGTTGAGCACGCCCATCACGATGAGCCGGTCGCTACGGGCCGGTAAGCCGGGCTGCCCGGTCATCGCCCGAGAATGAGGCTCATCGCCTCAGCCCGGGTTCGCGGGTCGCTCTTGAAGATGCCCCGCACCGCCGAGGTCATGGTGCGGGTGCCGGGCTTGCGGATCCCCCGCATCGCCATGCACAGGTGCTCGGCCTCGACCACCACGATCACCCCGCGCGGCATCAGCCGGCGCATCACCGAGTCGGCCACCTGGGCGGTCAGCCGCTCCTGCACCTGGGGCCGCTTGGCGTAGAGGTCCACCACCCGGGCGAGCTTGGACAGCCCGGTCAGCCGGCCGTCCTCGCCGGGCACGTAGCCGACCGCGGCGGTGCCGTGCCAGGTCACCAGGTGGTGCTCGCAGGTGGAGTACAGCGGGATGTCCTTGACCAGCACCAGCTCGTCGTGGTTCTCGTCGAAGGTGGTCTGCAGGACCTCTTCGGGATCGGAGTGCAGGCCGGCGTAGATCTCGGTGTAGGAGCGCGCGACCCGGGCCGGGGTGTCGCGCAGGCCCTCCCGGTCCGGGTCCTCGCCGATGGCCAGCAGCAGCTCGCGGACGGCGGCCTCGGCGCGCGCCAGGTCGATCTGGCTCATCCAGCGCTCACCGGCGCGCGGCGCACCCGTCCGAGAAGGTCAGCGACGATCATCGCCCTGGCCGAACGGCCAGTGCGACCGGCCCGGCTCCACGGCCGGCAGCTGCTGGGTCTCATGGTCCTCCGGACGGTAGGAGCCCTCCCCCGGCGTGCCGGCGGGCTGGCCGCTCCCCGAGCCCTGCGACCCGGACGGGTAGCCCGAGCCCTGCGACCCGGACGGGTAGCCCGAGTCCAGCGGCGGGTAGCTCTGCGGCGGAGGATAGCCCGGCGAGACCGGGTAGCCCGGCGGCGGGTACCCGGGCGCACCCGGGTAGTCCTGCCCGGTGGGGTAGCCCGGTGCCGGCGGGTAGTTCGGGGCCGGCGGGTAGCTGGCCTGCTGGCCATTGTCAGACCTGTCGGACGGCGCCTCGTAGCCGGTGGCCGGGTAGCCGGCCGGCTGCGGCTCGCCGTGCTTGGCAAGCCCGTTGGACGAACCGTTGGACCGGTTGGTGGGCGGGATCTCGATCGGCGGACGGTCCGACGGGGTGCGCTTGCCGAAGCCTGCGAAGGTGCTGTGCGGCGGCCGCTTGTGCACCGGCGCCAGGATCCGCTCCAGGTCCTCCTTGTTCAGCGTCTCGCGCTCGGCCAGCTCCAGCACCAGCTGGTCCAGCACGTCGCGGTACTGCACCAGGATCTCCCAGGCCTCGTCGTGCGCGGCCTCGATCAGGGCCCGGACCTCCTCGTCGATCCAGGCGGCGATCTCCTCGGAGTAGTCGCGCTGGTGGCCGTAGTCCCGGCCCAGGAACGGCTCGGAGTCGGAGGTGCCGTACTTGACCGCGCCCAGCTTGGCGCTCATGCCGTACTCGGTGACCATCGAGCGGGCCAGCGAGGTGGCCTTCTCGATGTCGTTGGAGGCGCCGGTGGTCGGCTCGTGGAAGACCAGCTCCTCGGCGGCCCGGCCGCCCAGGGCATAGACCAGCTGGTCCAGGATCTCGGCGCGGGTCTGGGTGTAGCGGTCCTCCAGCGGCAGCACCAGGGTGTGCCCCAGCGAGCGGCCGCGCGGCAGGATGGTGACCTTGTGCACCGGGTCGAGGTTGGGCATCGCCCAGGCCGCCAGCGCGTGGCCGCCCTCATGGTAGGCGGTGACCCGCTTCTCCTTGTCGCTCATCGCCCGGGTCTTGCGCTCGGGACCCGCGATCACCCGGTCGATGGCCTCCTCCAGCGCGTGGGTGGTGATCAGCCGGCCGTTCTGGCGGGCGGTCAGCAGCGCGGCCTCGTTGATCACGTTGGCCAGGTCCGCGCCGGTGAAGCCGGGGGTGCGCCGGGCGATGGTGTCCAGGTCGACGTCGGGTGCGAACGGCTTGCCCTTGGCGTGCACCTCGAGCACCGCCTTGCGGCCGAGCACGTCCGGCGGCGAGACCGCGATCTGGCGGTCGAAGCGGCCCGGACGCAGCAGCGCCGGGTCCAGGATGTCGGGACGGTTGGTGGCCGCGATCAGGATCACGGTGCCCTTGACGTCGAAGCCGTCCATCTCGACCAGCAACTGGTTGAGGGTCTGCTCGCGCTCGTCGTGGCCGCCGCCCATGCCGGCGCCGCGGTGCCGGCCGACCGCGTCGATCTCGTCGACGAACACGATCGCCGGCGCGTTGGACTTGGCCTGCTCGAACAGGTCGCGCACCCGGGAGGCGCCGACGCCGACGAACATCTCGACGAAGTCCGAGCCGGAGATGGAGTAGAACGGCACGCCCGCCTCGCCGGCCACCGCGCGGGCCAGCAGCGTCTTGCCGGTGCCGGGCGGGCCGTAGAGCAGCACGCCCTTGGGGATCTTCGCGCCGATCGCCTGGTAGCGGGCCGGGTTGGACAGGAAGTCCTTGATCTCTTCCAGTTCCTCGATCGCCTCGTCCGCGCCGGCGACGTCGGCGAAGGTGGTCTTGGGGGTGTCCTTGCTGACCAGCTTGGCCTTGCTGCGGCCGAAGCTCATCACCTTCGAGCCGCCGCCCTGCAGGTTGGACATCACGAAGAACAGCACGAAGGCGATCAGCAGGATCGGCAGCAGCGACAGCAGGATGCTGACG
>NZ_DATINC010000177.1:0-4606 GCF_035474675.1 Jatrophihabitans sp. | reverse complement strand
GGAGACCGGCATGCTCGAGGACCCGTGGAACGCCCCGATCGAGGACGTCTACTCCTACACCGCCGACCCGACCGTGGCCCGCGAGCCGGACGAGGTGATGATCAGCTTCGACAACGGCGTCCCGACCGCCGTGGACGGCCGCTCGGTGAGCGTGCTGGAGGCCATCCTGGAGCTGAACAAGCGGGCCGGCGCGCAGGGCGTGGGCCGGCTGGACATGGTCGAGGACCGGCTGGTTGGCATCAAGAGCCGCGAGGTGTACGAGGCGCCCGGCGCGATCGCGCTGATCACCGCGCACCAGGAGCTGGAGGACCTGACCGTCGAGCGGGACCTGCGGCGGTTCAAGTTCTCCGTCGAGCAGCGCTGGACCGAGCTGGTCTATGACGGGCTGTGGTTCTCCCCGCTGCGGCAGGCGCTGGACGAGTTCGTCGACGCCTCGCAGCGCTACGTCACCGGCGACGTCCGGCTGCGGCTGCACGGCGGCCGGGCGGTGCCCACCGGACGGCGTGGCGACGGCTCGCTGTACGACTTCGACCTGGCCACCTACGACACCGGCGACACCTTCGACCAGAGCCTGGCCAAGGGCTTCGTCCAGCTGTGGGGGCTGCCCAGCCGGATCGCTGCCCGGCGGCAGCAGCGCCTGGGCAAGTGAGCTCTGGGCAGCCGGACGCCGGGCAGTCGCCGAGCACCCCGGACGGCAAGCTGTGGGGCGGCCGGTTCGCCGGCGGGCCGGCCGAGGCGCTGGCGGCACTGTCGGTCTCGACCCACTTCGACTGGCGGCTGGCCGGGCACGACCTGGCCGGCTCCCGGGCGCACGCCCGGGTGCTGCACCGGGCCGGGCTGCTGACCGCCGAGGAGCTGGCCGGCATGCTGGCGGCGCTGGACGCGCTCGACGCCGACGTCCGGTCCGGGGCGTTCCGCCCGCTTCCGGGCGACGAAGACGTGCACAGTGCCCTGGAACGGGGCCTGCTGGAGCGGGCCGGTGCCGAGCTGGGCGGCCGGCTGCGGGCCGGCCGGTCGCGCAACGACCAGATCGCCACCCTGATCCGGATGTACCTGCGCGAGCAGGCCCGGGCGCTGACCAGCAGGTTGTGCGAGCTGGTGGCCGCACTTGCCGAGCAGGCCCAGGCGCACCTCGGCGTGCCGATGCCGGGCCGGACCCACCTGCAGCACGCCCAGCCGATCCTGCTCTCCCACCACCTGCTGGCGCACGGCTGGACGCTGCTGCGCGATGCCGACCGGCTGCGCGACTGGGACGTCCGGGCCGCGGTCAGCCCGTACGGCTCGGGCGCGCTGGCCGGCTCCTCGCTGGGTTTGGACCCGGCGGCGGTGGCGGCCGAGCTGGGCTTCGACGCACCGGCGGAGAACTCGGTGGACGCCACCGCGTCCCGGGACGTGGTGGCCGAGTTCTGCTTCGTCACCGCGATGCTCGCGGTCGACCTGTCCCGGCTGGCGGAGGAGGTCATCCTGTGGGCGACCCGGGAGTTCTCGTTCGTGACGCTGGACGACGCCTACTCCACCGGCTCGTCGATCATGCCGCAGAAGAAGAACCCGGACGTCGCGGAGCTGACCCGGGGCAAGGCCGGCCGGCTGATCGGCAACCTGACCGGCCTGCTGGCCACCCTGAAGGGCCTGCCGCTGGCCTACAACCGGGACCTGCAGGAGGACAAGGAGCCGGTGTTCGACTCGATTGACTCCTTGCACCTGCTGCTGCCGGCGCTGACCGGCATGCTGGCCACCCTGGTCTTCGACACCGAGCGGCTGGAGTCGCTGGCCGGCCAGGGTTTCTCGCTGGCCACCGACGTGGCCGAGTGGCTGGTCCGGCAGGGCGTGCCGTTCCGGGTGGCACACGAGCTGGCGGGGGAGTGCGTGCGGGTCTGCGAGTCCCGGGGGATCGAGCTCGCCGACCTGTCCGACGAAGACTTCGCCGCGATCTCGGAGCACCTGCGCCCGGAGGTTCGGTCGGTGCTGACGGTGTCAGGCTCGCTGGCCAGCCGCTCGGCGGTCGGCGGCACCGCGCCGGCCCGGGTGGCCGAGCAGCTGGGCCAGCTGCGCGCGCGGCTGGCCGGCTACCAGGACTGGGCCGGCGGGTTGGCACACTGACCGGCGTGGGTATCGATCGCGAACTGCTGTCCCGGCCGGCGTTGCAGGTCGCCCCGGTGCTGCTCGGCGCCACCGTGACCAGCAGTCTGGGCGGTGCCGAGGTGGCGGTCCGGGTCACCGAGGTGGAGGCCTACGAGGGCACCCTGGACCCGGCCTCGCACGCCTTCCGCGGGCCCACCAGGCGCAACGCGGTGATGTTCGGCGAGGCGGGAAGGCTGTACTGCTACTTCATCTACGGCATGCACTGGTGCGCCAACATCACCTGCGCGCTGCCGGGCACCGCCGCCGCGGTGCTGCTGCGGGCGGCGGAGATCGTAGACGGCGAGCCGGTCGCACAGGCCCGCACGCTGGCCAGCACCACGTCGTCGATCCGCCCGGCGAAGCTGGCCAGCGGCCCGGCCCGGCTGGCCCGGGTGATGGGTCTCACTGGTGAGCACACCGGCCTGGACCTGCTGGATCCCGGCTCGCCGGTGCGGCTGACCGAGCTGGGTTTGCCGGCGGACTACCGCACCGGCCCGCGGGTCGGGGTGGCGGCCGCCGCCGAGCACCCGTGGCGGTTCTGGCTGCCGGACGAGCCCAGCGTGTCGGCCTACCGTCCGGGCGGCCGGAAGCGGGTTGCCGCCACCCGGCAGACTGGGGCGCCGTGAGCACCGCACCGGAGCACCCCGCATCGCCGATCGACTCGCTGCCGGCCGAGCTGCGCCCGGCTTATGAGGTGCTGGCCGCCGGCGCCGCCCAGATCCTGCCCGAGAACGGGCTGGCCGAACGGCTGCTGGCGGCGCACACCGAGGGCCGGCCGCTGCGGGTGAAGCTGGGCATCGACCCGTCCGGCGCCGACCTCACCCTGGGCCACGCGGTGGTGCTGCGCAAGCTCCGCCAGTTCCAGGACTTCGGCCACACCGCGGTGCTGGTGGTGGGCGGCTTCACCGGCCAGGTCGGCGACCCGTCCGGCAAGACCGCTACCCGGTCGGCGCAGAGTGCAGAGCAGGTGATCGCCAACGCCCGCGGCTACTTCGACCAGGTGATGCGCATCCTGGACCCGCAGCGCACCGAGATCCGTGACAACGCCGACTGGCTGGGCACCATGAGCCTGGCGCAGCTGCTGGACTACACCCGCCAGCTGACGGTGGCGCAGCTGCTGGAGCGCGACGACTTCGCCAAGCGGTTCGCCGCCAACACCCCGATCACCCTGTCGGAGTTCTTCTACCCGCTGCTGCAGGGCATCGACTCGGTCGAGATCGCCGCCGACCTCGAGCTCGGCGGCACCGACCAGACCTTCAACAACCTGGTCGGCCGGGTGCTGCAGCGGGCCAAGGGCCAGCCGCCGCAGACGGTGCTGACGCTGCCGCTGCTGGTGGGCATCGACGGCGTGGAGAAGATGGGCAAGTCGCTCAACAACTTCGTGGCGATCACCGAGCCGCCGGACGAGCAGTTCGGCAAGCTGATGCGCATCCCGGATTCGGTGGTGCAGCTCTACGCCACCCTGTGCACGACCTTGCCGCCGGACCAGGTGGCCGCATTGGCCGACGAGGTGGCCGCCGGCGGCGGCCGGGCCAACCAGGCCAAGCGGCGGGTGGCTCGCGAGATCGTCACGCTGTACCACGGCGCCGCAGCGGCGGCCGCCGCCGAGGAGCGGTTCAACGCGATCTTCCGCGACCACCAGCTGCCCACCGACGCGCCGGTCTTTGCCACCCGGTTGACCGACCCGGTGCACCTGCCCGCGGTGCTGACGGCGGCGGGCCTGGCCGAGAGCAGCTCGGCGGCCCGCCGGCTGATCGACGCCGGCGCGGTCCGGATCGACGGCGAGCCGGTGGCACGGGGACGTTACGAGCTGCCGGCCGCCGAACTGGCGGGCCGGCTGCTGGCCGTCGGCAAGCGGAAGGCGGCCCGGATCGCCGCCGAGCCCGGCTGAACCGACAGCGGGTTTCTGCCGCGATAGGCCGAACGGATCGGGCCTCTGGCACCCCGTTCACCCCGGATTTGACCCTGGTTTTCCGGTCGGTTAATGTTCTCCCTGCACGGCGAACGGAGCCCGCAAGCGGGGGCCGGCCGGGCGGGCCACCAGGTGGCAGGTCGGGAATCCGATGGGCTACACTGGGCAGGCGCGGGACGAGCAGGTCGGTTTGACACTGCGAAACGGACCGACTAGCGTTACATAGGTTGCCCCGGATCGAACCGAAAGGTTCGTGATGGTGTGCGTCCGCTCCTTGAGAACTCAACAGTGTGCCGAAAGTTAGTGCCATAAAAGCACAACCTCGTCCGTGATCATCGGTCTAGCCGGTGCTCATGTACGAATTTCTTTGATTGATTACGAGCAATACCAGCTCGGATTGGTCAGCTATCAAATGGCTACTTCGGTAGCTTATCTGTGTCGACAATGCCGCTGAAGCGGCGACGTCATAAAACATTCACGGAGAGTTTGATTCTGGCTCAGGACGAACGCTGGCGGCGTGCTTAACACATGCAAGTCGAGCGACGCTCCTCCTTCGGGAGGATGACGGAGCGG
>NZ_DATINC010000176.1:0-5547 GCF_035474675.1 Jatrophihabitans sp. | reverse complement strand
GGCGGCGCGCCGGCCGAGGCCGAGGCCGAGCAGGATGAGTTCGACGTCATCCTCGAAGCTGCCGGTGACAAGAAGATCCAGGTCATCAAGGAGGTGCGCACCCTCACCAGCCTCGGCCTGAAGGAGGCCAAGGACCTGGTGGACGGCGCCCCGAAGGCCGTTCTGGAGAAGGTCAACAAGGAAGCCGCCGACAAGGCCCGCGCGGCCCTGGAAGGCGCCGGCGCCACGGTGACCGTCAAGTAGTTCCCGCACTACCCGGTTTCCACTGGGGGCGGTCCGTGACAACGGGCCGCCCCCAGTGCCGTCCGTAGAGCCTGATATCCGTCCGTGGAGCCTGATATCCGTCCGTGGAGCCTGATATCAGGCGCTTCACCGTTTCCTCCGTCGCGCGCCGTCGCAGCCCCGCTACTCTGTGCCAGTGCCCGGCGGCTGGGTGTGATCGCTGCGGTAACCGAATAGCGGCTAGGTCGTTTGTCACCGCAGACGCTGGTTCCGCTGCGATCCGGCGCGCCCCTTTTTCTCGGCAGAGGAACCCGCGGGCGAGGGAGGAGCTGGGGTGGGAGTCGAGGTTGCTGTCAAGGGCTTGACCAAGTCCTTCGGCAAGCAGGTCATCTGGAGCGATGTCACACTCACCCTGCCTCTCGGCGAGATCAGCGTCATGCTCGGCCCGTCCGGCACCGGCAAGTCGGTCTTCCTCAAGACCCTGGTGGGCCTGCTCAAGCCCGACCGCGGCTCGATCGTCATCAAGGACGTCGACCTCGCCCGGTGCAGCGAGCACCAGCTGTATGAGACCCGCAAGCTGTTCGGCGTGCTGTTCCAGGACGGCGCCCTGTTCGGGTCGATGAACCTCTTCGACAACATCGCCTTCCCGCTGCGTGAGCACACCCGCAAGAGCGAGACCGAGATCCGCCAGATCGTCTCGGAGAAGCTTGAGATGGTGGGGTTGACCGGCACCGAGAAGAAGCTGCCCGGTGAGATCTCCGGCGGCATGCGCAAGCGGGCGGGCCTGGCCCGCGCCCTGGTGCTGGATCCGGAGATCATCCTGTTCGACGAGCCGGACTCCGGCCTGGACCCGGTCCGGGTCGCCTACCTGAACCAGCTCATCGTCGACCTGAACGCCCAGACCGACTCGACGTTCCTGATCGTCACCCACGACATCGGCACGGCGCGGACCGTGCCGGACAACCTCGGGCTGCTGTTCCGCCGCGAACTGGTCATGTTCGGCCCGCGCGAGGTGCTGCTGACCTCGGACGAGGCGGTGGTGGAGCAGTTCCTCAACGGCCGCCGCGAAGGCCCGATCGGGATGTCGGAGGAGAAGGACGCCGGCCAGGTCGCCGCCGAGCTGGCCGCGCTGGATACCACCAACGGCCCGCCGGCGCCGGGAACCGGCCCGAAGGGCGCCACCGGCAGCGGGGTGCCGCCGCAGCTGCTGCCCTCGCCCGGGCTGCCCGAGCGCAAGGCGGCCGGACGGCGGCAGGAGCGGGTGCTGCAGATGTTGCACACCCTGCCGGAGAAGGCCCAGGAGGCCGTCAAGCGCGCCCTGGACGACGAGCACCGGTCCCGGTTGCCGGAGTATGAGTCGGTGGCCGAATGAGCTCGCTGTCCCCGGCAGCCGGGATCAGCCACGCCGGCCGGCTGTTCGCGCTGTTCCTCGACGTCGTCCGGTTGACCTTCAAGCGGCCGTTCCAGTTCCGGGAGTTCGTTCAGCAGGCATGGTTCATCGCCAGCGTGACCATCCTGCCGACGGCCCTGGTCGCGATCCCGTTCGGCGCGGTCATCGCCCTTCAACTGGGCACCCTGACCCGGCAGCTGGGCGCCCAGTCCTTCACCGGCGCGGCCTCGGTGCTGGCCGTCATCCGGGAGGCCAGCCCGATCGTCTGCGCGCTGCTGATCGCCGGCGCCGGCGGCTCGGCGATCTGCGCGGACCTGGGCAGCCGCAAGATCCGCGACGAGATCGATGCGATGGAGGTGCTCGGCATCTCCCCGGTCCAGCGGCTGGTTGTGCCACGGGTGCTGGCCTGCATGTTGGTGGCCACCGCGCTCAACGGCCTGGTCAGCGTGGTCGGCGTCGCCGGCGGCTACTTCTTCAACGTGGTGCTGCAGGGCGGCACGCCAGGCGCGTACCTGGCCAGCTTCTCCGCCCTCGCCCAGCTGCCCGACCTGTACGCCGGCGAGCTGAAGGCGGTGGTGTTCGGGTTGATCGCCGCCGTGGTGGCCTCGCACAAGGGCCTCAACGCCGGCGGCGGGCCGAAGGGCGTCGGCGACGCGGTGAACCAGTCCGTGGTCATCACCTTCCTGCTGCTGTTCTTCGTCAACTTCGTCATGACGGCCGTGTACTTCCAGGTCGTCCCGCCGAAGGGGTCCTGACCTGTGAATGAGCATCGCAGCGAGGGACGAGCGAGGAGCGCAGCCAATGGCTAGCACCGCACTGCGCTCGGTGAGACGGGCGGCCGGGCGGCCGGTCGGCGCGCTGGACGACCTCGGCGAGCAGCTGCTGTTCTACGTCAAGGCGCTGGCCTTGACGCCCCGCACCATCCGCCGCTACAAGAAGGAGGTACTGCGGCTGCTGGCCGAGGTCACCTTCGGCACCGGCGCGCTGGCGGTGATCGGCGGCACGGTGGGCGTGATCGCGTTTCTGTCCTTCTTCACCGGCACCGAGGTGGGCCTGCAGGGCTACGCCGCGCTCAACCAGCTCGGCGCCGGCCCCTTCACCGGCTTCATCTCCGCCTACTTCAACACCCGCGAGATCGCGCCGCTGGTGGCGGGCCTGGCGCTGTCGGCCACCGTGGGCTGCGGGTTCACCGCCCAGCTCGGCGCAATGCGGATCTCGGAGGAGGTCGACGCACTCGAGGTGATGGCGGTCCCGTCGCTGCCGTTCCTGGTGACCACCCGGCTGATCGCCGGCTTCATCGCGGTGATCCCGCTGTACGTCATCGGCCTGCTGTGCTCCTACCTGTCCGCACGCACCATCTCCACGGTGTACTACGGGCAGTCGACCGGTACCTACGACCACTACTTCCGGCTGTTCCTGCCGCCCACCGACGTGCTCTGGTCGTTCTTCAAGGTGCTGGTGTTCGCGGTCGTGATCGTGATGACGCACTGCTACTACGGCTACACCGCCAAGGGCGGCCCGGCCGGGGTGGGCGTGGCGGTCGGCCGGGCGGTCCGGACCGCGATCGTGGCCGTCAACGTCATCGACTTCTTCCTGTCGCTGGCCATCTGGGGTGCCACCACCACCGTCCGGATCGCGGGGTGAGCCGGGTGCGGGGCAGCGGTATGCGCGCGGTGCGGGTCCGGCTGGCCGGCCTGGTGTTCCTGGCGGTGCTCGCCGGCCTGCTGAGCCTGTCGATCGCGGCCTACCGGCAGGTGTTCACCAAGGTCACTCTGGTCACCCTGGACACCGACCACACCGGAGCGCAGCTGCTGCCGCGCTCGGACGTCAAGCTGCGCGGCATCCTGGTCGGCACCGTCCGGGAGATCTCGACCTACAACGTGCCGGCCGCCGCTGGCCAGCAGCCCGAGACCCGGGCCCGGCTCACCATGGCGCTGGACCCGGCCAAGGCCAAGCTGATCCCGGTCGGCGCCGGCGCGCTGCTGCTGCCCAAGACCCTGTTCGGCGAGCGGTACGTGGCACTGCAGGTGCCCGCCGACCTGACGGGTGAGCGGGCCCGTCCGGTCCGGTCCGGCGACACCATCTCCGCGGGCCGGGACGCGATCGAGGTCGAGCGGGTGCTCGACGACCTGTACCCGGTGCTGCTGGCGCTGCATCCAGAAGACGTCAAGGCGACCCTGACGGCGCTGGCCACCGCGCTGCAGGGCCGCGGCAAGCAGCTGGGCGACAACCTGGCCGCGTTCAACGACTATCTGCTCAAGTTCAATCCGAAGGTGCCGGAGCTGGCCGACGACCTGGCCAAGCTCGGCCAGGTGGCCACCCTCTACAACGACGCCGCGCCCGACCTGCTGGCGAGCCTGGGCAACCTGCAGACCACCTCGCGGACCATCAGCAGCCGGCCGCAGGCGCTGGACCAGTTGCTGACCGCGGCCACCTCGACCTCCGACGAGCTGGACGGCTTCCTCACCGCCGACGGTGACTACCTGATCCAGCTGGCCGCCTCCTCGGCCCGGGTGCTGCGGGTGCTGGCCGACTTCTCACCGGAGTACCCGTGCCTGGCCCAGGGCCTGGCCGGCCTGGAGCCGCGGCTGGAGGACACCTTCGGCGGCAAGCAGCCCGGCCTGCACATCACCCTGGAGTTCATCAACAGCCGGGGCAAGTACGTGCCCGGCAACGAGCCGCGCTACGTCTCCGGTGGCGGCCCGCACTGCTACGGCCTGCCCAGCCCGCCCAAGCCGTTCCCGGGCATCAACTTCCCGGACGGCGCTCCCGCGGCGGGGCCCGCCTCGCTGCCCGGCGCCGACCGGGCCGCCTACCACGCCGGCGGGGTCGGCTCGCCGGCCGAGACCCGGCTGATCTCGGCGCTGCTGTCGGGCAGCTACGGCGACGACCCGGCGAAGGTCCCGGCGCTGGCCACGCTGCTGGCTGGGCCGCTGCTGCGCGGCAGCGAGGTGACGGTCGGATGACCAGCTCGCGCGAAGAGGTGACGGTCGGATGAGGGGCCTGCTAGCGCCGCTGGTCAAGCTGGTGGCCTTCCTGCTGGTGACCACGATGGCCACCTACGTGCTGGCCGCGACCATCAGCAACGCCGGCTACGGCAAGGCGGTCAGCTACTACGGCCTGTTCTCCGACGCCACCGGGCTGCTGGCCGGCGACGACGTCCGGGTGTCGGGGGTGCGAGTCGGCTCCGTCCAGTCGATCAAGCTGGTCCGCGAGTCCAACCCGGCCGACCCCGCCTCGGCCAGGTTCCTGGCCCAGGTCAAGTTCGACGTCTCGGTGGACCGGCCGCTGACCAGCTGGGTGCGGGCCAAGCTGCGCTTCCGCAACCTGGTGGGCCAGCGCTACCTGGCCCTGGAGCAGGGCAGCGAGATTCCCGGGGTGCCGGAGACCACGCTGAAGCCGAAGGCAGTGATCCCGCTCAGCCAGACCCAGAACGCCCTGGACCTGTCCACCCTGTTCGCCGGCTTCAAGCCGCTGTTCAGCGGGCTGGACCCGGCCGAGATCAACAGCCTGTCGATGCAGATCATCCAGACCCTGCAGGGCGAGGGCGGCACCGTCGACAACCTGCTGCGCCAGACCGCCGAGCTGACCTCGGCGGTGGCCGACAAGGACAAGGTGATCGGCGACCTGGTCGACAACCTGTCCGCGGTGCTGGACACCCTCGGCCAGCGCGAGGCGAAACTGTCCGAGCTGATCGTGCAACTGCAGCGCTGGGTGTCGGGCCTGGCCGAGGACCGGACCGCGATCGGGAACTCGATCACCGGCATCAACAACCTGACCTCGGCGACCGCCGGCCTGCTGGACAAGGCCCGCCCGCAGCTCAAGCAGGACGTCGAGGACCTGACCGGGCTCGCCCAGACCCTCAACGCCGGCAACACCACCGTGGACGGCATCCTGCAGCGGTTCCCGAACAAGATCGCCACCCTGACCCGGAC
>NZ_DATINC010000175.1:0-14168 GCF_035474675.1 Jatrophihabitans sp. | reverse complement strand
GCGCGGCACCGACGCGCTGCAGGCCTGGATGCAGGAACGCTCCGACGCCGCCATCGAGGCGCTGTCCGGCAGCCACTTCGAGATCTCCGAGCGGGTCCGGCGGCTGGAGTGCCTGATCGCGCCCACCCACACCGGCGTCATTTACTACACCGGCCCGTCCGACGACTTCTCCCGCCCGGGCCGGATGTGGTGGTCGGTGCCGGCCGGCGTGACCGAGTTCTCCACCTGGCGCGAGCTGACCACCGTCTATCACGAGGGGGTGCCCGGCCATCACCTGCAGGTCGCGCAGGGCGTGGAGTGCAAGCAGCTGCTCAACCGCTGGCGCCGGCTGGCGGCCTGGGTGTCCGGGCACGGCGAGGGCTGGGCGCTGTACGCCGAGTGGCTGATGGCCGACCTCGGCTACATGGACGACCCGGGCAACCGGCTCGGCCTGCTGGACGCGCAGTCGCTGCGGGCCGCCCGGGTGGTGATCGATATCGGCGTGCACTGCGGGTTTCCGGCGCCGGACGAGGTCGGCGGCGGAGCGTGGAGCTACGACAAGGCTTGGCGGTTCCTGACCAACCACGCCAACATGGGCACCGAGTTCCTGCGTTACGAGCTGGAGCGCTACCTAGGCTGGCCGGGGCAGGCGCCGTCCTACAAGATCGGCGAGCGGCTCTGGCTGCAGCTGCGGGATGAGACCCGGGCCCGCGAAGGGGCGGCCTTCGACCTCAAGGCCTTCCACCGCCGGGCGCTCAACCTGGGCAGCCTGGGCCTGGACATCCTGCGCCAGGCGGTGCTCGACGAGCTCTGATCAATCCTGCTCCGCCGGCCAGCTGGCGGTGCTGACCTCGCCGCCGCGTACCACCGCGGTCAGCCGGACCGGGCGGTCCGGGCGCAGGTACAGCTGGTACTCCCCGTCCTGCAGCTCGGCGAACACCGCGGTGTGCCGCACCGGCGACCCGGGCCGGGGCAGCACCGCGACGTGCGGCAGGTGGCTGCCGGGGTGGGCGGCGTAGGTCGCGAAGGCGGTCCCGCCGACCGGGCGGGCCTCCACCTCGGCACCGGCCAGGGCGGCCGGCATCGTCACGATCAGCGCGCCGATGTCGCCGCCGATGTCCAGTACCACCGGCCCATGGCCGGCATGGCTGTTGTTCTCCATCGACAGATACTCCTTTCGTTATAAGCGCGAATGCGATCGCGACTGGAGAGGAAACCGCGCTGCCGGCTGGCGGGTGGCCCAGCCGACAGCACGGTGTGCTTCCGAACTCCCCGAGGCGGTCAGGGCACCAGGGTCCCCGGCTTGCTCTGGTATCCCCCGCCCGGAGTGCCGAGGTAGGGGAACGCGTCGAGGTAGGGCGTGTTGGTGTTGCTGGTGCCGTCGTTGAGCACGCCGGCGGCGCCGTCCGGGGTGAAGGACGGATCCACCAGCGGGATCGTGGCGCCCGCCACCGCCCGCAGCTCGATGGCGACCACGTCGTCAGCCACCCGCCGCCCGTTCGGGAAGCCGGCCGCGTCGCCGGCGATCAGCCCGATCGGATTGGGGTTCTTGCTCGGCGGCACCGCCACGTTCAGCCGCAGCAGGTCGGCCGGCACCGGTCCGGTGTAGTTCTGGAAGCCGGGCACGATCCCCTTCGGGATGCCGGTCAGCAGGATCGCCTGCAGGTCCAGGCGCGGCTTGGAGTAGCCGGCCAGGTTCGGAAACACCGACGGGTAGAGCACCGGCAGCAGCCGCTGCAGTTCCGGATCGAGCACGTACTTGACGAACCGGCGGTCCTGGTAGGGAGCCAGGGCGTTCCACAGGTCCTTCTCCGCCATCGGCACGATGACTTCGTTGAACAGCGGGTTGGCCAGCCGGGACACCTGGCGGTACGGGCCGTAGCTGGCGGACTTGCCGTGCCGGGCGTCGAACACCTTGGACTTGCGGCGGCTGGCCGAGGCCCACACCCCGATCACCGAGCCGGCGTCGGCCACGTCGTGCGGGGTATGCCCGTGCCGGGTCACGTCCCGGATCGGGACCTGGATCGCGATGCTGTGCACGTTGAAGCCCTGCAGGCCATTCACCCCCACCGCCGCGGCCGACGGGATCAGGTGGGCGAACTCGAACGGGCGCAGCGTGCCGAGGTCGAAGATGCTGCCGGTGTCGGCGTGGAACGGATCGGCACGCTGGCCGGCGAACACCCGCCGGCCGTGGCCCAGCTCGTGCACGGCGGCCGCGGTGAACCGGTTGGCGTAGTCGGGGGTGCTGCGAATCCCGACGTTCACCGGCGGCACGGTCAGCCCGGTGGCCAGCACCGTGCTCCGGTGGTCGTCATCGTCGTCCCCGCGTTCGACGCGGGTAACCGAGTAGTACTGCGGGCGGTTCCAGTTGGCGGTGTCGGTGATCGAGCGGATCGGGCCGGTGTTGTACAGGAAGGTGTCGGGGTTGATCACCTTGGTGGTGAACCGGAACTGGTAGCTGATGTCGGCCCGGGCCCGTCCGGCGTTGGAGATGTGGATCTGGTACAGCACGTCGTCGCCGAACTCGTAGAAGTTCGGCCCGCCGCTGGGTGCCTGCAACGGGATGTAGTTGGCAATCAGGGTGACCGTGTCCGGACGGTCGGGGCTGACGAAGGCGTAGACGTCGGTGTTGTCGGCGACCGGGTCCTTCGAGATCTCCGGTGCCTCGCGATGCGAGGACATCATCGCTCCCGGGAGGCGGCGCGGGCCAGCCGGGCGACCAGGTCACGGTCGTGCACGACCACCTCCCGCTCACCGACCAGCAGCGTCACCGTTCCACTGCTGGGGTCGGCGACGTGGGCCACCAGGTCGGTGGCGTCGTGCGGAAGGGTGGCTGATGCCGCATCGGACGTCCGGGCATCGGCAGTGGCGGGTACGGCTGCCGCCATGCCGATCGCCGCGGCGCCGGCGCCGCTGGCGATCAGGAAGGTGCGGCGGGTGGAATCGGTCATCGAGGAGTCCTTTCTGAGCGGGCCTGGTGCGCGACCCCGCCCGGCGCCTCGATGACCTGGGGCCCGGGGTTGGGCAGTCGCGGACGTGCTGGACGGTCCGCGAGCGGCCGTCTGCCGCTCTCCCCCCACGCGCTCACCCCTCCCCCGGTCGTGGGTGAACCGGATCCATAGTGGCTATTCGTGACCCCCATCACAATGGATGCCCGACCGCGCTACTTTTTCTGACGAGGATCCCCACCGGGACCGAACAACAGGACGAACAAGGCCAGCCGGACTTCGGCCCGGCTGGCCTTGTTCGACACGGGATCAGGCCCCGTCGGTGCTGCGGATCAGATCAGGCCGAGTTCCTTGACCGCGTCCCGCTCCCCGATCAGCTCGGCGACCGAGGCGTCGATCCGGCCGCGGGAGAACTCGTCGATCTCCAGGCCCTGCACGATCTGCCAGCTGCCGTTCACCGATCTGGCCGGGAAGCCGGCGATCAGGCCCTCGGGGATGCCGTACGAGCCGTCGGACACCATGCCCACCGACGTCCAGCTGCCCTCGGGGGTGCCGTTGACCCAGTCGTAGACGTGGTCGATGGCGGCGTTGGCGGCCGAGGCGGCCGAGCTCGCCCCGCGCGCGTCGATGATCGCCGCGCCGCGCTTGGCGACCGTCGGGATGAACTCGTTCTCGATCCAGGACTGGTCGACCAGGTCCGCGGCGTTCTTGCCAGCCACCTCGGCGTGCCGGATGTCGGGGTACTGGGTGGCCGAGTGATTGCCCCACACGGTCAGCTTGCGGATCTCGCTCACCGCGCTGCCGGTCTTGTGGGCCAGCTGGCTGAGCGCCCGGTTGTGGTCCAGCCGCATCATCGCGGTGAACCGGTCCTTGCCGACGTCCGGCGCGTGCGCGGCGGCGATCAGCGCGTTGGTGTTGGCGGGGTTGCCCACCACCAGCACCCGGACGTCGGAAGCGGCGCCGGCGTTGATGGCCTCACCCTGCGGCTTGAAGATGCCGCCGTTGGCCGACAGCAGGTCGCCGCGTTCCATGCCGGCGGTGCGCGGCCGGGCGCCCACCAGCAGCGCCACGTTCACGCCGTCGAAGGCGGCCCGGGCATCGTCGGTGATGTCGATACCGGCCAGCAGCGGAAAGGCGCAGTCGTCCAGCTCCATCGCGGTGCCCTCCGCGGCCTTGAGGGCCGGGGCGATCTCGAGCAGCCGGAGCCGGACCGGCACGTCCGGACCGAGCAGCTGCCCGGCGGCGATCCGGAACAGCAGGCTGTAGCCGATCTGGCCGGCGGCGCCGGTGACGGTGACATTCACGGGAGTTTTCGTCATGTCGGCGACCATACCGCGCCGGTTTCGGGGGTCCGACGGCCAGGAGTTGCCAACCTGACCTGGATCACGTCAGGTCTCCCGGACCAGTTCCTGCCGCCCTCTCAGGACAGGCTGTCCAGCCAGCTGACGGCACGGCTCAGGGCGAGCGGGTCGATGCCCGGTACGGTAGCCAGCCGGTCGCGCAACGTTCCGGCGGCCACGATGCCCGCCTCGACCAGGGATCCGACGAACTCCAGATCCTTCTCCCGGAACGCCGAGAGCTTCGAGGCGCACAGGTCATGGGCTTCCGGGCAGATCCCTACCACCGTCCGGCGGCGGAGCACCGAGTAAGACCCGAGCCGGACCGCTCGTTGCTGCCAGTCCCCCGGCAGGTGTGCCGTGGTCATGCTGACGCCGTCGGCGAAGTACCCGTTGGCGCGGTCGAAAGCGGAGTCCTCGCCGAGGACGCCGGCCAGCAGGTGCGACAGCGATTCGTCCGGGTCGACCGGAGCGGCGATGTCGGCCTCCCGGGATCGGGTTGCCTCAGCAGGCAGGTCATCTTCCGGAAGGGTGGCCAGGATGGCCTGGCTGCCGAGCACCACCACCTCGTCGACATCGAGGAGGTCACAGGCGGCCCGGATCAGGTGCAGCAGGTCGATCCGGTTCACCTGCGGTAGGCCCGGTTGAGCGCCGCGGTGCGTTCGTCCTCGCTCACGATGCCCAGCAGCGGGCTCACCTGGCGCAGGTCCTCGCCCTTCTCCCCTCCGACCAAGAAGGCCTCGACCATGCGCGCGGGGGGCAGCCGCAGGATGGTCGCCCACTCCGCCAGCCAGCGATTGGCCGACCGGCCGTGCACCGTGCCCCGAATCCGGTGCAACTCAGCCTCGGCGCGCTCCACCGACAGCTCACCGGCCAGCACGTGCCGGGCGATCTCGCGGTGCAGTTCGTAGCGGAACCGGGCGTCCGGCCGGTCGTAGTGCACCGGAGCGGGAAGTGCGGGGTCCGTTGTCCGCCGGGCCAGCATCCGGTGCACGGCTACCTGGTTGGTGCCCAGCGCGGCGGCGATCGCCCGCTGGCTGAGGCCGGCCTCCGAGGCGCGCACCACCGCGTCGGTCAGCCGCAGCCGAGCCTGGGACAGCTCGAAGCTCAGCCGCCCCAGTTCGAGCTGCGCGCGTTCTAGCTCCTCGGTGGGCGCAGTCATGATACAAAATGTATCACGGGCCGGGGAACGCGAAGCCCGGGGACCTCAGCGCTGCGGCAGGGCCACCGCGACCGTGAAGGTGAGCACCGCCAGTCCCCAGTAGCAGGCGACGTCGAAGCTGCGCCGGCGCACCCGCAGCAGGCCCGCCTGCTCGTCGGTCAGCACCAGCCGCAGCAGGCCGGCCACCAGCAGGCCGGCGGTCATGCCGGCCACCGCCCGCAACCAGTGCTGCGGCGCCAGCGCCACCGACAGCACCGCGCCGAGCTCCATCAGCAGCACCACCGTGAATGGGATCTCCTTGAAGTCCCGGCTGGAAAACCCGCTGGCCATCCCCCGCGCCGTTCAGCCCGCGGCCAAGTGTTCGGTGGCGGCCAGCCGCTCGGCCGCCGCCACCACGTTGGACAGCAGCATCGCCCGGGTCATCGGGCCCACCCCGCCGGGATTGGGCGCGACGAAACCGGCCACCTCGGCCACCCCGGCCGCGACGTCACCGGCGATCTTGCCGTCCACCCGGCTGACCCCGACGTCGAGCACCGCGGCGCCGGGCTTGACCATGTCGGCGGTGATCAGGCCGGGCACCCCGGCGGCGGCCACCACGATGTCGGCCCGGCGTACCTGGTCGGCGAGGTCCCGGGTACCGGTGTGGCACAGCGTCACCGTGGCATTCTCCGAGCGCCGGGTCAGCAGCAACCCCAGCGGACGTCCCACGGTCAGCCCGCGCCCGACCACCACCGCGTGCGCCCCGGCCATCGGCACCCCGTACCGGCGCAGCAGCTCGACGATGCCCAGCGGGGTGCACGGCAACGGGCCGGGCTGGCCGAGCACCAGCGAGCCGAGGTTGAACGGGTGCAGGCCGTCGACGTCCTTGACCGGGTCCACCCGGCTCAGGATCGCGAACTCGTCCAGGCCGGTCGGCTGCTGGACCAGGAACGCGGTGCAGGAGGAGTCGGCGTTGAGCTCGTCCACCACGGCCAGCACCTCGGCCAGGCTCGCGGTGGCGGGCAGCTCACGCTGGATGCTGGCGATGCCGATCTCGGCGCAGTCGCGGTGCTTGGCCGCGACGTACCACCGGCTGCCCGGGTCGTCGCCCACCAGCACGGTGCCGAGCCCTGGTACCACCCCGCGGGCGGCCAGCGCCGCGACCCGCTCGGCCAGCTCGGCCTTGATCGAGGCCAGGGTTGCCTTGCCGTCCAGGAGGGTTGCCGTCACCGCGCCCATCTTGCCAGCCGACCGCTCAGCCGATCCGCAGGCCGAGGTACTGGGCGAAGGTCAGTGCCTGCTCGACGGTGGCGCGGGCGCCGGTCAGGTCGGCGATCCGAGGATCGAGCCCCTCGATCACCGCGCCGCGCAGGTCGGCGTCGCGCAGCGAGGCCTGCCCCCAGCGCAAACCCGTCAGGTTCGCCCCGGTGAACACGCAGCGGTCCAGCTTGGCGCCGGTGACGTTGGCGTCCACCAGCTTGACGTCGGTGAAGTCCAGCTCGCGCAGGTCCGCGCCACCCAGCGCCACCGCGCTCCAGTCGCCGCCGCCGGCGATGGTGGCCGAGCGCAGCGGGGTGTCGGAGAATGTCGAGCCGGTCAGCTTGCACGCCACCAGGCTGGCGCCGGTGAACCGGGTGCGGACGAACGAGCAGGCCACGAACGCGGTGCGCAGGTGCGAGGAGCCGACCAGTTCGGCCCGGTCGAAGCTGCAGTCGGTGAAGCTGCACGCTTCGGTGGCCAGCTCGTCCAGCGACGCCTCGTCGAACCGGCACCGGCTGAAGTGCAGCCGGCGCAGCGACAGCTGCCGCAGGTCGGTGCCGACGAAGTCCTCGTCGGCGATCTCCGGGCCGGCGGCCACCAGCTCGGCGAACCAGGACGGCAGCGCCGCCCCGGTGGCCGACGGCTGGCCGGTTCCCTCGTCGTCGGCGGGCCCGGTCATCCCGGCGTCGGCGGGCCCGGTCATCAGTGCGCGAAGTGCCGGGTGCCGGTGAGGTACATCGCCAGCCCGGCGGCCTCGGCGGCGGCGATCACCTCGGCGTCGCGGACCGAGCCGCCGGGCTGCACCACCGCCCGGATGCCGGCCTCGATCAGCACCTGCAACCCGTCCGGGAACGGAAAGAAGGCGTCGGAGGCGGCGTAGCTGCCGGCGGCGCGGTCGCCGGCCCGGGCCACCGCCAGCCGGGCCGAGTCCACCCGGTTGACCTGGCCCATCCCGACCCCCACGGTGGCCCGGTTGCGGGCCAGCAGGATGGCGTTGGACTTGACGGCCCGCACCGCGCGCCAGGCGAACTCCAATTCCGCCAGCTCCGCCTCGGCCAGCACCGGACCGCAGGCCAGCGTCCAGCCGGCCGGCGAGTCGCCGGGTGCGTCGATCGCGTCGGCGTCCTGCATCAGCATGCCGCCCGAGATCGGCCGCGGCTCGACGCCGACCGGCCGGGGCCCCGGCACCACCAGCAGCCGCAGGTTCTTCTTCGCCGTCAGCAGCTCCAGTGCGTCCGGTTCGAAGGCCGGCGCCAGGATCACCTCGGTGAAGACGTCGGCGACCTGCTCGGCCAGCGCCGCGGTGACCGGGCGGTTGGTGGCGATCACCCCGCCGTAGGCCGAGACCGGGTCGCAGGCGTGGGCCAGGGCGTGCGCCTCGGCGATGTCGGACCCGACCGCGATGCCGCACGGGTTGGCGTGCTTGACGATCGCCACGCACGGCTCGGCGAAGTCGAACGCGGCCCGGTACGCGGCGTCGGAGTCGAGGTAGTTGTTGAAGCTCATCGCCTTGCCGTGCAGCTGCTCGGCCTGCGCGATGCCGGGCTCGGCGCCCTGCTGCACGTACAGCGCGGCCCGCTGGTGCGGGTTCTCCCCGTAGCGCAGCACGGCGGCCCGCTCCAGCGCCAGCCCGAGGTAGGGCGACCAGCGCGGGTACGGCGACCAGCCGGGGACCTCGGCGTCCGGCTCGGCGTCGTCCGGAGTCTGCTGGCCGAACCAGTTGGCCACCGCGGCGTCGTAGGCGGCGGTGTGGGCGTAGGCGCGGGCCGCCAGCCGCCGCCGGCCGGCCAGGTCGAAGCCGCCGGACGCGACCGCGGCCAGCACCTCGGGGTAGCCCGCCGGATCGACCACCACCGCGACCGAGCCGTGGTTCTTGGCGGCGGCCCGCACCATGGCCGGGCCGCCGATGTCGATCTGCTCGATGATCTCGGCGGTCGAGGCGCCGCCGGCGACCGTCTCCCGGAACGGATAGAGGTTGACCACCACCAGCTGGAACGGCTCGATGCCGAGGTCGCGCACCGTGGCCAGGTGCTCCGGGTCGCCCTGGTCGGCCAGCAGGCCGGCGTGCACGTGCGGGTGCAGCGTCTTGACCCGGCCGCCCAGGATCTCGGGAAAGCCGGTCACCTCCTCGACCGGGGTCACCGGGACGCCGAGCTCGGCGATCCGGGCAGCCGTCGAACCGGTCGAGACGATCTCCACGCCGGCTTCGTGCAGGCCCCGCGCCAGCTCGGCCAGCCCGTTCTTGTCATAGACGCTGACCAGCGCGCGGCGCACGGAAACTCGGGTCATCGGGTTGGCATCTCCTCGCGGCTGTCGGACTTCTGCCGGCACAGCTGGCCGACGGTGTGGACGAACAGGGGTTTCTCGGCGGCCTGGATGCGTTGCCGCAAGGTGTCGACGGTGTCGTCAGCGAGCACCGGCACCGCGGTCTGGGCCAGGATCTGGCCGGAGTCCAGGCCGGCGTCGACCCGGTGCACGGTGACCCCGGTGACCTTGACGCCGTGCGCCAGCGCGTCGGCGACCGCGTGCGCGCCGGGGAAGGACGGCAGCAGTGACGGATGGGTGTTGACCATCTCGAACCGGCCGACCGTCTCGGCGGCCAGCACCCGCATGAAGCCGGCCAGCAGCACCAGGTCCGGCTGGTGGGCGGCGATCGCGTCGGCCAGCGCGGCGTTCCAGGAGTCCCGGTCCGGATGGTCGGCCAGCGCCACCGCGAAGGTCGGCACGCCGGCGTCGGTCGCGCGCCGCATCGCCGGGCAGCCCGGCCGGTCGGTGCCCGCGGCCACCACCTCAGCCCCGAACGCGGGCTCGGCGACGGCGTCCAGCACCGCCTGCAGGGTGCTTCCCGAGCCGGATGCGAGCACCACGAGCCGGACGGTCACGGCGCCCACCCTAGCGGGGCTGACCCGGCCCGCTGCGGCCGTCCCGGTACTGCTGACCGGCCGGCCCGGTCGTCCGGTCTGGTCGTCGGGTCCGGGGCGTCGGGTCTGGTCGTCCGGTCAGCTGGCGGTGCGCGAGCGGGCCGCCGGCTCCTCGGTGCGGGCGGCCGGCCGCGGTGCGGGTTCGACTTCGGGCTCGGCGTCCCCCGGCAGGGCGTACAGGCCAGGGGCGGCAGGCCGGGCGAGCCGGTCGCGCAGCGCCTCGACGCCCAGCCAGCACGCCGCGCCCAGCAGCACCAGCAGCGCCGCGCTCGGGCCCACCGCCCACCAGGTCGCTCCGATGCCACGCAGCCCGCCTCGTCCCAGGTCGCCGGCGGCCAGTCCGGTCAGCGCGGCCAGCACGATCCCGGCCAGTGCCGCCGCGGCCGCGCAGTCGGCCAGCCGGCCGGTCCAGGAGTGCGCCGCCGTCACCGTGCGCAGCACCGCCCAGCCGGCCAGCAGGGCCGGCAGCAGCACCACTAGGACGGCGAGCCAGGCCGGCGGCTGCTGGTGCGGCAGCCCCGCCAGCAACGGAAAGACTGGCACCCGGCCGGAGCTGACCGACAACGGCGACACCGAGGTGGCGGCGCCGACTCCGAAGCCGGTCCCGGTCAGGTAGCCCACGGCGGCCAGCACCGCGTTGGGCGTCGCCGAGATGCCCAGCAACGCGACCGGCAGCCCGGCGGGTCCTGGCGCGAGCTGGCGCTGCAGGGCGACCGCGTCGGAGAAGCGCACGACCAGCGTCCCGGCCGCCAGCAGCGCGCCCGCCGCCAGGTAGCCGGCCGCTGCCAGGCCGGCAGCGCGGGATACCTGCTGCCAGCGGGCCGGCAGCCGGGACCACAGCTGCTCGGCACCTCGGGCGGTGCCGCCCACGGCCAGCACGAACACTGCCGACGCGAGCGCGCTGCGCAGCACCGGGGCGTGCGTGCTGCCCAGCCGGGACCAGCTGGCCAGCACCGCCGAGGCCGTGACGTAGCCCGCGGTGAGGCCGGCGAAACCGGACCACGAGTCCTGCCGCCGGGCGTGCGCGGCCACCAGCCAGCCCAGCAGCGCGGTCACCAGCAGCGGCGCCAGGCTGACCGGGGTGCCGGCCAGCACCAGCCCGCCGTGGCCGCCGGCCAGCAGCACCAGCGCGGCAGCCTTCAACGCCGAGGTGGCCGTCGCGGTGTCGGCGCCCGGCATCAGCCAGGCCGCGTAACAGGCCACCGCGCAGCCGCCGAGCGCGATCAGCAGCACCGCCACCCCGGAGCCGACCCCGCGCCGGAAGCGGGTCAGCCAACCGGGCGGGTACTGCTGGTCGGTGGAGCTCATCCTGTCAGGCTCGCAAAGCGAGCCGGAATGTCGAACCAGGCGCGCCGGGTCAGCCCGGAGACTGCGGCCACTGGCCGGGCGGCCGGGACGGCTGTCCGGGTGCCGGCTGCCGCGGCTGGTCCGGGGCCGGTTGCCGGTACGGCGGCGGGGCCGGCTGGCCCGGTTGGGACGGTCCCCAGGCCGACTGCCCGGGCTGCGGCCAGCCGGGCTGGCCGGGCTGGCCGGGTTGCCCCCACTGGCCCTGCTGCGCCGGGCCGGGCTGCCCGTACGGAGCCGGCGGGCCGGAAGCGGACTGGGGGTGGTGGGCCGGCTGGCGGTAACCGCCGGGGGCGTAGCTCGGCTGACCGTAGCCGGGCCGGCCGTAGCCGGGCCCGTAACCCGGTTGCCCGTACCCCGGCTGGCCATAGCCGGGCTGGCCGTAAGCCGTCTGGCCGTAACCGGGCTGGCCGTACTGCTGGGGATAGCCCGGCGGGTAGTAGCCGGCGTAGCGCTGGCTGGCTGCCAGGTCGGCGGCCGCCTGCTCGGCGTGCAGGGCCCGGACCCGCTCGGCCCGCACCGACTTGTCGCTGCCGCGCAGCCAGCCGACCGTCAGCGCGACGGCCTGGCCGGCGGCGGTCAGCAGGCCGGCCACCGAGCCGGCCTGGACGGTGGCGCTGTCCGGCTTGGCGACCATGCCGCCCAGCACGATGATCGCCGCGCCGGCCGCCAGCATCGCGGCGACCGGCGGCGTCTCGGCCGAATGCGCCCGGCCGGCCAGCATCTGGTGCAGGGTCACCGCGCTCGCGGCCAGCACCAGCCCGATGCCCGCCGCTCCGGTGCCGGAGTAGAAGCCGGAGATGCCGCCGCCCGAGTCGCCGACGGTGCCGAACCATCCCAGAAAGCCCCAGAGCACCATCGGAGCACCGAACGCGGCACCCGCCACGTCCCAGGGACGAGCCCGCACCAGGGCGCCGGCGGCAAGCTGATCGAGGGAGCTCATGGGCCAAATCTAGGCGATGGCCCGGCCCGCCGGGTCAGCCGCGAGCCGGCAGCTTCCCGCCGGTGTCGACGAACCGCTTGGCGGCAAGCCCGGTACCGGCCAGCACGGCCAGCAGGCTGATCCAGTAGCCGATGCCGTGCCCCTTGTCGATGCCGATGCCCAGCACGTCGGCGTTGCCGGTGTTGCCCGGCACCACGAACAGCGCCAGCAGGAGCAGCAGCGAGGCCAGGGCGAAGGCGGCCAGCACCACCAGCCGAACCGGGAACGCCAGCTTGACCGTGCTGAGCAACTCCACCGCGAGCAGCAGCGAGGCGGCCAGTGCCAGCAGGGTGGCGATCGGCGCGAGGGCGCCGTGCCAGGCGCTGACCGACGTCGACTGGGAGAAGCCGCCCAGGGAGATCTTGTAGGTGTAGTAGCCGAAGGTGGAGAAGATCAGCGCGATCAGGCCGGCCGCGATGATGCCCCAGTCCAGCGGGTTGACGTTCGCCACGTCGAAGGCAGGCATACCCGAACGACCCGCTACCGACCCGGGGGCGGCGGGCTGGCCGATCGCCGCCGGACCTGCGCCGGGCATGCCGGGTACCGGCTCGGTGTAACCGGGGGTGAAGGCCTGCTGGCCGGCCACCGGCGGGTAGGCCGGGTCGCCGGCAGCGGATGGGTAGGCGGGCTCGCCGGCCGCCGGTGGATAGATCGGGTCACCGGCCAGCGGCTGGCCGAAGGCCGGCGGCGCCATCGCCGGGTCGCCGTAGCCGGCCGGCGGTTGCGTCTCCGCCTCGCCGTAACCAGCCGGCGGTTGCGTCCCCGGCTCGCCGTACCCGGCGGGCGGGGTGCCCGGCTGGCCCGGCACGCTGCCGGGTTCGGGCTGCTGAGGTTCGTGGGTGGTCATCGCCGTTCTCCCCGCTCTAGGAGAGCCCATAGCTGGCTCACAACAGCGCACAAGCTATACCTAGCGGGACCGGCGCACCCGGGAAACGCCGATCCAGGTGCGGGCGGGAGTCGGCTGACCGGCCGGGACGCGCCGGCGTCCGGCACGTCCACCTCAGGAGCTGAGCAGCTCCCGCATCAGCCGGGCGGTCTCGCTGGGGGTCTTGCCGACCCGCACGCCGGCCGCCTCCAGGGCCTCCTTCTTGGCCTGCGCGGTTCCCGACGAACCCGACACGATGGCGCCGGCGTGGCCCATGGTCTTGCCCTCCGGCGCGGTGAAGCCGGCGACGTAGCCGACCACCGGCTTGCTGATGTGCTCGGCGATGTAGGCCGCGGCCCGCTCCTCGGCGTCGCCGCCGATCTCGCCGATCATCACGATCGCCTTGGTCTCCGGGTCGTTCTCGAAGGCCTCGAGCGCGTCGATGTGGGTGGTGCCGATGATCGGGTCACCGCCGATGCCGATGGCGGTCGTGAAGCCGAAGTCCTTGAGCTCGAACATCATCTGGTAGGTCAGCGTGCCCGACTTGGAGACCAGGCCGACGGGACCCTTGCCCGCGATCGTGTGCGGGGTGATGCCGGCCAGCGACTCCTCCGGCGTGATGATGCCCGGGCAGTTGGGGCCGATCATGCGGGTGGACTTGCCCTCGAGGTACTGCACGACCTCGGCGGTGTCGAGCACCGGCACGCCCTCGGTGATGACGACCAGGAGCGGGATCTCGGCGTCGATGGCCTCGATGCAGGCGTCCTTGGTGAACGCCGGCGGGACGAAGGCGACGGACACGTCGGCGCCGGTCTCCTTCATCGCCTCGGCGACCGAGCCGTAGACGGGGAGCTCCTTGCCGCCGAGCTCGACGGTGGTGCCGGCCTTGCGCGCGTTGACGCCGCCGACGATGTTGGCGCCGGACTCGACCATCAGCGTGGTGTGCTTGGCACCCATGCCGCCCGTCATGCCCTGGACAATAATCTTGCTGTCCTTGTTGAGGTAGATGCTCATCGGTTCAGTTCTCTCTCTCAGGCCTGGTGGGCGAGCTCGGCGGCCTTGTCGGCCGCGCCGTCCATCGTGTCGACCTGGGTGACCAGCGGGTGGTTGAGCTCGTCGAGGATCGCGCGGCCCTTGTCGACGTTGTTGCCGTCGAGGCGCACGACGAGCGGCTTGGTGGCGCTGTCGCCGAGGATCTCCAGGGCACCCTTGATGCCGTTGGCGACCTCGTCGCAGGCGGTGATGCCGCCGAAGACGTTGACGAAGACGCTCTTGACCTGCTCGTCGTTGAGGATCACGTCGAGGCCGTCGGCCATCACCTGGGCGTTGGCGCCGCCGCCGATGTCGAGGAAGTTGGCGGGCTTCACGCCGCCGTGCGCCTCACCGGCGTA
>NZ_DATINC010000174.1:0-12987 GCF_035474675.1 Jatrophihabitans sp. | reverse complement strand
CACGTTGGCCTTGATCAGGCCGGTCACCACGTCGACGGACGGCCGCTGGGTGGCGATCACCAGGTGGATGCCGGCCGCCCGGGCCAGCTGGGTGATCCGCACCACCGCGTCCTCGACGTCGCGCGGGGCCACCATCATCAGATCGGCGAGCTCGTCGACGATCACCAGCAGGTACGGGTAGGTCCGGTAGACCCGCTCGCTGCCGGGCGGCGCGACCAGCTCGCCGTGCCGCACCTTGCGGTTGAAGTCGTCGATGTGCCGTACGCCGGAGGCCTCCATGTCCTCGTAGCGCATGTCCATCTCGCGGACCACCCAGGCCAGCGCGTCGGCGGCCTTCTTCGGGTTGGTGATCACCGGCGTGACCAGGTGCGGAATGCCCTGGTAGGCGGCGAACTCCACCCGCTTGGGGTCGATCAGCACCATCCGGACCTCGTCCGGGGTGGCCCTGGTCAGCACCGACAGGATCAGGGAGTTGATGCAGGAGGACTTGCCGGCACCGGTGGCGCCGGCCACCAGCAGGTGCGGCATCTTGGTCAGGTTGGCCACCACGAAGCCGCCCTCGACGTCCTTGCCGAGCGCGGCCAGCATCGGGTGGTGGTCGCGCAGCGCCACGCCGGAGCGCAGCACGTCGCCGAGCATCACGATCTCGGGGTCGGCGTTGGGGATCTCGACGCCGACCGCGGACTTGCCCGGGATCGGGCTGATGATCCGGACGTCCGGGCTCTTGACCGCGTAGGCGATGTTGCGGCCCAGCTGGATGATCCGCTCCACCTTGACGCCGGGCCCGAGCTCCACCTCGTAGCGGGTGACGGTGGGCCCGCGGCTGAAGCCGGTGACCGCGCAGTCGACGTTGAACTCCTCGAACACCTGCGACAGCGAGGCGATCACCTCGTCGTTGGCGCGGGTGTGCGCCAGGTGCTGGGAGCCGGCGCCGAGCAGGTCGGTGGACGGCAGGGTGTACATCCCCGCCCCGCCGGACAGCTCCAGCTGGGTGGGCCGGGTGACCGGCGGCAGGTCATCCTCGACGGCGGGCTTGGGCACCCGCGGCTTGCGCGGCCTGGGCGCCGGCGTCTCGTCGGTGCCCGCTTCCCCGGCCGGGAACGGGTCGTCGAAGAACGGCTCCGGCTCGGCGGGGTCGGCGTCCAGGGGGTCCTGGCCGGCACCGCGGCCGCGCCAGGCGGCCGCCGGGTCGGCGCTGTCGTCGACGTCGGGTCTGGCCAGCAGCTCGCGTACCAGGCCGGGCAGCTGGTTGAGCGGGGTGGCGGTCACCACCAGGGCGCCGAACGCGCCGAGCAGGAACAGCACCAGCACCACCAGGCTCGCCGGCAGCACCCGTTCGAGTTCGCCGCCGAGCATCCCGGTCACCCCGCCGGCGTGCGACCAGCCGGTCTCGTCCCGGGGCGAGTCGGCCGCCAGGTGCAGCATGCCGGTGACCGACAGCAGGACCGCCAGGCCGCCGACCAGCATCCGGCCCCGGCGCTCGGGGTGGGGCTGCTGGCGCAGCAGGTGCACCGCCCAGATCACCAGCAGCAGGGGCAGCAGCAGGGCCGCGTTGCCGACCAGTAGCCGGAACAGTCCGGTGATCGCCTCGCCCAGCGGGCCGGCCGCGGCGAACCACACCGCGATCGCCGAGATCAGGCCGAGGGCCAGTACCGCCAGGCCCGCGCCGTCCCGGCGGTGCGCCGGGTCCAGCTCGCGGGCGGTGGCGGCGTTGCGCCCGACGGCGCGGGCCAGCGTTCCGACGGCTACCCCGAGCGCTCGCCAGAGCTGGGCCAGGGCCCGGCCGAAGACCGCCAGCACCGGCCGGTGCCGGGGTTGGCGCGAGGGCCGGGACGCCGGCCGGGTGCTCGATCGCGGGCGGCTGGCCGGTGCCGAGCCGCCGGCCCGGCTGCGTCCGGGGCCCGACGCCTTCTTCGATGCCGGCTGTCGGGTCCTGGTTCCGGGAGTTGCTGCCACCTAGTCACGGTAACGCTCAACCGCACGGTGAGGGTGGACCGACACCGGACGGACGGCTTGGCGCCGTGCCCGATCACCCGTGGGCCGGTCGGCCGTGGGCTGGTCGGCCGCCGGGCGGGCGCTAGGGCTGGAGCAGGCCCGCGTCGGCCAGGTCCTGGCGCAGGTGGCTCAGCTCGTGCTCGGTGGCCTCCACCATCGGCATCCGGACCGGCCCGACCGGACGGCCCTGCAACGCCAGTCCGGCCTTGACCAGGATCACCCCCTGGGTGCGGAAGATGCCCGTGTAGATCGGCAGCAGCCGCCGGTGGAGTTCCAGTGCCGCCGCCAGCTCGCCGCGCTCGAACGCCTCGATCATCGCCGAGGTGTCGCGCCCGGCGAAGTGCGTCGACGTGCCGACCACGCCGACGGCACCGACCGACAGCAGCGGCAGGGTGATGGCGTCGTCCCCGGCGTAGTAGGCGAGGTCGGTCTCCGCGATCACCTTGCTGGACGAAACGAGGTCGCCCTTCGCGTCCTTGACCCCGACGATCCGCTCGTGCTCGGTGGCCTCCACCATCGGCAGCCGGACCGGGCCCGCCGACCGGCCCTGCATCGCCAGCCCGGCCTTGACCAGGATCACCCCCTGGGTGCGGAAGATGCCGGTGTAGATCGGCAGCAGCTGCCGGTACAGCCGCAGCGCCTCGGCGGCGTCGCCGCGCTGGTGGGCGTCCAGCAGCTCCTTGGTGACCGCGCCGGAGAAGTGGGTCGAGGTGCCGACCACGCCGGTCCCGCCGACCGCCAGCAGCGGCAGCACCATCGCGTCGTCGCCGGCGTAGTAGGCCAGGTCGGTCTCGGCCAGCACCCGGGCCGCGGCGGGCAGGTCGCCGCGGGCGTCCTTGACCGCCACGATCTGCTCGTGCTTGGCCAGCTGGATCATCGTCTCGGTCTGCAGCTGGATGCCGGTGCGCGCCGGGATGTCGTAGACCACCACCGGCAGCGCGCTGGCGTCGGCGACCACCCGGAAGTGCTGCAGGATGCCGGCCTGCGGCGGCCGGGAGTAGTACGGGGTGACCACCAGCAGGCCGTCGGCGCCGGCCTTGGCGGCCTGCTCGGCGAGCAGCACCGAGTGCACCGTGTCGAAGGTCCCGACGCCGGCCAGCACGCTGGCCCGGTCACCCACCGCGTCCACCACGGCGGCCACCAGTTCGGCCTTCTCGCCGTCGGAGGTGGTCGGCGCCTCGCCAGTGGTGCCGTTGATCACCAGGCCGTCGTTGTGCTGGGTGTCCACCAGGTAGCGGGCCAGCTGCTGGGCCGCCTCCAGGTCCAGCTCGCCGGCGACGGTGAACGGCGTGACCATGGCGGTGAGCAACCGGCCGAACGGGCGGGTGCGGTCCAAGCTCGACATGGTTCAACGCTACCGCCGGGACCACCCCCGAAGCGCTTCCGCCGCCCGGAAATGGACACCGGAATGGCGCGTGGCCCGTCCCGGTCATCCGTCTGGTCGACTTCGTCCGGACTCGGGTGCCGGGCTCGGTTCGGTCGCTCAGCCCGCCGGCCACCCCAGCACCCGGTCGGCCAGCTGCCGGCCGGCGGCGATCAGCTCGGCGTTGCGCTCGTCGGACTCGGCCACCCAGCGCTCGGCCTGGTCCGGCGCCTTGCCGTACGCCACGTGCCGGGCGACCAGCGCCGCCCGGCGTGCGTCGGCCGGCGGGTCGAGGTACCACACCTCGTCCAGCAGCGGCCGGATCTCCGGCCAGAGCAGCAGGTAGTTCCCCTCGGTGACCACCAGCGGCACGCCGGCCGGCACCGGGACGGCCGCCGTGACCGAGTCCTCGACGGACCGGTCGAAGGCGGGTGCGTAGACGGTGCCCGGCTCGCGGCGCAGCCGGGCCAGCAGGGCGGCGTAGCCGGCCCGGTCGAAGGTGTCCGGCGCGCCCTTGCGACTCCGCCGGCCGGTGCGGCGCAGCTCAGCGTCGGCGAGGTGGAAGCCGTCCATGCCGACCAGCACCGCCCGCTCCGGCCCGAGTCCTGCGACCAGCCGCTCGGCGAGGGTGGACTTGCCCGCACCGGGCGGGCCGGTGATGCCGAGGATCTGCCGTGGACCGGCGTCGGCCAGCCGGCCGGCCGCGGCCAGCAGTTCCGCGAAGTCCGTCACCGCTGCGTCACCGTGACAGCCTCGTCCGGTGCCTGACCAGTTCCGGCACGGCCGGGTCAGCCGTGGTTCAACGCGGCGGCCAGCGCCGGGGCCAGGTCACCCCGGTCGGTGACCTGCACGCCGTCCAGGTCCAGCCAGCCGGCCAGCTCGGCCAGCTCCAGCGCCAGCTCGGCGGCCACCTCGTCGTGGCAGGCGTCCGGTTCGGCCCAGGCGGACTGGACCCGCAGCACGCCGGCCTGCCGGTCGGACTTCAGGTCGACCCGGCCCACCAGCGTCTCGCCGAGCAGGAACGGCAGCACGTAGTAGCCGTGCACCCGCTGAGCGGCCGGGGTGTAGATCTCGATCCGGTAGTGGAAGCCGAACAGCCGCTTGGCCCGGTCGCGGAACCACACCAGCGGGTCGAACGGGCTGAGCAGCGCCCGGGCCTGCACCCGGCGGGGCCGGCGGGCGGCCGGCCACAGATAGCCGGGCGCGTCCCAGCCGGCCACCGCGACCGGCAGCAGCTCGCCGGCCTCGACCAGCTCGGCGACCCGTTGCTTGGAGTCGGCGCGCGGCAGCCGGAAGTAGTCGCCGAGGTCGGGCTCGGTGGCCACCCCGTAGGCCCGGGCCGCGATCCGGACCAGCTCGCGCTGCGCGTCCTCGCGGGCCGGGGTGGGCTGGTCGACGATCGCGGCGGGCAGCACCCGCTCGATCAGGTCGTAGCGCCGCTCGAAGTTCACCCGCCGAGCCGCACCCACCTCACCGGCCCAGAACAGGTACTCCAGGGCTATCTTGCCGGCGTGCCAGTTCCACATCTGGCCGGCTTTCTTGGCCTGGCGCTCGATCAGCACGTCCGCGCTGCGGATCGGGCCGTGCTCGGCGACCACCCGGCGCACCTCGGCCAGCAGCTGCGGGTGTTCCCGGGCGACCCGCTGCATGCCGCCCCACGACTCCTCGGCGGCCCGGGCCATCCGCCAGCGCAGCAGCGGGTGGGTGGCCAGCGGGATCAGCGACGCCTCGTGCGCCCAGTACTCGACGTACTCGCGCTGCATCCGGCCGGCGGTGTGGCCGGTCAGCCGGTCCAGCACCTCGCGCGGGTAGCGGCCGAGCCGGGCGAACACCGGCAGGTAGTGCGAGCGGCACAGCACGTTCACCGAGTCCAGCTGCAACAGCCCCATGGTGTCGACCACCTTGCGGACGTGGCGGGCGGTGACGGGACCGGTCGGGCGGGGCAGGCCGAAGCCCTGGGCCGCCAGGGCGATCCGGCGGGCGGTGGCGGCGGACAGGTCGGCTGACGGCACGCCACATTTGACCATGCCCGTCCGACAGTCCGACGCCGGCCGCGAATGTAGTCACCTAGGCTGACTGGTGTGGCGGATGTGAGCGTGCGGCCGGCGACTGTCGATGACGTGCACGAGCTGGCGCGGATCCAGCTCGACACCTGGCGGCTGGCGTACCAGACGGTGCTGCCGGCCGAGATCCTCGACTCGCTGACGGTGGCCGAGATCGCTGCCAGCTGGCATGCCGCGATCACCACCCCGCCGACGCCGAGCCACCGGGTGCTGGTCGCCACCGAGGGCGCCTACCGGGTCGGGTTCGCCGCCTTCGGCCCGGACGCCGACCGGCAGCCGGACGACCCGGCGCCGGAGTCCACCGCCGCGGTCAGCATGCTGCTGGTCGAGCCGCGCTGGGGGCGGCGCGGGCACGGTTCCCGGCTGCTGGCCGCGGTGGCCGACCTGGCGAAGGCCGGCGGGGCCGACCGGCTGGTGGCCTGGGTACCGGCCGGCGACAGCGTCTCGCTGCGGTTCTACCGCTCGGCCGGCTGGGAGCCCGACGGGCTGCGCCGCGACCTGGACACCGGCGCGGGTACCGTGACCGAACTGCGGTTGCACACCGCCCTGGCCGACTAGCGCGCTCCCCGAGCACCCTGTAACCACAGAGCCGATCTTCGACAGGAGGGAGAAACCCGATGCCCTTTGCCGGGATTTCCTTCGCCGCGCTGGACTTCTACGAGGACCTCGAGGCCGACAACTCGAAGTCGTTCTGGACGGCGCACCGCTCGATCTACGACGAGCAGGTCAAGGCCCCGCTGCAGGAACTGGCCGCCGAGCTCGCCGAGGAGTTCGGCTCCGCCAAGTTCTTCCGGCCGTTCCGCGACGTCCGGTTCGCCAAGGACAAGACGCCGTACAAGACCCACCAGGGCGTCTACTTCGCCGAGTCGCGGCGCTACCTGCAGGTCTCGGCGGCGGGCCTGTACGCCAGCGGCGGCTACTACGACATGGCCTCCGACCAGCTGGCCCGGTACCGCCGGGCGGTCGGCGAAGAGCTGCCCGGCCAGTCCCTGGTGCAGGCGATCAAGCTGGCCACCAAGTCGCGGCTGGAGCTGCGGGGTGAGCAGCTGAGCCGGATCCCGAGCGGCTTCGCCAAAGACCACCCGCGCCAGGAGCTGCTGCGGCACAAGTCGGTCTGGGCCACCAGGGAGTTCGGCTGCCCGGACTGGCTGCAGACGCCACGCGCCAAGGCCGAGCTGGTGCGGGCCTGGCGGGCGATGCAGCCGCTGATCGACTGGCTGGACAAGAACGTCGGCCCGTCCGACCTGCCGGTGGCCCGCCGCGGCGAGCGGTAGACCATAGTTGCCCCGGGAGTCCAATCGGGAGTGTTTCAACAGGTAACGCAGGCGGCACTGCCTGCCAGCATGGTGACACTACGCGCCGTACCAGAACGACTAAGCCCGCCGCTAAGGCATACACCTTGGGCGATTGGATACTGTGCATCAACGGGTCCAGGAAGGCGGCGTCAGTGGTCTTAGCGGAGATAGTTAACTCTAACGCAGGCTGGTGGGCGTTTCTTGCACTGCCGCCCGTCCTTGTGGCGGCCGTCGCGGCCATCGCACAGATTCAAATCTCACTGCGCACACGAGGTTTCGACTCACGCGAGTTGCGAGAAACCCTGCTTAGGGTAGCTGTATCGAGCACACCGGCAAGCCCATTCAATGGATTAGATCCTAGTGCAGCGGAATCCCTCCCCGTCCACCTACAAGACCACGAGGGTAGGGTTATAGATGATCCTATAAGTGAGGTTATAAACAGCCTTCGTAGTCGGCTCTCGGTACAGATAATTGGACAGGGTGGAGCAGGCAAAACGTCACTCGCTTATGCAATCCGAGAAAAAGCTATAGAGCTTGCCATAGCGTCAGAGTCGGCACCCATTGTGGAAGTTATTCCTGCTACCGAACTGGCGAAAGGAAAGCACTGGTTGCCGTTGCGAGATAGAACGCGTCTCGTAAATTTAACTATTAAGTACCTGAAGGATCGGTACCGCGTCCTCAGTTCATCTAAGCTGCAAGGCCTTATTGATAGCGGGATTCTGTTACTCGCGGTAGACGGCATTGACGAAATCACTACCAGCGAAGAAGCGGCTCACGTCCGTAAGCTAATTCAAAGGCACAGTCAATTACGCCCGATTCTTATACTTAGACGCCCTAGTTCAGATGAGCGAGAAACAGAGTTCGAGACTGCCGAAATCAGCAGTTCAGTAACTTATATGCTTCTGCCGATCACATTAGAAGATTCACTGAAGGCACTTCAGGCAGGCGGTGTTATCGTCAGTCCCAAAACCCTATCACTTGCGGCTTGCCGGCTACTTCAAAACCCTCTTAAGCTCCACATCTTTCTGAAGGTATGCGCGATTTATGACGAGCCTATGAAGATCCTAGCTGCTACTAATCCTGAGCAAACACTATGGGATTCATATATAGCTACTTTATTCGATCAATCCATCTCTGGACTAAACAATAAGAATATTACACGTACCGCTCATGCCCTTGCGCTCCGTAGCTCAGCGGGTTGGAACCTTATGAAGATGCAGTATGTTGCTGCAACTAAAAGCGACCTGTGGTGTCTGGTAATTATTATCCCGATTCTAACAATCGTTGGATATAAGCAAGACTTTCTTAGCCACACGCTAGTGCTTGAGATTGCTATTATTTACAGCTTACTCCAAGACCCTGAGGTGGGTCCACTCGCTTGGGTAAGCCGATTTATAAAAATCAAAAGCAGGGAGTTCCGCCTTGCTCTCTCGGCGATTATATTTTACTCCTTGACTTACTTAATTAGCCGTGCATTGCAGATTGTTATCTTGAACGTGCAGTATCTACATTACTTTCAACTATCACTTGTGCGACTCACTGGTGGGCGTCTGCGGGTGAGTGTTTCGAACTTTTATAACCCGCGAGTACTTACTGCATGGTGGTCTCAAGACCCTTACCCGGACTTAGTCCATATTTTAAGGGACCGCTCCCTGTACCTCGATACGTTTTTTATGACTATTTGGCTTTTCGGTATTAGTTTAACTTCTCTGAGTTCGCCACAATATGATCCGATCTCGGCCGTCTTTAAAACTTTTCGGTTCCCGCGGTGGATAAGTGAATCGATTATTCTACGCTTATTCTTGGCGTCGCCAATATTCTTTTATCTCTTTTTGAACATCCCGTTGAATATATGGCCTTTCGCGGCATTGTCTTTTGCTTGCATTGTCGCGCGCCTTCCGGCAGTGGTAGCTTTTGTTTCTTATACGCGCACTTGGCCAAGCCTTAAGTCTAGAACTATCAGACGCTTAGCTCGAGAGCGTATAATTTTCCTTAACGGCAAATCCTTCCGATTCTTACATGATGAAGTAGCGTTGGCATTAGCCCGACAGGGATTGGCCGACCCAGCTGACCGGCAGCGGTTCCTCAAAATTGTGCAAAGCACCGATATATTCCGCCTAGCTGATGACCGGGTCAATCCGGGTTCAAAGCATACAGTTCGTGCTCTTTTAGACTCAGCAGGAAGCGGTCGCTCAAGCAGTTACATTACCGCCAACATGCGGGCAATGTTTCTTTGCTTCTGTCTCAATGAGCCCTCGTATGCTGCATCAGTACTTCACCAAGCCTTAAGGCGACGGGCTCCAGATCCACTCTTGGCCCAATATGGGGAGGTCCTGATGTATTTGCAGGACCGGGCAAAGGGAATGTCGATGCTCGATAAGGCGTATGCCTTGTTCCCAGGGGATATTTTTGTTGTAAACCGGTACGCTCGATGGTGTGAATTAGTAGGCCGACTTGAAGATGCCCTTGCATCTTGGCGGCATGTCTTGCCCCTTACCAATGGCGATAACGAAGATTTCGCTGCCATCTCATTACTTGCATTAGAGCTTCGACATAGTTCAGACGAAATGAGGCCCACCATAATTCATAAGATACGAAAGACTGCAGCTTCGTCAACCCTTTTCTCTGCCTATGCAACTCTAGAGGTAGCTCGGATAGAGACTGAAGATAATCGTAACTTTAGCAATGGCTTAGCGTTGCTTAATACTATCGGAAGTTTGGACACCGACTCAGAGATCGTAGCTGCGCGGTTAGCGGTTGCTTACTTCGGGATGGGTGAAGTGGCTCAAGCTCAGCACTATGCTCGCCTCGGCGCTCAGCTTTGTAAGTGGTCGTCTGATCCACGAATTTTGCTTGAGGTATTTGCAATTGCCTCTATCATAACGGAAGATCCTGAATCGTGGCAGGTTACCAAGAGTCTGTTATCCTACGGACTCGAACTTTATGGCCGACGCGCCCTTGCCGAAATACTAGCTGCTGCTTTTCCGCTGAAGGAGATGTATATCCATCAGGTTTTCCGCAGCCACTACGCCGTAGTGGCTAACACCGCGTCTGAAAAGCAAACACCGACTCCTCTATGAATTCATATTGATTAAAGCTATAGGTTGCGGAAGCTATTTCTACAATGAAGTACCTGGCTCGGACGGCGTCACCCGCACCGCATCGATGTCGGTACCCGGGGCGCCAGGCACTTCGGCGGTAGTGGCGTCCGACACGGTGCTCATGCCGACCCCGAGCCGCCGCAATCAAAGCGCGGTGCTGATAGGCGTCCCGGATAGGCGCTGCCAACCGCGGCCCGTCAGGGCTGGAACAGTTGCCAGCGCCCCTCGGAGACGACCCGGGCGACGCCGTCGACCACCTGGACGGCGGTGTCGTCGTCGATCGCGTAGGTCGGCGCGGGTATCCGCGCCGCCCATTCCCGCGCATTGTCCGACGAGGCGTCGGGGTGGTCCGGGTGCTCGAAGTGCGGGATCACCGCAAAGTCGACGAGCCCCGTTCCCCGGCCGGTGGCCAGCAGCCGGTCGACGTCCCCGGCGGGCGTGCCGAAGACGACGTGCTCGGCCTTCAGCGGTCCGTCGTCGGCGCGCGGCGGGTCGAGGTAGGTCTCGACGAAGGTGCCGGCAGCGGCGATGCTGCCGGCGCTCACCCCGACGTAGACCGCCTCCGGGCGCAGCGTCGGCAGCAGCTCGGCCAGGCCGGAGCGCCGCATCCAGGAGGCGAGGAACAGCGGGTCACCGCCCCACACCAGCAGCGCGTCGGCGTCCCGGACGGTGGGCACCCAGGCGTCCTCGCCGAGATGCGGCAGCGCCGTCAGCTCCAGGATTCCCACCGATTTCCAGCCCAGGTCGCACAGCACCGGCGCGGCCTCGCCGCAGACCGCCCGTCCCGCCCCGTAGGCGCCGCCGGGAAAGGGATAGATCGCGGTGGGGATGAACAGTGCCCTGGACTCGGCGATCGGCTTGCCCAGCAGGTCGACCAGCGCGGCCCGGATGCTGTCGTTGGTGATCCCGGCCGACGTGAGCAGCGCTCGCACGGTCCTCGCCTTCCTCGGAGGTTGCTAACGGGACAGTTCTATCGCGGTGCGCAGCGCCTGCCGGGCCCGGCGGCGGTCGCCGGCCAGATCGTAGGCCTGCGCCAGCCGGAACCAGCCCTGCCAGTCCCCCGGCGCCCGTTCCACCACCGCGCGTTGCTGGTCGAACCAGGCGTCGGCGGCCCGCCGGTCCAGCCGCCCGGACGGCAACCGGGCCGGCTCCGGCAGCCCGGCGACCTCGCCGGACTCGCGCAACCGGTGCTCCAGCCGCTGGCTGGCCAGCCCGAAGCGCAGCTCGGCGGCCACCACCCAGCAGCCGATCAGCGGCAGCACCAGCACGGCGCCGCCCAGCACCTTGAGCACCCAGCGGTCCTGGCCCAGCAGGTACACCCCGCGGTAGCCGATCAGCACGAAGTAGCACGCCAGCGCCGCGACCAGCACCGCCACCACGACGAGCGGGTTGGTACGCCGATCCCGCCCGGCCTGCGGGCTCACAGCCCGAGCAGTGCGTCCAGGCCGACGGTGAGGCCCGGCCGGTTGCCCACCTCGCGCACCGCCAGCAGCACGCCGGGCATGAACGAGGACCGGTTCAGCGAGTCGTGCCGGATGGTCAGCGTCTCGCCCTCGGTGCCGAACAGCACCTCCTGGTGCGCCACCAGCCCGCTGACCCGTACCGCGTGCACCCGCACCCCGTCGATGTCAGCCCCCCGGGCACCAGGCACCTCGGCGGTGGTGGCGTCCGGCGCGGCGCTCATGCCAGCCCGGGCCCGGGCCGCCGCGATCAGCCGCGCGGTGCTGGTGGCCGTCCCGGACGGTGCGTCCACCTTCTGCGGGTGGTGCAGCTCGATGACCTCGGCCGATTCGAAGTAGGGGGCGGCCAGCTGGGCGAACTTCATCGCCAGCACCGCCCCGATGCCGAAGTTCGGCGCCACCAGCACGCCCACTCCGGGACGGTCGGCCAGCCACTGCCGCAGGGTGGTCAGCTTGGCGTCGGTGAACCCGGTGGTGCCGACCACCGCGCAGATGCCGTGCTCGACGGCGAAGCGCAGGTTGTCCATCACGCTGTCCGGGTGGGTGAAGTCCACCAGCACCCGCGCGCCCGCCTCGGCCGCCGTCGAGAGCGGATCGCCCAGGTCGATCGAGGCCACCAGTTCCAGGTCGGCAGCCGCCTGCACCGCGGCGCAGACCTGCTGGCCCATCCGGCCGCGGGCGCCCAGCACCCCGACCGGGATCAGCTCGCTCATCCGCCGTCCTCCCGAACAGCTCTAGACGACAGCGTCGAAGTCGTGCTCGCCGAACGGCCCCACCACGGTCAGGCAGGTCGGCTGGGTGGCGATCTCGGCAGCCAGCTCGTTGACCTGGGTAACGGTGACCGCCTCGATGCGCGCCAGCAGGTCGTCCAGGCCCAGCACGTCGCCGTAGGTCAGTTCCGCCTTGCCGATCCGGGTCATCCGGGAACCGGAGTCCTCCAGGCCCAGCACCAGGCCACCGCGCAGCTGGCCCTTGCCGCGCTCGACCTCCTCCTCGCTCAGCCCCTCGCCGGCGATCGAGCGCAGCACCGCCGTCATGATCGAGACCACCTCGTCGGCCTTGCCGGGCTGGCAGCCGGCGTACAGCCCGAACAGCCCGTCCCCGGCGTAGGAGGAGGTGAAGGAGTAGGTCGAGTAGGCCAGTCCGCGCTGCTCGCGGATCTGCTGGAACAGCCGCGAGGACATCCCGCCGCCGACCGCCGTGGTCAGCACCCCCAGCACGAACCGGCGCTCGTCGAAACGGGACAGCCCCATGGTGCCCAGCACCACGTTGGCCTGCTCGGTGTCGTCGGCGAGCACGGTGACCGGACGGACCGGCACCCGGTGCAGCCGGCGGTCAGGGCGCGGCTCGGCACCGGAGTCGCCGTCGTGCAGCCGGCCGGCGAAGGCGTTGCGCACCAGCCGGACGACCTCGGCGTGGTCGATGTTGCCGGCCACCGAGACCACCATCTCCGAGGGGCGGTAGCGGCGGGAGTAGTAGCCGTGGATCTGCTTGCGGGTCAGCTGGTTGATCGAGGCCTCGGTGCCGAGGATGGACCGGCCCAGCGGCACGTCGCCGAACAGTGCCGTGGCGAACTCGTCGTGCACCAGGTCCGACGGGTCGTCGTCGCGCATCGCGATCTCTTCCAGCACCACGGTCCGCTCGATGTCGACGTCGGCGGCGGCGATGGTGGCGTTGAGCACCACGTCGGCGATGATGTCGACCGCGATG
>NZ_DATINC010000173.1:0-13414 GCF_035474675.1 Jatrophihabitans sp. | reverse complement strand
GCCCTTGCGGTTGACCCGGCCGATCGGGTGGATCGGCGGCAGGTACACCACGTCGAAGAGCAGGTCGGCGACGTAGTCCAGGTGCTTGGTGGCGTCGGCGAAGGTGCCGTGCCGCACCGGCCGGGCCGGGTCGTCCGGGTCCTCGGCGAGCTCGGCGCCGATCGAGCGGGGGAAGAACTCGTACCAGGCGCCGTACAGCGCGCGCTGCCGGTCCACCCAGACGCTGTAGCGGGGGGAGCGGGTGATCAGGTCGCGCACCGGATGGTCGTGGGCCAGGGCGCGGGCTTCCGCACTCATCGCCCGGGTGATCCGCAGCGGCACGTCGGCCTCGGTGCGGCGCAGGTCCCTCGCCACCGCGCGGGCCAGTTCGACCGCGTCCCGCGCCGCGGCCGGCTCCAGCTCGCCGACCACCACGTCGGAGCCGGCCACCCGGGCCGCGGACAGTCCCTTGCCGACCACGGCGGTGGCCTTGGCCGGTTCCTTCACCGCGTCCGGGCGGCTGGCGGCATCCGAGCGGCCGGCGACCTCGGCGGCCGTCGCGGCGTTGGCCGCCGCTCCGGACGGCCCCGCGGCGCCCAGTGCGTCGGCGATCCGGTCGAACAGCCGGGCACCGACCTCCAGGTCGTTGGCCAGCTCCTCAGCGCTCTGGCCGGCGTCCACCTTGACCTCCACGGCGTGGTACCAGGTAGCCAGCGGGTCGCCCCAGGCCTCCACGACGTAGCTCCAGGTGCCGGTGGTGTCGGCGACCACCTCGGTCCGCCACCGGTCGGTGCCGCCGCCGAGCGGGCGCATCCGGTTGAACGGCGCCTCAGTCCCGGACGGCGAGCGCCACAGCACGGACGCCGCGACCGCGTCGTGGCCCTCCCGGAACACCGTCGCCTCGATGCCGACCGGCTCGCCGACCACCGCCCGGGACGGCAGTTCGCCGTGCGCAATCACCGGATGTACAGAATTCAGCCCTATGCGTCCAGCCACCGGCTCACCGTATCGTTCCAGGTTGCCTTGTCGAAAGTTGCCACCCACCGTGGTCTGAAAGCGCTCTCGACAGAGGCTAAGGTGTGCGGAATGAAGGCATTACGACGGCTGACCGTTCGCGCGGCGCTGCCGGCTCCGCTGGCCCCGCTGGGCGACATCGTGGCCAACCTGCGCTGGTCCTGGCACGCCGAGTCCCTGGACCTGCTCGAATCGGTCGCTCCGGAGCTGTGGGCCGAGTGCAACGGCGACCCGGCCCGGCTGCTGGGCGGGGTCAGCACCGACCGGCTGGCCACCCTGGCCAAGGACCGCAAGTTCCTGCGCCGGCTGCAGGACGTCTCCGACGACCTGCGCGACTACCTCGAGCAGCCGCGCTGGTACCAGCGCCAGCAGGAGGCCGAGCCCGGCTCGCTGCCGTCCTCGATCGCCTACTTCTCCCCGGAGTTCGGGATCACCGAGGTGCTGCCGCAGTACTCCGGGGGCCTCGGCATCCTGGCCGGCGACCATCTCAAGGCCGCCTCGGACCTGGGCGCCCCGCTGATCGGGGTGGGCCTGCTGTACCGGGCCGGCTACTTCTCCCAGTCGCTGTCGCGGGAGGGCTGGCAGCAGGAGCGCTACCCGTCGCTGGACCCGCAGGGCCTGCCGCTGATCCCGCTGCGCGACCAGGAGGGCAATCCCGCCCGGGTGGTGCTGGACCTGCCCGGGGGCAGCACCCTGCACGCCCAGATCTGGCAGGCCTGGGTCGGCCGGGTGCCGCTGCTGTTGCTGGACTCCGACGTCGAGGAGAACGACGAGGCCGCCCGCGGGGTGACCGACCGGCTCTACGGCGGCGGCCCGGAGCACCGGCTGCAGCAGGAGCTGCTGCTCGGCATCGGCGGCGTCCGGGCGCTGCGGTGCTACTGCGCGATCACCGGCCACCCCGCGCCGGAGGTGTTCCACACCAACGAGGGCCACGCCGGCTTCCTCGGCATCGAGCGGATCAGCGAGCTGTCCGACGGTCCGGCCAAGCTGACCTTCGACGAGGCGCTGACCGCGGTCCGGGCCGGCACGGTGTTCACCACCCACACCCCGGTTCCGGCCGGCATCGACCGGTTCGAGCGCGAGCTGGTGCGGGCCTACCTGGGCGGAGTTCCCGGGGTGCCGGTGGACCGGATCCTCGCGCTGGGCGCCGAGGACGACCCGACCAAGTTCAACATGGCCCACATGGGGCTGCGGCTGGGCCAGCGGGCCAACGGCGTGGCCCAGTTGCACGGCCGGGTCAGCCGGTCGATGTTCAACGACCTGTGGCCGGGCCTGGACGCCGAGGAGGTGCCGATCACCTCGGTCACCAACGGGGTGCACACCCCGACCTGGATGGCCCGGGAGTTCATGGACCTGGCCCAGCGCAACGCCGGCGCGGCGGACCTGGTCGCCGGCGAGGGCTGGGACGGCATCGACCGGGTCTCCGACGTCGAGCTCTGGGAGCTCAAGCACGAGCTGCGGGAACGGCTGGTCGTCGAGATCCGCCGCCGCATCCGGCAGTCCGGCCTGGAGCGCGGCTTCTCCGGCGTGGAGCTGGCCTGGACCGCCACCGCCTTCGACCCGGACGTCCTCACCATCGGCTTCGCCCGCCGGGTGCCCTCTTACAAGCGGCTGACCCTGATGCTGCGCGACCCGGCCCGGTTGAAGAAGATCCTGACCGACCCGGAGCGTCCGGTGCAGATCGTGGTGGCCGGCAAGTCGCACCCGGCCGACGACGGCGGCAAGGAACTGATCGCCCAGCTGGTCCGGTTCGCCGACGACCCCGAGGTGCGCGGCCGGATCGCCTTCCTGCCCGACTACGACATCGGGATGGCGCGCTACCTGTACTGGGGCAGCGACGTCTGGCTGAACAACCCGCTGCGGCCGCTGGAGGCCTGCGGCACGTCCGGCATGAAGGCAGCCCTGAACGGCGCGCTGAACCTGTCCATCAAGGACGGCTGGTGGGACGAGTGGTGCGAGGACGGCAAGAACGGCTGGGAGATCCCGTCGGCCAACGACTCGCTCGCCGGCACCACCGACGACCACCGGGACGCGGTGGAGGCCGCCGGTCTCTACGACCTGATCGAGCACCAGGTGGCGCCGCGGTTCTACGCCCGCGACGGCCGGGGGATTCCGGCGCAGTGGGTGTCGATGGTGCGCTACACCCTGAAGTCGCTGGGCCCGAAGGTGCAGGCCAGCCGGATGGTGCGCGACTACATCCAGCGGCTCTACGCCCCGGCTGCGCAGTCGGCGGCACTGCTGGTGGCCGACGACTTCCGCGCCGCCAAGGACCTGGCCGCCTGGAAGAGCTGGGTGGCCGGCTCCTGGAAGGACGTCGCGGTGCGCCACGTCGAGTCCCTCGTGGAGGGCGACCCGAGCCTGGGCGGGCACCTGCAGCTGCGCGCGGAGGTGGCGCTGTCCGGCCTGCACTCCCGCGACGTCGAGGTGCAGGCGGTGTACGGGCCGGTGGACGCCGACAACCGGCTGACCTCGTTCGAGACGCTGCCGCTGCAGCTGGCCGACGAGCGGGACTCGACCGGCATCTTCGCCGGTGACATCCCGCTGAAGAAGGCCGGGGCGTTCGGCTACACCGTGCGGGTGCTGCCCAAGCACCCGCTGCTGGCCAACCTCGCCGAGACCGGCCTGGTGGCCTCCGCCGGGGCCTGAGCCGTGCGGGTCCTGGTGACCGGCGCCCGGGGCAAGGTCGGTCGCGCCGCGGTCGCCGAGCTGCTGGCCGCCGGGCACCAGGTGCTGGCCACCGACCTCGGTGTGCCCACCTACGAGCGGGGCGAGCCGGGCGCGGCGCGCTACGTCCGGGCCGATCTGACCGACGCGGGTGCTGCCTTCCAGCTGGTCCGCGGTCAGGACGCGGTGTTGCACTGCGCGGCGATTCCCGAGCCGTCCCAGGACATTGCGCACACGGTGTTCGGCAACAACCTGCTGGCCATGTTCAACGTGGTCGAGGCGTGCGTGCGGTGGGGGACCGGCCGGCTGGTGAACCTCTCGTCGGAGACGGTGCCCGGCATGGCCTTCGCCGAGCGGCCGTTCGACCCTGAGTATTTTCCGATCGACGAGGAGCATCCAGTGCGGCCGCAGGACCCGTACGCGCTGGCCAAGCACTTCGGCGAGCAGCTGTGCGACGCCGCGGTGCGCCGCTCGGAGCTGCGCTGCATCACGATCCGGCCGACCTGGGTGCAGGATTCGTCGTCGTACGCGCGCAATCTCGGGCCGATGATCGCTCTGGCTGCTGCCGGGACGCCGGAGCCGACCGTAAACGGCTGGTCCTACATCGACGCCTACGATCTGGCGATTGCCCTGCGATTGGCGGTGGAATCGTCACTGCCGGGGCACGAGGTGTTCTACATCTGCTCGCCGGACTCGGCCGGGGTGGCCGACACCGCTGCCGCGTTGCGGGCGCAGTACGGCGACCGGGTGGAGTACCGCTCCTTCGCCCGTCCGGACGCCAGCGGCACCTCGGCGGCCAAGGCGGAACGGCTGCTCGGCTGGCAACCCACCCGGACATGGCGCGACTACCTCGACGAAACCGGCCAGCCGCTGGGCTGACCCGCTCGTAGCTGCCTCAACGGGTCAGCAGCGGGACGAGCAGCTCGGCGTCGGTCAGCGCGCCGTGCTGGCCGATCAGCGAGGCGTTGCGGGACTCGGCCTTGCGACGCACCACGGCGGTATCCGACACCGACACCGCAATCAGGTCGCCGATCCGGCCGCGGGCCGCGTTGCTCACTACCGGGCCGAACCAGCCGCGGGCGATCGCCTCCTCCCGGCCCAGCACCGCCATCCGGTCGCCGAGCCGGTCCTCCCAGCGGGCCCGCACCGCCTCGATCTCGCTCGGCGCGACGTGCAGGTAGCGCACCCGGGCCTCACCGGCCAGCATCTCCACACCCTCGCGCAGCACCGGCTCGGCGTCGTAGTCGAGCTTGGCCGATTCCGGCACGTCCAGCATGCCGTGGTCGGCGGTCACCAGCAGCCGGGCATGGCCGGGCAGCCGGTCGGCCAGCAGCCGGGCGCCGGCGTCGATCAGCTCCAGCTGCACCCGCCAGGCCTCCGACCGGCAGCCGTGCACGTGCCCGATCAGGTCCAGGTCGGCGATGTAGCAGTAGATCAGCCCACGCCGGGACCGGGCCGTCTCGGCCACCTGGGTGGCGGTGTCGGCGGCGGTGAAGGCCCGCAGGTAGTGCCCGCCGCGCAGTGCCGCCAGGGTCAGCCCGCTGGTCCGGAACGCCGGCGCCGACACCACGGTGGCCCGCACCCCGGCCCGCTCGGCCCGCTGGAAGGCGGTGGTCAGCGGCTGCACCCGGTCGGGCGGCTGCTCACCGGTCAGGTCGACGCCGGACCGGGCGCCCCGCCAGGTCAGCCAGTTGACCGGCTCGCCCAGCCGGTCGGCCCGGGTGTGGTAGCCGGTGATGCCGTGCTGCCCGGGCGGGGCGCCGGTGCCCAGCGAGGTGATGCTGACCGCCGTGGTGGTGGGGAACCCCGCCGTCAGCGGCCGGCCGGCCAGCGACGACAGGAATGGGGCATGCTCACCGTGCTCGGCCAGCAGCTGCCAGCCCAGCCCGTCCACCAGCAGCACCACGACGCACTCGGCCGGCTGCAGGGCCAGCGGGTTCGGCTCGCCGGGCACCCCGAGGGCGGCCAGCGCGGAAGGCAGCACGTCGGCGAGCGACGCCCGGCCGTAGTCGACGATGCCGGCCGCCGGTACCGGTGCGCTGCCCACCGTCCCATCCTCGCATCGTCGTGCTGCCCTACTGTCGAGACCGGCCGATGGGCTCCGACCTAGGTAGGTCACGGCCCGACCGGCGGGCTGGGAGACGAAGGAGACGCTCGTGAAGTACGTGATCCTGATCCACAGCAACCCCGACCCCTGGGGGCACCCGACCTCGCAGTTCACCGCCGAGGGACGGGCCGTCCCGGCCGACCGCCACGAGCAGATGGACCGCGAGTTCGACGCGCTGCTGGCCGAGATCTCGGCGTCGGGGGAGTTCGTCACCGCCGAGGCGCTGGCCGACCCCGCGTCCTCGTCCATCTACACCTGGTCACCGGAGGGCCGCACCGCCACCGACGGCCCGTACGCCGAGGCCAAGGAGCAGCTGGCCGGCTTCTTCCTGATCGACTGCGCCACCCGGGAGCGGGCCGAGCAGATCGCGATCGGCTTCGCCGGGCCGGGCAGTACCGTCGAGCTCCGTCCGGCGATGTGGCCGGGCGCCGACGACCAGTGACCGGCTGACCCGACGATGACCCCGGCCGGCACCCGTGAGTTGGAGCAGCTGTGGCGCGAGGCTGCCCCGCGGGTGCTGGCCGCGCTGGTCCGCCGCTACGGCGACTTCGACACCGCCGAGGACGCGCTGCAGGAGGCGCTGCTGGCGGCGTCGCGGCAGTGGCCGGACGCCGGCGTGCCGGACAACCCGACCAGCTGGCTGATCACCGTCGCGTCCCGCCGGCTGATCGACCAGTGGCGGGCAGACTCCGCCCGCACCGAGCGGGAGCGGCTGCTGGCGTACCAGACGCCACCGGACGAGCTGGTCGGCGCGCCGGCCGACAATCCCCAGGCCGGCACGGATGATTCGCTGCCGTTGCTGGTGCTGTGCTGCCACCCGGCGCTGCCACCTCCGGCGCAGGTGGCGCTGACGCTGCGGGCGGTCGGCGGGCTGACCACCGGCCAGATCGCCCGGGCCTTCCTGGTGCCCGAGCCCACCATGGCGCAACGGATCAGCCGCGCCAAGGCCCGGTTGCGCCAGGTCGGCGCGCGCTTTCCGCTGCCGCCGGCGCATGAGCTGCCCGACCGGGTGGCGGCGGTGATGCAGGTGCTGTACCTGGTCTTCACCGAAGGCCACACCAGCACCGCCGGCACCGGCCTGCTCGACGTGTCGCTGAGCGGCGAGGCGATCCGGCTGACCCGCCGGCTGCACCGGCAACTGCCCGGCGATCCGGAGATCAGCGGGCTGCTGGCGCTGATGCTGCTCACCGACGCCCGGCGGGCCGCCCGGATCGGCGCCGACGGGGCGCTGGTGCCGCTGGCCGAGCAGGACCGCGACCGGTGGGACCGGGGGCAGCTCGCCGAGGGCATCGCGCTGATCGAGGCCGCCCTGCCGTCCGGCCCGGTCGGGCCGTACCAGCTGCAGGCCGCGATCGCCGCGGTGCACGCCGAGGCCGCCGACGCCGGGCACACCGACTGGGCCCAGATCGAGGCGCTGTACCGGATGCTGGCCGGGATCGCGCCCGGGCCGATGGTCACCCTCAACCATGCGGTGGCGTTGGCCATGGTGGCCGGTCCCGCCGCGGGCCTGGAGATGCTCGAGCCGCTGCTGGCCGACCGGCGGCTGCGCCACAACCACCGGCTGCCCGCGGTCCGGGCCCACCTGCTGGAACTGGCCGGCGACCGCGACCAGGCGCAGCAGGCCTACACCGCCGCGGCGCGGCTGGCCACCAGCATTCCCGAACAGCACTACCTGCATGCCCGGGCATTGGCACTAGGGGCCCCTGGCCGGCAAGCCTGACCAGCCGCGATCGGCCCCGGCGGACCGGGCAGGCAGGTAACGTGCACGCGTGCCGGTCAGGGGGAGCGGTCGGGCCCGGTGGGCCATGGGGCTGGCGCTCGCGCTGGTGCTCGGTGGCTGCGACTCCGGCCGTGGCGAGCATTCCCGAGCCGGGCCGGCGCAGTCGTCGACGCCTACCGCACCAGCACATTCGGCACCGGTAGCTACCGCTCCGGCACGTTCTCCGGCGGTCCCGGCCGCCGGCACCCCAATCGCCGGCCCGTCAGGCACCACGGCCGGCCCGCCGGGCAGTACCGCCGCGGCACCGCCGGCCGGCCGGCGCAGCGTGACCGTGCTCGGATCGGGCGACGTGCTGATCCACCCGGCGCTGTGGCAGCAGGCGGCCGCCGACGCCCGGGCCCAGGGCCGGCCCGGTTATGACTTCGGCCCGCTGTTCGCCGGCCTGGCGCCGGCCGTCCGGGCAGCGGACCTGGCCATCTGCGAGCTGGAGACGCCACTGGCCGCGCCGCAGGGCCCGTTCGCCGGCTGGCCGGACTTCGACGCTCCGCCGCAGGTGCTGGCCGCGCTGGTGGCGACCGGCTACGACAGCTGCACCACGGCCTCCAACCACACCCTCGACCAGGGCTCCGCCGGCGTGCGCCGGACCCTGGACGCGCTGGATGCCGCGGGGCTGCGGCACACCGGAAGCGCCCGGTCGGCGGCCGAGGCCGCCCGGCCGCTGATCCTGACCACCGGCACTGGCGTCCGCATCGCCCAGCTGGCGTTCGCCTTCGGTTTCAACGGCCATTCGGTGCCGGCCGGGCAGCCGTGGCTGGCGAACCGGACCGACGTGCCGGCCATCCTGGCGGCGGCGCACCGGGCCAAGCAGGCCGGTGCGGACATCGTGGTGCTGAGCATGCACTGGGGCCTGGAGTACTCCCACCAGGTGACCGCCGAGCAGGCCGAGCAGGCGGACCGGCTGCTGGCCTCGCCCGACGTCGACCTGATCCTGGGCGACCATGCCCACGTGGTGCAGCCGATGCGGAAGCTGCACGGCAAGTGGGTGGCCTACTGCATGGGCGATGAGGTCTCGCGGCACGCGGTGGCCAGCGAGGAGAGCCGGGAAGGGGCGCTGGTCCGGTTCACCTTCACCGAGGTGGGCCCGCACCACTTCGTGGCCAGCAGGGCCGAGGCGATCCCGACCTGGATGCAGCTCTGGCCGCAGCTGCGGGCGATCGATCTGCCGGCCGCGATCGCCGACCCGCGGACCGCCGCCGGCACCCGGGCCGGCTACCACGCGGCACTGGCCCGGATCACCGGCTACCTGGACTCGCTCGGCGCCCGGCGGGACGGGCTGGTGATCGGCTGAGCGCCGGGCGTGCGGCTGCGACCCGGCCGGCAGGCAACTGCTCGCGTGGTGTGCCACCGGGTGCTGGTCAATAATTGTCCGGTGCGAGGTGAGGGTTTCGAGAACATGGCCACGGTGCTGGTCAATCCCCGGGTGCTGGCCGACTTCGAGCTGGACCTGATGTCGCACGACTTCCGGGTCTGGACGGTGCACACCAGCTCCACCTTCCCGGACGCGCCGCAGGCCGCCATGCAGATCCGCCGGGCCCTGATCGACTGGAGCAACGGCCGGTGGAACGTGGCGGCCAACTGGACCGTCGTCTGGATCACCTTCGGCGACAGCTGGCTGGACGGCGATAACCCGATCCCGTGGCCGTCGCACGCGGCGCTGTGGAAGAAGCTGGCCGAGTACTCCGCCGACGTCCGGTACAACCTCGGGCTGGGCGGCATGCCCCGGATCAAGGTGCCGCGCGAGTCCCGCTGACCGGTGCGGTCATTCCCTGGGCCGCGCCCTGGTTGGCCAGCGCGTCGGCCCGCTCGTTGCCGACGTCCCCGGAATGCCCCTTGACCCAGCGCCAGTCGATCCGGTGCGGGGCGGCCGCGGCGTCCAGCGCGCGCCACAGCTCGGCGTTCTTGACCGGCTGCTTGGCCGAGTTCTGCCAGCCGTTGCGCTTCCAGCCGGAGATCCAGCTGGTGATGCCCTTGAGCACGTACTGGCTGTCGGTGTAGAGGACCACGTCGCACGGCCGGTTCAGCGCGGTCAGCGCCTGGATGGCCGCGGTCAGCTCCATCCGCTGGTTGGTGGTCTGCGGCTCGCCGCCGAACAGCTCCCGGGAGTGCTCGCCGCTGGCCAGCCACGCGCCCCAGCCGCCCGGGCCGGGATTGCCCTTGCAGGAGCCGTCGGTGTAGATCACCACGGACGCCCGGCTAACCTCGGCAGCCGGTTCCGGTTGTGCTGCGGTGGCGGTTGCGGGGGCGGCACTCACCCGCAGCACGGTACCCGCGAGCGAGGGGGAAGCATGGCAAGGATGCTGTACTCGGCCACCATGTCGCTGGACGGCTTCATCGCCGGCCCGGGCGGGGACATGTCGTGGCTGACCGACTACCTCGGGCCCAACCCGGTCGCCGACGAGCTGGTGCCCCGGATCGGTGCGCTGCTGATCGGGCATCGCACCTTCACCGGCGACGACCCGAACCGCGGCACCGACGCCGAAGGCGCGTTCGGCGGCACCTGGAGCGGGCCGCAGGTCGTGCTCACCCACGCCACCGACCGGCCGGCGGTACCCGATGTCACCTTCCTCGACGACTTCGACGCCGCCGTCGCCGCGGCCAAGGCCGCCGCGGGGGAGCGCTACGTCAACATCCTCGGTGCCGACGTCGCCCGGCAGTGCCTGCAGGCCGGGGTGCTGGACGAGATCCTGGTGTTCGTGGCCCCAGTGCTGCTCGGCGACGGGGTCCGGTTGCTGGACTGGCCCGGTGGTACCACGGCCAGGCTGGAGCGGCTCAGCGTCAGCGAGGTGCCGCTGGCGGTCGGGCTGTGGTTCCGGGTGCTCAGCTGACCGATCCCCAGCGCCGGCAGGGTTTCAGCGCCGGCGGAGCAACAGCGCGGCGAGGTAGCAGGCCGGCACCACCGGCCAGCCGAACCAGCCGAGCATGCTGTAGGCGTCGAGCCGCTCGGCGTGCAGCAGCTGCCAGCCGATCCCGGCGGGCATCCAGCCCCACAGCAGCAGCCAGCCGGCCCGCAGCCACGGCCGCGGCAGCGAGCCCGGACTGGTTGGCTGGGGCACGCGCTCGTTCCGCGGCCGCGACCGGGCCGCGCCGGATGCCCGGGCGGCGCGAGACGCCCGGACCGTCCGCAGCCACTCGGCCGGAAAGATCGGCTACCTGTCCCGCGACGGTGGGCCGGCGCGCAGCAGCCCGGCGCCGCTGTCCCGGCGGACGCCCGCACCCAGGCCGCCGGTCAGCCGGCTGGCACCGCCGGAGGCCATTGCCGTGTCGCGGGCCGACAGTGGCTTGGCGATGCTTTCCAGGGACTGCCGCTCGGCGTTGACGCCGAAGACGAAGGCGGTTACGCCACCGAGGAACATCAGCACCGCGCCGATGGTGTAGCCCCAGAACAGCGGATCCCGGTTCGGGGTAGGGCCGGAGCCCGCGGCGCCGACCAGCTTGCCGAACAGGAACGGCGCGATCACCCCGCCGAAGAACTGCGACACCGCGAAGAACAGCGAGATGGCTTTGGCCCGCACTTCCAAGGGGAAGATCTCACTGACCGTGAGGTAGGCCGACGACGCCGCTGCCGAGGCGATGAAGAAGATGACGCACCACAGGATGGTCTGGGTGGTGGCGTTGAGGGAGCCGTTCTTGAACAGCAGGCCGGTGATGAACAGCAGGATGGCCGACGAGCAGTACGTCCCGCCGATCATGATCCGCCGGCCGACGGTGTCGAACAGCTTGCCGAGCAGGACCGGCCCGAGCAGATTGCCCACGGCGAACGGGAAGATGAAGTAGCCGACCGCGCCGCCGCTGATGCCGTAGAACTTGCCCAGGATCAACGCGAAGGTGAAGAAGATCGCGTTGTACAGGAACGATTGGGTGACCATCAGCATGAAGCCGAGGAACGCTCGGCTGGGGTATTCCCTAACGATCAGCTGGGCAAGCTCCTTGTAGCCGGGCTCCTCGCGTTCCTCGACCACCAGCGCGGAGCCGGGGTCGACCGGCGACAGCGTCTTGCCCTCGGCCTCGATGTCGCGTTCGATGCCGTCGACGATCCGGTCGGCTTCGTCGGACTGCCCGTGCGTGAGCAGCCATCGGGGGCTTTCCGGGATATGCCTGCGCAAGCCCCAGATCGCGACACCGATCAGCGGGCCGATGAGCAGGCCGAGCCGCCACCCGAGATTGATATCGAAGAGGTCCGGGTTGAGGAAGGCGATGTTGGCCGCCGCCCCGATCATCGCGCCGAGCCAGTAGGTCCCGTTGATCGCCAGGTCCACCCGGCCGCGGTAATCAGCCGGGATCAGCTCGTCGATCGCGGAATTGATCGCGGCGTACTCGCCACCGATGCCGAGCCCTGCGATGAACCGGGTGGCGATGAAGAAGAGGAAGCTGAACGAGAACGCGGTGAGCAGGTTACCGATCAGGTAGATGCCTAGCGTGATGATGAACAGCTTGCGCCGCCCGAGCTTGTCGGCCAGCCGCCCGAAGTACAGGGCGCCGACGACCTCACCGAGCAGATAGATCGACGCTGCCAGGCCGATCTGTCCAGGGGTGAAGTGCAGTGTTCCCTCTTCGGTCAACCGTTCACCGATCGCGCCGGCCACGGTGATCTCGATGCCGTCGAGAACCCAGGTGATCCCGAGCGCGATGACGACCCGCCAATGGAACCTCGACCACGGCAGTCGGTCCATGCGGGCGGGAACAAGACTTTCAATTGGCTGCGCGAGTGAGCCTGGCACCGTCATGATTCGGTCTCCGACGTGTTAGTGCCGAGTGAGAGCTTCTCGTTCTTAGAAGATCACTCCACGTGGTAGGTAACCACCGCTCAGTAACGACGTCAAGCAATGCCGCTCACGGCGTGGGACGCGTACGGCACGGGGCGCTCACAGGCCAAGGCAGGTCCGCAGACCGCGGTGCGGCGCTCAGGTCCGGGTGAGGATGACGACCGGAATCTCCCGACTGGTCAGCTGCTCGTGCTCGGCGAAGAACGGGTATTCCTGCTTGATCATGCTCCACAGCCGCTCCCGCTCGGCCCCTTCGGCGGTGCTGGCCACCGCCTCGTAACGCTCGTCGCCGACCTCGACGGTGACCCGGGGATTGGCGGCCAGGTTCACATACCAGTCCGGGTGCTTGGGCGCGCCGATGTTGGACGCGATCACCAGCAGCCGGTCGCCGTCGGGATGGAACATCATGGGCGTGGTGCGCGGCTGGCCGGTCTTGGCGCCCGTCGTGGTCAGCAGCAGCAACCGCTCGCGGTGCATGCCTTCGATCTCGCCACCGGCCCGGAACTGCTCGATCACCCGCCGGTTGATCTCCTTGACGTCCATTGACCTCCCCCTTCGCTGTGCGTCAGATCCTTCCGCGCGGCTGGCGGCGGCGGTAGGTGTCGTCGGAACCTGGTCCAGCGGGGCCACCTCGACCGGTAGGCGCCGCGATTGCCAGGGCGGTCGTCATCGAGACGGGTCGCTCCGCCTGGGCGCAGCCGGATGCGGCAAGCCCCGGTGTCAGAGGATCGCCAGCCGCACCGCAAGCACCCCGATCAGGACGCCGGAGGCGACCGCGGTCACCCGCTGGCCGCGACCGCCGGTGAGCACCCGGCCGAGCAGCGCGCCGCCGCCGACGAGCAGCAGTTGCCAGCTGGCCGAGGCGGCGAAGGCGGCGGCCACGAACACGGCCTGGCCGAGCGCGCTCGGGGCGGACCCGGCTCGCAGGCCCACCACCAGGGCCACGAAGTAGATCAGCGTCGCGGGGTTGATGAGGGTCAGGCCGGCCAGGGTGGCATAGGCCCGTGCCGGGCCGAGCGCCCGCACCGGCTCGGCAGGGACCGGCTCGGCAGGGACCGGCTCGGCAGGGACCGGCTCGGCAGGGACCGGCCGGCTTGCAGAGACCGG
>NZ_DATINC010000172.1:0-16067 GCF_035474675.1 Jatrophihabitans sp. | reverse complement strand
TTTCAGCAGAGAGTAGATACTGCTGAGCCGCACGGACCGCGCTCCAGTCGCGGTGTTCTGACGGTCAGGTGCCGGTCTCGGGGGCGGCGCGGCGGCGGTTGCGCTGGGCCAGCGCGGCGCGCAGCAGCGCGTCCAGTTCGTCGTCGCTGAGGTCGTCCAGCTCGGACTCCTGCGACGTGTCCGCGCCGAAGTCCGGATCGGCCGCCACGATCTCGGCCAGCTCGGCGATCGTCGGGTGCGCGAAGATCTGGTGCACCGGCAGGTTCACCCCGTAACTGTCGGCCACCCGGGCCACGAACCGGGTCGCCGTCAGCGAATGCCCGCCGATCGCGAACAGATTGTCGGTCACCCCGACCGTCGTCGGGGTCGCCAGCAGCTCACCCCAGATCCGGGCCAGGGTCTCCTCCACCGGGTTGCGGGGTTCGACCCGGTCGGCGCTACCTGCCCGCACACCCCAGTCCGGTGCGGGCAACGCCGCCCGATCGACTTTGGCGTTCGGGGTCAAAGGCAACGCCGGCAGCGCCACGATCAACGCCGGCACCATGTAGTCCGGCAACGACGCCTTCAGGTGCGGGCGGAACAGCTCCAGCAGGTCGGCATCAGCCGTGGCTGCCGCAGAACCCCGGCGCGGCACCACATAGGCCACCAGCTCCGGCTCGTCCCCCCGGGACACCGGCACCACGGCCGCCTGCCGGATGTCGCGATGGGCGCGCAGCACCGTCTCGATCTCGCCGCACTCGATCCGGAATCCCCTTATTTTCACCTGGTGATCGGTGCGGCCGATCAGTTCCAGGCCGCCGCTCTCGCGCCACCGGCCGAGGTCGCCGGTCCGGTACATCCGGGCGCCCGGCTGGCCGCTGAACGGGTCCGGCCGGAACGCCGCCGCCGTCAGCCGCGGCCGGTCGTGGTAGCCGCGGGCCACCCCGCGACCGGCCAGGTACACCTCGCCCAGCATGCCGACCGGCACCGGTGCCAGGTGCTCGTCCAGCAGGTACACCTGGGTGTGACCGATCGGCTCGCCAACCTCGACCGGTCCAGGACCGTCGGAGACCACCCCGGCCGCCGACCACACCGTGGTCTCGGTGGGCCCGTAGACGTTCCACAGCACCGCGTCCGGCGTACGGAGCTGGTCGGCCAGGTCGCGCGGCAGCGCCTCGCCGCCGCACAGCCGCAGCCGCAGGCCCTCCGGCACCCCGCCGGCGGCCAGCAGCAGCCGCCAGGTCTGCGGGGTGGCCTGCATCGCGGTCGCGCCGGTCGAGGCGATCAGCGACCGCAGCCGGTCCGGCTCCCGGGTCTGCTCCGCGCTCGCGATCACCAGGTCCGCCCCGCACACCGGCGGCAGCAGCAGCTCCAGCAGGGCGATGTCGAACGACAGCGTGGTGACCGCCACAAAGGTGTCGTCCGGGCCGAGGTCGAGCAGTTTCGCGAACGATGCCAGCAGGTTGGCCACCGACCGGTGCTCGATGCCGATCCCCTTCGGCTGTCCGGTGGAACCTGACGTGAAGATCAGGTACGCCAGCGCGTCCGGGGGCAGCGGCACCGGCGGCAGCGGTTCGGCTCCGGCCACCGCGGGATCGTCGACGTCGAGGACCGTAGCGCCCTCGACCAGCCGCCCCGCGAGATCGGAATTGCCCTTGTCCGACAGGATGATCCGAGCCCCGGCGGCACCGGCCATGGCGGCCAGCCGGGACGGCGGGAAGTCCGGGTCCAGCGGCACGTACGCACCGCCGGCCCACCACACCGCCAGCAGCGCGGCCAGCATCCCGGCACCGCGGTCCAGGCACAGCCCGACCGGGGTCTCCAGACTCACGCCCCGCTCGGCCAGCACCTGGGCCAGCCGGGCGGCCCGGTCGCACAGCTCGGCCATCGACACCGAGCCGGCGCCGTCGACCACCCGCGAGGAGGCGGCCTGCAGCACCGTCCGGATGTCGACCGTGTCGTCAGCCGAATCCGCAGTACTGACAGGCAGGTTGTGGTCGTGGACCAGCGCCCGGCTCTCGGCCGGTGACAGCAGCGACAACTCGCTGACCGGGGTGTCCGGTGCGGCCGCCGCGTGCTCCAGCAACCGGGCGAAGCACTGCAGGAACCGATCGGCCCACGGCCGGCCGAACAGGTCGGTGTTGTATTCCAGGGACAGCATGGTGGTCGAGCCAGCTGAGCCGGCTGGACTATCCAAGGTGTCGACGTACATGCTCAGGTCGAGCTTCGCCGTGCCGGTGAACAACGCCCAGCTGTGCGCGGTGAGGCCCAGCAGGTCCAGCTTCGGCGCGGTGAGCGACTGGTGCAGGAACATCGCCTGGATCAGCGGCGCATGCGCCAGCGAGCGTTCCGGGGCCAGCTCGTCGACCAGCTTCTCGAACGGCAGCTCCTGGTGCGACACCGCCTCCACCGTGGTGTCGCGGACCCGGGCGACCAGCTCGGCGAACGTCGGGTCGCCGGCCAACGATGTCCGCAGCACCACGGTGTTGGTGAACATGCCGACCAGCGGGTCCAGCTCCACGTGCGTCCGGCCGCTGACCGGGGTACCGATCAGCAGGTCGGGCTGACGGGCGAAACGTGACAGCAGCACCGCGAACCCGGCCAGGAACACCATGAACGCAGTGGCGTTGCTCGCCGCCGCCAGCTCGGCCAGCCGCCCGGTGACCGCCGGATCCAGCGGCACCCCGGCGAGATCGCCCCGCGAGGACTGCTGGGCCGGCCGCGGCCGGTCGGTCGGCAGGCTCAGCAGAGTGGGCGCGCCGCGCAGCTGCTCGCGCCAGTACTGCATCTGGCGTTCCAACTCCTCGCCACGCAGCCGGTCCTGCTGCCAGACCGCGTAGTCGCCGTAGTTCAGCCACAGTCGCGGCAGGGTAGCCGGTACGCCGGTGGTCTCGGCCCGGTACAGCGCCGACAGCTCCTCGATCAGGATCTGCATCGACAGGCCGTCGGAGATGACGTGGTGCATCGTCAGGCCCAGCAGCCACCGGTCGGTGCCGGCGTCGATCAGGGTGGCCCGCAGCAGCGGCCCACGGCCCAGGTCGAAGGGCTGGACGGCCCGTTCGGTGGCGATCCGGGCCGCCAGCCGGCGGGCGTCGGCTGTGGAAGCGATGGTGGCGTCCGGCAGCGCCAGCTGCTCGATCGGCACCGTGCCGGACTCGGCGATCACCTGCTCGGGCACCCCGTCGATCGCCACGATGCTGGTACGCAGCACCGGATGCCGCGCCACCAGGGCGTCCAGGGCGCGTTGCAGCGCGCCGGCGTCCAGCGCCCCCTCCAGCCACATCGCGTACGGCATGTGGAAGGTCGGCTCGCCGGGCATCAACTGCTCCAGGAACCACAGCCGCCGCTGCGCGAACGACACCGGATAGCGCATCTGGAAGGAACCCCCTACCGTCGCTCGTCCGGAAGCAGCGAGCGCAGCAGGTCGGTGGTCTCGGCGTCGCTGAGCTCGGTCACCGCCGGGCGCCGGGCGCCGCCGGACGAGCCGCTCCGGGCCGCCTGCACCGCCACCGCCAGGCCCGCCACCGTCGGGTCGGCAAACAGCACCCGGACCGGCAGGTCGACGCCGTAGGCCGACCGGACCCGGGTCATCAGCCGGGTCGCGGTCAGCGAATGGCCGCCCAGGGCGAAGAAGTTGTCCGTCACGCCGGGCGGCGCGGCCAGCGCCAGCAGTTCGGCGAACATCGCCGCCAGGTCGGCCTCCAGCTCGGTGCGGGGCGCGACCGCGGTGTGCCCGGCCGCCGCACCCCACTCCGGTTCGGGCAGCGCCCGATGGTCGATCTTGCCGCTGCCGGTCAGTGGCAGCCGGTCCAGCACCACGAAGGCGGCCGGCACCATGTAGTCCGGCAGCACCTCGCGCAGCCGCTCGGACAGGTCGGCCGGCGGCTCGGCCGCGCCGGACCGGAGGACCAGATACCCGACCAGCCGGACGTCCTGGCCGCCGCCGCGGACCGAGACCACCGCCTCGGCGACCTCGGGCTGGCCGCGCAGCACCGCCTCGATCTCGCCGGCCTCCACCCGGTAGCCGCGGATCTTGAGCTGCCGGTCGGCCCGGCCGGCCAGCTCGATCCGGCCGGACGGCCGCCACCGGCCGACGTCGCCGGTGCGGTACAGCCGGGCCCCCGGACCAGAGGAGAACGGGTCGGGCAGGAACCGGGCCGCGGTCATGCCGGGCGCGCCGAGGTAACCCTGGCCGACGCCGGCCCCGCCGATGTAGAGCTCGCCGAGCACGCCGGGCGGCACCGGGCGTAGCTGGTCGTCGAGCAGGTAGAGCTGGGTGCCGCGGATGATCGAACCGATCTCGATCGGCGCCGGGGCCGGACCCACCAGGTCGCCACCGGAGTAGATGGTGGTCTCGGTCGGCCCGTAGAGGTTCACCAGCCGCGTTGTACTGTCAGCGGATCGCCCACCGCCGATCGCGTCGGCCAGGTCGCGGGCCAGCGGCTCGCCGGCGGTCATCCGCAACCGGACGCCGGCCGGCACCCCGCCGGCGTCGACCAGCATCCGCCAGCCGGCCGGGGTGGCCTGCATCGCGGTGGCCTCGGCCTTGACCAGCAGCTCGCGCAGCAGCGCGGCGTCCAGGGTGTGCTCGGCGTCGGCCACCACCACGCAGCCGCCGGCCAGCACCGGGGCCAGCAACTCGACCAGGGCGATGTCGAAGGCGAACGTCGAGACCGCCACGAACCGGTCGTCCGGGCCGAGCGCGAGCAGCGGCGCCACCGCGTCCAGCAGCGCCGCGATGCCGCCCTGGGTCACGGTGACCGCCTTGGGCCGGCCGGTCGAGCCGGAGGTGAACATGGTGTACGCGGGGGCGGTGGGCGGTACCACGGACGGGTCGTCGACGATCGCGTCCGCATCGCCCAGCTCGACGAGTTCTCCCAAGTCGATCACCGCGAGCGGGCCGGCCGCGGCCGGCGGCACCGGCGCGTCCTCGGCACCGGAGTCGACGATCACCGCGCGGACCGCGGCGTCGGACAGCATGAAGGCCAGCCGCTGCTCGGGGTAGATCGGGTCTAGCGGGACGTAGCAGGCCCCCAGCGACCAGACGCCCAGCACCGCCGGCAGCAGCCGGGCGCCGCGCCGCACCAGGATGGCCACCCGGTCCGAGCCGGTGATGCCGTGCCGGCGCAAGGCGGCGGCGATCAGTTGCGCGCGCTGGCGGATCTGGTCCCCGGTCAGCTCGCCGTCGCTGCCGCGGGCCAGCACCTCCTCACCGGTGCAGGCCTGCCAGAGCCGGGCCACCGCGGTGGCGTCCGGCTCGGCGACCGGGCCCGCGTCCGGCCAGTCGCGGGTCACCAGCTGGTACTGCGCGGGCGACATCACCTCCACCTCGGCGACCGGGCGGTCGGGGTTGGAGGCGAACGCCTGCAGCAGCCGGGAAAAACCCTCGCCGATCAGCTCGCCGGTGGCCGGGTCGAACAGGTCGCGGTTGTAGTTGAGCCGCACCCGCGGGCCGGCCGCGGCGTCGGTCACGGTCAGCTCCACCTCGAACTTGGCAGTGCCGTTCTCCAGCAGCTCCGGACGCCAGCTCAGGCCGCCCCGGTCGGGCACCGCCCAGGACTCCTCCATCGCGAACATCACCTGGGTCAGCGGCAGCCGGGCCGGATCCCGTTCCGGACGCAGCAGTTCCACCACCCGGGCGAACGGCAGCTCCTGGTGGGCCAGCGCCCGGGCGGTCGCGGCGTGCACCGAGCGAGCCAGCTCGGCCAGGCTCGCCGCCGGGTCGACCGTAACCCGGATCGGCACGGTGTTCATGAACAGCCCGATCACCGACTCGGTCTCCGGTCGGGTCCGGGCGGCCATCGGCACCGCCACCACCAGGTCACGCTCACCGGTCAGCCGGGACAGCACCGCGGCGTAACCGGCCAGCAGCACCGCGAACAGGGTGGTCGCCTGCCCGGCGGCGACCTCGCGCAGCCGGGCGGCCAGCGCGGGGTCGACGGCCGAGTCCCAGCCGCCGGCCGCGAACGTCTGCAGCGCCGGGTAGGGCCGGTCGGTCGGCAGCGGCAGGGCCGCCGGGGCGCCGGCAAGCTCGGCCCGCCAGAACCGTTCGGCCGCCGCGTCCGCCCCGCTCTCGGCCTGTTCCAGCTGCCAGAGGGCGTAGTCGGCGTACTGGATCTCCGGCTCGTCAGTGACTGGCTCGCCGGCCTCGCGGATCGCGGAGTAGTCGGCCGAGAGCTCGGAGAAGAGGATCCGGAACGACCAGCCGTCGGCGACGATGTGGTGCATCACCACCGCCAGCACGTGCCGGTCGGCGGCCAGCCGGACCAGCCGCACCCGCAGCAGCGGCCCGGCGCCCGGCACGATCGGGGTACCGGCCAGCTCGCCGATCAGCGACCGGGCGGCCTGCTCCCGCTCGCCGGCCGGCAGCTGTTCCACCGAGGTCAGTTCCAGCGGCCCGTCGTCCGGGTCGTCGGAGATCACCTGTACCGGCATGCCGGACTCGTCGCGGAAGGTGGTGCGCAGCACCTCGTGCCGGGCCAGCACGGCCTGCCAGGCCTGCCGCAGCGCGGCCAGGTCGAGCTCGCCGTCCAGCCACAGCGCCCAGGCGATGTTGTAGGTGGGCTGGTCCGGGTCCATCCGGGCCAGCAACCACATCCGGCGCTGGCCGAAGGAGGCCGGGAACTCGTAGACCGCCATGCTCAGCCTTTCTGCTTCTGGTCGGCGACCACCATGCGCAGCTCCGCGCTGTAGCGCCGGCCCTGGGCGTCGGCCAGCCAGGCCTGGTCCGGGGTGGGCAGCATCTCCACCACGCTGACAGTCGCGTCCGCCCCGGCCGCCCGCCGGCACCGGCGCAGCGCGCGGGCGATCAGGTCGATCGAGGCCAGGCTGGTCAGGTCGGCATAGATCGGCTTGCGCTCGCCGGTGAACCGCAGGAACACGTACCGGGGCAGCTCGTGCTCAGCCACCCAGGCCCGGGCCCGGGCGTAGCGCAGCCGCTCGTCGGCGGTGTCGGCGAACGGCGGCTCTCCTGCCGGCAGCGTCCACGACTCCCGGCTGACCACCAGGTCGTCGATGCTGACCCGAGGGGCGTGCGTGCCGCGGGGCAGCGGGTGGAAGGTCTGCACCACCACCGCGCTCAGCAGGTCGCCGACCACCTCGAGCAGGCCCAGCTCCAGCGAGCCGTCCCGGCGCCGGACCCGCAGCCCGGTGGGCGAGTCGACCAGGTCGCAGTCGCCGATCGAGATCAGCCGGTGCGGGTCGTAGCCGCAGGAGTCGGCGGCGAAGGCCAGCCGCAGGTCGGTCGGCGAGGCCAGCACGTTGGACAGCCGCGAGCAGACGCCGCCCTCCACCGCGGTCTCGGCGATGAACACCACGTCCCGACCCAGGTCGGAGTGCATGCCGGCCCGGATGGCCGCCGGGTCGTCGGCGAACTCCAGCCAGCTGGCGTAGCGGGTGGTGACGATGCTGGGGTGGATCTCACCCAGCACCCAGGTATACCTGCCGCCGGCGGCCGCGCCCGGGCCGGCGATCATCAGGTCCGGGCTGTGGTGCACCGCCATCGGCCACACCGGCGGCTGGGCCGGGAACGCCTCGGCCACCGCGGCCTTCAGATCGTCCGAGCGCAGCTGGATCCGGCGCGGGTCGGCCGGCAGCCCCAGGATCGCCGCCCAGCGTTGCTGCAGGGCGCGCACTGCGGGCTCGACCATCGGCGGCGGCTGGTCGAACAGCGCGTCGTTGGCCAGCAGCCAGAACTCGGCGAACGGCACCACGGGGCTACCCAGCGCGGCGGAGCGCTCCCGGTAGATCTCGGTGAACCGGCGGGCGTACAGCGCGCCGGTGACCGCGGTGAACCACCGGGCGCTGTCCAGCACCAGGCCGAGCGCGGAGCGGATGCCGTCCACGGCGTCGGTGCCCAGCTGGACGGTGTCGGCCCGCAGGCACTCCTCGTAGGCCAGGGTGCGGCCGGCGTACAGCTCGCCGGCCCGCCGGGTCGGTTCTATGCCGGCGTGCCGGGTGAAGGTCTCCTCCAGGCCGGCCATCGCGGCCACCACCCGCTCCGGATCGCCGGCGGCCGCGGCGAGCGCGTCCCGGCCGGCGACCAGGGCGTCCAGGGCCGCCTCGGCCGGTGCCCGGACGCTGTCGTCGTCCACCCGATCCAGCACCGCCCGCATCGAGCGTTCCGGCCGGATGTCCTGCGGCGCCACGTCCACCGTCCAGACCAGCCGGTGAGTGTCGCTGAGCCTGGTCAGCACCGTGAAGACGTCCTCGGCGCTGCCGAGCCCGGCCGGCGGATCGGCGAGCACCTCGGCCGCGATCTGGCGGGCGGTGCGGATGCCGTCGCAGGCGTGCAGCACCGCGGCCTCGGCCGGGCTCAGCTGCACCGCCGGCGCCAGTGGCAGCACCAGCTGGTCGCCGTCCAGTCCCAGGAACGGCATCCGGCGCGGCACCAGCCACGGTCGCAGTGCCGCAACGTGCCCGGCCAGCACGGCCCGGACCGCCCAGCCCTCCAGGTAGGTGACCCGCTCCCGCACCGGGCCGGCCGACTTCTGGTGCTCGACCCGGATGCCGCCGCCGTCGTCGAACCGGGCCCAGCTCACCGGGCCGAAGAAGCCGATGGTGTCGTTCTTGGCGCAGTAGCGCTGCAGGTAGCTGGCCAGCAGCGCCTCGTGCTGGCGGTGCTTGGTGTTGCGGCTGGCCGGTTCCGGCCCGCGCCGCACCAGCGCGTCGATGCCGGTGTCCAGCGCGCGCCGGTTCTGCCAGGCGATCGCCTCGCGCAGCGCGGGCCGGCCGGCGGCGTCGTACAGGGCGGCAGTCAGCCGCCGGACCGCGGCCGGGAACTCCGCCGCGTAGGCCGCCTCGGCGCTGTCCTTTCCGGTGGCGTCGGCGGTGGCCGCCGCGTCGGCCAGCGCGGCCAGGGCGGGATCGCCGAGCGCGTCGAGCAGGTCGAGCGGGAAGCCGGCCGCGCGCAGGCAGACGGTGCGCCACAGCGCCCAGTCCTGGGTCAACGGCACCAGGTGCGGCGCGAGCTGGTCGGTGGGGTGGGTCGGTTGCGCGGCCGGGCCTGGCTGGGACTCCGGTGCCGGTTGTGCGGCCGGTGCCGCCACCCGGAAGGCGCTGCGGTCCCGGCGGCCGATCCCGGACCCGTTCGGCGATGTGGTGCTGGCCGGCGCGGTCAGGCCCGGTGCGGTGGTGGCGGCTGCCGGCGGGGCCGGCGCGGTGCCGGCCTGCCCGGTCCGGAACGCGTTGCGGTCCCGGCGGGTGATCGTGCCCCCGCTCGGCGAGCCGGCGGGGTCGGTGCCCGCGCTCAGCGCGACGGGCGGCGCCGCGGCCGTGTCGATGGCCGCGGCGCAGTCGGCCAGCGCGGGTGCTGCGTAGAACGCACCCATCGGCAGCTCGACGCCGAACTCCTCGCGAATCCGGAACATCAGCCGGGCCGCGGACAGCGAGTTGCCGCCGAGGGCGAAGAAGTTGTCGGTGCGGCCGATCGTCTCGACCTCCAGCAGCCGCCGCCACACCTCGGCCAGCCGGACCTCGGTCTCGCCACGGGCCGGGCTGGCCGGCTGACGTGCCTCGCGTTCCGGCTCGGGCAGCGCCGCCCGGTCCACCTTGCCGTTGGCGTTGAGCGGAAACCGCTCCAGCACCGCGAAGCCGGCCGGCACCAGGTAGTCCGGCAGCCGGTAGGACAGGAACTCGCGCAGCACCCCGGGGCTGAGCGTGCCGGGATCCACGCCGTCCGCCGGGGTCACGTAGCCGACCAGGTGCCGCTGCGCGCCGTCGCCGCGGGTCAGCACCACCGCCTCCCGGACGCCCGGATGGGCCCGCAGCACCGCCTCCACCTCGCCCGGCTCGACCCGGAAACCCCGGACCTTGACCTGGTCGTCGGCGCGGCCGAGGAACTCCAGCACCCCGTCGGCCCGCCAGCGGACCAGATCGCCGGTGCGGTAGAGCCGCTCGCCGGTGCCGCTCGGGTCGGGCACGAACGCCCGGGCAGTCGCCGCCGGATTGCCCTGGTAGCACCGGGCCAATCCGTCGCCGCCGGTGTAGAGCTCGCCGACCACCCCGATCGGCACCGGACGCAGCTCGGCGTCCAGCACGTGCACGCTGGTGTGCTGGATCGGCCGGCCGATCGGCACCGTGCTGCCCACCTGGTCCGGGTCGGTCATCACGTGGCAGGTGGTGAAGGTGGTGTTCTCGGTCGGGCCGTAGCCGTTGACCAGCGGCCGGCCGGCCCGGGCGGCCAGCACGGTCCGCACCGCGCCGGCGTTGAGCACGTCGCCACCGGCCAGCAGCTGCCCGACCTCGGCCAGCGCGCCGGCGTCGGCCTCCACCAACTGGTGGAACAGGCCCGCGGTGAGCCAGGCCAGGCTCACCCCACGGGTGCGCAGCAGCCGGGCGATCTCGGGCAGGCCGAGCGGCCCGGCCGGTGCCGTCACCAGGGTGGCGCCGGTGAGCAGCGCGCCCCAGATCTCCAGCGTCGAGGCGTCGAAGGCGACCGGTGCCAGCTGCAGCAGCCGCTGGCCCGGGCCCAGCGTCGCGAAGGTCGGCTCGCTGACCAGCCGGACGACCGCGCGGTGTGGCACCGCGACGCCCTTGGGCACGCCGGTGGAACCGGAGGTGAAGCTGAGATAGGCCAGGCTCAGCGGGTGCGCCAGCCCCGCCGGCAGCGCCTCGAACCGCCCGGACCCCAGCTCCGCCAGCTCCACCCGGACCACCCCGTCGACCTCGGGCACCCCGGCGGCGGTCTCCGGCGCGAGAACCACCAGGGCCGCGCCGGCGATCATGCCGGCCACCCGGGCCGGTGGGCTGCCCTGGTCGATCGGCAGGTACGCCCCGCCGGCCTTGAGCACCGCCAGCAGGGTGGCGATCAGGTCGGCACCGCGCGGCAGTGCCACCGCGACCGGGGTGTCCGGCCCGATCCCGCGCTCGCGCAGTCCCCAGGCGAGCTCGGTGCTGCGCCGGTCCAGCTCGGCGTAGCTCCAGCTGCCCGAATCCCCTTCCAGCGCCGGGGCGTCCGGGTGGCGGGCCACCTGGGCGGCGAACAGCTCGGGCACGCTCGCCTCGCGCGGGTAGCCGGCCCGCGCGGCGTTCCACTGCCGGCGCAGCTCCGCCTCGTCGCTGGCGCCCAGCGACAGCTCGGCCAGCGGCCGATCGGAGGACTCGGCGAATTCGAGCAGGGTGGCCCGCAGCTGGGCCAGCATCCGCTCCGCCGAGCCGTCGGCGAAGCGCCGGCCGTCCCAGATCATGCCCAGCTGCAGCTCGTCCTCGCCGTAGCAGCACACCGACAGCGGGTAGGACGGCAACCGGTCCACCCGGGCAGCCACCGGTCCCGCCGGGCCGGCGTCCAGCCCGGTCTGCAGCCGGTGCCGGTCGAACATCACCAGGCTGTCGATCAGCGGGGTGTCCACCGGCAGCCCGGCCCAGCTCAGGATGTCGGCCATCGGCGTCCGCTGGTGCTCGCGGACCTCGGCGATGCCGGCGTCCACCGCGGCCAGCAGCTCGGCCACCGTCCAGCCGGGATCGATCCGCACCCGCAGCGGAACGGTGTTGATCAGCAGGCCCATCACCTGGTCAGCGTCCGGGATGCTGGCGTGCCGGCAGGACCGGGTGGCGGCCAGCACCACGTCCTCCACTCCGCCGTAGCGGGCCCGCAGCAGCGCCCAGGCGGCGGTGAGCACGGTGCTGGCGCCGAGGCCTGCCTGCTCGGCAAGCCGGCGGATCCGGTCGGAGTCGGCGCGCGAGAGCGCGGTGTCCAGCTTCCGCGGTTCGGCCGGGCGAGCGGTACCCGGCTGCCGGGCGCCAAGGCAGCCGGGCAGCGCCCGGGGCAGCACGGTGTCGGCGAGGTAAGGGGTCCAGAACTCCTCCGGACCGGCCGGGTCGGCCAGCTCAGCCATCTGCCACCACCTCACGAACTCCGAGAACGGCGGGCGCCGCGGCGGGACGGCGGACCGCCCGGCCAACAGTGCGGCGTAGCACCGCGACACCTCCTCGACCAGCAATCGCATGGACCGCCCGTCGAGCAGTGCATGGGAAAAGGTAAACACGGACCGGCAGGCCGGCGGCACCGGTCCGGCAGGGTGTCCGGCGCCGGGCCCCGGCCGGCGGTTGCTGCCGGGCTCCGGCCGGCGCAGCACGCTCAACCGGGCCAGCGGCGGCCGGGCAGGGTCGAACGGTACCCGCCGGTCGGCCCGCAGGAACGCGTCGAACTCGGCGTCGGCCCCGGTGGCCGGTGCCGGCGGCAGTTCCAGCCACCGGATGTCCAGGGCGGCCGCCGGGTGCACCACCTGCACCAGGCCGTGGTCGGGGTCCAGTTCGAAGCCGGTACGCAGCACCGGGTTGCGCCGCACCGCCTCCTGCCAGGCCGCTTCGAACGGCTCGGCCCGCACCGGCTCGGCCCAGTCCAGGGTGATCTGCAGGACGTCCACGCCGTCGGAACAGCAGCGCAGGCTGTTGAGGATCATGCCCTGCTGGGTGGGCAGCGCCGGGTAGCGATCTGGTGACTGCACCACGGCGGCCGCATTCGAGCCTGCCGCAGTCACGCCGCTGGTGCTGGAATACAAGTCAGCTCGGAACGGGCTGCTGATGGTCCCGAATCCAGGTACGCAGCGACAGCGGCCGCATATCGGTCCAGACCTCGTCGATGTGGGCCAGGCACTCGTCCTCGGTCCCGGCGAAGCCGGTGGCGGTCCAGCCGGCCGGCAGTTCCCGGCCGGCTGGCCAGATCGAGTACTGCTCCTCGTGGTTGACCACTACCGCGTATCCCCGGGCCTGTTGCGTGTCAGCCATCAACCCACTCCCGCCGGCGGTCGTGTCGGCGGCAGGCACCAGCCGGCCGCGATTTCTTTCCGAGGTGTGCGCGCACCGGCGCGCCGAGCGAGAATGTCACGCCGGTCGGACCCACGCAAGGCCGGAAAGAGGACGTAGTCATAACGAATTCAAGAATCAGCCGGTGCCGCTGCCGGCCAGCAATTTCTGGCGCATCAGGAACTTGCGCACCTTGCCGGTAGGGCCCATGACCACCCCGTCGTCGGGGATGGTCACGACCTCGGCCAGGGTGCGCGCCACCGGCTCGCCGAGCGCGGCCCGGACGGCGAGTTCCCGGTCGGCGTCGGGGTCGGCATGCTCGGCCAGCACCAGCAGCACCTGGGTACGGACGCTGCCGTCGGCCTCCCGGGCGGCGATCACGCTGCAGTCCCGGACGTCGGCGCAGGCCGAGAGGATGCGTTCCTCCGACAGCGCCGTGTAGAGCCAGTCGCCCCCGCCCAGATCGAGCGCGTCACTGGCGCGGTCGACGTGGTAGTAGTAGCCCTCGGCGTCCCGGTAGAGCAGGTCCCCGGTCAGGTAGTAGCCGTTCAGCCTGGTCCGGAAGGTGTTTACCGAGTCGTTCCAGTACCCCAGCGCCAGGGTCGGCGACTTCAGGCCGCAATGGCCGACCTGGCCGTCGGGCACCTCCTCGCCGGTCTCGACGTCCAGCAGCACCACCTCGGCGAACGGGTACGGCTTGCCCACGCACCGGCCGTAGCGCTCGCTGCCCAGCCGGTGGGTCATGTAGAACGCGCTGTGCCCCATCTCGGTGGAGCCGAGGTTGTCGATGAACTTCGAGCCGGGAACGCTGACCACGCCCTCGCCGCGCCGGTAGGTCTGGTGGCTGCCCACCGCGACCAGCCGGCGGATGTGCGACTCGTGCGCGCAGTCGCCGGTGGACGACCAGTTGCGCACCGAGCTGAGGTCGCGGCTGGCCAGGTCGTAGCGGGCCAGTTCCGACCAGGTCACCGCGAAGCCGAACACCCCGGTCGGGCGCCAGCGCTCGATGGCGTCGAGCACCGCCAGGCCGCTGTTGCGGAACTCCCCGCCCTGCGCGCTCAGGCACAGCAACTGGTAGCCGTTGCACAGCGCCTGGTTGATGGTGATGATGCCGGCGGTGTGCGCGGCCGGCAGCGCCGAGAGCTCCCGGACGTCGCCGTACGGGCGGGCCTCGGTGAGCCGGACGGCCCGCACCGCGGCGAACAGCCCGTGGTGGGAGTGCACGATGGCGGCGGGCGTGCGGGTGGTGCCGGACGAGTGCGTGATGGCGACCGGATCCTCGGGATGGTGCCGGTAGTGCGGCGGTGCTTGGGCCGGGTCGCCGGTGCCGGTCTCGGTGGCGTCGCCCAGGATCGCCACCCCCAGGTCGTGCTCGCGCAGCGCCGCGTGCTCGGCGTCGGTGACCACCCCGACCCCGCGCAGCCGCCGGATGAACTCGGCCGCCACCTCGATCGGCATGCTGCCGTTGAGCAGCGCCGGGATGGCGCCCAGCCGGGTCAGCGCGAAGTAGTTGAGGAACACGTCGGCGGCCGAGGTCACGTACACCGCGACCGGGTCACGCCGGCCGATGCCCCGCCGGCTGAACCAGTGCGCCCGGGCGGCGACCCGTTCGGTGAGCATGGTGAGCGACAGCGGGGTCTCGGCCGGGATGCCGTCGACGTCCCGGTCGAAGCTCACCCGGGGCAGGTCCGGGTCGGCACCCAGCTCGGCCATCCGCAGCAGCACGTTGCCGGCGCCGACCTGCTCGTCGCGGGCCAGGGTCAGCCGGAGGTCACTGGGGTCCACGGAGTTCTCCTACCGGCTCAGGCGATCTTGCGGTTGAACAGCTTCGAGGACAGCACCACGCTGAGCGCGGCCAGCGCGGTGATGATCAGCGCGCCCTGCCAGACCACGTCGTCACCGCCGTGCCCGGTGAACAGCGCCCGGATGCCGTCGGTGGCCCAGGCGAACGGGTTGGCCAGGGCGAGGTCGCGGATCCACAGCGGGGCCAGCGACAGCGGGATCAGGACGCCGGCCAGCAGCGAGATCGGCTGGCTGGTGGTCTGGACCATCATGCCGAGGCTGTTCTGGTCGCGCACCATCAGCGCGAGGTCGTAGGAGATCGAGGTGGCCATCAGGGCCATCATCGCCAGCATCCCGTAGGCGGCCAGCAGGTGCAGCGGGTTGACCCGCAGGCCCAGCGGAATCGCGGCGATGGTGATGATGACGCCCTGCATGACGATCAGCGTCACGTGCATCAGCGCCCGGCCCAGCAGCAGCCCGATCCGGCTGATCGGGGTGACCCGGCAGCGTTCGATGATGCCGGCCCGGATCGCCTGCAGCAGGCCGTACCCGGCGAACAGGCCGCCGAACAGGCCCATCGCCACCAGCAGGCCGGGCACGTAGATCCGGTACGCGTCGGCGTAGCTGTTGGCTCCCTGACCGGCCAGCGTGGACTTGAGGAACGGGGCGAACAGCACCAGATAGCTGATCGGCTGAGCCATGCTGAACAGGATCAAGGTCTTGCTACGAAACATCAGGCTGGACTCCTGCTGGTAGATCAGCCAGGTGTCACGGAGAAGCTTCACTGCCGTCCTCTTTCAACGAAGTACTTGGTTTCCCCGACCGGTCACCCGGTTCCGGGCCGGTCATTCCTCCAGCGATCGGCCGGTCTTGGCCAGGAACACGTCGTCCAGGCTCGGCCGGCGGGCCTCCACCGCGCCCGGCTCGATGCCCTTGTCCAGCAGGGTGCGCATGATGTGCGGGATCGCGGTGCCGCTGCTGTCCACGTAGAGCCGCACGGTGCCCTCGACCACCTCGGAGCTGGTCACGTACGGCTCGGCGACGAGCAGCTTCTCCGCCTCCAGCACCCGGTTCGGGTCCACCACCCCAGCCGAGTCGGAGGCGGCCATGTCGAGCACGACCACATCGCCGGAGATCTCGCGCTTGAGCGCCGCCGGGGTGCCCTCGGCCACGATCAGGCCGCCGTCGATGATCGAGATCCGGTCGCACAGCGCGTCGGCCTCGTCCAGGTAGTGGGTGGTGAGGAAGATCGTCATGCCCTCCTCGCGCAGCCGGCGCACCTCCTGCCACATCCGGGCCCGGCTCGGCGGGTCGAGCCCGGCGGTCGGCTCGTCCAGAAACATCACCTTGGGCGAGTGGATGACGCCGAGCGCGACGTCCAGGCGGCGCCGCTGGCCGCCGGAGTAGGTCTTGATCTCGCGGTCGGCGAAGTCGCCGAGCTGGAAGGCCTTGATGGCCGTCTCGCACAGGGTCAGCGCGGTGGACTTGGGCAGGCCGTGCATCCGGGCCTGCAGCACCAGCTCGCGCCGGGCGTTGGACTGCTCGTAGGTGCCGCTGGCCTG
>NZ_DATINC010000171.1:0-5794 GCF_035474675.1 Jatrophihabitans sp. | reverse complement strand
GACCTACAGCCACGGCATGCAGCAGCGGCTGGCGATCGCCCAGGCGATGCTGGGCCTGCCCGACGTGCTGGTGCTGGACGAGCCGACCAACGGCCTGGACCCGCCGCAGATCGCCGAGATGCGGGTGGTGCTGGGCCGCTACGCCGCCACCGGGCGCACCGTCATCGTGTCCTCGCACCTGCTGGCCGAGGTCGAGCAGACCTGCAGCCACGTGGTGGTGATGCACCGCGGCCGGCTGGTGGCGGCGGGATCGGTGACCGAGGTGGCGGGCACCGGCGCGACCCAGCTCGCCGTGGACGACCCGGACCGGGCACAGGAGGTGCTGGCGGCCGCCGGCATCGGTGCCCGGCCGGTGCCGGCCCGACGGGCGCTGGAGGATGTCTTCCTGGATTTGATCGGGGAGCGACCTGATCGGGGAACGCAGTGATTAGCAGTATTTCCAGTGGTTCCGGCTCGTCCGGCGGGGTGCCGCCCACCCGGCGCGGCATCCACGACCGGCTGGCCCAGCTGCCCGCACTGCCCGCCGACCAGCCGGGTGGCGGACCGGCCATGGGTTTCGACAGCGGCCGGACGCTGCTGCTGCGGGTGGAGTTTGCCCGCCAGCTGACCCGTCGGCGTACCCAGCTGACCGTACTGTTCCTGCTGGTGCTGCCGATCATCATGGCGCTGGCGTTCCAGCTCGGCGGGTCCGGCAGCTCCAACCGGAACCGGCCGGCACTGGTGGACCTCGCGACCGCGGGGGCCGGCAACTTCGCGCTGTTCACCGAGTTCGCTGCCGTCGGCTTCCTGCTGGTGGTGATCGTGGCGATGTTCTGCGGCGACACCATCGCCAGCGAGGCGAGCTGGTCGTCGTTGCGCTACCTGCTGGCGCTGCCGATCCCGCGGGCCCGACTGCTGCGACAGAAGCTACTGGTGGCGTTGACCTTCTCGTTCGGGGTGAACCTGCTGCTGCCGGCCTGGGCGTACCTGGTGGGCGGGACGTTCTTCGGCTGGGCGCCGGCGAAGTCGCCGTTCGGAGGCAGCTTCAGCTACACCGAGACCCTGCAGCGGCTGCTGATCGTGGTGCTGTACGCCTGCGGTCAGGCGTTGCTGGTGGCCGCGCTGGCGTTCCTGCTCAGCGTGCTGACCGACGCGCCGCTGGCCGCCGTCGGCGGTGCAACCTTCCTGGTGGTGGTGTCCAACATCCTGGACTCGATCACCGCGCTGGACCCGTACCGGGTGGTGCTGCCCACCCACTTCCAGTACTCCTGGCTGGACGCGCTGACCCCGACGATCAGCTGGGACGACATGATCCGCGGCTGCGCGGTGGCGGCGATCTACAGCGCTGTGCTGTTCACCGCCGCCTGGACCCGCTTCGCCCGCAAGGACATCACCAGCTAACGCGCAAGGACATCACCAGCTGATAGATGGAGCGTGCTCACCGAGGAGTAGAGCGAGCTGACTCACCAGTCACAAGCCGGCAGGATCGGCGCCGTCAGGTTCGGCGCCATCGAGAAAGCGTCGGACGACGGACAGGAAACGCTCGGTCTCCTCGACGTGCGGCATGTGGCTGGATTCGGCGAAGATTCGCCAGCGTACGTCGGGAATCTGCTCGAAGAACGGCCGCACCGCGACTGGTGCTGCCTCGTCGTAATGGCCGGAGATGATCAGAGTAGGTACGTTGATCTGTGGCAGCCGGTCGATGACCGACCAGCCTTTCAGCGAACCGACGGTGTGGAACTCGCTCGGACCGTTCATCGTGTGGTAAACGGTCGGGTCGTCGTCGATCGCGGCGAAGCTCGCGGCGACCTCGGGTGGATTGGGAACCACTCGACAGACGTGGCGGTCGTAGTACACCTGCATCGCCTCGCGGTATTCCGGCGAATCTGTGGTTCCCGCCGCCTCGTGCTGCCGCAGTGTCTCCTCGACCTCGGCCGGCAATCCGGCGCGAAGCGAGTCCGCCGCCACGCCCCACAGCTCCATGGCAGCCGGTGAGTCGGCGATGACCAGCCGCTGCAGGCCCACTGGTCGACGAACCGCGAACTCCGCGCCGAGCATGCCACCCCAGGACTGGCCGAGCAGATGGTAGGAGTCGGCTATTCCCAGCGCCGCGAGCAGGGTGTTCAGTTCGGCGACGAAGAGCTCGACGGTCCAGTAGCTCGGATCCGCGTCTGGCAGGTGAGTGGATCTACCGTTGCCGATCTGGTCGTAGTGGATCACCGGGCGCCCGTCGCGCGCCAGCGCGCTCAGCCGTAACAGGTAGTCGTGGGTGCAGCCGGGGCCGCCGTGCACGACCACCAGCGGAGTGACTCCGCTGTTCAGGTCGCCGGTGACGCGGTACCAGGTCTGCGAGCCATCGAAGGTGATGGTGCCTTCGTAGTCAGCCGGCAAGATGTAATCGGACTGCTGGTCTGTCATCGTGAAGCGCTCCTCGTCGTGCCGCTCGGATGGCGGGGATGGGGGACCGGCTGGACGGTGAGCTCATCGATGCCGGCGAAGTCGCTCGGGTTGCAGGTGTACAGCGGTAAGCCGTGGGCGATGGCGGACGCTGCGATCAGAGCGTCGTAGGCACGGGCGGCGGGCTTGCGGCCGGCCTGGCGCAGCGAGGCCGCTATCCGGCCGAACGCGCGAGCCGACGCGGCGTCGAAGGCCAGTGGTTGGAAGTCCGCCTCCGCCTGCTGCAAATGCGCCTGGCGGGCTGACCGTTCGCGGGCGGTGTCCGCGACATGTGGCCCGACCGACAGCTCGGCCAAGGTCACCGAGCTGATGATGCATTCGTCGGGAAGCGTGCTTGGATCGTCCAGCTCGCCGAGCAGGATCACCGTCGAGGTGTCGAGCATTCCCCGGGTCGAGGGCGCCGTCATACCGTCGCGTCGAGCACGGCGTCGAGATCGCGCCGTAGCAGCTCGGGATCGACCCGGGGCAGGTGCCGGCGCGCTTCGATGAGGTCGGCCGGTGCCGGACCAGGCCGGCGTCGCGGACGCAGCTCGGCGATCTCAGCGCCGTCCCGGGTCACGATCAACTCCTCGCCACGAGCCACCCGGTCGAGAACGGCTCCGCCGTTGTTGCGTAGTTCGCGGATGGTCACGCTCTTCACGAAACCAAGCGTATCACCGGTGAGACATGATGGAGGAGCTGTCGTAGCTGTCATACGGCAGAAGCTAGGGCTCTACTCCGACAGATGCCGTGAGTTATCCACAGGGGAAGTAGGGCGCCTACATCCTAAGGACGGCCGAGCGCGCGGTAGGCCCAGCCGGCGGCCCGCCACTGGGCCGGGTCGAGGACGTTGCGGCCGTCCACCAGGTTGCGCTGGGCGACCCGGGCGCCGATGGTGTCCGGGTCCATGGCGCGGAAGATCGACCACTCGGTCAGCAGCATCACCAGGTCCGCCTGGTCCACCGCCTCCTCCAGGGAGCCGGCGTAGACCAGCTCAGGGTGCAGCCGCTGGGCGCTGGCGTTGGCCTCCGGGTCGTAGATCTGCACGGTCGCGCCGCGTCGGCCCACTGCGGCGGCCACGTCCAGGGCCGGCGAGTCCCGGACGTCGTCGGAGTTCGGCTTGAACGCAGCCCCCAGCACCGCCACCCGGGTGCCGCGGTACGAGCCGTCCAGCAGGTCCAGGCCGAGCTCGACCGTCCGGGCCCGCCGGCGCAGGTTGATCTCGTCGACGTCGCGCAGGAACGACACCGCCTGGTCCACCCCGAGCTCGCCGGCCCGGGCGATGAAGGCCCGGATGTCCTTGGGCAGGCAGCCGCCGCCGAAGCCGAGGCCGGCGTTGAGGAAGCGCCGCCCGATCCGGGCGTCGTGGCCGATCGCGTCGGCCAGCTGGGTGACGTCGGCACCGGTCGCCTCGCACACCTCGGCCATCGCGTTGATGAAGCTGATCTTGGTGGCCAGGAACGAGTTCGCCGCGACCTTGACCAGCTCGGCGGTGGCGTAGTCGGTGACGATCACCGGCGTGCCGGCCTCGATGACCGGGGCGAAGCTGGCCCGCAGCATCTGCTCGGCCCACTCGCTGCGCACCCCGAACACCAGCCGGTCCGGACGCAGGGTGTCCTCCACGGCGAAGCCCTCGCGCAGGAACTCCGGGTTCCAGGCCAGCTCCACCTCCAGGTGCGGCGAGAGCTCGGCGAGCACCTTGGCCATCCGCACCGCGGTGCCGGCCGGCACGGTGGACTTGCCGACCACCAGCGCCCGCCGGTCCAGGTGCGGCGCCAGCGACCGGAACGCCGCCGCGACGTAGCTGAGGTCCGCGGCGTACTGGCCCTTCTTCTGCGGGGTGCCGACGCAGATGAAGTGCACGTCGGCGAACTCGGCCACCTCGGTGTAGTCGGTGGTGAACCGCAGCCGGCCGGAGTCGATGTGCTTGGCCAGCAGCTCGGGCAGCCCGGGTTCGAAGAACGGGATCCGGCCCGCCCGCAGGGCCTCGATCTTGGCGATGTCGACGTCGAGGCCGATCACCTCGTAGCCGAGCTCGACCATGCACACCGCGTGGGTGGCGCCGAGGTAGCCGGTACCGATCACCGAGAGGCGAGGACGCTGGGTCATGGTTGTCAAGGCTATCGCGCCCGCCGGCTAGCACCGTTTCCGCTCGCCGGACACCCCCGTTCTTGCCCGGATCGGCTGCCGGCGCAGCCACCGTGCTGGTGGTCGCAGTGACACGGCGCGCAGTACGTTGCGTCACCGCTACTGATGAGTAACGCTTGTCGGTATGGCGCTCAATCCTGAATTCGACAGCTACCGGCTCAGCGACGAGCACACCATGCTGCGCGAAGCGGTTCGCGAGCTGGCCGAGGACAAGATCGCCCCCAGGGCGGCCGAGGTGGACCGCACCGCGGAGTTCCCGTACGACGTGCTGGCGGCCCTGGTGCGGGCCGGTTTCCACGCCGCCCACATTCCCGAGGAGTACGGCGGCGCGGGCGCGGACTCGCTGGCCACCGTGCTGGTGATCGAGGAGGTCGCTCGGGTCTGCGCGTCGTCCTCGCTGATCCCGGCGGTGAACAAGCTCGGCACCATGCCGCTGCTGCTGTCGGCGTCGGAGGACCTGAAGAAGCAGGTGCTGCCGCCGGTCGCCTCCGGCGAGGCGATGTTCTCCTACGCGCTGTCCGAGCGGGAGGCCGGTTCCGACGCCGCGGCGATGCGCACCCGCGCGGTGCTCGACGGCGACCACTGGGTGCTCAACGGCACCAAGTGCTGGATCTCCAACGCGGGCGTGTCGACCTACTACACGGTGATGGCGGTGACCGACCCGTCCAAGGGGGCGCGCGGCATCTCCGCCTTCGTGGTGCACAAGGACGACCCTGGCTTCTCGGTCGGCATGCACGAGCGCAAGCTCGGCATCAAGGGCTCGCCGACGTGTGAGATCCACTTCGAGAACTGCGCCATCCCGGCCGACCGGATCATCGGCGAGCCCGGCACCGGGTTCAAGACCGCGCTGACCACCCTGGACCACACCCGGCTGACCATCGGCGCCCAGGCGCTGGGCATCGCCCAGGGAGCCATCGATGCCTCTATCGCCTACATGAAGCAGCGCCAGCAGTTCGGTCGGCCGATCGCGGACTTCCAGGGCCTGCAGTTCATGCTGGCTGACATGGTGATGCAGACCGAGGCCGCCCGGCAGCTGATCTACGCCGCCGCCGCCAAAGCCGAGCGCGGCGAGCCCGGGCTCACCTGGTACTCGGCCTCGGCCAAGGCGTTCGCCTCGGACGTGGCGATGAAGGTCACCACCGACGCCGTCCAGCTGTTCGGCGGCTACGGCTACACCGAGGACTTCCCGGTGGAGCGGATGATGCGCGACGCCAAGATCACCCAGATCTAC
>NZ_DATINC010000170.1:0-32453 GCF_035474675.1 Jatrophihabitans sp. | reverse complement strand
GACCTCGCCGCGGTCGCCGGCCGGCTGCTCGGCCAGGAGTGCCGGCGCAAGGGTGTGCACGTGCTGCTCGCGCCGACCGTCAACCTGCACCGCAGCCCGCTGGGCGGCCGGCACTTCGAGTGCTACTCCGAGGACCCGGTGCTGACCGGCGCGATCGGGGTCGGCTACATCCGCGGCCTCCAGGAGGTCGGGGTCGGCTGCTGCGTGAAGCACTACGTCGCCAACGACTCGGAGACCGAGCGGTTCACCGCCAGCGTGACGGTGGACTCCCGGGCGCTGCGCGAGCTGTACCTGGCGCCCTTCGAGCGGGCGGTGCAGGCCGGCGCCTGGACGGTGATGTCGTCCTACAACGCGGTCGGCGGGGTGACGATGTCCGAGAACGACCTGCTGCGCAGTCCGCTGTGCGAGGAGTGGGGCTTCGACGGGCTGGTCATCTCCGACTGGACCGCGGTGCGCTCGCTGGCCGCCGCCACCGCCCGGCAGGACCTGGCGATGCCCGGCCCGCACGGTGCGTGGGGTGCGGCGCTGGTGGCCGCGGTCCGGGCCGGCGAGGTGCCCGCCGAGGCGGTCGAGGAGAAGGTCCGCCGGCTGCTGCGGCTGGCCGCTCGGGTCGGCGCGCTGGGCACACCGGCCGACGAGCGGCCCCGGCCGATCATCGACCTGGACTTCGCCCGGCAGGCTGAGGTGCGCGGCATCGTGCTGGTCCGCAACGACGGGCAGCTGCTGCCGTTGCGCGCGCCGGCCAGCATCGCGGTCAGCGGCCAGCACGCCGCACTGCCCCGGACCCAGGGCGGCGGCAGCGCGACTGTGGTGCCCAGCGAGGTGCTCTCGCCGCTGGCCGGGCTCCGCCAGGCGCTGCCCGGCGCGGTGGTCAGCTACTGCCTCGGTGCCGCGGTGCAGCAGGGCGTCGCGCCGCTGCCGCCGGACACCCTGACCGATCCGGAGACCGGCTCGGCCGGGCTGCGGGTACGCGTCCGCGACACCGCAGGCACGCTGGTGCTGGAGGAGGTGCGCTTCGCCAGTTCCCTGGTGTGGCTGGGCAACCTGCCGGACGGCGAGCTGGCCGACCTGGAGATTGTCACCGACTACCGGCCGGCCGAGACCGGGCCGGTCGAGCTCGGCTTCGCCGTGGTGGGGCCGACCACGCTCAGCGTCGACGGTGCCGAGCTGCTGGCGGCCGACGCCACGGTAGCCGGCGACGACCCGGGCAGCGGGCTGTTCGGCCCGCCGGCCAGCGTCGCCCGGGTCGAGCTGGCGGCCGGCCGGAGCTACCGGCTGCGACTGGTGCACACCCTGACCGGCCGGGCAGCGGCACACCGCTCGCTGGCCGTCACCCTCGGCTGGCGACCGGTGGTGGATTCCGCCGACGCGCTGATCGCCGAGGCCGCCGAGGCTGCCCGGCAGGCCGAGGTCGCGGTCGTGGTGGTGGGCACCACCGAGCAGGTCGAGTCCGAGGGCTTCGACCGCGACTCGCTGGCGCTGCCCGGCCGCCAGGACGACCTGGTGCGGGCGGTGGCGGCGGCCAACCCGCGCACCGTGGTGGTGGTCAACTCGGGCTCCCCGGTGACCCTGCCGTGGCGCGAGCAGGTGCAGGCGGTGCTGCTGACCTGGTTCGGCGGCCAGGAGTACGGCCGGGCGCTGGCCGACGTGCTGACCGGCGCGGCCGAGCCCTGCGGCCGGTTGCCGACCAGCTGGCCGGCCGAGCAGGCCGACGTGCCGGTGCTCGACGTGACCCCGGCCGACGGCGTGCTGCATTACGAGGAGGGCATCGACATCGGCTACCGGGCCTGGCTGCGGGCCGGCACGCAGCCGGCGTACCCGTTCGGCTTCGGGCTCGGCTACACCAGCTTCTGCTACGAGTCGATGTCGGTGGACCGGCCGGGCGCCGCGAGCGATCCGGACGCGCTCGCCACCGTCACCCTGCGGCTGCGCAACACCGGGGCCCGGGACGGCCGGGAGGTGGCCCAGGTGTACCTGTCCCGCCCGGAGTCCGCGGTGCGGCGCCCGGTGCGCTGGCTGGCCGGTTTCGCCAGCGTCGAGGTGCCGGCCGGTCAGACCGTGACGGTGCCGATCGCGCTTCCCCGGCGGGCGTTCGAGCACTGGCAGCCCGGCGAGGGCTGGCTGCTGGAGCCGGGCGGCTTCACCGTCCAGGCCGGGCCGAACGTGGCCGAGCTGCCGCTGCGGGGGGAGCTTCGGCTGTGACCAGGTCCTTGCCGAGGTGGATGGCCGACGCCCGGCCGGCGTAGTACCCGAACGGCGACACCGGCAGGTAGCCGCAGGACCGGTACAGCTCGACCGCCTCGGGCTGGCGGTGGCCGGTCTCCAGCAGCAGCCAGCGCACGCCGTCCTGGCGCGCGGTGTCCTCCAGGTAGGCCAGCATGGTCCGGGCGTAGCCGCGATTGCGCATGCCGGCCGCCACGTACATCCGCTTGACCTCGGCCGACGGCGCCGCCCAGGACGTCTCCGGGTCCTCGGGGTCGTGCCGGCGCCAACCGCCCATTCCAATCGGCTCGCCGCCGGCGTAGCCGACCGCGAACCGGCCCTGGGGCGGGGCGAACTCCGCCGGGTCGACCGGCGTGGAGTCCGGGCCGCCGTAGCGCTGGACGTACTCGGCCTGCACCTCGGCGATCAGCCGCTGGGCATCGGGATGGTCGTAGCCGACCTCGGAGATGGACAGCTCGTCCCGGACGGTGAGGCCGGCGTGCGCAGAGTTCACGCCTGCATTATCGAATGCCGGCCGCTGGCGCAATCAGCCGGCACGCACGAACCGGTCAGGCCGCTGACCGCACGCACCGCCGCGGTCGGGGCGGTCAGGCCAACCGCGGCAGCGGGCCGGTCAGGCCAAGCGGTGTGGGCAGGCCAGCGACGCTGACCGGCGGCACCCGGCCGGCCAGCAGGTCCGAGGAGTCCTGGGCGTCCAGCGGCCGGGACAGCAGGAAACCCTGCGCGCGGCCACAGCCCAGCGTCCGGACCTGCTGCAGCTGCTGGGCGTCCTCGATGCCCTCGATGGTGGTCTCCAGCGACAGCGCGTCGGCGACCTGCAGCACCGCGCGCAGCAGCGCTGCCCCGGCGAGCTCGCCGTTGAGCCGGTCCACGAAGGACTTGTCGAGCTTGACGATGTCCAGCGGGAAGTTCACCAGCTGCCCGAGCGAGGAGTAGCCCACCCCGAAGTCGTCCAGGGCCAGTACCACCCCGAGGTCCTTGAGCTGGTTGAGGACGGTGATCACGTCCACGGTCGGGGTGGCCAGGCTGCTCTCGGTGATCTCCAGCACCAGCGCCGAAGCGGGCAGCCCCGCCACCCAGAGCGCCCGCCGGACCTCCGGAATCAGGCCCGGGTCCGACAGCTGCCGGGGCGAGACGTTGACGCTGACGGTCAGCTCGCGGTGGGCGGGAATGCTGCGCCGCCACTGGGCCAGCTGGTTGCAGGCCTGGCGCAGCACCACCGAGCCGAGCCGGTCGATCAGCCGGGACTCCTCGGCCAGGGCCACGAACTCCTCCGGCGAGATCAGGCCGCGCTCCGGGTGCTGCCAGCGCACCAGCGCCTCCATCGAGACGATCTCGAAGCTGTGCAGGTCCAGCACCGGCTGGTAGTGCACCACCAGCTCGTCGGACTCGATGGCACGTTCCAGGTCGGCCTTGAGCGCCAGCCGGGCCATCGCCTCGACGTGCATCTCCGGGGCGTAGGTGTGGCAACGGCCGCCACCGTCCCGCTTGGCGGTGTACATGGCCAGATCGGCGTTGCGCAGCAGGTCCCCGGCGTCCTCGCCGGCCGACGGCAGCGCGATCCCGATGCTGGCCCGGACGGTCAGCGTCTGGCCCTCCACCACCAGCGGCGCCGACAGCGCCGAGAGCACCCGCTCGGCGGCATAAACCGCGTCCTCGGCGCCGTTGAGCTGGCGCAGCAGCACCACGAACTCGTCACCGCCGAGCCGGGCCGCCACGTCGCCCGGTGCGACGCAGGTGCCCAGCCGCTCGGCGATCGCGATCAGCAGGGCGTCGCCGGCCACGTGGCCCAGGCTGTCGTTGACGGTCTTGAAGTCGTCCAGGTCGAGCAGCAGCACCGCCAGGCTGTCCTCGCGGCGGCCGGCGGAGTTCAGCGCCGCCGTCACCTGCTGGATGAAGTACGTCCGGTTGGCCAGCGGGGTCAGCGGGTCGGTGAAGGCCTGCACCCGCAGCTCCTGCTCCAGCTGGCGGTGCAGCGTCATGTCCCGGAAGCTCCACACCCGCCCGACCGTGACCCCGTCGATGCGTTGCGGCTGGGAGTAGCGCTCGAAGAACCGGCCGTCGAGGAACTCGAGCTCGTCGTGGCTGCACTCGGCGGGGCTGGCCATCAGCCGGTCGGCCTGCCGGGTGAACTGCTCGGGGTCGACCAGCTGGTCCAGCACCGAGGCGCGCAGCGCGGCATCCTCCCCGGACGCCAGCACCGCCGGGTCGATCCGCCACATGTCCAGGAACTTCTGGTTGTGGCCGAGGATGCGCCCGGCCGCGTCGATGACCAGGATGCCGTCGGCGGTGGCGTCCAGGGTGGCTTCCAGCAGCGACATCGACAGCGTCACCCGGGCATGCTCGGCCGCCCGCAGCACCGCCACCGAGGCCAGGCTCGCCGCCCAGCCGGCCAGTTCGCCGTCGGAGTCCTGGGGATGAGCGCCGTCCGGGTAGTGCAGGCTCACCCGGCCCAGCGGGTTGCCGTTGGGCGCGGCGAACTCGGCCGAATGGCTGGCCGGGGCGAACCGGTCGCGGTCGGCGGCGTCCAGCACGCCGTCGGAGCAGCAGCGGATGCCCCGGCCGAGCCCGGCGCCGGGCTGCACCTCGATCAGGCACCGGGCCGCGCCGCTGACCGCCTCGGTGGCGGTGGCCAGCTCGGTCAGGATCTCGGCCAGCTCCTCGCCGCGCGCGACCCGCTCCACGATGTCGGCGTGCTCGGCCAGCAGCAGCTCGGTGCGCTTGCGGGCGGTGATGTCGTAGAGCAGGCCGTGCTGCACCGACCCCGCGCCCACCTGCTCGACCAGCGCGTCGTCGAGCACCCAGATCACCTGGCCGTCGCGGCGGATCATCCGGTACTCGACCTGGCAGCGTCCCGCCCCCGGCGCCGTCTCCGAGCGCAGCACCCACGGGCGGTCGTCCGGGTGCAGCTGCCGCGCCCACAGGCCCGGGTCGGCGATCAGGTCCCCGGCGTCGAAGCCGAGGATCTCCTTGATCTGCGGGCTGGCGTAGAGCCACTGCCCGTCCGGGCCGGACTCGGCAGCGTAGATCGCGGCCGGCAGCCGGTCGACCAGTCCCGCCAGCAGCAGCTTGCGCAGCTCGGCGCCACCGGTCTTGTGCCCTGCTGGCTCCGGACCGGACGCATGCATGGCATACATTGCCTTACCGCCACCTTGTCGTAGGGTCCCCGGCCCCAGCCATCGACGTTGTCTAACGATAACCTCACGATCCATGGCGTGCGCGTCCGCACAAACGGATGGTGCCCGCCATAGCTGGTAAGTGGCGGTATCGACGCGCCGGATCTTGATCACTCCGGGATCGGTCGCCCCCGGTTCCGCCGCCTCGTCGAGGCAGGTCAGCTGAGGGTGAGCGTGATGTCGTCGATCACGAACGAGGTTTGCCGGCTGCTGTCCTCCACCCCGGTGAAGATGACCGACACGGTCTGGCCGGCCAGCGAGGAGAGGCTGACGGAGCGCTGGGCGTACCCGGTGTTGGCGTTGAGGTTGGAGAACGTCGTCACCACGGTGTTGGCCAGCTTGAGGGTCAGCTTGTCGTAGGCCGTGGTGGTGGTCGTCTCGGCGGTGTCGATGTGCAGGTAGTAGCTCATCGTCGCCGTGCACCCCGCCGGGATGCTCACCGTGGTCGACAGGGTGTCGGTGTGGGTGATGCCGTAGCCGTCCAGCCAGGCCTTCCAGGTGCCGGTATGGGCTGGCTCGGCGGAAGAGTTGGTGATCACGCCGGCAGAGGCGGTCCAGGGAGCCGCATTGCCGTTCTCGAAGCTGGTGGTGGACTGCTGGCCTGGCGAGGGGCAGCTCCCGGTGCTGCCACCGGTACCGCTGGCCAGCCACTCGGTGCCGTTCAGCGCGAGTGTCGCGTCCGTGCCGGCCGGGTCGTTCCAGCCGTTGAAGAGGGTGTTGCCGGACTGGCCGGTGCCGTCGTCGATCGGCGAGGAGTCGCCCCAGAACAGCACCCGGCCGGAGCCGAAGGTCGCCGAGGCCACCGCCGCCCCGGTGGTGCCCGATGCCGAGAAGCCGCTGCGGAAGATCTCGCCGCGCACCCCGGCGTTGTCGGCGGGCTTCAGGGTGGCCGTGGTGCCGTCGCGCACGATGGTTCCGGTCGCGGTTCCGAACGGCCCGCGGATGATCGGGTCGGACCCGGCGGCCGAACCGATCACGCTGGGGTTCTCGTTGGCGATGTCGAGCAGGTCGATGGAGAAGCCGAACGGGTCGGTGGAATCGACGCTGTTGTTGCTCATCAGGTCGTTGAGGATCTTCGGCGAGTCCCAGCCGTCGTTGTTGCGGTCGCTGCCGGTGTGGTCGGACACCAGGAACAGGCCGCCGCCGTTGCGGACGAAGGTCATGATCGCGGTCTTCTCGGCCGAGCTGAACACCACGTTCGGCTCAGGCAGCACGAAGGCGGAGTACCTGCTCAGGTCCTGGGCGTTGCCGGCGTCGCCGTAGCTGATCCGGCCGCCGGCCGGCAGGGTGGCCAGCGAGTACCGGCCGGTGCGCTGCAGCGCCACGCCCCAGGCCGAGATCGCCCCGGTCCAGGAGGCCTCCGAGGTTGGATTGGCGTTCTGCGCCAGCGGGTCGGGCTGGGCGGTGGAGATGATCCAGTCGGCGTTGCCGGCGGTCTCGCCGTGGCTGGCGTCGAAGAGCACCCGGTACGGGGTGGCCGCGGCGGCCGGCGCCGGACCGCCGGCCAGCGTCACCGCGGCGGCCGAACTCATCGCGGCCAGCAGTGTCACGGTGACTGCAAGGAGTACGCGCATACCTGTACGGGACCGCCGCATCGCCCTAGCCTCCCTAAAGCGGGACATCTGCCGGATTTCGGCATATCCGCACCCTAGGGCACGCAGCTCGTGCGCGCCGGGCCTGAGCCACCCCGGTTCGGCCCGGCCGGCGCTACCGGGAGGTGTCTGCGAGCACCCGCAGCAGGTTCTCGCCGGTCAGCGCCGCGAGCTCCACCTCCGACCACTTGCGGCCCATCAGCTCGGCGATCAACGCCGGGTAGCCGGTGACGTCCTCCAGCCCCTGCGGCAGCTGGTCGCAGCCGTCGTAGTCGCCGCCGATGCCGACATGGGCGAGCCCGGCGACCTCGCGGACGTGCTCGATGTGGTCGGCCACCTGGGCGACGGTCGCCACCGGCCGCGGGGTGCCGGCCGCCTCGGCACGGGCGATGGCCGCCGTCCAGGCCTGCCAGTCCCCCGGGTCCTCGCCGCGCTCGGCCATCGCCGCCTTCACCTCCACCTCGAAGGCTCGGCACTCCTCGCTGACGAAGTACGGCACGAAGGTCACCATGCACACCCCGCCGTTGCCGGCCAGGCTCGACAGCACGTCGTCGGGCACGTTGCGCACGTGGTCGCAGACCGCCCGGGCCGAGGAGTGGCTGAAGATCACCGGCACGCTGCTGGCCGCCAGCGCGTCGCGCATGGTGTCGGGTGAGACGTGCGACAGGTCCACCAGCACGCCCAGCCGGTTCAGCTCTGCGACCACCTCGCGGCCGAAGTCGTTCAGCCCGCCCAGCACCGGCACGTCGGTGGCCGAGTCCGCCCAGGGCACGTTGTCGTTGTGGGTCAGCGTCAGGTACTTCACGCCCAGGCTCGCCATCGCCCGCAGCACCGCCAGCGAGCAGTCGATGGAATGGCCGCCCTCGGCCCCCATCAGGCTCGCCAGCCGGCCGGCACGCCAGGCCTGCCGGACGTCGTCGGCGGTGCGGGCCAGCACCATCCGGTCCGGATAGCGCTCGGCCATCCGCAGCACCACGTCGATCTGCTCGAAGGTGGCGGTGACCGCCCGCTCGCCGGCCCAGCCGGACGGCACGAACACCGACCAGAACTGCGCGCCGACGCCGCCCTCGGCCAGCCGCACCAGGTCGGTGTGGCTGCGGTCCTGGCGCCGGCCGACGTCATAGGCGTCCAGGTCGTAGTTGACCAGCTCCCGCAACGCGAACGGCAGGTCGTTGTGCCCGTCGATGATCGGGTGGCGGGCGAGCAGCTCACGGGCAGCGTCCAGCGAGCTCATAGCGAAACGCTCTGGCCCGGGTCGAGGTGCTGGTAGCGGGTGGTGCCGTAGAACTGGGCGGCCCGGTCGAGCTGCGTCTCGTAGACGGAGCGGCCGGGGTCGCTGAGCAGGCCGTCGTGGACCTGGAAGGCCCGCGACGCCCGCACCGAGACGGTGAAGTCGATGGCCTCGGCGAGCTTGGACCAGGGCGCGTTGATCGGCACCAGCAGCGCCTCGACCACGGCGTTGGGAACGGTGTAGGAGTCGCCCGGGTGGTAGACCGCGTCGCCGACCAGGTAGCCGACGTTGGCGATCACCGGGATCGAGGAGTGGATCAGCGCGTGCTGGCCGCCGTAGGTGCGCACCTGCAGCCCGCCGGCCACGAAGGACTGGCCCGGCCCGACCGCGGTGACGCGGTCGGCGAGCGCCTGGTTGCCGGCCAGCTGGTCGGCGACCGACTTCGGGGCCCAGATCCGCAGGTCGGCGTTCTGCCCGGCCGCCGCGGCCAGCCGGTCGACGTCGATGTGGTCGGCGTGCTCGTGGGTGATCAGCACCGCGTCGATGTCGGCCAGCGCCTGCGACACGTCGGTGAACACGCCCGGGTCGATGGCCAGCCGCCGGTCGCCGTCGGCGATCCGGACGCAGGCGTGGCCAAACTTGGTCAGCTCCATGCAGGTACTTCACCACATCGGCAGGCGTTCGCCTACCGTCGGGGGATGCCTGCCGTGATGTGGTTCCGCCGCGACCTGCGGCTGTCGGACAACCCGGCGCTGGTAGCCGCCAGCGCGGCCGGCGACCGGTCGGTGCTCGGGGTGTTCGTGCTCGACCCGGCACTGCTGCGGCCGTCCGGCGCGCCGCGGGTGGCGGTGCTGTACCGCACGCTGCGGGCGCTGGACGACCAGCTCGGCGGCAACCTGGTGGTGCGGCACGGCGACCCGGTCCGGGTGCTGCCGGCGCTGTGCCGCGAGATCGGGGCCGAGTCGGTGCACTGCGCGGCCGACTACGGCCCGTACGGCGACCGGCGCGACCAGGCGGTGGCCGACGCGCTGGGCGGCATCGACCTGCACCGGTCCGGCTCGCCGTACGCGGTGGAGCCGGGCAGCGTGCGCAACGGCAGCGGGGAGAACTTCAAGGTGTACTCGGCCTTCTACCGGGCCTGGCGCGAGCACGGCTGGCCGGAGCCGGCCCGCTCGGTACGCCCGAGCTGGGTCGCGGCCCGCTCCGACGGGCTGCCGGACGAGCCGGAGCTGCCGGATGGGCTGCGGCTGCCGAAGGTCGGCGAGGCGGCCGCCCGCCGAGCCTGGCGAACCTTTCTCACCGAGCGGGCCGACAGCTACGCCGACTACCGGGACCGGCCGGACCTGGACCGCACCTCGCACATGTCGGTGCACCTGAAGTGGGGCACCATCCACCCGCGCACCCTGCTCGCGGACCTGTCCGACCGGCACGAGACCTACCGCCGCGAGCTGGCCTGGCGGGAGTTCTACGCCGACGTGCTCCACGCCCGTCCCGACTCGGCCCGGCGGTACTACCACCAGCAGCTGCAGGGACTGCCGTTCGTCACCGGCCGGCTCGCTGAGCAGCGGCTGTCCGCCTGGGCCGCCGGCCGGACCGGCTACCCGATCGTCGACGCCGGCATGCGCCAGCTGCTGGCCGAGGGCTGGATGCACAACCGAGTCCGGATGATCGTGGCGTCCTTCCTGGTCAAGGACCTGCACCTGGAGTGGACCGACGGGGCCCGGCACTTCATGCGCCACCTGGTCGACGCCGACCTCGCCAGCAACGCCCACGGCTGGCAGTGGGTGGCCGGCACCGGAACCGACGCCGCCCCGTTCTACCGGATCTTCAATCCGGTGCTGCAGGGCAGGAAGTTCGACCCGGACGGCGACTACATCCGCCGGTACGTGCCGGAGCTCGCCGGGTTGCCGGCCGGCCGCATCCACGAGCCGTGGCGAGGTCCAGACGGGCTGCCGGCCGGGTACCCGGACCGGATCGTCGACCACGCCGCCGAGCGGGCCGCGAGCCTGGCCGACTACCAGGCGCTGCGTGAGGCGGCCGGCTGAACCACCCGGCCGGCTCCACTACCCGGCCAGCTCTGCTATCCGATCAACCCCACTATCCGGCCAGCTCGGCCGCCGGCGACTGCGGCGTCAGCGACCGCACGCTGACCTGCTCGGCGAACGGTGCCACCAGCTCGGCCAGCTCCTCGCCGGCCGCGGCCACCGCCTTGGTCAGCGCCCGCGAGGCCGCGACCCGTTCCAGCACGAAGACGATGGCGGTGGAGTCCTCGTCCACCTTGGTGCGCTCGGAGTCGCGGTAGTTCCAGTGCCGGGTCAGTACCTCCGAGCCCGCGGCGTAGACCACCTCGCCCGGCCGGGGCTGCTCGACGGAGTCCGGCTCGCCGAGCGGGGTGAAGGAATCACCCGCGCGGGCAAGCCTGATCTCGATCGGACCGGGCAGCTTCGCCAGGTCGAAGGCACCGGCCGGCACCCGGTGCCGGATCGACACCAGGTTGTAGGCATCCACGGCGGGAGTGATGCGCGGCAGCCGGCCGGAACCGGCCAGCCGGCGCAGCAGCGCGTACACGCTGGGCCGCATCCGGCGCGGGTTGGTGCCGAAGCTGCGGAACGCGGCGAACCACGAGCTGATCGCCTCCTCGTCCTCGGTGGGCGCGGCGAACCGGCCCGACTCGACGAGGCCTTCCAGTTCGGCCAGCTCGGCGTCCAGGTGCGGCCAGACCTCCCGGTTGCGCACCCCGGTGGCCGTGACCAGCCGGATCTCGAAGTCCGGAAAGGCGGCGACCACCGCGTCGTCGACGGATATCCGCATGGGTTGAACTCTGGCCTTCCAGCTGCGGCGGGCACGGACCGGCTCACCGTACTGCACCGTTGGAATGTATTGGGGCGAGCAGTCAGAGCGCAGTTCGAACAGCTTCGATGATCGCTTCGGCGTGGGCGAGATCTGCGGTGAGTTCAGCATGGCCTATGGCGATGTCGTCGTACTCGGCCTTGTTGCGCCGACGCCGCATGCGCTGGAATTCTCCTACGCTCGGGCTGGCGATGACCGCCTCGGCGTAGGTGCCGACCGCCTCGTGAGCACCGGCGATAGCGCGAACCCGATAGCCGGCGGCGAGCATGTGCGCGGTTACCGCGATCCGCGCGGCGTCGTAGCTGACCACGTAGGCCACCTCGACGTCGAAGGCGGCTATCTTGCGCGCCGCTTCGAGCTTCTCCTCAGCACGGACCAGACGCAGCAGTGCACTCGGCCGATCAGCAGGTACTTGCTCGATACGCCGTGCGGTGATCAGTGCCATGACGGCGGAAGGCACCGTCATTGCAGCACGTCCAGTTCGACCACCGGCTGTGACTTCAGGTGAGCGACGAAGCCGGTCTGGCTGTTGTCCCACTCGTCGGGGCTCAGCATGGTCACATTGACATCCCGGCCGAGCGTGCGCGATGCCTGATCGGCGCCTGCGCGGATCTCGGCGAGGTCGCCGGTGCCGATGACCATGAGGTCGACATCCTGGGGAAGCGGGCCTGCTTCCCCGTGGTAGCGGCGTGCCCATGAGCCGTAGATCAGTGCGCGATCGATGCCGCGAAGCCCGCGGAACAGTCTCTCCAGGACCGCCTTGGGACCGATCGTCTTGAGCAAGATCGAGTGGAGCTCGTCGAAGATCGGCGAGGTCGAGTTGGCCCAGACACTGCGCCGGCCACTTCGTAGCTCGGTCTCGAGAAGGCCGGCCTCGACCAACCGGTCGACCTCCCGCGCGACTGTAGGCTGGGGACGGCCCGATCGCTCGACCAGCTCGGCGATCGCGAAATGTCGATCCGGCTCCAGATACGTGGCGCCGAGGATCTGCAGCTGCGTGTCGCTGCGGAAGATCGGCGCAAGCGGTGGCGGTGCGGTACTCACACAACGCATTGTTCCATGCGTTGTGTGTATAGACAAGGCTCACCGACCAGTCAGCAACCGGTGACCAGCTGCACCACCGGTTGGGCTCGGATCTCGTCCGCCGTCGGCGCTTGCAGCGGACCACTCGCCAGGTAGAGGCGTGCCAACCGGTCGGTGCGCACCAGCCGCAACGAACCGGACCGCAGGTTCGTCACGACGAACGCACGGACCACCGGATCGGAGACGGTGTGGCAGCGCGGCTGCCCGATCAGGACGGTGTCGATGCCTTGGAAATCCTTGGGCAAACGCAGGTACACCGGCGCCGTCCCGGTGAACGTCGCCACCTCGATCCGCTGGAATCCTGTCGTCAACACCGCGCCGTGCAGGCCGAGCCGGGCGCGTATTCCGGGCAGCGCGACCGGACCGTCCCGCGGCAAGCGCGCGACCCGGTCGAGCTGCCCGACCGACGGGACCACGATCGCTACCAGCGCGCCGGCGGCCGCCAGGCCCGCGGTGCCGCGCGCCAACCGTTGCCGCAAGCCGGGGGGTCGTACCTGCCCGGCCAGCCGCGCGAGCTCCCAGCAGCCCAGCGCCGAGAGCGCCACCGCGGCCGGTGTCCAGAGCGTCCAGTAGAAGGGCAGCACCACCCCGGCCAGCCAGCAGTGGAAGATCAGCGGCGCGACCAGCGAGGCGACCAACCAGCCGACCAGCCGGTCCCGGCGCAGCACCACGGCGGCCAGCATGGCCAGCGGCAGCGCCCAGCTCAGCATCGGCCCGACCCCGTGACCGGCGAACCACAGGTTCGTCCACCATGGCGGATGGCTGGCCAACCGCCCGTCGAAGCCGACCGTGTGCCCGTTGCGGGAGTGCCGGGACTGGAAGCGGTACAGGTAGCCGATCCGCCCTGCCGGATCGCCGAAGGGCAGGTAGCAGCAGAGGAAAGCCCCCGCCGCCGCGACTACCGCGCTGAGTGCCTGCAGCAGCCGGACCAGTAGCGCGGTCAGCGGGTGCCGCGACCACACCAGGCCGGCCGCCACCGGCACCACCAGGCCGAGGAAGCCATTCTCCTTGCTGGCACTGGCCAATCCGGTACCGATGCCGGCAGCGACCGCCAGCACCCAGGCCCGCCAACCGGAATGCCGGAACCAGTACCACCCCAGCGCGAGCGAGCCGACCACGAAGAACCCGGCGACCGGGTCGAGCATCGCGGCCCGGCCGAACCGGGTGACCTGCGGGGTCACGCTCATCGGGATCAGCGCCAGCGTGCCGCCGGCCAGCAATCCCGCCCACCGGTTGACCGCGGCGCCCAGCCAGAGGCACAGGATCAGTGCGGTGCCCACCGTGCAGCACGCGCTGACGGCCCGTGCGGCGCCGATGTCCGGCCGGCCCCGGACGAGTTCGGCGAGGCCGAAGAGCACTTTCGCCAGCGGTGGATGCTCGAAGTTGTTCAGCACCGAGGTCCGTTGCGTGGCGGGAAGGGAGTTCCAGTGCAGGTACCGCCACGAGACGTTGGCGTACAGGGCCTCGTCGACCTGGATCGGTGCCCGCGAGAGCCGGTAGAAGTTCTCGAAGACCGCCGCGGCGGCAACGATGCTCGACGACAGCAGGAAGGCTGGCGTGCCGAGGTGCGGCCGCCTGCCGCCGGAGCCGGCTGTCGGAGCGAGCGGCGGGCCGTCGGGCTCTGCTGTGCCGACGCCGCGCGTCGGCCGCCCGGCGGTCGGGCCGGCCGGCCCCGGCGAGGGCGCTGCGAGGGCAGGAAGAACGTTCGCACACCAGGAGATCGCGCCTGCTCTCGCCGTTTGCCTCACATGGGCAAGATGCTTGGGAGCGCTTAATTGTTGACGATTAGTTTGTCTTTATGCATCCGGGTCTCGCACCGGAGGGGCTCGGCCTCAGGCCAGCCGGATGCCCCAGCTGCCGCTCCACCGCTCACCGGGCTCCAGCCGGACCAGCGCCTCGCCGGTGTTGAAGGCGTTGGCCGGGCAGCTCATCGGCTCGATGGCCACCGCATTGCGGCCGGGCAGCACGGACGGCGGCGTGAACACCTGCAGGTAGCGATAGGCGGCGTCCCAGTACAGCTCGACGGTCCGCTGCTCGGTGCGCAGCACCGCCACCGAGCCGGTCAGCTCCGCGTAGCCCTGGTCCAGCCGTACGCTGCCGATCGGCCGCAGCTGCCGGAAGTCGTACGGGCTGCCCTCGACCGGACGCCGGCCGGTGGGGATCTGCCGGGCGTCGGTGTCGAGCATCGCCGCCGCCGGCACCAGCAGCTCGGCGGTGTCGTAGTCGTGCCCGCCCAGGTCCAGGTACGGATGGCAGCCGGCCCCGAACGGCGCCGGGGCCGAGCCGGTGTTGACCGCTTCGAGCCGCACCCGCAGCCCGTCGGCGTCCACCGCGTAGGTCACCTCCAGGTGCAGCGGGAACGGGTAGCCGGTCTGGGGCACCAGGTCGTGCGCCAGGGTCACCGACGAGGCGTCCTGCCGGACCGGCGTCCAGCGCACCCACCGGACCAGGCCGTGGGTGGCGTTCCCCCGGGCGGGTTCGGTGAGGGCCAGCTGGTAGTCCACGCCGTCGAAGCGGTACTGGCCAGCGGCGATCCGGTTCGGCCACGGCAGCAGCACCGCACCGGACGACTTGGGCGGCAGCGCGTCCGGGGGGTTGTCCACCGTCACCGGCAGCCCGTCATGCCACAGCCCCGCGAGGTTGGCACCCACCTCGGCCAGCTCCGCGCGGTAGCCGCCGCCGGTTATCTGGTACCGCCTGCTGCCGGGACTCATGGGCCCGACGCTAGCGAGTCGGCCCCGGCCGGGAGCTGCCGGGCGTCGTAGTGCCAGAACGAGCGGACCGCCCGGGCCGCCACCAGCACGCCGCCGGCGCACAGCAGGCCGCCGCCCACCCAGGACAGCGTCACCGAGGTCAGCGACGCGGTGGCGCCGGCCCGCAGGTCGCCCAGCCGCGGGCCGCCGGCCACCACCACCACGAACACCCCTTGCATCCGGCCGCGCATCTGGTCGGGGGCGTAGGTCTGCAGGATGGTCTGGCGGTACACCGCGCTGATCAGGTCGGCGGCGCCGGCCACTGCCAGCAGCAGCACTGCCAGCCACAGCTGGTGGGCCAGGCCCGCCGCGGCCACCGCCAGTCCCCACATCACCACCGCCCCGGTCAGGCTCACACCCTGCCGGCGCACCCGGCCGATCCAGCCGCCGGACAGCCCCGCCAGCACCGAGCCGATCGCGACCGCCGCGTACAGCGGGCCGACCTGGCCGTGCCAGCGGTCGGCGGCCGCCTGCGGGTAGAGCGCGCGGGGCATCGCGAACACCATCGCCACAATGTCGACTCCGAACGACATCATCAGCACCGGACGGGAGGAGATGAACCGCAGGCCGTCCAGTACCGAGCGCAGCCCGGCCGGGGGCGACTGGCCGTCCGGTGGGATCCGGGGCAACCGGACGGCGGCGTACATGGCCAGGGTGAACAGGATGGAGTCGACGGCGTAGGCGTAGCCGAAGCCGTGCGGCCGGGTGACCAGCGCACCCGCGATCAGCGGCCCGATCACCTGGCCGACGTTGCCGACCGTGAAGGTCAGGGTGTTGGCGGCCGGCACCAGCTCGGTGGGCACGATCCGCGGGATGATCGCGCCGCGCGCCGACGAGGCGACGGCGAAGAAGCCGGACTGCACCGCGACCAGGGCCAGGATCAGCGGGACGCTGCCGATCCCGGCCAGCGTCTGGGCCAGCAGGCCGACCGTGCAGGCCCAGCTGCCCAGCGAGCTCACCACCAGCAGCGTGCGCCGGTCGATCACGTCCGCGATCGCCCCGCCGTACAGGCCGAAGACCACCAGCGGCAGCAGGCCGACCAGCCCGACCAGGCCGACCTGCAGCGAGGAGTGCGACAGCGCCCAGACCTGCACCGGAACGGCTACCGCGGTGAGCATCGAGCCGATGAACGAGGTGCCCTGGCCCAGCACCTGCCGCCGGAACGGGGCGATCCGCAGCGGAGAGGTGTCGATGGCGTGCTGGCGCAGCCAGCCGGTGGCGGCTTCCGGCTGGGTCTCGTCGACGGCGCCGGCAACCGTTTCGGCAGGCTCGGGGGTGGCCTGCGAGGTCACGGGCCGAGCCGCTCGATCACCCACCGGTCGGCGGCCGGGTCTGCCAGCCGGTAACGCAGCCGGTCGTGCAGCCGGAACTCCCGGCCCTGCCAGAACTCCGCCTCGGTGACCGCAATGCGGTAGCCGCCCCAGTGCGGCGGCGGGCTGATCTCGCCGTCGCCGAAGCGCTCGGTGACCTCGGCCAGCCGCCGGTCCAGCTCGGCCCGGCCGGCGATCGGCTCGGACTGCGGTGAGGCCCAGGCCGCCAGTTGCGCCCCGCGCGGCCGGCTGGCGAAGTAGCGGGCGGTCTCGGCCCGCTCCACCTTGGCCACCGGCCCGCGCAGCCGGACCTGGCGTTCCAGCGGCAGCCAGGAGAACAGCGCCGCGGCCACCGGGTTGTCCGCCAGCTGCCGGCCCTTGGCCGAGGAGTAGTTGGTGTAGAACACCACGCCGGCCTCGTCGAAGCCGCGGGCCAGCACGGTCCGCAGGTCGGGCCGGCCGGCGGCGTCGGCGGTGGCGACCTGCATGGCGTTGGGCTCGCCGATCCGCTCGTCGGCGATCGCCTGGCCGAACCAGATCCGCAGCTGCTCGAGCCAGGTCGGCGCCAGCACGTCCTCGCTCAGCTCGCCGGACAGGTAGGAGCGGCGGGTGCCGGCCAGCCGCGCCAGCGGATCTCCGGCGTCGTTCCCGGCAGCGGAGTTGGCGGGGTCGGTCACCCTGTCATTGTTCCAGCCCGGCCGGGCAGCGTCCCGGTGACCAAGGCGACTCCCGGGTGTCTGCCCCCGCAGCCGGGGTATGGGTCACAATGGAAGTGGTCGGTGCGCCCCTGCCGGGTGCGGCCGCCGGACGCGCGAACCGTCCCGCCGGGCGGGACGGTGAGCTGACAAGCGATCGGAGTCAGTTGCATGCCAGACGATTTCAGCCCCGGACTTGCGGGGGTCATCGCGTTCGAAACCGAGATCGCCGAGCCGGACAAGGACGGCGGGGCGCTGCGGTACCGAGGCGTCGACATCGAGGAACTGGTGGGCCACGTCACGTTCGGCAACGTCTGGGCGCTGCTGGTGGACGGCAAGTTCGGTCCCGGCCTGCCGCCGGCCGAGCCGTTCCCGATCCCGGTGCACACCGGTGACGTCCGGGTCGACATGCAGGCCGCGCTGGCGATGCTCTCCCCGATCTGGGGCTACCGGCCGCTGCTGGACATCTCCGACGACGAGGCCCGCGAGCAGGCCGCCCGGGCCTCGGTGATGGCGCTGTCCTACGTCGCCCAGTCCGCCCGCGGCATCGGGCTGCCGGCCGTCCCGCAGTCGCGCATCGACAAGTCCCGCACCATCGTGGAGCGCTTCATGGTGCGCTGGCGGGGCGAGCCGGACCCGCGGCACATCGACGCGGTGGACGCCTACTTCGTCTCGGCCGCCGAGCATGGCATGAACGCCTCCACCTTCACCGCCCGGGTGATCGCCTCCACCGGCGCGGACGTGGCCGCGGCCCTGTCCGGTGCCATCGGTGCGATGTCCGGCCCGCTGCACGGCGGCGCGCCGGCCCGGGTGCTGCCGATGCTGGAGGAGGTCGAGCGCACCGGTGACGCCCGCAAGGTGGTCAGCACCATCCTCGACCGCAAGGACCGGCTGATGGGCTTCGGGCACCGGGTCTACCGGGCCGAGGACCCCCGGGCCCGGGTGCTGCGGCGTACCTGCAAGGAGCTCAACGCCCCGCGCTACCAGGCGGCCGAGGCACTGGAGCAGGCCGCGCTGGCGGAGCTGCGCGAGCGGCGGCCGGACCACCCGATCGAAACCAACGTCGAGTTCTGGGCCGCGGTGATCCTGGACTTCGCCGAGGTGCCGCCGCACATGATGCCGGCGTTGTTCAGCTGCGCCCGGACCGCGGGTTGGGCCGCGCACATCATGGAGCAGAAGAAAACCGGCCGGCTGGTCCGGCCGTCGGCCCGCTACGTCGGCCCCGAGCCGCGCAGCCCGAAGGACGTCGAGGGCTGGGACAACATCTCCCACACCTGATCCCCCGCCGCGCCGCGGCATACCTCGACGCGCCGATCTCCGCCGGGCGTTCTATAGTCGCGGAAATCATGGGCAGACAGGCTTCTTCGGGCTGGCGCAACTGGTCCAACACCTATGCGGTGACGCCGGCCAGGATCGAGTACCCGGCCACCCCGGACGAGGTGGTCGAGGCGGTGTGCCGCGCCGCCGACGACGAGCTGTCGATCAAGGCGGTCGGGTCGGGGCACAGCTTCACCGACATCGCGGTCACCCGCGGGGTGATGCTGAACCTGGGCAAGCTGACCGGCATCAGCTACGCCGACCGGCACACCGGCGTGGTCACGGTGGGTGCCGGCACCGTGCTGGCCGACCTCAACGTGGCGCTGTGGCAGCTCGGGCTGTCGCTGCCTGGCATCGGCGACATCGACGCCCAGACCGTGGCCGGGGCGATCGCGACCGGCACCCACGGCAGCGGCCGGCGGATCGCCGGCCTGGCCAGCCAGGTCCGCTGCCTGCAGCTGGTCACCGCCGACGGCAAGCTGCTGGAGTGCTCCGCAGAGAACAATCCGGAGCTGTTCGCCGCCGCCCGGGTCGGCCTCGGCGCACTCGGCATCGTCACCGCGGTGACGTTGCAGTGCGAGCCGGCCTTCGTGCTGCGGGCGGTCCAGGCGCCCGGCGACTACGACGACCTGCTCGAGGTGATCGAGAACCTGGAACGGCACGACTACTTCGAGTTCTACTGGTTTCCGCACACCCGGCGGGTGTTGACCAAGGTGCAGACCCGGCTGCCCGGCGACACCCCGCTGCAACCGCTGGGCCGGCTGCGCGGCTGGCGGGACGACCAGTTGCTGGCCAACACCGTCTTCGGTGCGCTCAACCGGCTCACCTCGTCGCGGCCGGGCCTGACCGGCAGCGCCAACCGGATCGCGGCCCGGACCTTCACCGAGCGGCAGTACACCGACCGCGCCTACCGGGTGTTCTCCTCCGAGCGCCGGGTGGTCTACCGGGCGATGGAGTACGCCGTTCCGCTGACCGATCTGGCCCACGTGCTGGACGAGATCGACAGCTGGCTGGAGCACAGCGGCGAGCAGGTCAGCTTTCCGGTGCAGGTGCGGTTGTCGGCCGCCGACAACATCCCGCTGTCCCCGTCGTTCGGCCGGGAGAGCTGCCACGTCGCGGTGCGCCAGTACCACCTGCGCCCGCACGAGACCTACTTCTCCGCGGTGGAGGCGATCACCCGCGAGGTCGGCGGCCGGCCGCACTGGGGCAAGCTGCACTACCGCACCGCCGAGGACCTGGCACCGGCCTACCCGCTGTTCTCCGAGTTCCTCGAGGTACGCGACCGCTACGACCCGGACCGGCGGTTCGGCAACGACTACCTGCGGCGGGTGCTGGGCAGCTAACCAGACATCAGACGGTAGCGTGCGTGGTGATGGCACCGAAGACCAACATCTACGTGGACGGCTTCAACCTCTACTACGCGCTGCGCAAGACTCCCTACAAATGGCTCGACCTCGGTCGTCTGTTCCGCCAGATGTTTCCGAGCAACGACATCCAGCGAATCCGCTACTGTACGGCCCGCATAAAGGCTCGACCCGGCGATCCCACAGGACCCGATCGGCAGGACGCGTATCTGCGAGCCCTCTCAACCGTCCCTGGCCTCGAAACCCATTTCGGGACCTTTCTCGCTTCCAAGACCTATGCCCGCCTAGTCACCCCACCACCGCCGCCGGCTCCGCCTACCGTTCGAGTGCACAAGATGGAGGAGAAGGGTTCCGATGTGAACCTTGGAACCTGGATGGTGATCGACGCGTACGAGAACGATTGCGACGTTGCCGTCCTCGTCACCAACGACTCCGACCTCGCCTTTCCCATGCAGGTCGTCTCACAGCGAATAGGCCACCCGGTCGGCATTGTCAATCCGTTCGGAGCGCGCACCAGCCAGGCGTTGCTGAGGCAGCAGCCTGCCTTCAAACGTGACCTGAGCCACCGTGATTTTGCAGCAGCGCAGTTTCCGCCTGTTGTCATGGTCAACGGTCGTCCGGTAACCAAGCCGCGCAGCTGGTAGCTAAGGCCCAAAAGCGGAAGCCCCGCACTGGGCGGGGCTTCGCGTCCCAGCCGCAGAACGACTGGGGGGTTATGGGGCAAGATTACCTCAGGAACCTGCCGCACACCACTCGTCGGTCGGTTCGGCTCAGGATTGACTCCGACTTCTCACCCTAGTTGGGCTATCGGAGCAACCGAACCCGGATCGGCAGGTCTAGCTCGGCCCAGGCAGGATCAGCCGTCAGCACCTCGGGTGGGTCGCTTCGTACCGTCAGGGCCAGGCAACAGCGATCGCCGAGCGACAGGGAGTGACCGCCGGCCAGTGAGCGCAGCGCGCCGGCCAGCTCGGCGTCCTGTTCCAGCAGCGGCTCGATCGTCACGCCGGCGGCGGCGAGGAGTTCCCGCACCCGAACGACCTCGATGTCGGCATCGACCAGCTTGCCGATGACCTCGGCGAGGTTTGCAGCGCCTAGAACCGCCGAGTCAAGGCTCGCGGCGACCAGGTCCGCACCTGGTTCGTCCTGCACCAGGGCCAGGATCGCGGATGCGTCCAGGACCGTCATTCGGTGCTGGCAGCGAGGCGGCGCTCGGCTAGCAGCTCATCGACGAGGGATCGTCCCTTGGGCAGTCCTTTACCGAGTTGGCGCAGCTCGGCGACGGCGTCCTGCTGCCGTTCGATCACCAGACGCGGCCCGGACAGGTGCAGGTGCAGCCGATCGCCCGGCACCAGCCCGAGCGCGGCCCGGACCTCGGCAGGTATCACCAGGCGGCCCTGCTTCCCCAGCACCAATGTGGCATGCATTCTTAAATCATGCCACGATTAGTAACAGTCTGCCACAGCAGCAGTTAGCTCGCTACTCGTCGGCCTGACCGGAGCCGCAGCTGAATCCGCGTAGGGGTGGTAGGAGTGGAGCCGTGATCCTTCCGGCGGTCCGGGACCCACGGCTGGTGACGGTTCGCCGCGGCGGGACACTCACCGACCCCGATCATCATCTCCTGGCTGTGTGGGCGGCAGCCTGCGCGGAGCACGTCCTGGGGCTCTTCGAGGTGGCGCGACCCCAGGATCCTCGACCGCGGAACGCGATCGAGAGCGCCCGCGCCTGGGCGCGTGGCGAGATTCCGATGATGCGGGCTCGCGCGGCGGGTGGCCATGCGATGGGTGCGGCCAGGGACCTGCGCGGGGCCGCAAGGTTTGCCGCCTACGCCGCCGGGCAGGCCGCCGTCGTCGCGCATGTCGCTGCGCACGACCTCGGCGCTGCCGCCTATGCGATCAAGGCAGTACGTGCTGCCGCGCCTGCGGGCGAGGAGCAGGCTGCCGGACGGCGTGAGTGCCGCTGGCAGCGGGACCAGCTTCCGGACGCGATCCGCGAACTCGTGCTCGCCGATCAGTTGCTGCGCAACGAGATCTGCTGGTCCGTGTTCGACTGCTGAAGCTTCGTAGGTTCCCTCACCGTCGTGCCATGCCCTCTCGGCGGATGGATTCTCCGGTTATTCGTGCGGGTCTTCGGCCAGGGCTTCCGCATACTTGGGCAATGCCACGACAGACATCGACGTTCGCGCTGGGGTATGCGCTACACCGTCGCACTGTCTTCGTGGGGAACGGAACGCGGCATCCCGAATCGCCTTTTCTCGATTTCGTCCTCGACGGCGAGCCTCTGACGGCGCGCATACCCGAGTGGGGCGATAGCGTCACCCCGTTGAACCGAGCATGGCTTCCGGCAGTGCCGCGGGCGATCGACGAACTGCTGGGACGCCGCCCTTCGCCTGGTCTCGCCGCGAGCCGGGTTGCCCTCCTGGTGTGTGGCGAATGCGGCGACCTCGGATGCGGCGCGATGACAGCCGCGCTTCAGGTGGAGGCCAATTCGGTCAGCTGGGCCGACTTCCTGGGGGAGAACGGTTACTCGGAGCCGTGGCCCGTCGAGGGCGCTCCGGAGGCAGTCACGTTTTCCCGAGGCGAGTACGAAGCAACACTGCGCGGCGCGTACGAACGCCTGGCGGCCCTGCCGTCGGCCCACCGCCGGCGCAGCCGGTGATCAGGCCTGGCCGTAGCGGCAGCCAGGCCTGATCACGATCCGGCGGGAATCAGCGTCCCGAATACCCAGGCCGATCAGTTGGCCGGGTCGCGCGGGCAGTTCTGGTAGACCGCCAGCAGCCACTTGCGGTTGCGCTTGACCAGGATCCAGGACGCCCGGATGGCCTCGGAGGCCGGCAGTTCCGTCTCGCCGGCGGGAATCACACCGCCCTGGGTGATCAGCGCGACCGCCCGGGCGTGCAGCGGCTTGATCTCGATCGGGGCGCCGGTGACCCGGGTGCCCTTGTACGGCCCGGCGAACGCCTCTTTCATGAACGCGCGGATGTCGTTGCGGCCCTTCTTGTACAGGCCCGGCAGCATCATCGTGCCGTCCTCGATGAACAGCTCGGCGAAGGCGTCGGCATCGTGGGCCGCCCAGGCCGCGATCATCCGGGCCGGCACCGCTGCGATCGCCTGCTGGTCGGCGGCGGTGGGAATGGCACTGGCGGGAGGTGCCGTGGTCGCAGTCATGAGTCATTCTCACTTTCGGTCGGTCAGTGCTAGGAAAAAGCAAACAGCGCACCGGCCGGGGCTTGGCCTGCCGGCTGCTCCCCACGACCGTCGCATCAGTCGGAGACCGGTGCACCTTCGCCATTGCGAACTGGCCGGCTCAGCACCTGCAGGTCGGTGTAACCGGACAGCCCGTTCCCCGGTCCGAGAACGGCCGGGTGACCGCTGAGCGGGTCCGGACGGATCCCGCCGGCGTGGTCGTTGACCGCCACCCGCCTGGCCTCCAGCCGGGCTGCCACCGCGGCCGCCCGGTCGGAGTCCGGTGACCACACCGACGCGGCCAGCCGGTAGCCGGTGCCGTTGGCGCGCCGCACCGCCTCGTCCAGGTCGCGGTAGCCGATCACCGGCAGCACCGGCCCGAACTGCTCCTCGTCCACCACCCGGACTCCGTCGGACACCCCGGCCAGGATGGTCGGCGCGAAGAAGTAACCCGGCCGGCGCAGCTGCGTGCCACCGGCCGCGGCCACCGCCCCGCGCGCCAGCGCGTCGCGCACCAGTTCCGCGATCCGGTCGAGCTGCGGCCGGGTGCCGACCGGGCCGAGCTGGCTGGTCCGCTGGCTGCCGTTGCCGACCCGCACCGCACGGGCCCGGGCGGCCAGCGCCTCGACCATCGCCCGGTACCGCGACCGGGCCACGTACACCCGCTTGACCGCCCGGCAGCGCTGGCCGTTGTTGGCGAACGCGGCCCAGAACAGCGCGTCGGCGATCGCCTCCGGATCGGCGTCGTCCAGCACGATCGCGGGGTCGTTGCCGCCGAGCTCCAGCGTCACCCGCCGCAGCGCCGCCCCGGCGGCCGTGGCCACCCAGCGCCCGGTGGCCGTCGAGCCGGTGAAGCTGACCATGCGCGGCGTCCGGTGGGTGACCAGCTGGGCTCCCAGCGGCTCCGGCCCGCTGACCACGTTCAGCACCCCGGGCGGCAGCACCTCGCTCAGCAGCCGGCCGAGCTCCAGGGTGGCCAGCGGGGTGTAGGGCGAGGGCTTGAGCACCATGGTGTTGCCGGCCCGCAGCGCGGGCGCGATCTTCTCCACCGCCAGCCCGACCGGGTTGTTCCGCGCCGGAATCGCCGCCACCACCCCGAGCGGCCGGTGCAGCACCTCGGCCACCGCGCGCCGGTCGCGCACCACCTGCCGGGGGATGTCCAGGCCGGCGTAGTAGCGCAGCCAGCGGCTGGCGGCCCGCACCTCGGCGACCGCCTCCGAACGGGTCTTGCCCTGCTCCGCGGTGACCAGCCGGGCAAGCTCGGCCACCGACGCCAGGACCGTGGCGGCCGCCTCGCCCAGCACTGCACGCCGGACGTCGTCCGCGCGGCTCCAGATCGGAAAGGCCCGCGCCGCCGCCATCATCGCCCGGTCCAGCTGCTCGGGCGTGCACGCCGGCGCCCTGGCGACGACCCGCGCGGTGGCCGGATTGACCACCCCGAAATCGGCGCCACCGACCTGAACCCCGTCGATGGTCATGGCGTAGTCGGCCATCGGGGTCCTCTCGGCACGCCCCTGCCACCCGCTGCCGGACGCCGGGGGTCGGCAGCGAGCATGTTCTGCCCGGCCGGCCGGTGCAGCTTCCTGCGTGCGCAGTTCTGCCCGCCGGGGCGGCTGGAAGAATGGCGCGGTGAGCTCCGAACCGTTCCCGGTGATCCCCGCCGACCTGCTGCCCGCCGACGGCAGGTTCGGCTCCGGACCGTCCAAGGTGCCAGCCGACCTGCTGCGCAGCTTCGGCGAGCGGGCCGGCCGGGTGCTGGGCACCTCGCACCGCCAGCCGCCGGTGAAGTCGCTGGTCGGCCGGATCCGGGTCGGGTTGGACCTGCTGTTCCGGCTGCCGCCCGGTTACCAGGTGGTGCTGGGCAACGGCGGCTCGACCGCCTTCTGGGACGCCGCCGCATTCGGCCTGGTCCGGCAGCGCAGCCAGCACGTCAGCATCGGCGAGTTCTCGGCCAAGTTCGCCGCCGTCACCCGCGGCGCGCCGTTCCTGGCCGAGCCGAGCGTCCGGACCGCAGAGCCGGGCACGGCGGCCTATCCGGAGTACGAGCCCGGCGTCGACGCCTACGCCTGGCCGCAGAACGAGACCTCGACCGGCGTGATGCTCGACGTCCGGCGGGTGCCCGGCGCCGGGCCCGACGCCCTGCACCTGGTGGACGCCACCTCGGCGGCTGGCGGCCTGCCGGTCGACGTCGGGCAGAGCGACGTCTACTACTTCGCGCCGCAGAAGGGCTTCGCCGGCGAGGGCGGCCTGTGGATCGCCTTCTTCTCCCCCGCCGCGGTGGACCGGGTCGCCGAGCTGCGCGGCTCCGGGCGCTGGATCCCGCCGTCGCTGGACCTGGCCACCGCGCTGGACAACAGCGCCAAGGACCAGACCTACAACACCCCGGCGATCGCCACCCTGTGGCTGCTGGCCCACCAGGTCGAGGACCTGCTGCACCGCGGCGGGCTGGCCTACAGCACCGGACGCAGCGCCGAGTCGGCCGCCCGGCTGTACTCCTGGGCCACCGCGTCGAGCTTCGCAACTCCGTTCGTGGCCGACCCGGCCTTCCGCAGCTCGGTGGTGGGCACCATCGACTTCGTCGCCGAGGTGCCGGCCGACCGGCTGGCCAAGGCGCTGCGGGCCAACGGCATCGTCGACACCGAGTCCTACCGGGGCCTGGCCCGCAACCAGCTGCGGATCGGGATGTACCCGGCGGTGGACCCCGACGACATCTCGGCGCTGACCGCCTGCATCGACTGGCTGGTACCCCGGTTGACCTGACCGGCTACAGCGGGCGGTGCACATCTCGCCGGCTGTCGCACGGCGTGGACAGTCCCGATCTGCCGCCGGTGACCGTATCGTCGCGGCATGCGAGAGCTGCGTCTGGTCGGTCCCGGAGAGGATGGCGCGACCCTGGTGGTGGAAGCGATCGACGCAGGCACCCTGGAGGGCGAGCGGTTCACCCTGGCACTGGACCAGCGGCTGCGCACCATGGCCACCGAGCCGCCCCCGCAGCAGTCGGACTCCGAGCCGGCCGAGAGCAAGGGCCCGACCCCGACGCCCCGCGAGATCCAGGTGCGGGTCCGGGCCGGCGAGAGCGCCGAGGCGCTGGCTGCCGATGCCGGCATTCCGCTGGAGCGAGTGATGCGGTTCGCCCTGCCGGTGCTGCAGGAACGCATCCGGGTCACCGACGAGGCCCGCCGGGCCCGGGCCAGACGGAGTGCCGACGGCCTGCTGGTGCCGTTCGGCGAGCTGGTCGACGGCCGGCTGGCGCGGCACGGCGTCGACCCGTCCGCGGCACGCTGGGACGCCTACCGGCGCGAGGACGGCGGCTGGACGGTCACCGCGGAGTTCACCAGCCCGCGTGAGCGCACCGTGCTCGCCAAGTTCTCCTTCGCCCTGCTGAACCGCACCGTCTCGGCGCTGGAGGACATCGCGGCCGATCTGCTGTCGGACCGGCCGGTGCAGGCGTTGCTGGTGCCCCCGCCGCCGGTCGTCGAGGAGCCACCCACCGAGCCGTCCGCTGCCGACTGGGCGCCGGACTGGGACGCCGCGCCCCTGCCGCCGCGGCTGACCGCCGTGCCCAATCCGAGCCGCGCGGAGACGCCGCGGCCCCAGGAAGCCAGCCCCGCGGTGCGGCCGCCGTCGCGCCGGCAGAAGGCGCATACCCGGCCGGTCCCGGTTGCCGCCGACGATGAGCTGTTCGATCAGGATGCCTTCGAGCAGCAGCCCTGGCACGAGCCGCCGCTGCCGTTCGAGACCGGCACCGCGTCCGCCAGGCCGCCCCGCCACGCTCGGCAATCGGCAGGCGACGCGGCGAGCTCCGAGGCAGTTCTGCCGGCCCAGCCGGACCTCGCCACGGGCGCCGAGCGGGCGGGCGCGCAGGGCTCCCCCGCTCCCGAGCAGCTGGACCTGGCGCCGGCCGAGGAGTCGGTCGAGCCGGCAAGCCCGCACCGTGCCCCCTCGGCGCCGGCGGCAACCGGCGGCGCCGGGAACGACGACGAGGTCAGCCACCCCGCGCCGGCCCATGACGACCTCGTCGGCGCCCGGGCGGGCGCCGGTGACCCGCAGGGCAAGCGCGGCCGGCGCTCGGGCGAGAAGCCGCGGATGCCGTCCTGGGACGACATCCTGCTCGGCGTGCGGCACAAGTCCGACTGAGCCGAGCGGGGCGGCGCTAAAACAATTCGCCCATTGTCGGTGCCCCGTCGTAGGGTGAATCACCGTGGCACTAGGGGCGGACGACGCATCAGCGGCCGGCTCCTCAGCCGGATCGCACGCCTCGGTGCGCGACCTGCTGCGACTGTGGCCCTGGCTTCGGCCCTACCGCGGGTACCTGATTTTCATGCTGGTGGTCGCCACCCTGGCCATGGTCGTCCAGTCGGTGCTGCCGATCATCACCGCGGCCCTCATCGACGGGCCGATCGCCCGGCACGAGACCTCCGGGATGTATCCGTTGATCGGGCTGGCGTTGCTGTTCGGCGTCCTGGAGGCGGTGCTCTTCGGCATCCGCCGCCGGGCGATGAACATCAGCTCGCTGGCCATCGAGACCGATCTGCGGCGCGACTTCTACCAGCATCTGCAGCGACTTCCCGTCGCCTTCCATGACCGCTGGCCCTCGGGCCAGCTGCTGTCCCGGGTGACCAGCGACCTGAGCATGCTGCGCCGGTTCGTCGGCTTCATGGCGGTCTTCGTGGTGGCCAACCTGGCCGTGATCGTCGTGGTGCTGGGCCTGCTGATCCGGCTGGATCCGGTGCTGGGCATCGCGGTGTGCCTGGTGATGCTGCCGCTGGGCATCGCCACCCGGCACTTCGAGCGGCGCTACAACATCGAGGCCCGCAAGGCGCAGGATCTGACGGGCGACCTGGCCACCGGCGTCGAGGAGTCGGTGTTGGGCATCCGTGTCGTGAAGTCCTTCGGCCGGCGCGGGCAGCTGCTGCGGAACTTCACCGGCGACGCCACCCGGTTGCGCGAGGCCGAGCTGGGAAAGAACCGGACGCTGGCCACCCTCTGGACGATCATCGGCACCTACCCGCAGCTGGTGCTGGCCGGCGTGACCTGCTTCGGGGTGTTGGCGGTCGCGCACGGCTCGCTGAGCAAGGGCGATCTGGTCGCGTTCATCACCTTGCAGCTGCGGCTGAACTGGCCGCTGATGGCGATGGGCTGGCTGATCGCGGGCACCGAGGAGACCGTCGCGGCGACGGCCCGGCTGTTCGAGGTGCTCGACACCGCCACCGACATCACCGACCCGCCGACCCCGGCGGCCCTCGACGCGCCGTGGAGCCAGCCGGCCCGGCTGCAGTTCGACAACGTCTCGTTCCGGTTCCCGGGGGCCGACAGCGACACCCTGCACGAGTTGAACCTCGACATCAATCCCGGCGAGACGATGGCGCTGGTCGGACCCACCGGATCGGGCAAGACCGTGCTCACCTCGCTGGTGTCCCGGTTGCACGACGTCACCGGCGGCGCCGTCCGGATCGATGGCGTGCCGGTGGACCAGCTGCGGCTGGAGGAGCTGCGGCGCACGGTCAGCATCGCCTTCGAAGAGGCCACCCTGTTCTCGGCGAGCGTCCGCGAGAACCTCAGCCTCGGCCGGCCGGAGGCTACCGAGGACGAGATCGCCGAGGCGATCGAGATCGCCCAGGCCGGCTTCGTGCACGAGCTGCCGTACGGCTTGGAGACCCGGGTCGGTGAGCAGGGCCTGTCGCTGTCGGGTGGTCAGCGGCAGCGGCTGGCGCTGGCCCGGGCGGTGCTCGGCCGGCCCCGGGTGCTGGTGCTCGACGACCCGCTGTCGGCGCTGGACGTGCACACCGAGGCGCAGGTCGAGAAGGCGCTGCGCCGGGTGCTGGGCGCGACCACCGCCCTGGTGGTGGCCCACCGCGCCTCGACGGTGCTGCTCGCCGACCGGGTCGCGCTGCTCGACGGCGGCCGGATCACCGCGGTCGGCACCCACAGCGAGCTGATGGCCACCAACAGCTCCTATCGGAATCTGCTGTCCCAGGACGCGGCTCACGAGGTCGAGGAGGTGCCGGCGTGAGCACCGAGCTGTCCGGTGACCCCGCCACCGAGCTGCCAGCCGACCCGGCCGGGCAGGCGCCGGTGGTGCCGGTCGTGCAGTGGCGCGGCCGGTATGACCGCAAGGACACCGAGGACGAGCAGGTCGAGCTGCCGCTGAGCCGGCCGCGCCTGGACACCGAGGCCCGGCAGCTGCTGCTGGAGCTGATCCGGCCGTACCGGCGCCAGGTCATCATCCTGCTGGCTCTGGTGATCGGCCAGGTCATCACCACGATGGTGGCGCCGTTGCTGATCGGCAGGGCCATCGACCATGGCCTGCCCGATGCCCTCGACGGCAACTACCGGACCCTGCTGCAGCTGACCGGCGCGCTGTTCACGGCGGCCGCGCTGGCCGGCCTGCTGCAGTGGATCTTCCTGCGCCGGACCGGCGTGGTCGGCCAGGCGGTCCTGTTCGACCTGCGCCGCAAGGTCTTCGACCACACCCAGCGCCTCAGCGTCTCCTGGCACGAGCGGTTCACCTCGGGCAAGGTGATCAGCCGGCTGACCTCCGACGTCGACACCCTGCGCGAGCTGCTGGATTCCAGCCTGGACGGCCTGCTGCTGGCGGTGCTGAACATCGTGGTGATCTCGGTGCTGATGCTGGTGCTCGACCCGTGGCTGGCGCTGATCGCGCTCGCGGCGATGATCCCGCTGTTCCTGCTGTTCCGGTGGTTCTCGGCCCGATCGACGGTGGCCTTCCGGCGCACCCGGGAAACGGTCGCGCTGCTGATCGTGCAGTTCGTCGAGACCTTCAACGGCATCCGGGCGGTGCAGGCGTTCCGGCGCGAGCCCCGCAACGACGCCATCTTCGAGGCCCTCAACAACGACTACCGCGATGCCAACCGCACGGTGTTCGACCTGCACGCGATCTTCATCCCCGGCGTCACCCTGATCGGCAATATCGCGACCGTCGCGGTGCTGTTCGCCGGCGGTTACCGGGTGGCCGAGGGTGGCCTGGCGTTGGGGGTGCTGACGGCGTTCCTGCTGTACCTGCGGGAGTTCTACGGCCCGATGGAGGACGTGGCGATCTTCTTCAACTCGCTGCAGTCGGCGACCGCCGCGCTGGAGAAACTGGCCCTGGTGCTTGCCGAGGAGCCGGCGGTGCCCGAGGCCGCCGACCCGACGCCGTTGCCCCATCCCACAGCCGGTGAGATCCGCTTCGAGTCCGTGGAATTCAGTTACGACCTGAAGGCCGAGCGTCCGGTCACGGTGCTGCATGAGCTCGACCTGTGCATCACCAGCGGGCAGACGGTGGCGCTGGTCGGGGCCACCGGAGCGGGCAAGACCACGATCGCCAAGCTGATCAGCCGATTCTACGACCCCACCGGCGGCAAGGTGCGGCTGGACGGCATCCCGCTGGACCAGCTGTCGGACTCCGACCTGCGGACTGCGGTGGTGATGATCACCCAGGACGGTTTCCTGTTCTCGGGCTCGGTCGCCGACAACATCGCCTTCGGCCGGCCGGGGGCGTCGCGGGCCGAGATCGAGCAGGCCGCCCGGGCGGTGGGGGCGGAGGACTTCATCCGGCGGCTGCCGGCGGGCTTCGACACCGACGTCCGCAAGCGGGGCGGCCGGCTCTCGGCCGGCCAGCGGCAGCTGATCGCCTTCGCCCGGGCGTTCCTCGCCGACCCGGCGGTGCTGATCCTGGACGAGGCCACCTCCAGCCTCGACATCCCCACCGAGCGGGCGGTGCAGCGGGCGCTGCGCACAGTGCTGCGCGGGCGTACCGCATTGATCATCGCGCACCGTCTCTCGACCGTGGCGATCGCCGACCGGGTGCTGGTGCTCGACGCCGGCCGGGTCGTCGAGGACGGCGCCCCGGCCGACCTGATCGCCACCGCGGACGGCCGGTACGCCGCGCTGCACACCGCCTGGCTGGACTCGCTGTGGTCTAGCTAGGCAGCTGCGTGCTCGCTGACCGCGCCGCCGAACGGCTCCAGCGCCAGCTCCAGCACCTCGCGCACGTCGTTGACCGGGTGCACGGTGAGCGCCTGGCGGACCTCGGCCGGCACCTCGTCCAGGTCGGGTTCGTTGCGGCTGGGGATCAGCACGGTGCTGATGCCGGCCCGGTGGGCGGCGAGCAGCTTCTGCTTCAGCCCGCCGATCGGCAGCACCCGCCCGGTCAGCGAGACCTCGCCGGTCATCGCCACGTCGGAGCGAACCAGCCGGCCGGACAGCAGCGAGGCCAGCGCCGTCGTCAGGGTGATGCCGGCGCTCGGGCCGTCCTTGGGCACCGCGCCCGCCGGGAAGTGGATGTGCACCCCGCGGTTGGCGAGCTCGGAGACCGGCAGCCGCAGCTCCGCCCCGTGCGAGCGCAGGTAGGACAGCGCGATCTGCGCCGACTCCTTCATGACCTCGCCGAGCTGGCCGGTCAGCCGCAGCTCGGTCGGGCCGGTCTCGGCATCGGCCAGCGAGGCCTCCACGAACAGCACGTCCCCACCTGCCCCGGTCACCGCCAGGCCGGTCGCCACGCCGGGCACCGCCGTCCGCTCGGCGGTCTCTGGGGTGTGCCGGGGACGGCCGAGGTAGCCGCGCAGGTTGTCCGGTCCCACCGTCACGGCCTCCTCGAGCCCGGCATCGGCCAGCGCCGCCCGGGCGGTGATCTTGCGCAGGGTGCGCGCGATCATCCGTTCCAGGTCACGCACGCCGGCCTCCCGGCTGTACTCGGCAGCCAGCCGGCCCAGCGCCTCGTCGGTGAAGCTCACCTCGGCGGGCGTCAGGCCGGCCCGTTCCAGCTGCCGGGGCACCAGGTGGTCCCTGGCGATGGTGACCTTCTCCGCCTCGGTGTAGCCGTCCAGCTGCACCAGCTCCATCCGGTCCAGCAACGGCCCCGGAATCGAGTCCAGCACGTTCGCGGTCGCCAGGAACAGCACGTCGGACAGGTCCAGCTCCACCTCGAGGTAGTGGTCGCGGAAGGTGTGGTTCTGCGCCGGGTCCAGCACCTCGAGCAGCGCCGCGGTCGGGTCGCCGCGGTAGTCCGAGCCGAGCTTGTCGATCTCGTCCAGCAGCACGACCGGGTTCATCGAGCCGGATTCGGAGATGGCCCGCACGATCCGTCCCGGCAGGGCGCCGACGTAGGTGCGCCGGTGGCCGCGGATCTCGGCCTCGTCGCGCACGCCCCCCAGGGCGACCCGGACGAAGCTGCGGCCCATCGCGCGGGCCACCGACTCGCCGAGCGAGGTCTTGCCCACCCCGGGCGGCCCGACCAGCGCGAGCACCGCGCCGCTGCGCCGGCCACCGACCACGCCCAGGCCACGGTCGGCCCGCCGGCGGCGCACCGCCAGGTATTCGATGACCCGCTCCTTGACGTCGTCCAAGCCCGCGTGGTCGGCGTCCAGCACCGCCCGGGCCTCGCTGATCTGGTAGGAGTCCTCGGTCCGGGTGTTCCACGGCAGTTCCAGGACGGTGTCCAGCCAGGTGCGGATCCAGCCGACCTCCGGTGACTGGTCCGAGGTCCGCTCCAGCTTGTCCACCTCGGCCAGGGCAGCCGTGCGCACCTTGTCGGGCAGGTCGGCGGCCTCGACCCGGGCCCGGTAGTCCTGCTCCTCCGACGCCGGGGCGCCGTTCAGCTCGGCCAGCTCCTTGCGGACGGCGGCCAGCTGCTGGCGCAGCAGGAACTCCCGCTGCTGCTTGTCCATGCCCTCCTG
>NZ_DATINC010000169.1:0-7721 GCF_035474675.1 Jatrophihabitans sp. | reverse complement strand
AAGGGCCCGAAGATCCGGATCCACAAGTTCAAGAACAAGACCGGCTACCACAAGCGCATCGGCCACCGGCAGAAGCTGTCGCAGGTCAGGGTCACCGGCATCGAGAGCGGAAAGAAGTAGAGCCATGGCACACAAGAAGGGTGCATCCAGCTCCCGCAACGGCCGGGACTCGCACGCCCAGCGGCTGGGCGTCAAGCGCTTCGGCGGCCAGCTGGTCAACGCCGGCGAGATCATCGTCCGGCAGCGCGGCACCAAGTTCCACCCCGGTGACCTGGTCGGGCGCGGCGACGACGACACGCTGTTCGCGCTGGCCGCGGGCAACGTCCAGTTCGGCAGCCGGCGGGGCCGCAAGACCGTGAGCATCGTGCCGGTCGAGGTCTGATCCCCACTAGCAGTTCCTGCGTCGGAGCGGGCACCGGGATTCCCCGGGCCCGCTCTTGGCGTTAGAAGACCGAGTACTCGAGACAGAAGGAGCACCCGCGTGGTGAGTTTCGTCGACCGGGTGGTGCTGCACGTCACCGCCGGCAACGGCGGGCACGGCTGCGCCTCGGTGCACCGCGAGAAGTTCAAGCCGCTCGGCGGCCCGGACGGCGGCAACGGCGGCCGCGGCGGCGACGTGGTGCTGGTGGTGGACCCGCAGGTGCACACGTTGCTCGACTTCCACCACCACCCGCACCAGAAGGCCGGCAACGGCCGGCCGGGCGCGGGCAAGCACCGCAGCGGCGCCGACGGCGCGGACCTGGAGCTGACGGTGCCCAACGGCACCGTGGTGCACGCCGCGGACGGCACCGTGCTGGCCGACCTGACCGGGGCCGGCCGCCGGTACGTGGTGGCGCACGGCGGCCGGGCCGGCCTGGGCAATGCCGCGCTGGCCTCCCCGCGCCGGAAGGCGCCCGGTTTCGCCCTGCTCGGCGAGCCCGGCGAGGCCCTGGACGTGGTGCTCGAGCTGAAGTCGGTGGCCGAGGTCGGCCTGGTGGGCTTTCCGTCGGCCGGCAAGTCCTCGCTGATCGCCGCGCTGTCGGCGGCCCGGCCCAAGATCGCCGACTACCCGTTCACCACCCTGGTGCCCAACCTGGGCGTGGTCAGCGCGGGGGAGACCACCTTCACCGTCGCCGACGTCCCCGGCCTGATCCCCGGCGCCGCCCAGGGCAAGGGCCTGGGGCTGGACTTCCTGCGCCACGTCGAGCGGTGCGCGGTGCTGCTGCACGTGCTGGACTGCGCGACCCTGGAACCGGGCCGGGACCCGGTCAGCGACCTGGAGGCCATCGAGGCGGAGCTGGCGCAGTACCAGTCCAGCCTCGGTGACCTGCTGGAGCGGCCGCGGCTGGTGGCGCTGAACAAGGTCGACATCCCCGAGGCCCGCGAGCTCGCCGAGTTCGTCACCGAGGAGCTGACCGGGCGGGGTTACCGGGTCTTCGAGGTCTCCGCGGTCGCCCGCACCGGGCTGCGCGAGCTGACCTTCGCCCTCGCCGAGCTGGTGGAGCAGTACCGCGCCGGCCAGGAGGCGCTCCCGCCGGCTCCGATCGTGCTGACGCCCAGGGCCGTAGACGAGTCCGGCTTCACCGTCGAAGCCGACCCGGACGAGCCCGGCGCGTTCGTGGTGCGCGGCGCCAAGCCGGAACGCTGGGTCCGCCAGACCCAGTTCGACAACGACGAGGCGGTCGGTTACCTGGCCGACCGGCTGGCCCGGCTCGGGGTGGAGGAGGAGCTGGCCCGGCTCGGAGCGCAGCCCGGCGCCAGCGTGACGATCGGCGACTACGTCTTCGACTTCCAGCCCACCGGCGGCATGGCCGACGAGGAGTACACGCCGACCCGCCGGGGCGCCGACGACCGGCTGGACATCTCCGGCCGCCCGAACGCCGATGCCCGACTGGCGTCGAAGAAGGCCCGCCGGGTGCACGTCAGCGACGAGGAGCTCCTGCTCGAACGCGCGGCCTCCGAGCAACCCTGATGGACGGCCAGCCGGCCGGTCGGGAGCTGATCGCCGCCGCGGCCCGCACCGTGGTCAAGGTCGGCTCGTCCTCGCTCACCTCCCGCGGCCGGTTGCAGGCCAGCCGGCTGGACGCCCTGGTCGACGCCCTGGCCGCCCGGCGGGCCGCCGGCCGGCAGGTGGTGCTGGTGTCGTCCGGGGCGATCGCGGCCGGCATGGCGCCGTTGGGGCTGCGCTCCCGGCCCCGGGACCTGGCCACCCAGCAGGCGGCCGCCAGCGTCGGCCAGCTGCTGCTCGCCGAGCGCTACGCCGCCTCCTTCGCCCGGCACGGGCTGACCGTCGGGCAGGTGTTGCTGACCGCCGAGGACCTGCACCGGCGCGGGTCCTACCGCAATGCCGTGCGCACCCTGGAACGGCTGCTGGCGCTCGGCGTGATCCCGATCGTGAACGAGAACGACACGGTGGCCACCACTGAGATCCGGTTCGGCGACAACGACCGGCTGGCGGCGCTGGTCGCCCACCTGGTCCGTGCCGACGCGCTGGTGCTGCTGTCCGACATCGAAGGCCTCTACACCGCCGACCCGCGCCGGCCGGGTGCGACGCTGGTCGCCGAGGTGGCCGACCCCACCCAGCTCGCCGCGGTGCGGATCACCGGCACCGGCTCCGGAGTCGGCACCGGCGGCATGTCCACCAAGATCGACGCGGCGCTGATCGCCGGCGGGGCGGGCATCCCGGTGCTGCTGGCCGCCGCCGGTGCGGTCGCCGATGCGCTGGCCGGCATCGGCGGCACCTACTTCACGCCGCCGGGGCAGCGCACCGCCACCCGACTGCTGTGGCTGCGCCATGCCACCAGTCCGCGCGGCCGGCTGCTGCTGGACGCCGGTGCGGTGGCCGCAGTGGTGGGCAACCGGGCCTCGCTGCTGGCGGCCGGGATCACCGCGGTGGCCGGCGACTTCGCCGCTGGCGACCCCGTGGAGCTGGCCGGCCCGGACGGCACCGTGGTGGCCCGCGGGCTGGTGGCCTTCGACAGCGAGGACCTGCCCGGGCTGCTCGGTAGGTCCAGCCGGGATCTGCCGGCCGACCTGCGCCGCGAGGTCGTGCACCGCGACGACCTGATCGTGCTGTAGCCGGCGGCCTTACCCTCGAAGCATGACTACGGACGCGATCGCCGAGGCCGGCGAGCAGGCCGACCCGGGCTCGGCAGCGGTCCGCGCGGTGGCTTCACGAGCCCGCGAGGCGGCCTTCGAGCTGGCCCAGCTGGCCCGGGCGGACAAGGACCGGGCGCTGCACGCGATGGCCGACGCCCTGGACGGCGCCACCGCCGAGCTGCTGGACGCCAACGCCGCCGACGTGGCCGCGGCCCGCGCGGACGGCACCGCCGAGCAGCTGGTGGACCGGCTGGCGCTCACGTCCGACCGGCTGGCCGCCATGGCGCAGGGCCTGCGCGAGATCGCCGCGCTGCCGGATCCGGTGGGCGAGGTGGTGCGCGGCTACACCCGTCCCAACGGCCTGGAGCTGCGCCAGCTGCGGGTGCCGTTCGGGGTGGTGGCGATGGTGTACGAGGCCCGGCCGAACGTGACCGTGGACGCCGCCGGCCTGAGCCTGAAATCCGGCAACGCCGCCCTGCTGCGCGGTTCGGCGAGCGCGGTCCGGTCCAACCGGGCGCTGGTGGCGGTGCTGTCCGAGGCGGCCGCCAAGGCCGGGCTGCCGGCCGAGGCCGTGCAGCTGGTGCCCGGCACCGACCGGTCCAGCGTCGGGCACCTGCTGCGGGCCCGCGGACTGGTCGACGTGGTCATCCCGCGCGGCGGCGCCGGCCTGATCCGCTACGTGGTGGACCACGCCGAGGTGCCGGTGATCGAGACCGGCACCGGCAACGTGCACATCTACGTCGACGCCGCGGCCGACCTGGAGATGGCCGAGCGGATCGTGCTGAACGCCAAGATCTCCCGGCCCAGCGTGTGCAACGCCGCGGAGACGCTGCTGGTGCACCGCGCGGTGGCGGCCGAGTTCGTCCCCCGGATCGTCGCGGCGCTGCACCAGCGGGGCGTGCGGGTGCACGGCGATGCCGAGTTCGCGGCGGCCGATCCGGCGGTGCTGGCCGCCACCGAGGACGACTGGCAGACCGAGTACCTCGACCTGGACCTGGCCGCCCGGGTAGTGGCCGACGTCGACGAGGCGATCGGCCACATCCGGCGCTGGTCGTCGGGCCACTCCGAGGCGATCGTCACCGCAGATCTCGCCACCGCCCGGCGCTTCGTGGCCCGGGTGGACTCCGCCGCGGTGCTGGTCAACGCCTCCACCCGGTTCACCGACGGCGCCGAGTTCGGCTTCGGCGCCGAGATCGGCATCTCCACCCAGAAGCTGCACGCCCGCGGCCCGATGGGGCTGGCCGAGCTCACCACCACCAAGTGGGTGGTCTACGGCGACGGGCAGGTCCGCGGCTGAGCCGTCCGGCCTGCTGTTGCCACTGCGGGGTGGACACAGGCGGGGTGTGATGTTCGAATGGACTCGCTATACCGCGCGTCACATGTTCCGCACACCATCTGGGTGCGGGGTATGTGACGTTTCACACCTAGGGGGGAAGGCATTACATGACATCTCGACTCAGGCGCCTCGCTGGCGTCTTGTTCGTGATCCTCGGTCTGACCATCGGCTCGATGGGCAGCGCGCAGGCCGTTACCGGCGGCGAGCCGGACGGCAACCGGCATCCCAACGTCGGACTGATCCTGTTCTACTCACCCGACGGCCGGTTCCGCTGCTCGGCGACGCTGGTCACGCCCACCGTCCTGCTCACCGCCGCCCACTGCACGGTGGACACCGTGGGCAAGACCCTGGTCGACTTCCGCTCGGTGGTAGCCAACGAGCCGCCGACCGGTTACCCGGTGGCAGCCAACCCGGCCGCCGGCTACATCCAGGCCGAGATCGAGGCGGCCGGCTTCCTGTCCGGCACCGCCTACGCGCACCCGGACTACTCCAACTTCACCGACCTGGACAACTGGAACGACGTCGGCGTCATCGTGCTCGACCACCCGGTGACCGACATCGCGCCGGCACCGCTGGCACCGTTGAACTACCTGGACGCCTACGCCCAGCCGGTGCTGAACCACACCCTGTTCACCTCGGTCGGCTACGGCACCGAGGTGCGCAAGCCGGACTCCGGCCCGCAGAAGCCCACTCCGGAGAGCTACCCGCTGATCCGGCGGTTCGCCGTCCAGCCCGGGCAGAAGCTGACCGACCAGATCCTGCAGCTCAACGGCAACATCAACGACAACCGGGGCACCGGCGGCACCTGCTTCGGCGACTCCGGCGGCCCGACCTTCCTCAACGGCTACGTGGTCACGGTGACCAGCTACAGCTACACCAACAACTGCCGTTACCTCGGTGGCTACCAGCGGGTGGACATCGAGATCGTGCAGGACTGGCTGGCGACGTTCGGGGTTTTCCCGGCCACCGCTTGATCGGTTCTGCAGCCTGATCGGCTGACCTGACCGGAGCCGGGGCCGGCCGCCATCGCGCGGCCGGTCCCGGCTCCGCCGTTTGGTACCCGGCTGGTGGTAGCCGTTCGGTCGGGCGTTCGTCGCGGTCGTTCGCGTATCCTGTCGCTGGGCCGGCGCCGTCCCATGCATGCCAACCCTCTCCAGGGAGACAGCCATGGGCGACACCACCGGATTTCTCAAGCACGGCCGCGAGCTTCCCCGCCGCCGGCCGGTCGCGGTCCGCATCTCCGACTGGCGCGAGGTGTACGAGCCGGCCGACGAGGCCGTCACCCGCACCCAGGCCAGCCGGTGCATGGACTGCGGCATCCCGTTCTGCCACTCCGGCTGCCCGCTGGGCAACCTGATCCCGGAGTGGAACGACCTGGTCTACCGCGACCGCTGGCACGAGGCCGCCGACCGGCTGCACGCCACCAACAACTTTCCCGAGTTCACCGGACGGCTGTGCCCGGCGCCCTGCGAGGCGTCCTGCGTGCTGGGCATCAGCCAGGAGCCGGTCACCATCGAGCAGGTCGAGAAGGAGATCGCCGAGCGGGCCTGGGACCGCGGCTGGGTGCCTCCGCTGCCCGCCGACCGGCCGACCGGCAAGCGGGTCGCGGTGGTGGGCTCGGGCCCGGCGGGGCTGGCCGCCGCCCAGCAGCTGACCCGGGCCGGCCACCAGGTCGAGGTGCTGGAGCGCGCCGACCGGATCGGCGGCCTGCTGCGCTACGGCATCCCCGAGTTCAAGATGGAAAAGCGGGTGATCGACCGGCGGATCGAGCAGTTGCGCGCCGAGGGCATCGTGTTCCGGACCGGCGTCGAGGTCGGCGTGGACCTGTCCGCCGACGAGCTGCGGGCCGGCTACGACGCGGTGCTGCTGGCCGGCGGCGCCACCGCCTGGCGGGACCTGGCCATTCCCGGCCGGGATCTGGCCGGCGTGCACCAGGCGATGGAGTACCTGCCGCTGGCCAACCGGGTGCAGCAGGGCGACCTGGCCCGCTCGCCGATCTCGGCGGCCGGCAAGCGGGTGGTCATCATCGGCGGCGGGGACACCGGTGCCGACTGCCTGGGCACCGCGCACCGGCAGGGTGCGGTGTCGGTGCACCAGTTCGAAATCCTGGCCCGGCCGCCGCAGGTCCGGTCCGAGGCCAACCCGTGGCCGACCTGGCCGGTGCTGCTGCGGACCGGCTCGGCGCACGAGGAGGGCGGCGAGCGGGTGTTCGCGGTGAACACCGAGCGCTTCCTCGGCGACTCCGAGGGCCGGTTGCGGGCGCTGCGGGCGCACCAGGTGGAACTGCTGGACGGCCGGTTCGTACCGGTGCCGGGCAGCGACTTCGAGCTGGACTGCGAGCTGGTGCTGCTGGCGATGGGCTTCTCCGGCCCGGAACGCGGCGCGCTGCTGGCCGGGCTCGGGGTCGAGCTGACCGACCGGGGCACCGTGGCACGCGACGCCGGGTTCGCCACCAGCGTCGACGGGGTGTTCGTGGCCGGCGACATGGGCCGCGGCCAGAGCCTGATCGTCTGGGCGATCGCCGAGGGACGCTCGGCCGCGGCGGCCGTCGACCGCTGGCTGACCGGGCAGTCCACGCTGCCGGCCCCGATCACCCCGACCACCGCCGCACAGCGCTGAGCCTTGCCCGGACGGGGTCGCGCGGCGCTGAGCCTCGCGGGCGGGAATCCGGCCGCCCCCTAGGATGCGGCCCATGACCGCTCAGACCCAGGCCGGCGGCTGGCCTGCGGCAACGCCCGAGGACCGGACCCGCCGGGTCGGCATCATGGGCGGCACCTTCGACCCGATCCACCACGGCCACCTGGTGGCCGCCAGCGAGGTCGCCGACCTGTTCGAGCTCGACGAGGTGGTGTTCGTCCCGACCGGCCAGCCGTGGCAGAAGGCCGAGCGCGAGGTCAGCCAGGCCGAGCACCGGTACCTGATGACGGTGGTGGCGACCGCGTCCAACCCCCGGTTCTGGGTGAGCCGGGTGGACATCGACCGGCCCGGCCCCACCTACACCGTCGACACGGTGCGCGACATCGCCGCGATCCGGCCGGGGGCGGAGCTGTTCTTCATCACCGGGGCGGACGCGCTGCAGGCCATCCTGTCCTGGAAGGACGCCGACGAGCTGTTCCGCAGCTGCCACCTGGTCGGGGTGACCCGTCCGGGCTACCACCTGTCCGGCGACCACCTGCCGGCCGACATCGTCACCCTGCTGGACGTCCCGGCGATGGCGATCTCGTCCTCGGCGGTGCGGCAGCGGGTGCACGCCGGCCGGCCGGTCTGGTACCTGGTGCCGGACGGGGTGGTGCAGTACATCGCCAAG
>NZ_DATINC010000168.1:0-1595 GCF_035474675.1 Jatrophihabitans sp. | reverse complement strand
CGTGCGCTATGCCGACGGTATGAGGTACCCCGATGGTGGCGGGCTGACCGCCGAGGAGCGGGCCCGGCGGGAGCGGGTGCGGCTGGCGGCGGCCGAGTGGATCGAAGAAGGGGCCAGCGACCGGGAGGTGGCGGCCCGGTTCCGGGTGACCCGGATGTCGGCCAACCGATGGCGGCGCGCCCTGGCTGCCGGTGGCCGGTCGGCGCTGGCCTCCAAGGGCCCGGGTGGCGGGCGCTGCCGGCTCGGCCCCGCCCAGCTCGACGAGTTGCAGGCGCTACTCGACGCCGGCCCGGCGGCGTGGGGCTGGGCGGATCAGTGCTGGACGCTGCCGCGCATCGCCGCGGTCGTCCGCGAGCGGTTCGGCGTGGACTACAGCCTGCCGGGGCTGGATCTGCTGCTGCACCGCATGGGGTGGAGCGTGCAGGTGCCCGCCCGGCGAGCGACCGAGCGCAACGAAGAACAGATCACCGCGTGGCGCGAGGCGACCTGGCCCGAGATAAAAGGAAGGCGGCGGACCTGGGCGCCTGGCTGGTCTTCGAGGACGAGTCCGGCCAGGGGCTGAGGCCGCCCAAGGGGCGTACCTGGGGCCGGCGGGGGTGCACCCCGGTGGTGCGGGTGACCGCCCAGAACAGCCCGCGGCTGTCGCTGGCCGCGCTGCTGGCCACCAAGCCCGGGCACCGGCCCCGGCTGATCTACCGCACCCACTCCAGCCGCCGATCCGGCGGCCGACGCGAGAGCGGCCGGCGCAAGAGCCTGACCGAGGCCGACTACGCTGCCCTGCTCGACGCCGCCCACCAGCAGCTCGGCGGACCGATCGTGCTGGTCTGGGACAATCTGAACACCCACGTCAGCGCCGCGATGGCCGAGAGCATCGCGGCCCGGCTGTGGCTGACGGTGTACCGGCTGCCGCCGTATGCCCACGACCTGAACCCGGTCGAGCCGGTGTGGTCGCACCTGAAGCGATCGCTGGCCAACCTCACCAAGCACAACCTCACCGAGCTCACCGCGCTGGTGAAGACCCGGCTGAGACGGATGCAGTACCGCCCCGCGCTGTTGGCCGGCTTCCTCGCCAGCACCGGGCTCGACCTCGGCCCTGTGTAACCCTCGCCGCTAATGATCTTTAATCGCCCATAACGGCAACATCGTGGCAACCAGCCACCATTATTACTCACGCTGGAACGCCAAACGCGGTGCCAGCAAGTTCGCCAAGGCCAACAGCCTTGAGGTCCGCCAGTTCGGGGTCCGCTCTGTATGAGCGAGCGTTCCCCCAGCAACCATACTGAAGAACAGCTGGTCGCTCATGAGATTGCCACGGCACGGGAAGAGGGCCGCGAGATCAGCGACGCCGCCGCCCGGATGATCGCCCACTGGGCCCGCGGACTGAAGGGCAGCGCATTGCGCACCTTCGAGGAGACCGGCGCGATAGACCGGGACCGCATAGCCGAGGAGTACGTCGCCGTCTACGGCGCGGATGACCTCAGCGACTTCGAGCGTCTGACGTTGGACACGTTCGGGACCTACCTGCTGCACGCCGAGGGCGTCGATGAGCAGGGCAACCGCGGCCCGGTGGACGGCTGGGTGGAGCGCACGCAGTG
>NZ_DATINC010000167.1:0-21457 GCF_035474675.1 Jatrophihabitans sp. | reverse complement strand
ACCTCTCCTGTGGTGAGTCAGGATGGCTCGCGATCGTGTGCCTACTCGTCGAGCTGGAGGCCACCGAAGTACATCAGCGGATCGCTCAGCAACTCGATCTGGACGCCGTCGGGGTCCTTGAAGTACATCGACTCCTCAATGCCGCGATCCGGTCCGGCGTACGGCACCCCGGCCTTGTCGAGACGAGCGCGGACCTCCTCCCACCGGTCCCGCGGGCAAGAGATGGCGATGTGCTGCACGCTGCCGAGCGATTCGACTCCCGGCTCGAGGCCCAGCCCCGGGAAGTCGAAGAAGCCCAGCAGGGTCTTGTTGCCGAGGTCGAAGAAGAAGTGCGACGAGCCGGGGTAGTCCCGGTTCTCGACCAGCTCGATGAGCGGAAAGCCCAGCAGGTCCTGGTAGAACCGGATGGTGGCCTCGGGGTCGCTGCAGATCAGCGCCGCGTGGTGGATGCCCCGGCCGTTGCTGGCCGGCCGCCGGTCGGGCGGCAGCAGGTAGCGGTCTCGCAGCTCGGCGCGCCGCTCGGCCAGCCGGGCGCGCTCGGCCTCATCCGGCTGGGGAGCCATCAGCCCAGCCGTTCCTTCAGGAACTGCACGGTGCGCTGCCAGGCCAGCTTGGCGTTGTCCGGGTCGTAGGTGCCGAGCAGGTTCTCGTCGTTGTGGAAGGCGTGCCCGGCGGGGTAGTAGAAGAACTCCACGTCGGCGCCGGCCTCCTCGCGGATCTGCTCCTCCAGCGCCCGCGCCGATGCTGCCGGAAACATCTGGTCGTCCTCGGCGTAGTGGCCCTGCACCGCCGCGGTCAGGCCCGAGTACTGCGACGGGACGCCCGGGCCGACTCCGTAGAACGGCACCGCGGCGCCGATCTTGTCGCCCTGCTGGGCGGCCAGCATCAGCACGAAGCCACCGCCCATGCAGAAGCCCACCGCGCCCAGTTTGGCGGAGGTGACCGCCTCGTGGCCGAGCAGGTAGTCCACCGCGCCGGACAGGTCCTGGGCGGCCTGCTCGACCGGCAGCTGGGACAGCATCTCACCGGCCTCGTCAGCGTCGTGGGTGGTCCGGCCGCCGAACAGGTCCGGCGCCAGTGCCACGAAGCCTTCGGCCGCCAACCGGTCGGTGATGCCGACGATGTGGTCGGTCAGGCCCCACCATTCCTGGATCACGATCACGCCCGGCCCGCTGCCGCCGGGCGGCAACGCCAGGTAGCCGTGCGCCTGGCCGCCGTTGCTGGCGAAGGTGGTGTTCTGGGCGGTGCTCTCCTCGCTCACGCGGAACCTCGCTCATCTGATCGACGCTGCCGGACTTCGGACCTGCTCCCGAACCTAATTCCCAGCTCGGCCACCCGGCAACCCGGCCCCGCGGGCTGCCGGGCCGGCGCCGGTCAGCGGTTCAGCAGCGCCACCCGGCCGAGCTCTCCGGAGGCCCAGCAGGCGCCGTCCCGGGTGCAGCTGACCGTGTCGAAGCTGCCGTCGTCGAACTGCTGCCAGTGCCGGCCGCCGTCGTAGCTGACGTCGCTGCCGGAGATGCCGACCGCGACCGCGGTGTCGCTGTGCGGCAGCCAGGCCACCCCGGAGCGGTACCCGCTCGGCGCGTCGGACACCAGTTGCCAGCTCTGGCCACCGGTGCGGGTCAGGGCCAGGGCATCGGTCGCGCTGGTCGGGGTGGTGAAGTCGCCGCCGGTCGCGATGCCGTGCCGGTGATCGCGGAAGGCCAGCGCGAAGACGCCCGCGGTCGGGCCGCTGCCCATCCCGGTGCTGGTGACCGTCCAGCTGTGGCCGCCGTCGCGGGAGTGGAACACCCGGGCCTGGTCCTGGCCGCCGGTGCCGAACCAGGCCTCGCGCCCGAGGGTGGTGAGGCATTCGCCGCCGGCCGCGAAGGCCGCCTCGCCGGGCAGCGCGGCCGGCATCGCGGTGTCGAGCACCTGCCAGCTGCGACCACCGTCGCGGGTGGCCAGGATCCGGAACTTCCCGTCGACCGGGTCGCTGAGCACCAGGCCGTGGTTGCGGTCGGAGAACGACATGCAGTCGAAGAACGCCGCCGGGTCGGTGTTGCGGTAGGCCACCTGCCAGTGCCGGCCGCCGTCGCTGGTGGCGTACAGGGCCGAGTCGGTGCCCACCCCGGCAGCCATCGCGACCGCGTGCCGGGGATCGAAGGCCTGCACGTCGCGGAACTGCAGGGTGTCGGCGCCGGCCGGCGAGACGTCGGACCAGTGCCGGCCGCCGTCGACCGTGCGCAGCACGGTGCCGTCGTAGCCGCCCACCCAGGCGACCCGGGCGCTCACCGCCGACAGGCCGCGGAAGTGCGAGGTGCTGCCGGTGTCGAGCAGTCGCCAGGACAGCTCGACGTCGGAGTGCTTCGTGGCCGAGTTCGAGGTCCGGGTGGCGGACGAGGCGGCGGAGGCGGGTGCCGGCAGGGCCGCCGGGAGCGCCAGCAGCACGGCCAGCGCGGTGCCCGCGGCGGCGCGGGCGGAGAAGGTGGTCAGCGACAGGTTCATGCGCCGCGACCTTACTCAGCGCCCGGTTCGCAGTGGATGAAGTCTCACTGCGAAGCCGCCCGCCGCCGTGGCATGGTGGAAAGCATGAGCATGCAGGCAATCTGGAACGGGGAAGTCATCGCCGACAGCGACGACACCGTGGTCGTGGAGAACAACCATTACTTCCCGCTGGAGTCGGTGCGTCCGGACGTGCTGCGGCCCTCGCAGCACCACACCGTCTGCCCGTGGAAGGGCACCGCGTCGTACTACTCCGTCGAGGTGGACGGAAAGGTCAACGCCGACGCAGCGTGGTACTACCCGGAGCCGAAGGACGCCGCGGCCCAGATCAAGGACCGGGTGGCCTTCTGGCACGGCGTCGAGGTGCGCGCCGGCTAACCGTCCCGCCCGCCCGGAGGTACCCGCCAGGGCAGCGGGGACGAGCCGGACATGGCGCGGATTTCCGCGCCAGCCGCTGGTTCGGGCGTGGCATCAGTGGCAGGGTGGGCACCGTCTGCCGTGCTGCTGAGAAGGAGTGCCTGCCATGCCTGTTCACGACGGTCCGTGGCCGGACGGCACACCCTGTTGGGTGGACGTGTCGGTGTCCGACCTCGGCACTGCCCGGCTGTTCTACGAGGGCCTGTTCGGCTGGAGCATGCAGGAGGGCCCAGCGGAGGCCGGCGGCTATCTCAACTGCACCAAGAACGGCCGGCTGGCCGCCGGCATCAGCCCCAAGATGATGCCCGAGGCGCCGTCGGCCTGGACGGTCTACTTCGCCACCGCCGACCTCGAGGCCAGGGTCCGGCGGGTCACCGACAACGGTGGGCAGGTGCTGATGGGCCCGATGGACGTGCTGGACCTCGGCGGGCTGGCGATCTGCGCCGATCCGGCCGGCGTCACCTTCGGGCTGTGGCGGCCCGGCAGCCACCTCGGCGTCGGGGTGGTGAACGAGCCGGGCTCGCTGATCTGGACCGAGCAGCTGAGCCACTCGCCCGAGGCCTGCGTGGCCTTCTACCGCGCGGTCTTCGACTGGGAGATGCACGACTGGTCCTCCGGCGGGCCGCCCTATTGCAGTTTCGTCGGCGAGGGCCGCGACATCGGCGGGGTGGGCGGCTATCCCGAGGACGGGGAGGACCTGCCGGACCAGTGGTGGGCGGTGCTGGCCGTGGACGACACCGACGAGGCGGTGGACCGGGTGGTCAAGCTCGGCGGCAGCGTGATCCGGCCGCCCGCCGACTCGCCGTACGGCCGGCGGGCCTCGGTCGCCGACAGCGAGGGCGCCCGCTTCGGGCTGCTGGCCGCGCCGCCGGAAGGCTACGGCGACTGACGCCCCGCAACGACGGACGCCCCGCACCGGCCGAGGGCCGCTGACCGGTGCCGGCCCGGGGTCGAGAACAATCTCAGGACATGACGACTGACGCGCAGCCGGAGGCACCGGCAGGGAAGTTGCACTGGCAGGACACGGCCGGGGCCGGGCAGCTGCTCGCGGCGCCGGTCCGGGACTTCCTGGCCGGCTGGCCGTCCACCGGGCAGGTGACGGTGGCCGAGATCGATCCGGAGCTGGCCGACACCGCCGCGTTCTGCCAGGCCTACGGGGTGCGGCCGGAGGAGTCGGCGAACTGCGTGGTGGTCACCGGCAAGCGGGCCGGCGAGGTCCGCTACGCGGCCTGCCTGGTGCTGGCCGTGCACCGGGCCGACGTCAACGGCGCGGTGCGGCGGTTGCTGGACGTGCGCAAGGCCTCGTTCGCCCCGATGGCCGAGGCGGTGGAGCTGACCGGCATGGAGTACGGCGGCATCACCCCGATCGGGTTGCCGGCCGGCTGGCCGGTGCTGGTGTCGGCCGAGGTGGCCGCCGCCGGGCCGGTGGTGATCGGCAGCGGGCTGCGCCGGTCCAAGCTGCTGGTGGACGGCGCTCTGCTGGCCACCCTGCCGGGCGGCCAGGTGGTGCCCGACCTGTCCCAGCGCTGAGGCCGGCCTCCCCGGCCGGGCGGTTAGCCGCCCAGCGCGTCCAGCAGCGCCGGGTGCAGCAGCCCGTTGGAGGCGGCAGCGTTGCCCTGCTGCACGCCGTCCACCCCGTTCAGGCCGGTGAACCGGCCGCCGGCCTCGGTGACGATCGGTGCCAGGGCCGCCATGTCCCACAGCGACAGTTCCGGCTCGGCGGCCAGGTCCACCGCGCCCTCGGCGACCAGCATGTAGGACCAGAAGTCGCCGTAGGCCCGGGACCGCCAGACCTGGCCGATCAGCTCCAGCATCTCCTGCTGCCGGCCGAGCTCGGCCCAGCCGGATAGTGACGAGTAGGACAGGCTCGCGTCGGCGAGCCGGTCGACGGCCGAGACCCGCAGCCGGCGGGGCGGTCGGCCGAGCGAGGCGCCGAACGCGCCGTGCCCGCGGGCGGCCCACCAGCGCTGCCCGAGCGCCGGCGCGCTGACCACTCCGAGCACCGGCTCGCCCTCGACCAGCAGGGCCAGCAGGCTGGCCCAGACCGGCACCCCCCGGACGAAGTTCTTGGTGCCGTCGATCGGGTCGAGCACCCAGGTGCGCGGGCCGCTGCCGGCCGAGCCGGACTCCTCGCCGCAGAACGCGTCGTCCGGGCGCTCGGTGGCCAGCTGCTGCCGGACGAGCCGCTCGACGGCCTGGTCGGCGTCGCTCACCGGCGTCAGGTCCGGCTTGCTGGTCACCACCAGGTCGGCGCTGCGGAACCGCGCGGTGGTGATCGCGTCGGCCTGCCCGGCCAGCCGCAGCGCCAGTTCCAGGTCGGCGGCCCAAACCTGATCGTCCGGACCGGGCTGGTCGGCCGGATCGGCCGGATCGGGCTGGGCGGCGGGATATCCCGGCGTGCTGGTCACGGCCTGCAGGCTATCGTCGCCGGGTGACCCAGGGCCAAGCCGCTACCGAGCGTGCCCGCGCGCTGGCCGACCCGGCCTCGTTCGACGAGATCGCCGATCCGGCGCTGCGGAAGGTGCTGCGCGCCTACCTGGTGCGCGGCCGGTTGCCGGTCATCCCCCGGGGCGGGGCCAAGCGCAGCCTGCTGCTGGCCTACCTGGCGACCGCCTTCGAGCCGGGGTTGCGCTATCCGGAGACCGAAGTGAACGAGATCGTGGGAGTGTGGCACCCGGACGTGGCGGCGCTGCGCCGTTACCTGGTCGACGAGGGGCTGCTGGCCCGGCAGGACAGTGTGTACTGGCGCTGCGGGGGCTGGGTATGACTGTGTCTCTCGGCCCGTCGGCTCGTTCGGCGGTCGCGCCGTTCTACGTGATGCAGGTGTTCCAAGCGGCCGAGCATCGGCGTGCGCTGGGACTGCCGGTGTACAACCTGGCGATCGGCCAGCCGGGCACGCCGGCTCCGGCGGTGGTCCGGGAGGCAGCCCGGCAGGCGGTGACCGGGCACCGGCTGGGCTACACCGACGCACTGGGCCTGCCGGAGCTGCGCGAGGCGATCGCCGGCCACGTCCGGAACTGGTACGGCATCGAGGTGCCGGCGGCCAACGTGGTGGTCACCACCGGCTCGTCCGGCGGCTTCCTGGCGGCGTTCCTGGCCGCCTTCGGCACCGGCGACACGGTGGCGATGGCCCGGCCGGGGTACCCGGCCTACCGCAACATCCTGACCAGCCTGGGCTGCTCGGTCGTGGAGTACGGGTGCGGCCCGGAGCAGAACTTCACCCCCACGCTCGACTTGCTGCGGGCGCTGGAGCAGGTGCCGGCCGGGCTGGTGCTGGCCTCGCCGGCCAACCCGACCGGTGCCATGGTGCCGGCCGGCCAGCTCACCGAGATCGCCGCCTGGTGCCGGGACAACGGCGTCCGGCTGGTCTCGGACGAGATCTACCACGGGATCAGCTACGCCGGCCCCGGCGCCTGTGCCTGGCAGTTCGACCGGTCGGCGATCGTGGTGAACTCGTTCTCCAAGTACTTCTCGATGACGGGCTGGCGGATCGGCTGGCTGCTGGTGCCGGACGAGCTGCTGGACGCCGTCGACCGGCTGATCGCCAACTTCACCATCTGCCCGCCGACGCTGTCGCAGCTAGCCGCGCTGGCCGCCTTCGACGCGCACGCCGAGCTGGCGGCGAACGTGGCCCGCTACGCCGAGAACCGGGCACTGCTGCTGGAGGCGTTGCCGGCGATCGGGCTGGGCCGGCTGGCGCCGGCCGACGGGGCGTTCTACCTCTATGCCGACGTCTCCGACCACACCGACGACTCGTGGGGCTGGGCGCGCCGGCTGCTGGCCGACACCGGGGTGGCGCTGGCGCCGGGTCGGGACTTCGACACCGTGGACGGGCACCGGTTCGCCCGGCTGTCCTTCGCCGGCGAGACCGCCGAGATTGAGCAGGCGGTGCAGGTGCTGGGCAAGTACCTGGCCGCCGGCGGCTGAGCCGCCCAGACGTCAATTGACCTGCGTTGCTTGCTACGTGGCGGAACTACCAAGCAAGTCTCAAGTTAGGGTTGAGACAGTCGCTGGCAGAGGCAACACTGTTCGAGTTTTGTCAGTGCGTCCTGGGACACTCTGTACGAGGCATCCGCCTCAACGGGGCAAGCAACGACGCTGGCCTCGACCTACCGCAGCGGATCAAGGCCAGCGCTCGCCTAGAAACGAGAGGCAACCTTACCCCGCTGCCTAACTCGACCAGCAGGAGGTCGATATGGCGAAATCAGGTGGGCGCGCGAGAAGTGCCACCACGGGCCGTTACGTCACAAAGGCAACGGCCCGGCGCAACCCCGGGGGGACTGTCGTGGAACACGGCCCGAACCGCAGCCACGGCACTCACTACCGGGACGCCAGAACCGGTCAGTTTGTAACTGAGCAGACGGCGGCTCGCCGTCCGCACAGCACGGTGGCGGAGAGGGGTTAGCGAGGTCAGGGCCGCGTCGGCTGGAAGTCCGGGCGCGGCCCTGTCTCCGCCGGTGGATTCAGCTGGTCCGGACTGCCGGTTCGCCGGCGGGGACGCGGGCCGTCCGGCGGCCGAGCGAGCCGCGCAGCACCCGCAGCACGATGCCGGGAGCCAGCAGCCTGGTCGGCGGGTCCACCAGGTTGAGCACCCGCAGGAACGCCGCCCCCAGCACCGGATCGGCCGTCGCCGCCTGGTGCAACCGGTGCACGTAGGCGTTGACGAACCGCACCTTCGGGCTACGCCGGCCGGACACCTCGGCAAAGCGCAGGTCGGTGCCGACCGCGATCGACCACGGCCCGTCGATCACCTTGGCGGCGCCGGCGAAGAACCGCCGCGCCAGTGTGTCGGTGCCGGCGCCGGAGGGACGTACCGCGAGCAGCCGGCGCAGCAGCAGCGCCTCCAGCGCGGCCACCGTCATGCCCTGGCCGTAGATCGGGTTGAAGCTGCACAGCGCGTCGGCGAACACCAGGTAACCGGCCGGGAACCGGCGCAGCCGCTCGTAGCGGCGCCGGGTGCTCACCGGAAAGCGCATGGTGGCCGGCGGGCCGGATGGCACCGCGGTCCGCACCACCTCGCCGACCTGCGGGGCGGCCAGCGAGTCGGCGAAGGCAGCCATTCCCTCGTCGTCGGTGGGCGGTTCCTCGCCGAGCATGCCCGACAGCGCCACGGCGTACCGGCCGTCCTCCTGAGCGGCGACGATGCCGGCCCGGGGCTGGCCCGGCACCGCGTTGGTCAGCGCGCCGGAGAGTCCCTCGAGGTGGTGCGGCTCCCGCAGGTAGCTGCGGGTGACGTAGGTGACGCCGACCCGCACCTGCTCTTCGGCCGGCCGCGGATAGCCCAGCGATTCCAGCCAGATCGGGGTGCGCGAGCCCCGGCCGCCAGAATCCACCACCAAGTCGGCGGCCAGGCTCTCCTCCACACCCCCGGCCGGCAGCAACCGCACCCCGGTGACCCGGCTGCCGTCGGCGGTGGTGATCAGGCCGAGCACCTCGACCGGGCTGCGGATCTCCACCCCGGGCAGCGCCGCCACCCGAGCGCGCAGGGCATCCTCCAGCAACGGCCGGCTCATTCCCACCGCGATCAGCGGGGACGGCGCACGCCGCATCCGGTAGCCGTCGTTGTACCAGTGCACGTCGCCGTGCAGGTCGACCAGCGGCGCGCCGCGGGCGTTCAGCTCGGCCGACAGGCCCGGGAACAGCTCGTCGAGCGCCTCCTTGCCGCGCGAGAGCAGCACGTGCAGCTGCCGGCCCTGCGGCACCGCGCGGCGGGCCGCCGGCCGGTCGGGCAGCACGTCCCGGTCGATCAGCACCACCCGGGCGAAGCGGTCGCTGAGCACCCGGGCCGCCAGCAGCCCGCCCACGCTGGCGCCGATCACCACGGCACTACCGGCAGAAGACATGCTCGTAGCTTATAGATACCGAAACTATCCATCTCTCGGATCTTGTCCGGTTGGCGCCGCCCTCAGGGCAGCGCGATGGCGCCGCCGAGGTCCTTGCGGCTGACCAGCAGCCGGCGGAACGCCTCCAACCGGGCCGGCGTGGAATGGCCCTCGGCCACCCAGGCGTCCAGCCGGCAGCCGTCCTCGGCGGTCAGGTGCTCGCAGCTGCCGGGGCAGCGGGCGGCGCCGTCCTCCAGGTCCGGGAACGCCCACAGCACGTCGTCGGCCGACACGTGCGCCAGCCCGAACGAGCGCACCCCGGGGGTGTCGATCACCCAGCCGTGCGCCGGTTCCGGCAGCGCCAGCGCAAACACCGAGGTGGAGGTGTGCCGGCCCTTGCCCACGCCGCTGACCGCGCCGGTGCTGCGCGCCGCGCCCGGCACCAGGGCGTTGACCAGGGTGGACTTGCCCACCCCGGAGTGCCCGACGAACACCGTCACGTGCCCGTCCAGCACCGCGCGCACCGGAGCCAGGTCGGCACCCCGCTGGGTCACGATGGCCGGGACGTCCAGCGGGCCGTAGTGTGCCAGCACGTCCTCCGGCGAGGCCAGATCTGCCTTGGTGAGCAGCAGGATCGGTTCCAGGCCGGCGGTCAGCGCGGCCACCACGCACCGATCGATCAGCCCGTACACCGGCGGCGGGTCGGCCAGCGCCGCCACGATCAGCAGCTGGTCGGCGTTGGCCACGATCACCCGCTCGTACGGGTCGTTGTCGTCGGCGGTGCGCCGCAGCACGGTCTCGCGCGGCTCCACCCGGACGATCCGGGCCAGGGTGTCCGGGCCCCCGGTCCGGTCGCCCACCACGCCGACCCGGTCGCCCACCACGATCGCGGTCCGGCCCAGCTCGCGGGCCCGCATCGCGGTCAGCAGCACGGTGTCTTCGGAGCCGGAGGGGCCGTCCAGCAGCACGGTGAACCGGCCCCGGTCGACGGTGACCACCATGCCGGTCTCGGCGTCGGAGTGCGCCGGCCGCTGCTTGGTGCGGGCCCGGCTGCCGTAGCGGGTGGGCCGGTTGCGGACGTCGTCCTCGTCCAGCCGCCTGGAATCGCGCCGCGCCACCCGGCTTACCGCTCGGCCTGGGCAGCGTCGGTAGGGTCGAGCAGCCGCTGCCACATGCCCTCGAAGTCGGCCAGGGTCTTGGAGGTGCAGCCGATGTCGTCCACCTCGACGCCTGGCACCGCCAGGCCCAGCACCGCGCCGGCCTGCGCCATCCGGTGGTCGGCGTAGCTGTGCCACCGGCCGCCGTGGAGCCGGACCGGTCGCACCACCAGGCCGTCGGCGGTCTCGCGGACCTGACCTCCCAGCCCGGTCAGTTCGGCGGCCAACGCCGCCAGCCGGTCGGTCTCGTGGCCGCGGATGTGGGCCACCCCGGTGATCACCGACTCGCCGTCGGCGAGCGCGGCGAGCGCGACCAGCACCGGCGTCAGCTCGCTGGCCGCGTGCAGGTCGGCCTCGAGTGGGGAGATAGCGCCGCTGCCGGTCACCGTCAGGCCGGCCTCGTTCCCGATCACGGTGGCGCCCATCGAGCTGAGCAGCTCGGCCAGCAGCGCGCCGGGCTGGCTGGTGACCGGTGGCCAGCCGGGCACCGTCACCGAGCCGCCGGTGACCAGTGCCGCGGCCAGGAACGGGGCGGCGTTGGACAGGTCCGGCTCGATGACCTGGTCCGGCAGCCGGATGGGGCCGGGGCTGACCTGCCACCGGTTGGCCACGCCGTCGGCGACGCTCACCCCGGCCGCCCGCAGCGCGGCCACCGTCATCTCGATGTGCGGCAGGGACGGCAGGCCGGGACCGTCGTGCACCAGTTCCAGGCCGTCGTCGAAGCGGGCACCGGCCAGCAGCAGCGCCGAGACGAACTGCGAGGACGCGGCGGCGTCGATCCGCACCAGGCCGCCGGGCACCGAGCCCGTTCCGTGCACGGTGAACGGCAACGTGCCCCGCCCGTCGTCGCTGATCGCCGCGCCGGCCTGCCGCAGCCCGTCGAGCAGCACCCGCATCGGGCGGACCCGGGCCGCCGGGTCGCCGTCGAAGCTGCTGTCGCCGCCGGCCAGCGCGGCCAGCGGCGGCACGAACCGCATCACGGTGCCGGCCAGGCCGCAGTCCACCGGCCCGCCGTGCAGCGCGGCGGGCTCCACCAGCCAGTCCGGGCCGTCCTCGCGCACCCCGGCGCCCAAGCTGCGCAGCGCCGCGGCCATCAGCAGGGTGTCGCGGGCCCGCAGCGGGGCGCTGATCCGTACCGGGTTCTCCGACAGCGCCGCCAGCACCAGCGCCCGGTTGGTCAGCGACTTCGATCCGGGCAGCTCGACGGTGGCCGTGACCGGGCCGGCGGCGGTCGGCGCCGCCCAGGGGCGTCCGGAACTTCCGGCGGGAGCTGTCACGGCATCAGTATGCCGAGCCGGCGGGTCAGTCCTGCCCGGCCTCCCGGCGGCTGCCGGCCCGGGTGCGCAGCGGGTCCGGCGCGCCTTCGGCCGGGAACCGGCGCAGGAACTCGGCCTCCAGCTCGAGCATCCGCCGGGTGTGGTGGTCGAGGGCGTCCTCGCTGCCGTTCAGCAGGGTCTCGTGGCGGGTCTCGTGCAGGTGGGTGACCTCGCGTCGCAGGTCGTCATCGGTTAGGTCCGCCGGGTCGATGCCGTTCGGGTGCTCTGCCATGAGACTCCTTCGCTTGTAGTGCTGTGCTGGTAGCCGGCTGCTCGGACCAGTCCGTGCGTAACACGATGCACTGCGCCCGACGATTATGCCTGCCGTGGCCGGAGGCCTGCCTCGTCGCGCGTGCTGCCTACAGCGGCAGCCGTTCCTGCTCCGGCAGCGCGACCGGCTCGATCAGCTCCGGGCCGTCGTTGCGGACGTTGCCCACCGCCGGCGAGACCACGTAGGGCTCCAGCCGGGCCGGCGGGATCTCCTCCAGGATCCGGCGGGCGGTCTCCGGGTCGTCGCTGGAGCAGTCCAGCCAGGCCGCCTGCAGCCGGGGCGGCACCAGCACCGGATTGCGGTCGTGGATCTCGCCCAGCAGGTCGGTGGCCTGCTGGGTGATCACCGTGCAGGTCCACAGCCAGCGGTGCGGGTCGTCCTCGGCCATGGTGGGGTCGCGCCACAGCTCGTAGAGCCCGGCCATCGCCAGCGTGCGGCCGTCCGGGTCGTGCAGAAAGTACGGCACCTTGCCGCCCTCGTTCTTCTGCCACTCGTAGTAGCCGGCGGCCGGCAGCAGGCACCGCCGGCGGGCGGCGGCCTTGCGGAACGCCGGCTTCTCGGTCACCGTCTCGATCCGGGCGTTGATCATCCGGGCGCCGCCCTTGGCGTCCTTCGACCAGCTCGGCACCAGCCCCCAGCGCAGCGTGCGCAGCTGGCGAACCGGTGAGTCAGGCTCATCGACCTGCTCAGCTTGCTCTTTCAGCGGCCGCTGTAGGACGGCCCGCACCAGATCGGTCGGCGCGACGTTCCAGGACGGCGCCGGCTGCTCGCCGACCACCTGCTCGACGTCGAACTCCTCCAAAAGGTCGGCCGTGGAGGCCGAGCTGACGTAGCGACCGCACATGCCTCGATTGTGCCGCACTCGGAAGCGGGCTCCGCGGACGGCGATGCGGCAGGATGGGCGGATGCCACGGCTGACGATCTCGACCCCGGTCGGCCCGGCGGTCCTCGAGCTGGACCCGGTCCCGGACGCCCGGCGGCTGCTGGTGATCGGGCACGGCGCGAACGGCTCGATCGAGGCACCCGACCTGCTGGCCGTCCGCGCGGCGTGCCTGGCCGCCGGGATCAGCGTCGCCCGGGTGATCCAGCCGTACCGGGTGGCGGGCAAGAAGGCGGTGCCGGCTCCGGCCATCCTGGACCAGGCCTGGCGGGCGGTGATCGCCTCGCTGGGCCGGCGCAAGGCCACCGCCGGGCTGGAGTTCGTCTACGCCGGCCGGTCCTCCGGCGCCCGGGTCGCCTGCCGCACCGCCGCCGACGGGCTGACCAGGCCGCCGGCCATCGGGGTGGTGGCGCTGGCCTTCCCGCTGCACCCGCCGGGCCGGCCGGACAAGTCCCGGCTGCCGGAGCTCGCCGGGGTGGGCGTTCCGGTGCTGGTGGTGCAGGGGACCAACGACGCGTTCGGCATGCCGGAGTCCGCACCTGGCCGCCGGGTCGAGCAGGTGCCCGGCGACCACGGGCTCAAGCGCGGCACCGCCGCCATCGGCCGGCTGGTCGCCGAGTGGATCGACGCGCTGCCCGCGCCGCCCAGGTGACAAGGCCGCCCGCCGAAGGCCGCACGCGGCCCGCGTGACAACCCGGCACCGCAGTGCCAGAGTCGGCGAATGGATTCCAGCACCGGTATCAGCGAGTTCCTGGCCGCCCGCGACCTGCTGCTGAACAGCCGCGGCGACCTGGCCGGCGCCTGCCGGCAGTTCCGCTGGCCGCGCCCGGAGCGGTTCAACTGGGCGCTGGACTACTTCGACGGGGTGCTGGCCACCGAGCGGGGCGAGCAGGACGCGCTGCGGCTGATCGAGGACGACGGCAGCCGGGCCGACTACACCTTCGCCCGGCTGTCGGACTCCTCCTCGCGGCTGGCCGGCTGGCTGGCCGGCCACGGGGTGCGCCGGGGCATGCGGGTGCTGCTGGTGCTGGGCAACCAGGTGGAGCTGTGGGAGTCGATGCTGGCCTGCATGAAGCTTGGCGCGGTGATCATCCCGGCCACCACGCTGCTGTCTCCGGCCGACCTCGCCGACCGGCTGGACCGGGGTGGCGTCGGGGCGGTGATCAGCCGGTCGGACCTGACCGCCGGCTTCGGCCCGGCCGGCGGGGGAGCCGGCGGCTACCTCAGGGTGGCGGTGGGCCCGCCGGTGGACGGCTGGCTCGACTACGCCGAGGCGGCCGGCTTCGACCGGCCGTACCAGCCGGACGGCCCGACCGCCGGGGACGATCCGCTGCTGCTGTACTTCACCTCCGGCACCACCGCCCAGCCCAAGCTGGTCGAGCACACCCACCTCAGCTACCCGGTGGGGCACCTGTCGACGATGTACTGGATCGGGCTGCGGCCCGGCGACGTGCACCTCAACGTCTCCTCGCCGGGCTGGGCCAAGCACGCCTGGTCGTGCTTCTTCGCGCCGTGGAACGCCGGGGCCACCGTGGTGCTGTTCAACTACCTGCGCTTCGACGCCGCCCGGATGCTCGACGTGCTGGCCGAGGCCGGCGTGACCACGTTCTGCGCGCCGCCGACGGTGTGGCGGATGCTGGTGCAGCAGGACCTGACCCGCTGGCAGCTGTCGCTGCGCGAGGTGGTCGGCGCCGGCGAGCCGTTGAACCCGGAGGTGATCGAGCGGGTCCAGCGGGCCTGGTCGCTGACCATCCGGGACGGCTTCGGCCAGACCGAGACCACCGCCCAGATCGGCAACCCGCCCGGCGAACTGGTCAAGCCTGGCTCGATGGGCCGGCCGCTGCCCGGCTACCGGGTGGTGCTGGCAGACCCGGTGACCGGCCAGGCGTTGCCGGCCCCGGGCGCGGACGAGGACGAGGACGGGGCAGCGCCAACGGAGGGGGAGATCTGCCTGGACCTGTCCGAACGCCCGGTCGGGTTGATGGTCGGCTACCGCGACGACCCCGAGCGCAACGCCGTCGCGATGGCCCACGGGCTCTACCACACCGGCGACGTCGCCAGCATCGACGCCGACGGCTACATCACCTACGTCGGCCGCACCGACGACGTGTTCAAGTCCAGCGACTACCGGATCAGTCCGTTCGAGCTGGAGAGCGTGCTGATCGAGCACCCGGCGGTGGCCGAGGCTGCCGTGGTTCCGGCACCCGACGAGATCCGGCTGGCGGTGCCCAAGGCGTACGTGGTGCTGGCCGCCGGCCACCAGCCGTCCCCGGAGCTCGCCGGGCAGATCCTGGCGTTCTGCCGCCGGCAGCTGGCGCCGTACAAGCGGATTCGCCGGCTGGAGTTCGCCGAGCTGCCCAAGACGATCAGCGGCAAGATCCGCCGGGTGGACCTGCGCGGCGCCGAGCTCAGCCGCGGCGAGCAGCGGGCGGCCGGCGAGTACCGCGAGGAGGACTTCCCGCGGGACGGCGAGGCCGGCTGAGCCGGCGCCGACGCCGGCAGGGTTACGTCCGAGGTCAGGTGGCGATCGGCGCGGTGCCGGCGCCGGTGAGCCGCAGCAGGTCGGCCGGCGCCAGCTCCAGCTGCAGCCCGCGCTTGCCAGCCGAGACGAACACCGTGTCGAAGCCGGTGGCCGAGGAGTCCACCAGCACCGGCAGCGCGCTCTTGTGGCCCAGCGGGCTGATCCCGCCGACGACGTAGCCGGTGGCCCGCTGCGCCTTGGCGGGATCGGCCATCTCGGCGCGCCGGCCGCCGGCCGCGCTGGCCAGCGCCTTGAGGTTGAGCCGGCCGGCGACCGGGACCACCGCGCACACCAGCCGGTTGTCGACCGCCGCGATCAGGGTCTTGAACATCCGGCGCGGGTCGATGCCGAGCTGGGCCGCCGCCTCCTCGCCGTAGGAGGTCCGGCTGGCCCGGTTGTCAATGGTGTAGGGGTGCAGGGTGTAGCTGACCCGCGCCCGGTCCAGCGCGACCGTCGCCGGGGTTCCGCCGCTCATGGCATCCGATCCTGCCAGCCGGTGCCCGGACGGACAGCCCGCGCCCGGCCAGCACCCGCCCGGCACAATGGCGGCATGCGCGAGGTGCACACGTCCGGGAGTTCCGGCGAGCCGATCCGGCTGGGCCAGTTCCTCAAGCTGGCCGACGCGGTCGAGCTGGGCTCGGACGTCAAGCTGCTGCTGGGCACCGGCACGGTGCTGGTGAACGGCGTGGTGGAGACCCGCCGGGGGCGCCAGCTGCTGCCCGGGGACGTGGTCAGTGTGCGCGGTGAGCAACTGCTCGTACACTGACAGTTGGCTGTTGCTCGGACCCATTCGATAACGAATAATCTCCTTGTAAAGAATGGCTTTCCGTCATTCGAAAAGGGCTGGTCATGCTCTGCGACCGGCCACGGGGGGAACGGACACGCACGTGACGCACAGTATCGGCCTGCCCTATCCAGCCAGCCTGGTGCGCAGCTGGGGGCACCGGGCACCGCAACTGCTCAGCGCCGCCATCCTGGCCGCCATCGCGCTGGGGATCCGGCCGCTGACGCCCACTCCGCTGACCATGCTGACCTCGCTGGTGCTGCTGGTCTTCGTGGTGGTCACCTGGCTGTTAATGCGCCAGCACGACCGTCGGCTGTGCGAGCGGTGCGCGGCCTCGCTGCCGTTGAACGCCGCCGAGCACGCCGCGCGGTTCGGCCGCCGGTTCTGGCTGGCGCACGCCGGCAGCAACCCCCGGGTGCTGGTGCCCTACCTCGTCGTGCTGATCGGCTCGAACTTCCTGACCAGCCCGCCGGGAAGGATCGTCTGGGCGGTGGTGCAGTCCAGCATGATCTACCTGATCATGGCCCATTCCACCCATCGCAAGCTGCAGCCGTGGTGCCCGCAGTGCTCCGGCGGTGGTGGCGGCCAGGACCACAAGGTGGACGAGCCGGACTTGCCCCGCGGCGACCGGCTGCTGGTGTGAGCTAAGGCGGGAATGGATCCGGCACACGGTCGTGTTGCAGATCTCGAACCTCGGCTCACCCGCCGAGCCCCGCACGTCGCCAAGGAGCAAGCCATGCTGGTGTTGGATCGCCCGCCCGCACCGGGCGTCCGATCCGCTACCGCATACGCCGCCGGCGGCGCCGTCGCCGTAAGCTCACAGGTACCGGATTCGTTCGGAGGTCCGGCAGCTCAGGCGAAGGGAATCGCGGTGGCCGAGGAGACAGTCGAGGAGCGTCGAGCTCGGTTCGAGCGGGACGCGCTGCCCTACCTCGACCAGCTGTACGCCGCCGCCATGCGGATGACCCGCAACCCGGCCGACGCCGAGGACCTGGTGCAGGAGACGTTCGTCAAGGCATTCGCGGCCTTCCACCAGTTCTCCGAGGGCACCAACCTCAAGGCCTGGCTCTACCGGATCCTGACCAACTCCTTCATCAACACCTACCGCAAGAAGCAGCGGCAACCGCAGCAGTCCAACTCCGACACCATCGAGGACTGGCAGTTGCACGCGGCCGAGTCGCACACGTCCAGTGGGCTGCGCTCGGCCGAGATGGAAGCCCTGGACCACCTGCCGGACTCCGACGTCAAGGAGGCCCTGCAGGCGCTGCCCGAGGAGTTCCGGCTGGCGGTCTACCTCGCCGACGTCGAGGGCTTCGCCTACAAAGAGATCGCAGAGATCATGGACACCCCGATCGGCACCGTGATGTCCCGGCTGCACCGTGGCCGCAAGCAGCTGCAGGTGCTGCTGGCCGACTACGCGCGCGACCGCGGGCTGGTCAAGGCGGCCACCTCGACGTCCCAGACCGAAGGAGAACACTCATGACCGGCTTCGGTCCCGGTGGCATGGACTGCGAAGAGGTCCTCGCCGACGTCTACCTCTACCTCGACGACGAGACCGACGGCGAGGTGCGGCGGCGGATTCGCAGCCACCTGGACGGCTGCGCGCCCTGCCTGCGCCAGTACGGCCTGGAGCAGGACGTGAAGGTGCTGGTGGCCCGCAGCTGCGGTGGCGACATCGCCCCGGACAGCCTCAAGGCCCGCATCCGGATCCGGCTGCAGCAGGCCACCATCGACGCCGGCCACTTGGAGTACCGCGCCGAGTAGGCGTACACCCTGGCAAGAAAAGCGTCTGGCTCCCGGGCAGTGACCCGAGAGCCAGACGCTTTTCGTTGTGGATGGATTCTCAGGTACGCACCCCGCCCGAGACCGGCAGGCCGCCGTCGCTGCCCGGCAGCGTGCTGACGGTGTCGTCCCGCTCGGTGTAGTAGTCCTCCGGGACGGTCGCGTCCTCGCCCTGCGGTGCCTTCATCGCCCGCAGCACCAGGGTGAGCAGCACGGCCACCACCAGGTTGAGCACCAGCGCCGAGAACGCGATGTAGACCTTGGTGTGGGTGTACGGGAAGGTCGCCAGCGAGCCGCCGAAGTGCTGGGTGACGGCCGACTTCTGGTTGTAGGCGGCCGTCGTGCCGTAGATCATCCCGACCGCCCAGCCGGCCAGCAGCGCCCAGCGGTGCAGCCAGCGGGTGTAGAGGCCGACCACGATCGCCAGGAACGTCTGCAGGATCCACACCCCGCCGAGCAGCTGCAGGTTGATGGCGTTCTGCTTGTCCAGCCCCAGCACGAAGGCCAGCGCGCCGAACTTGACCACCAGCGAGGTGATCTTGGCGACCTGCGCCTCCTGCTTGGGAGTGGCGCGCGGGGCGAGGAACTCCCGGTAGACGTTGCGGGTGAACATGTTGGCGGCGGCGATCGACATGATCGCGGCCGGCACCAGGGCGCCGATGGCGATGGCCGAGTAGGCGACGCCGGCGAACCAGCTCGGGAACTCGTCGCGGAAGAAGTGCGGCACCGCCAGCTGCGGGTTGGCCTTGCCGTCGGTGCCGATCACCGAGGTCTTCTCGGCGATCGCGGCGTAGCCGAGCAGGGCCAGCATCGCCAGCAGCAGCGAATAGGCCGGCAGGATCGCGGTGTTGCGCCGGATCGTGGTGCGCGACCTGGCCGACAGCACCCCGGTCATCGAGTGCGGGTACATGAACAGCGCCAGCGCCGAGCCGAGGGCCAGCGTCGCGTAGGCCCAATAGTTGTTGCTCTTGGGCACGAACACCCCGGTGGCGGCACCGGTCTTGGGGTTCTTGGTGGTCATCTTGGTCTCGGCCGCCTCGAACAGGTGGTGGTAGCCGATGTGCACCCCGACGTAGACCACGGCCACCGCGATCACCAGGTAGATCAGGCTGTCCTTGACGAAGGCGATGATCGCCGGTGCCCGCAGGCCCGAGGAGTAGGTGTAGGCGGCCAGCACCGCGAAGGCGATCAGCAGCGGCAGGTCGCGGACGAAGGCGTTGCTCTTGCCGCCGATGCCGATGGTGTCGATGACGGCCTGGATGCCGACCAGTTGCAGGGCGATGTAGGGCATGGTGGCGACGATGCCGGTGACCGCCACCGCCAGCGCCAGGAACCGGGAGTCGAACCGGCCGCGGACGAAGTCGGCGGCGGTGACGTAGCCCTTGCTGTGCGAGACCGACCACATCCTCGGCATGAACACGAACACGATCGGGTAGATCAGGATCGTGTAGGCGACCGCGAAGAAGCCGGTGACCGCTCCGGTGGCGAACATCGCGGCGGGCACCGCGATGAAGGTGTAGGCGGTGTAGAGGTCACCGCCCAGCAGGAACCAGGTGATCACCGTGCCGAAGCTGCGCCCGCCCAGGCCCCACTCGTCGAGGCTGTGCAGCGAGTCCGCCTTGCGCCAGTTGGCAGCCCAGAAGCCGCCGATGGTGACCAGCAGGAAGAAGAACAGCAGGACGCCGAGGCCGACGCCGTCGACGTTCGTGTCGGTGGCCAACCGCACGGTGCCGGCGCTCATCGGGTGCTCCTACGGTCGCGCTGGATGAGCAGGTAGGAGCCACCGGTGCAGAACCCGCACACGATGACCCACAGCATCTGGTACCAGTAGAAGAACGGGAAACCCCACAGTTCGGGATCCTTGCGGGCGTAGCTGGGTACCCAGAGCAGGGCCACGATCGGTATGGCCAGCAGGATTGCGACGGCAACGGCGACGCCGGGTGACAGTCGGTGCCTCGATGGTTGGGACAAGACGACCTCCTCCGGAAGGAGCGTGAGAACCGTCGAAATGTAGTGCATGGCCGGTTTACTCGGCGTCTGGCGCGCTGTGCTGGCAGCAGCCCCATCAGACGGCGCCGCCGTGGCCGGCATGCCGAAGCGGGCACCGGGCCGGCGCGCCGCCCGGGGGAGCCGAGCCCGTCGACAGCGCCTGTGGCAGGCTCGACTGACCATGTCAGCACTGTCGGACCTGCTCGCCACCGCCACCTCGCTGGACGAGCGCCAGACCGCCCACCTGCAGCAACTGGCCGCCGAGTGGCAGCTGCTGGCCGACCTCTCCTTCGCCGACCTGCTGCTGTGGGTGCCCACCGCGACCGAGGGGGAGTTCCTGTGCGCCGCGCAGTGCCGGCCCACCACCGGAGCCACCGCCTACCTGCACGACCGGGTGGGGGAGCGGCTGACCGGGCAGCGGGCCGCGGCGCTGCGCATCGCGCTCACCGAGGCCCGCATCTTCCGCGAGTCCGACCCGGACTGGGAGGGCGACACCCCGATCCGGCGCGAGGCGATCCCGATCCTGTTCGAGGGCCGGCCGGTGGCCGTGCTCGGCCGGGACGGCAACCTGACCAGCCTGCGCAGCCCGAGCCAGCTGGAGCTGGCCTACCTGCAGAGCGCCGCCGACCTCGCCTCGATGGTGGCCACCGGCGCGTTCCCCGGGCCGCCGAGCGAGCGCGAGGAGGGCGCCGGCCCCCGGGTGGGCGACGGCATGCTGCGGCTGGACCCGCACGGCCGGGTGCTCTACGCCAGTCCCAACGGCTCGTCGGCGTTCCGCCGGCTGGGCTATCCGGGCAACCTGCTGGACGCCAGCTTCGGCGACGTGATCACCGAGCTGGCCCGGGATCCGTTCCGGGCCGCCGAGCTCGCCCAGATGACCGCCGACGCGCTGGCCGGCCACCATCCGGCCAGCCGCGAGCTCGACGGCGCCGGCACCATCGTGCAGTTCCGCGCGATCCCGTTGTACCCGCGGGGGGAATCACTCGGTGCGCTCGTGCTGCTGCAGGACGTCACCGAGCTGCGCCGCCGGGACCGGCAGATCCTGTCCAAGGACGCCACCATCCGCGAGATCCACCATCGGGTGAAGAACAATCTGCAGACAGTGGCGGCACTGTTGCGGCTGCAGGCCCGCCGGGTCGCCAACCCCGAAGCCCGGACGGCGCTGGAGGAATCCATGCGCCGGGTGTCTTCCATCGCGCTGGTACACGAGACACTGTCCTCGGCGATCGACGAGGAGGTCGCCTTCGACGAGGTGGTGGACCGGCTGCTGGCGATGCTGGGGGAGGTGGCCGGCTCCGGCGGCCGGGTGCTGGTCGAACGGGTCGGCAGCTTCGGCGAGCTGTCCGCCGAGCTGGCCACCCCGCTGGTGATGGTGCTCACAGAGCTGGTCGGCAACGCGGTGGAGCACGGATTCCCCGGCAACCGCAGCGGATCGGTGCGAGTGTTCGGCGAACGGTCGCGCGGGATGCTGACGGTTCAGATACTCGACGACGGTGCGGGATTGCCGGACAAGTTCTCCGTCGACAACAGTGACCGGCTGGGCCTGCAGATCGTCCGGACGTTGGTGGAAGCGGAACTGGACGCGAGCCTGGAACTCACAGGTCGCGGGCCGACCCAGCCGGGAACTGCGGTGACCCTGCGGGTTCCGGTGCACCGGCGCGAGCGGGCTCGCGGGGCCGACAGCGGCGCAGGGTAGGGCAGGTCAGGACATTCGGGCCCGGGCTCGGGCGTTGCGGCGCTTGAGAGCACGCCGTTCGTCTTCGCTCAGGCCGCCCCAGACGCCGGCGTCCTGGCCACTTTCCAGTGCCCACGACAGGCACTCTGACATGACCGGGCAGCGACGGCACACGGCCTTCGCCTCTTCGATCTGCATCAATGCGGGACCGGTGTTCCCGATCGGAAAGAACAGTTCCGGGTCCTCGTCGCGGCATACCGCGCGGTGACGCCAGTCCATGCGGTGGTTCTCCTCACTAGCTGGGAAAGCTGCTGACGGGCCCGTCTGACCTGACAGCAGGTGCTTGTGAATTCTTTCAC
>NZ_DATINC010000166.1:0-25293 GCF_035474675.1 Jatrophihabitans sp. | reverse complement strand
GGGCCTGGCGAGTCGGCGCGTCTGCACGGCGGGACGCGGTCGAGTCGGCGTGTCTGCACGGCGGGACGCGGTCGAGTCGGCACGTCTGCACGCCGGGGCGCGGTCGAGTCGGCGCATCTGCACGGCCCGTGGCGTCCGCACGGCCTGCGGCGCTTGCTTCCCATGGCAAACAGGCGCTCCCCATGGGCCGTGACCCATGGGGAGCGCACAACGTCCTGCATCCCCTGGTAATCAGCAGGGGCCGGCGGCGCGGCAGCCGTCAGATCGCGACAGCGACCTCCGCCACGACACCCTTCTGAGCCACCACCCGGACGTCCTTGGTGTCCGCCTTGGGCGCGAGCGTCCGCAGCGTCCACTCACCCGGGGCTGCGAAGAACCGGAAGTGGCCGGTCGCCGAGGTGGGCACCTCGGCGGTGAACTCCCCGGTCCTGTCGAGCAGCCTCACGTAGGCGTTGCCCACCGGCTGGTCGTCACGGGTGACGACGCCCTGGATCACCGACTCCTTGGCGACGTCGACACCGTCCAGCGAGAGACCGCCGGTGGTGGCACCGCACATCAGGCCTCGCCCCGCTCGTCACCGAGCGCAACCGGGACACCGACGAGCGAGCCGTACTCGGTCCACGAGCCGTCGTAGTTCTTGACGCTCTCCTGGCCGAGCAGCTCGTGCAGCACGAACCAGGTGTGGCTGGAGCGCTCCCCGATCCGGCAGTAGGCGATGGTGTCCTTGCTGGAATCCAGGCCGGCGTCGGCGTAGAGCTTGGTCAGCTCCTCGTCGGACTTGAAGGTGCCGTCCTCGTTGGCCGCCTTGGACCACGGCACGTTCACCGCGGTCGGGATGTGGCCGGGCCGCTGGGACTGCTCCTGCGGCAGGTGCGCCGGCGCCAGCAGCTTGCCGGAGAACTCGTCGGGCGAGCGGACGTCCACCAGGTTCTTGGTGCCGATCGCGGCGATCGCCTCGTCCCGGAACGCCCGGATCGAGGTGTCCTGGTCCTGGGCGCGGTACTCGGTCGCCGGGCGCGACACCTCGTCCTTGGACAGCGGGCGGCCGTCCAGCTCCCACTTCTTGCGGCCGCCGTCGAGCAGCTTGACGTTCTGGTGGCCGTAGAGCTTGAAGTGCCAGTAGGCGTAAGCGGCGAACCAGTTGTTGTTGCCGCCGTAGAGCACCACGGTGTCGTCGTTGCCGATGCCCTTGGCCGACAGCAGCTTCTCGAACGCCTCCTTGCTGAGCGCATCGCGGACGACCGGATCCTGCAGGTCGGCCTTCCAGTCCAGCTTGACCGCACCGGCGATGTGGCCGGTGTCGTAGGCGGAGGTGTCCTCGTCGACCTCGACGAGCACCACGCCGGGAGTGTCGAGGTTCTGCTCGGCCCAGTCGGCCGAGACGAGCGCTTCCGAGCGGCTCATGATGGTTGTTCTCCTTGCTGAGTAGGGGAGAGCTTCGATCGCGACAGAACGCGGGGGTATCTCCGGTCGCGGTGGCGAGTGCCCGGCGACCTCGCGGTGGGCAGTTCCGGCCGGTGCCGGCCTGGCTACCCGATCAGCGGAGCGGACACAGCGCGCTGCCCACGCGGCACAGGTCGACCGCGCGGCGGGAGGTGAGCAGCTCAGCCATAGTGGGCCCCAGCCTAGCCATCACCTGGGGACCGGCCAAGTGCGGGTGGCCGGCGGGCCGGCGGGTTCGACCGACGGGCCGGCCGATGGGGTTCAGCCGGCCAGCGCGTTGACCAGGACGTAGGCGGCGGGCGTGCTCAGCGCCATGGTCATCAGCACCGCGGCCACCGGGCGCAGCCGGACCGCGGCCCCGACGGGCGCGGGCGGCAGCGCCGACGCGCGCACCCCGCTGAACGCCGCCCCGATCGAGAGCAGGCAAGCCACCGCGGCGATCGCCGCGCCCACGAAGGCGCCCCGGCCGCCGGTGAACTCGATCACCCGGCGCAGGCCGAGCAGCCCCACCAGGGCCCCGGCCAGCACCCCGACCACCACCGCGGGCAGCCCGCGGGCGACCGCCGGGTCGAACCGGGGCGCCGGGTACACCGCGTCGGTGAAGTGGGCCGCCACCAGGCCGGCAGTGATCGCGCCGAGCACCGCCGGGGTGAGGATGTCCCCGTTGCCCTGCCGGCGCAGCACCAGCAGGCCGGCCAGCGCCACCAGCGCCACCAGCAGCACGGTGATGTCGGCCAGCGACTCCACCACCCGGGTGCGCACCACGCCGCGGCTGAGCTGGTGGGCGAACAGCAGCGGCACCGCCAGGCCCAGCACCCCGAGGACCGGCGAGTAGCCGCTGTGCGGCCAGTGCACGGTGGCCGCGTCCGCGCCGCCGGCCGCCAGCACCGCCAGCACCAGGCCACCGCGCCGTCCGGGCACCGCGGTGCCGAACAGCCAGCTGACCGTCAGCAGCAGCTGCACCAGGCCGACGGCCACCAGCAGCGGCACGACGCCCAGGTAGGACCCGGCCGCCAGCACCCCGCCGGTCAGCGCGGTCAGCACCGCCAGCTGGATCTGCAGCGTGCCGGCCGCGGCGGCGGACGGCTGCCGGCCGGCCGGGGCTCCAGCAGCCGCGTCCTCACCAACGGACTCGGCCGGCGTTGCGGAGCTGTCCACGGTCACCGGTTCATGGTGGCAGACGCCTCGGCGTCCGGCGCCTCGACCGCCCGGCGGGCCCAGCCGGCGATCCGCTCCAGCAGGTCGTCGGTCATGGCGGTCTCGGCATGTCCGAGGCCCGCCTCGATCCACAGTTCGGCGTGCGGGGCGGCCGCCGCCAGCATCCGGGGGTGCTCCAGGCCGAAGTACGGGTCGGCGTCGCCGTGCACCAGCAGCAGCGGCGCGGTGATCGAGGACGCCACCTCCACCGGGGAGGCCGGCAGCACGTCCCAGCCGCCGCCGATCCGGGTCCGGTGCACCCGGTGCAGCACCAGCCGGCCGATCCGGGTCTCCACGCCCAGGTGCAGCCGGCGCATCGCCTCGGTGCCGCGCTCGAACCAGCGGCCCGGCCCGCTGACCGCGACCACCGCGTCCGGGGTGCCGCCGAGGCCCGCGTAGCGGATCATGATCGAGGCGCCCATCGAGAAGCCGACGGTCACCACCGGCAGTCGCGGCCGGCGCTCGCGCAGCCAGTCCAGGCCGGCCGCCACGTCGGCGATCTCGTCCACCCCGATGGTGGACCTGCCGCCCGACGCACCGTGCCCGCGGAAATTCAGCGCCAGCACCGAGCCGCCGCCCGCCCGCAGTGCCTCCGCGATCCGGACCACCCGCGGCTGCCGCGAGGAGCCGGTGAAGCCGTGCCCGAGCAGGTAGGAGGGACCGCTGGAGGTATCGGAAACATCGGCGTAATAGTCGGCCGCTAGAACTATCCCGTCCGCTGTCCGAAGGCGTACAGGTTCCGGACCCTCGATCATGGGAGCATTGTTCCCCAGCGTTCCCTCATTCCCTACCGCCGGTCAGCCGCTACCGGCCCGGGAGGCGTCATGGAGATCTGCCTGCTCACCACGGCGGCACAGCCGACCACCGAGGTGCTGCCCGCCCTCGGGCTGCTCGGGCACACGGTCACCGTCTTCGACTACGACGTCAGCCCGCTGCTGGGCATCGGCGCTGACGTGGTGCTGATCGACGCCCGGTTCAACCTGGCCGGTGCCCGGGCGTTCAGCAAGGTGCTGGCCGGCGCTGAGGCGAACCTGCCGGTGCTGGCGGTGCTGAAGGAGGGCGGCCTGGTGGCGCTGTCGGCGGACTGGGCGGTCGACGACGTGCTGCTGGACACCGCCGGCCCCGCCGAGACCGACGCCCGGCTGCGGTTGGCGGTGGCCCGGCGCAGCTCCACGGTGGAGGGGGAGCCGGGGGTGGTGAAGGTGGGCGAGCTGACCATCGAGGAAGCCACCTACACCGCCAAGCTGCGCTCCACGGTGCTCGACCTGACCTACAAGGAGTTCGAGCTGCTGAAGTTCCTGGCCCAGCACCCGGGGCGGGTGTTCACCCGCTCACACCTGCTGCAGGAGGTGTGGGGCTACGACTACTTCGGCGGCACCCGGACCGTCGACGTGCACGTGCGCCGGCTGCGCGCCAAGCTGGGCGTGGAGTCCGAGGCGCTGATCGGCACGGTGCGCAACGTCGGCTACAAGTTCGTCAAACCCGCCGAGCCGGGCCTGCGGGCCCGGGGTGCCGAGCCCACCGGTGCTGCCGTCGCGGACCGGCCCAGCGCCGCGGGCTCGGCTGAGCGGCCCCGCTAACCTTGCCCGTGTGACCGCGCCGATCTCCGATGTAGCCGTCCTCAGCCCGGAGCTGGTGGCGGCGATCAGCACCCTGGCGCGGCAGAGCCCGGACGCCGCCGACACCCCGCCACTGAGCGAGCAGGCCCTGCTCCGGTTGACCGCCGGCCCGCCGGTGCGCCATCTGGTCTACCAGCAGGCCTACCAGGAGGAGAGCACGCTGCTCGGCTACGCCCAGCTCGAGCCGGGTGAGCACACCTGCTCGGTGGAGCTGGTGGCCACCGACCCGCTGGTGGCCACCGAGCTGCTGGAGGCCGCCGGCCGGCTGGTGGACCCGGCGAGCCTGCGGCTGTGGGCGCACGGACGCAACAGCGTCGCCGCCCAGGCCGGCATGCAGGCCGGCTGGCAACCGGTACGCACCCTGCTCCAGCTGCGCGTCTCCCTCGACGAGCTGGAGCTCGGCGAGCCCCGGTTGCCGGACGGGGTGAGCATCCGGCCGTTCCGGCCGGGCTTCGACGAGCAGGCCTGGCTGGCCGTCAACGCCCGGGCCTTCGCCGCCCACCCCGAGCAGGGCCGGTGGACCCTGGCCGACCTCGAGGACCGGCTTGCCGCGCCGTGGTTCGACTCGGCCGGCTTCCTGCTCGCGGTGCGCGCCGACGGGCAGCTGCTCGGCTACCACTGGACCAAGGTGCACACCGAGACGCCGGAGCCGATGGGCGAGGTGTACGTGCTGGGCGTCGACCCTGACGCCCAGGGCCTCTCGCTCGGCAGGGCCCTGCTGGTCGCCGGGCTGCGCTACCTGCGCGAGCGCGACCTGGGCACCGTGCTGCTCTACGTCGAGGCCGACAACACCCCCGCCCGGGCCCTGTACGAAGGCCTCGGGTTCACCGTGTTCGCGCGCGATATCCAGTTCGCGGCCGGCTGAACAAGCCGCCCACAGTCGTTCACGTCCCGTTAACCAAGCACTTCCCGGCCCGCCACCTCGGCTCCTTAACTTTGCCCTGTCAACGATTGGCGAACGGCTGCGTCGCGGTGCCCGCTGGGCACCCGCACCCAGCCCTACCAACCACGAAAGGGACTATCGGTGTCGATCACCACCCGCACGGGCGTTCTGGCAGGCCTCGCGGCCGGCGCCATCGCGCTGACCGGCTGCGGTTCGAGCGGCTCCACGGCGGATGCCGGCGGCAGCAAGCCGAACTCGGCCTCGAACCCGGCCGGCCAGACGGCGTGCGCCAGCGGTTCGCTCAAGGCCGAGGGTTCCACCGCGCAGAAGAACGCGATGGAGCAGTGGATCAAGGACTTCCAGACCAAGTGCAGCGGTACCACCATCACCTACAACGGCACCGGCTCGGGTGCCGGCGTCTCCAACTTCATCGCCAAGCAGGACGACTTCGCGGGCTCGGACTCGGCCCTGGACCCGGGCAAGGACGAGGTCGCCAAGGCCACTGCCGCCTGCGGCTCGCCGGCCCTGAACCTGCCGATGGTGACCGGCCCGATCGCCGTCGCCTACAAGCTCGACGGCGTGCAGGGCCTGACCCTGACCCCGCAGGTCATCACCGAGATCTTCCTGGGCAAGATCACCAGCTGGGATGACCCGGCCATCAAGGCCCTCAACTCCGGCGCCTCGCTGCCCTCGACCAGGATCACGGTGTTCTACCGCAGCGACTCCTCGGGCACCACCCAGAACTTCGAGAAGTACCTGGCCGCCACCGACCCGTCGGGCTTCACCTCCAAGCCTGACAAGGACTCCTCCAAGGCCGGGTTCGCGGGCCAGGGCAAGACCGGCTCGCAGGGCGTGCAGCAGGCGATCGGCTCGACCGAGGGCGGCATCGGCTACGTCGAGTGGTCCTTCGCGGTCAGCGGCGACCTCGAGACCGCCAAGGTCGACAACGGGGCCGGCCCGGTCGAGCTGACCGCCGACAGCGCCGGCGCGGCGGTGGCGGCGGCCAAGGTGGCCAGCAACGGCGGGCAGGACCTGACGCTCAAGCTGGACTACGCGACCAAGACCTCCGGGGCGTACCCGATCATCCTGGTCACCTACGAGATCGTCTGCTCCAAGTACTCCGACCCGAAGATCGGCGCGCTGGTCAAGTCGTTCCTGACCTACACCGCCGGCGACGGCCAGGCAGCGTTGCAGGACCTGGGCTACGCCCCGCTGCCGTCGGAGATCCAGGCCAAGGTGCAGGCCGCGGTCGCGACCATCAGCTAGGCAGTTGCCCTGATACCTGATCTTCGAGCGAGCAGATCCCCGCTGGACGGCACCGGCCCGAGGCCGCACCGTCCGGCGGGGATTGCCCGTGAAAGGCAGCCGTAGTTGATCCCCTACCAGACCAAGGTGAGGCCGCAGATGGATCGGACGCCGTCAGACAGCGGGCCGGCTCGGCTGGCCGACCCCGACCTCGACTTCGAACCCCGGCCGGACGCTGCGGGCTCGGCGCCGTCGGGCGGCCAGCGGGCGGTCGAGCCGTTTCTCGCCACCAGCCAGCCCGCCGGGGTCAGCATCTCGGCGGAGGCCGAGCCGGTGTTCGGAGCCGGCACGCTGGGCGGCAACCTCGGCCCGGGCCGGTTCGCCGACCGGGTGCTGGCGGGGCTGAGCTCCGGGGCCGGCGCCTTCCTGGTGCTGCTGATCGGCCTGGTCACCCTGTTCCTGGTGATCAGGGCGCTGCCGGCGATCACCGCCGACCAGTCCAACTTCCTGACCGCGCGCAGCTGGGACGTCGGCGGCGACAGCCCCGACTTCGGGGTGCTGCCGCTGCTGTGGGTCACGGTGCTGGTCTCGCTGCTGGCCATGGCGTTCGCGGTGCCGGTCGCGATCGGCATCGCCCTGTTCATCTCGCACTACGCGCCGGCCCAGGTGGCCCGTCCGGTGGCCTACGTCATCGACCTGCTGGCGGCGATCCCGTCGATCATCTACGGCGTCTGGGGCATCGCGGTGCTGGCGCCGAAGATCCAGCCGCTGGCCGACCTGCTGTCCCGGCACGCGGGCTGGTTCCCGCTGTTCGCCGATGAGAATGTCAAGGGCGGCACCATCTTCACCGGTGGGGTGGTGCTGGCGGTGATGATCCTGCCGATCGTCACCGCGATCGGCCGGGACGTCTTCGAGCGCACCCCGCGGGCCAACATCGAGGCGGCCTGGGCGCTGGGCGCCACCCACTGGGAGGTGATCCGGACGGCGGTGCTGCCCTACGGCCGGGCCGGCCTGGTCAGCGGCGCGATGCTGGGCCTGGGCCGGGCACTCGGCGAGACCATCGCGATCACCCTGATCCTGTCGAAGGTTTCCAACACCGGGCCGTTCTCGTACTCGATCTTCAACGGCGGCGAGACCTTCGCCTCCAAGATCGCCAACAACGCCTCGGAGTTCAACAGCCCGGCCCAGACCGGTGCCTACATCGCCGCCGGCCTGGTGCTGTTCGTGCTGACCTTCGCCGTCAACGCCGCCGCCCGCTGGGTGGTCAACCGCCGCAAGGAGTTCGCATGACCAGCGCGACGACCGTCCACCCGCTGGCCGCCGCACCCGGCACCGGCTGGCGCAAGACCAAGGACCGGATCGCCACCACGGTGATCTACGGCTGCTTCCTGCTCGCCCTGGTGCCGCTGGTCTGGCTGCTGTGGACGGTGGTCAGCCGCGGGCTGTCGGCCATCACCCGCGACGGCTGGTTCACCGGCAGCCAGCGCGGCATCACCTACCGCGACCCGGGCGGCGGCGTGCTGCACGCGGTCGTCGGCACCCTGGAGCAGGTCGCGCTCTGCACGCTGATCTCGGTGCCGATCGCACTGCTGGTGGCGATCTACCTGGTGGAGTACGGCCGCGGCCCGCTGGCCCGCGCCACCACCTTCATGGTCGACATCCTCACCGGCATCCCCTCGATCGTGGCGGCGCTGTTCATCTACGCGGTGTTCGTCACCACCTTCTCCGGCCAGCGCGCCGGCTGGCTGGTCTCGCTGGCGCTGGTGATGCTGATGATCCCGGTGGTGGTGCGGACCACCGAGGAGATGCTCCGGCTGGTCCCGGACGAGCTGCGCGAGGCGTCCTACGCCCTGGGGGTGCCGAAGTGGAAGACCATCGTCAAGGTGGTGCTGCCGACCGCGATGAGCGGGATCATGACCGGCGTCGTGCTGGGGGTGGCCCGGGTGGCCGGCGAGACCGCGCCGCTGCTGGTGCTGGTGGGCTACTCCCCCAACGACAACAACAACCTGTTCAGCGGGCCGCAGGGCTCGCTGCCCGGCATGATCAAGGACCAGTTCGGCAACCTGGGCAGCACCACCATCCTGCGCGGCGGGCACAAGGTCAGCGTGCACTACGCGGCCGACCGGATGTGGGGTGCCGCGCTTACCCTGATCCTGCTGGTGATGGTGCTGAACCTGATCGCCCGGCTGATCGCCAGCCGCAGCAAGATGTCCTCCTGACGGCCTCCTCTCGTAACCGCCCGTCATTCGTTGTACGAAAACCATTCCAGACAAGGGGAAGCGCCAGATGGCCAAGCGGATCGAAGCCCGCAACCTCAACATCTACTACGGCAAGTTCCTGGCGGTGGCCGATGTCGACTTCACCATCGCGCCCCGCTCGGTGACCGCCTTCATCGGCCCGTCCGGCTGCGGCAAGTCCACCGTGCTGCGCACCATCAACCGGATGCACGAGGTGATCGCCGGGGCCACCGTGCAGGGCGAGCTGCTGCTGGACGGCGAGGACATCTACGGCGCGGATATCGACCCGGTCAACGTCCGGCGCACCATCGGCATGGTGTTCCAGCGGCCGAACCCGTTCCCTACCATGTCGATCTACGACAACGTGGCGGCCGGGCTGAAGCTGCAGGCCTCCCGCCGCAAGCGGGGCGAGCTGGACGCGGTGGTCGAGAAGTCGCTGCGGGCGGCCAACCTGTGGGACGAGGTCAAGGACCGGCTCGCCAAGCCCGGCGCAGGCCTGTCCGGTGGCCAGCAGCAGCGGCTGTGCATCGCGCGGGCGATCGCCGTCGAACCGCAGGTGCTGCTGATGGACGAGCCGTGCTCGGCGCTGGACCCGATCTCCACCCTGGCGATCGAGGACCTGATCCAGTCGTTGAAGCAGCAGTACACGATCGTGATCGTCACCCACAACATGCAGCAGGCGGCCCGGGTCAGCGAGCGCACCGCGTTCTTCAACCTCTCCGGGCTCGGCAAGCCCGGCCAGCTGGTCGAGATCGACGACACCCAGAAGATCTTCTCCAACCCCCGCGAGCGGCGTACCGAGGACTACATCTCCGGCCGCTTCGGCTGAGCTTCAGCGCGGCTGCGTAATAGTTTGATACATTCATAAGCTTGAAATGATAGAAACTAACTATCGTAGCGAGCTAATGAAACGGACTTAGCATCATGCTGTTCCAAGCTCCGGTCCTGGACGCGGAGGAACTGGCCGTCCTCCGCCAGCTCGACGAGCTGAAGAAGAGCCTGCGGTACTCGCTGCACGAACCCAAGCGGTGGAACGGCTCGCTGCGCCGGCTGTCGTTCGCCCGCAACATCCAGGGGTCCAACAGCATCGAGGGCTTCGACGCCGCGCTGGACGACGCGGCCGCCGTGGCCGTCGGCGAGGAACCGCTGGACGTCACCATCCAGACCCGGCTGGCCTTGGAGGGCTACCGCACCGCGATGACGTACGTCCTGCAACTGTCCGAGGAGGCGGACGACTTCCGGTACAGCACCCAGCTCCTCAAGAGCCTGCACTTCATGATGACCGGCTATGCCCTGGCCAACCGGCCGGGTCGATGGCGCGCGGGCCCGGTCTATGTACACCGGGCCGAAACCGACGAGATCGTTCACGAGGGTGTGGACATCGACTTCGTTCCCGGACTGATGGAGGAACTGGTCGGCTACCTCGATGCCGGTGACGACGTCACGATCGTCAAGGCAGCCATGGCGCATCTCAACCTGGTGATGATCCATCCGTTCCGGGACGGCAACGGCCGGATGGCCCGATGCCTGCAGAGCCTCGTGCTGGCTCGTGAGGGCGTGCTGTCTCCGGTCTTCATGAGCATCGAGGAATACCTGGGACGGAACACCCCCGCCTACTACCAGGTCCTGGGCGAGGTGGGTGGTGGCTCGTGGCGTCCCGAGCGGGACGCGCGTCCCTGGATTCGCTTCGTGCTCACCGCCCATCTGCGCCAGGCACGCACCCTGCGCCAGCGGGTCCGGGATTCGGAAAGGCTGTGGAGCGCCCTGGTGAAGCTGGTCGGCGACGAGGATGACCGGGCGCTGCTGGCTCTGTACGACGCCGCCTTCGGATTCCGGATACGGCGGGGTACCTACCGCAAGATCGTGGCGGAGGGCGGGGAGGAGATTTCCGAGCAGACCGCTGGCCGCGACCTGAAGTCACTTGCGGACCGGGGATTCCTGCTGCCGCACGGCGAACGCCGCGGGCGCTACTACGTCGCCGCCCCCTCGGTCCGGAACCTGCTGCGCGACGTCAAGAAGGACCGGGATCCTCGCGACGACCGAGATCCGTTCAGCAGCTGATCGAAGGCACGGCAGCGTCACCTGCCGGGGCGTGTTTCAGCTCCGGACCGGCGATAGTTCTTCGAAATTGCCCACTCGTTGCGAGGTATCGCGCTCGGCTCGTTCATTGGATAGTGTCACTATACAAGCCATTGACCACAACTGAAAGGGCGTGACTTCCCATGGCCCACATCGCTCTTGGCGTCAACGAGACCGACTACCCCGGCATCTCCGGTCCCCTGATCTACCGCGCGGAAACCGCGCGGCCGCTCAGCGAGCTCGCCGAGGTGCTGCTGCGCGGGCCGAGCACCCTCAGCCGTGGCGAGCGCGAGTTGATCGCTGCCTACGTCTCCGGCCGCAACGAGTGCACGTTCTGCTGCGGGTCGCACTCGGCGATCGCCGCCGTCCAGCTCGAGGAGGACGTCGAGTTCGTCGAGCAGGTGCGCGGCGACCTCGACCACGCGCCGGTCTCGCCGAAGCTGCGCGCGCTGCTGCGGATCGCCGGCGCGGTCCAGGTCAGCGGTCGCGACGTCACTCCGGAGCTGATCAACGCCGCCCGCAAGGCCGGTGCCAGCGACCTGGAACTGCACGACGCCGTCCTGATCGCGGCCGCGTTCTGCATGTACAACCGGTACGTCGACGGCCTGGGCACGATGGCGCCGGACGACCCGGACCTCTACGCCCACGCCGCCAAGCGGATCAGCGAATACGGTTACCTGGTCTGAGCAGCCGGCTCGGGAGCCCGGAGGATCCGGCGCACCCCGAGCACGGCGAGGACGCCCAGGCAGCCCCACAGCAGCAGCGCGCCGACCAGCTCGATGCCGACCAGGCCCCAGTAGTCGGCATGGTTCCACGGAAAGCCGTGCGCCCACCGGGTGTAGATCTTGAACAGCACCAGTCCGGCGCCGAGGTTGTAGGCGGTGGCCCAGCCGAGGTTGAGCAGGTAGGCCGCGGCCATCGCCCAGACCAGGTACTGGCAGCCGAACGCGGGGCTCAGGAACAGGAAGCTGACCAGTGACAGGCCGACCGCCTCGGCGGCCATCGCCGGCCGGCGCCAGACCAGCACGGCCGGCACCGCGGCGCACAGCAGCACGATCGGGAACCGTCCGGTGCCGGTGAGGAAATCGGCCCAGCCGGGGTCGTCGAACCAGTGCCCGATCTGGATCAGGCCCCACTGGCTGATCCCGCTGCCGGCGTAGCCCAGCACGTGCTCTCGGACCGGTTTGCCTTCCGCGATCAGGGCCGGCAGCCAGCTGATCCCGAACGCGAGCAGGAAACCGGCGCCGAACCGCAGCAGGCTGCGCCGGCCCCGGGTGAAAGCGAGTACCAGCAGCGCCGGGATCGCCACCACCGGAACGACCTTGATCCCGATCGCGATGCCCATCGACAGGCCACCGGCCAGCGGCTTGTCGCGGTCGGCGAGCAGGTGCAGCGCCAGCAGGGTGAACAGCACGAAGACCGGATCGGTGTTGCCGTGGAAGCCGGAGATGATGACCAGCACCGGGCTGGCCGCGACCAGGCCGGCCGCCCAGCCGGCCTCGCGCAGGCTGCGGCGCCGGCGCAGGATCTCGAACACCAGCAAGGCCGAGCCCACGTCGGCGAGGCTGGCCACCGAGCGGATCGAGAAGCCGATGCCCAGGCCGTGCTGGCGACCCAGGTCGACCAGCCACAGGAAGTAGCCGATCACCGGCGGGTGGTTGTAGAAGGACCGTTCGAAGGTGATGCCGTAGACGCCCACCGGGCCGCGCTCGGCCACCCCGTTGACGAAGTCCGTCCAGTGCCGGATGTCGTTGGTGCCGTACGTCCGGGCGGCGATGGTTGCCTTGAGCAGCAGGAACAGCAGGGCCAGCCCCAGCACCAGCCGCCGGCGCCGGACGACCAGGCGCTGCTCGCCGTCCGCCGGGCGGTCGCCGGCCAGCTCGGAACGTGCCGCTTCGGAAGTGGTCATGTCAGCCGGGGATCAGCCGTGGTGGGTGACGGAGCCGGCATGGTGCGGGCGCAGCCTGGCCACGAACTGGTAGCCGAACACGGTCGGGCGCAGCCGCACCAGCCGCCGGTCCAGCGCCCCGGCCGCCCGCGAGGTCCACCGATCGGTCCGGGCCAGCACCTCCAGCGGCAGGCCGGTGTACTCCAGCTGCAGGAGGTCCAGGCCCGCGGCGCTGATCGTCCGGCGCAGGCTCTTGCGGGAGAAGAAGCGCAGGTGCGTCTCGTCCAGGATGCCGCGCCGGTCGTAGTCGAAGGCCCCGGCCGCGACCCGGCCGCGGGAGTACCAGTGACCGAAGTTCGGCGTCGAGATCACGATCTGGCCGGTGGGTGCCAGCACCTCGACCATCTGGCGCAGCAGCTTCTCGGGATACCGGACGTGCTCGATGACATCGGCCGCGATCACCACGTCGAAGTCGCCGCCGGCAGCCTCCGGAATGCCGTCCTCGAGGTCGCCGAGGACGAAGTCGTCGACCCGGTCGCGGACTCCGGGTATCTCCATGCCGTCCACGCCGACCACCTTGTGGCCGAGCTGCCGGATTCGCTCGGACAGCCGGCCGCCGGAACAGCCGAGGTCGAGCACCCGGCCGGGCGGCAGCGCCGCCAGCATCCCGGTGATGACGGTGTGCGAGCTGCCCTCGCCCTCCTTGGCGGCGTACTCCGGATCCGCGGGCACCCAGCGGTGAGTGCCGATGCCCACCTTGGTCAGCCGGTACTGCAGCACGTCGCGGACCACGTCGCGGGCGTACTTCAGCCCGTCGACGTAGCAGATCTCGTCGCCGTAGTAGGTGGGGATCGGCACTTCGACGATCCGCTTCCCGGCGTCGAGCAGCTGGATGATGATCTGGGTGTCGAAGTCGAAGTCGTCGGTGTTGAACTCCAGCGGCAGCTCGGCCAGCGCCGCGACCCGGTAGGCGCGGTAGCCGGAGTGGAACTCCGAGAGCGTCGAGTTCAACAGCCGGTTCTCGACCGAGGTGAGCACCCGGTTGCCGAGGTACTTGTAGAGCGGCATGCCACCGGCCCGGGCGGAGCCGGCCTGCAGCATCCGGGAGCCGAACACCGCGTCGGCCTCGCCGCGCTCCAGCGGGGCCAGCAGGTCGGCCATCACCTCCGGGGCGTACTGGCCGTCGCCGTGCAGCAGCACCACCAGGTCCAGGCCGCGTTCGGCGGCCAGCCGGTAACCGGCCTTCTGATTGCCGCCGTAGCCGAGGTTGCTGACGTGCCGGACCACCGTGGTCGGGATCGCGCCGTTGGCCTGCCGCCAGGCCAGTCCCGCGTCCACGGTGCGGTCGGAGCTGGCGTCGTCGCAGATCAGGATCTCGTCGATCCGGGACCGCATGTCGGGTGGAATGCGGTCCAGCGTGGCCTGCAGGGTGGACTCGGCGTTGTAGGCCACCACCAGCACACCGATCCGCAGGCGACCGGTTCCGGCGTCGTCCGGGGTCGCGGCGGGCTCGGCTGGGGAGTCGGCGAACTCGGGCACCATGAAGTCACGCTAGCAAAACCGGGTGGTGCGGCCGGTACGCAGACCGCACGCCAGGGCCCTGACCTCCGCAAGCCGCGAGAAATACCGGTCGCTGCCTGCCCGCTACCGTCGGCGGATGCAGGTCTACGACATGATTGTGGACGAGCGCCGGCATGCCGCGGATCTGCTGAGCACGCTCACCCCGGACCAGCTCCGGACGCCGAGCCTGTGCGCGGGATGGACGGTGCACGACGTGGCGGCCCACCTGACCACCTTCCTGCGGTTCGGCCAGTTCAAGATCTACCTGGGCCTGGTCGCCACCGCCGCCGACTTCGACCGGGTCAATGAGTGGCTGACGCGGCGGGCGGCTGGTAAGTCCGACGCGGAGATCGTCGAGCTGCTGCGGCGGCGGGCCGGCGCGCGGACCACCGTGCCACGCTCGGGCTACGACCCGGTGCTGGCCGACGTCGTCCTGCACGACCTCGACATCCGCCTTCCGCTCGGCATCGGCCGCGACATTCCCGAAGACCGGCTGGCGGTGGCGTTCCACCACCTGACCTCCCGCCCGTCGCCCGGGTACGCGATGGGGTCGCGGTTGGACGGGCTGCGGTTCACCGCCACCGACACCGGTTGGGACGCCGGCGCGGGGCCGTCGGTACGCGGGCCGGCCGAGGCGCTGGTGCTCGGCATCGGCGGCCGGGCCGGAGTGCTCGACGAGCTGAGCGGGGACGGGGTGCCGGTACTGCGGCAGCGGCTGGCCACCTCGCAGCGGGCCGGCGCGCTGCAACGGCTCGCCGGACCGCTCGGACTGCTGGTGCGCCCGCAGCCGCGTACCCGCCGGTCCCGTGACGCCGGCGCGCCGTCTCTCGGCTGAAGAGGTTGACACGTCAGGCTAGTCCTGACAGCCTGTCAGGACTAGCCTGACGCCTACCTGCGGAGGAATGCCGTGCGTGCCGAGCCAGCCACCGCCGCCGCGATCGCCTGCTCGTTCTGTGCCAAGCCGGCCCCGGAGGTCGCCAAGATCATCGCGGGGCCCGGCATCTACATCTGCAACGAGTGCGTGCAGCTGTGCACCGAGATCCTCGCCGCCGACGCCGGCCCTCCCGCCGACCAGCCCGATGCCCCGTCCGATGCCCAGTCCGAGGAGGTCGACCCGCCGGCCGAGCTGACCTACTGGCAGGAGATGACCGACGAGCAGCTGCTCGCCCAGCTGCCCAAGATCGCCCGGGTGGCCGACCAGGTGGAGGGCAGCCTGACCACCTGGGTGCGTCGCACCCGCAGCCGCGGGGTGTCCTGGGCGCGGATCGGTGTGGCGCTGGACATGACCCGGCAATCGGCGTGGGAGCGCTTCTCCGACCGCGAGTGAGGCGACCCGAGCACGACGCCTGCCGTTGCTGATGTCCGGCTCCTGATCAGACGGCAAGTTCACAGTGCCTCGTTACGATCAATCGATGACCGCGTCTGCGACTGACCGGGCGAGTTCTCGTGCGCGCTGAAATCCTGCTGTGCTCGGTCGCACTGACCGGGCTGGCCTTGCTGGCCCTGGTGCGTGCGCGCAGTTCGCGGGCGGGCAGCCACCGCTACGCTCCAGGCCGCGGCAGGCACATCGGCGGCGCGGTCGGCGTCCTGGCAGCCGTGGTTGCGTTCGTGACGACAGCCGTGGTCGCGGCCGTGGCGATGCTCTCGCCCACCATCCGTCCGGACCGGGTGCCCGGACCGGACTCGACTCCCCAGCCGAGCCAGCGGGCCGCTGCGCCGGGTGGACCGCGTGGCAGCGCAGCGACGACTCCGTTCCAATCGAAGGCCTCCGCATCCCCGGCCAGCTCGTCGATGCCGAGTTCGGCGGAGCCGACGAGATGGACGCGCGTCCTGGTAACACCCTTCGGCGAGCCTGCGGCGTCGCAAACTTCTCCTGCCAGCAGTGCACCGGCCGCGACGCCGACGCAGGCGCGGCCGTCGCCAACGCCCAGCAAGACCGAGGCGAAGCCGGCGCATCGCACTCCTCCCACCAGTCCCCCGGGCCGTCCGACGAGCAAGCCGAAGCCGACGGCTCCCCGGGGCAAGCCCTGATCCGTCGGCCGATCTGGAATGCTGCTGGCGTGGACCCGCTGCTTTCTCGGATCGAGGCTCTTGACGAACCCGGGTGCTATTCGGTGACCTTCACGCTGGGCACCGGCGAGGACCGCGCCCTGGTGATCCGGATGCGGGGCGACGAGCCGGTGGTGCCGTCGGCGAACTCGCTGCCCGGCTGGGTTCCGGGCTCGCGGATCGCCACCGGCACCATCGCGGTGGTGCGGGCGCTGCACCAGGCCCGGCAGGGTGTGGGCGGGTCCGGCGCCCAGCTGGCCGACGTCGACGGCGGCTGGGACGTCAGCATCGGCAACGTGGTGCTCTCGTCCGAGGGAGTGCCTACCTGTGTCGGGCACGGCGAGCTGGCTCCGGCCGGGGACGGCGTGTACCGGTGCGAGACCTGCGGCGCGGCCGCCCGCTACGACCGCCAACCCTGACCTGTAGCTCCTGAACGGGGCAGCCCATGGAAATCCATGTGATGATCGAGCCCCACAACGGAGCCTCCTACGACGATCAGCTGGCGATCGCGCTGGCCACCGGCGCCGCCGGACTGGACGGCCTCTTCCGGGCCGATCACTATCTCGCCGGTGTCGACCACCCCCGGTCCGAATGGCTTACCGATGCCTGGACCACGCTGGCGGGACTTGCCCGGGACACCACCGGGATCACGCTGGGCAGTCTGGTCAGCCCGGTCACCTTCAGGACGCCGGCGCAGCTGGCCATTCTGGTCGCGCAGGTCGATGCGATGAGTGGCGGCCGGATCGAGCTCGGCCTGGGTGCCGGCTGGTGGAAAGCCGAACACCGCACCTTCGGCATCGACTTTCCGGCTGCGCACGAACGATTCGGCCGGATGGCCGAGCAGCTGGAGATCATCACCCGGCTGTGGCGAACCCCGCCCGGAGCGCGCCTGGACTACGTCGGCACGTTCTACCAGCTGGAGAACGCACCGGGCGTGCGCTGCCACCGGGACGGCGGTGTGCCGATCATCATCGGTGGCAGCGGACCGCGCCGGACACCCCTGCTGGCCGCCCGCTTCGCGCGTGAGTTCAACTCCGGTTGGCTGTCACCGGCCCGGACCAGGGCGGAGTTCGACCGGGTGCACGCTGCCTGTCGCGACATCGGCCGCGATCCGGCGTCCCTGAGACTTTCGACGGTGCAGACGGTCTGCGTCGGACGAACCGCGGCGGAGCTGCGCACCCGGGCGACATCCCTCGGACTCTCCCTGGAGGAGCTGGAGGCCGATTCGATCGGAATCACCGGGACTACCGACCAGGCCGCGGACCGCATCAGGCAGTACCGGGATGCGGGTGCTGATCGGCTCTACCTGGAATTCCTCGACCTGACCGACCTCGACCAGCTGGCAGTGCTCGCTGGCGAAGTCCTCCCACTCCTGACATAGCGCCCGCCGCACACCACGGAAATCGCACTGCCGGGGTGAACGGATCAGCCGACCGGCAGCTCTTTGTTACTCACAGTCATTTAACTTGTGCTGACCGTGGTCGATGGGCAAGGGACTATCCCCAAGGGAGAAGCCTGTGGCCATCGCCCACGCACCGCGCCCGGCTGCCGCGCTGGTGCCGGACCTGCCGTCGTACGACATGCAGGCCTTCCGGCGTGCCGCGGCACTGGTCGGTGCGGCCGTGCTGGCACTGGGCATCTGCTTCGTCGCGCGGCTGGGTGGCCCGCACACGGTGCGCACGCTGTCGAACGTCGCCCTGTTCTGCGCGGCCTTCGCCGCATCGATCGGCTGTGTTCTGCGGTCCCGCCGGGCCACCGGCCGGGTCCGGCTGTCCTGGGTGCTGCTCGGAGCGGCCACCGCGTCATGGGGCGTCGGGCAGCTGTTGTGGTTCTGGTTCGAGTCGGTGATGGGCGATGCGGTGCCGTTCCCGTCCCTCGCCGACGTCGGCTACCTGGGCATGCCGATCTTCACCGTGGCGGGCCTGCTGGTGCTCGGCACCGCCGCCCAGACCGCGGCCAACCGGGCCCGCAGCGTGCTGGACGGCGCCATGATTGCGACGTCCCTGCTGCTGATCAGCTGGACACTGGTCCTCGGCCCCACCATCGCCGCCGGCGCGGACAACCTGTTCGCCCTGACGATCAGCCTGTCCTACCCGGTCAGCGACGTGGTCATGGTGACCATCGTGATGTACGTCCTCGCGGGCCGCCGACAGCGGCATGCCGACAACGTCCCGCTGATCCTGGTCGGCTGCGGGCTGGCCACTTTTGCTTTGTCCGACAGTGGATTCACCTACCTCACCCTGACCGACGCCTACAGCTCCGGCAGCCCTACCGACCTCGGCTGGTTCACCGGCTTCCTGCTCATCCTGCTGGCCTCGCTGCGTCCCGAGCGCAGTGTCGCGCACCGCTCGGCAGTGGCCAAGCAGGTCCGCAACTTCGGCCTGCTGATGCCCTACATCGCGGTGGTGGCCGCGGTGGTCACCACCGTCCTGGACAAGCTGCAGGGGCGCAGCAGCGGCTCCAGCTTCATCTCCTGGGACCGGTCGGTGCTGATCCTGCTGATGGTCGGCCGCCAGGTGCTGACCATGCTGGAGAACCGCACGCTGACCCGGGGCCTGGAGGCCCGGGTGGCCGAGCGCACCCAGGAGCTCAAGACCAGCGAGCAGCGCTTCCGGGCCCTGGTGCTGCACAGCTCCGACGTGGTCAGCGTGGTGGACACCGACTCGGTCGTGCAGTACCAGAGCGAGTCCATCGAGCGGGTCTTCGGCCACCACGCCCACCGGCTGGTGGGTGCGCCGCTGACCTCGATCTTCCAGCCCGAGGCAGCCACCGCGCTGCTCGAAGCCCTGAAGAGCGCCAGCCTGCGCTCGCGCGGCGTCGCGGTGATCGAGCTGCCGCTGGTACGCGCCGACGGACGGATCTGCCAGGCCGAGATCTCGGTGACCAACCTGCTGGAAGACCCGGCGGTCGGTGCCCTGGTGCTCAACATGCGCGACGTAACCGAGCGGCGGGAGCTGGAGAATCAGCTCATCCACGAAGCCTTCCACGACACCCTCACCGGCCTTGCCAACCGCGCGCTGTTCACCGACCGGGTCGGCCAGGCGTTGCAGCGGCGGGCCGGTTCGGAGTTCCGGATCGCGGTGCTGTTCCTGGACCTGGACGGGTTCAAGGAGACCAACGACAGCCAGGGCCACGCCGCCGGCGACGCCATGCTGGTCGAGGTGGCACGCCGGCTGCTGGGCGCCGTTCGCCCCGAGGACACCGTGGCACGCCTGGGCGGGGACGAGTTCGCGGTCCTGATCGGGTGCCTGCACGACGACGAGGAGAACAACGCCCGCGCGGTAGCCGAGCGGATCCGGGCCACCCTGAGCGCACCGTTCGCGATCGACAACCAGCCGGCGTTCATCCGGGCCAGCATCGGCATCGCCTACGCCGACTCCGGCGCCGAGGACGCCGGGCAGCTGCTGCGCAACGCCGACCTGGCCATGTACCGGGCGAAGGCGGCCGGCGAGGGCGGCTACGTCCTCTACAACCCGACCATGCATGCCGCGCTGGTCGACCGGCTGCAGGTCGCCGCCGACCTGCGGGTCGGCCTCGAGCGGGGTCACTTCGAGCTGTACTACCAGCCCGAGGTCGACATGAACGGCGGCGACATCCTCGGTTTCGAGGCGCTGATCCGCTGGCACCACCCCGAACGCGGCCTGGTGCCGCCGGACCAGTTCATCCCGCTCGCCGAGACCACCGGCCTGATCCGGCCACTCGGCCAGTGGGTGCTGGAGGAGGCCTGCCGCCAGGCCGCCCTCTGGTCGCAGGCGATGGGCCGCCAGATCGGCATGGCCGTCAACGTCTCCAGCCACCAGCTGGGCCAGAGCGACTTCCTCGCGGTGGTCGCCAACGCGCTGTCCAGCACCGGCATCGTGCCGGGCCAGCTCTGCCTGGAGATGACCGAGAGCGTCCTGATGAACGACACCGAGGACATCCTCACGCTGCTCAACCAGCTCAAGGACCTCGGCGTGCGGCTGGCCATCGATGACTTCGGCACCGGCTACTCCTCGCTGAGCTACCTGCACCGGTTCCCCTTCGACACCCTCAAGATCGACCGGTCGTTCGTCGAACGGGTCACCAGCCCGTCGGGCGAGGCGACGCTGGCCCGGACCATCGTGCAGCTCGGACACGGCCTCGGCGTCACCACCATCGCCGAGGGCCTGGAGAACCGCGCGCAGTACGAGGCGCTGCGCCGGATCGGCTGCAACATCGGCCAGGGCTTCCTCATCTCCAAGCCGGTCCCGGCCGATCAGGCCACCGAGCTGCTGGTCGCCGAGCTCTCGGACCAGCGTGCCACCGGCCACCCCGCGCCGCGCAGCGCCGCCAAGCCCGGCAAGCCCAGGACGAAGTCGAAGGTGCCGGTGGCATGAGCATCCCTGTCGCCAGCCCGGTCGTCCCGAGGCTGCTCCCCGGCTACTGGCCGGCGTCGCTGGCCCCGGCACGACTGGCGATCATCGATCGGGAAACGCCGTTCCTGGCCTTCGACCCCGACATCGTGGCCGCTCAGCTGATGCGGTTCCGCAGCGCGCTGCCCGGCGTCAGCGTCCACTACGCCATGAAGTGCAACGGCGACGAGACCGTGCTGCGGCGGCTGCACGAGCAGGGCGCGGGCTTCGAGATCGCCTCGGTCGGCGAGCTGCGCCGGTTACTGGAACTCGGCGTGCACGCCGAGGACGTGCTGTTCAGCAACCCGGTCAAGCCGCCGGCCGCCATCGCGCACGCCCGCGCCGCGGGGGTGTGGCGTTTCAGCTTCGACTCCGAGCGGGAACTGTCCAAGATCGCCGCCGAGGCGCCCGGGGCGGCGGTGTACCTGCGGCTGCGGGTGGACGACTCCGACAGCGTGTTCCCGCTGTCCCGCAAGTTCGGCGCGAACTCGGCCGAAGGGCTGCGCGGCCTGCTGCGGGCCCGCGAGCTCGGCCTGCACCCGTACGGCCTCACCTTCCACGTCGGCTCGCAGTGCACCCGGCCGGCCACCTGGGCCCGCGCCGTCGCGGTCGCGGCGCAGCTGATGGAACGGCTCGCCGAGCACGGCATCGTGCTGAACATGCTCAACCTGGGCGGCGGCTTCCCAGCCCACTACGGCGGCGCCGTGCCGTCCATCAGCTCGATCGGCACGGCGATCAGCGAGGCGCTGGAAGACCATTTGCCTTACCAGCCCGGACTCATCGCCGCCGAGCCCGGCCGGTACCTGGTGGCCGAGAGCGGCGTGCTGGTGGCGACCGTGCTGGGACGGGCCGTGCGGGACGGGCAGAACTGGCTCTACCTCGACGTCGGCGCCTACAACGGCCTGATGGAGACCCTGCAGACCGGCCAGACCTGGGAGTTCCCGCTCTGGACGTCGCGGTCCGGCCACGGCGGCGGCCCGCTCGAGTCCTTCACGGTGACCGGGCCCAGCTGCGACAGCTCGGACACCATGTTCCACGACGTCCGGCTGCCTGCCTCGCTCGACGAGGGCGACCGGATCTACATCGCCTCCGCCGGCGCCTACACCCTGAGCTACGCCTCGACCTTCAACGGATTCCCGCTGCCGGCCGCGTATCCGATCGACGAAGTGGATGGCTGAGCGTCCCGCGGACCGCGAGTTCCTGCTCGCCGGCCTGATCGACTCGTTCGGTCTGTCACTGGGCTGGACGACCTTCACGCTGCTTGCCGTCGAACGCCACGGCCTGAGCACCGCGGCCCTGTACAACGCGGCCATGCTGATCGGCATCGTGCTGTCGGCACCGGCGACCATGTGGCTGTCCCGGGTGCTCTCCGGCGGTGCGCTGCTCACCCTGGTCGGAGCGGTCGAACTGCCGCTGCGGGTGCTCACCCTGGCCGGCCTGCTGCTCGGCACGCCGGCTCCGGTCATCTCGGCTGCGGTGGTGGCGATGAACGTCGCCGCCTGGACCGGGTATGCCGGCATGCGCGCCGAGGTCGCCGACCGGGCCCCAGGGCCGAGAGCGATGGTGCGCTACGCGGTGGCGATCGCCGCCATCGAGGCCGCCGCGGCCAGCGTGGCCGCCCTGCTGCCGGTGACCAGCTCGGGTGCGGCGGGCCGGCTGGCCCTGACCGCCGTCCTGATGCTCTACCCGGCGAGCCTGGCCCCACAGTTCTGGTGCGCCCGGCACGCCCGGGTGCCCAGCGGTCGCCAGCTGGCCGCTGTGCCAGACCCGCTGGCCGAACTCGCCCAGCTGACCGAGGTCGGCCAGCCGGTCCGGCCAGCGGACCGCTCCCCGGTGACCGCGCTGCTGCTGGCCGGCACCGCGGTGATGCTGATCGGGTCGGGCCCGGCCACCCTGAACACCGCGCTGGCCGTCGACCTGTACGGCCAGCTGTCGGTGATCGCGGCGTCGATCGCGTTCACCGCCGGCTGCCTGCTGGCCACCCGCGCCAGCGCCGCGGTGTCCCGGCTGCGGGCGAGCACCGGCCTGCTCTGGACCGGCTGGGGTATCGGCATGCTGGTGGGCTGGCTGGTCGCGCCCTGGCAGCTGACCGGCCTGCTGCTCGCCCAGCTGCTGTCGGGGCTGTGCCTGACCGCCTTCCACGGCGAGATGGACTCGGCGATCTCGGCCACCGCCCGCCCGGAACGGCTCACCACCCTGCTCGCGGTGGCCGGCGCGCTGCGCGCGATCGGCAGCGCGGTCGCGGTCCGGCTGCTGCCGCTGCTGGTGGGCCTGGCCGGCCTGGTCGGTTACGCCACCGGCCTGATCGCGTTATTGGCTGTGGGCAGCAGCCTATTGGCGCTGCTCGGCCGGACCTCCAGCATGGGCCCGGCTTTGAGCGGTGCCAGACCGGCACCCGGCCGGCACCGAGCCAGCAGCAACCGCGTTCCGGACGCCGAACCCGCTGACCTTGCCGCCTCGGTGCTCACCACCGCCTGACCGGGGCGTCTCCAGGTTCGGCGGTTCAGGTCACGAGGAGAGTCTGCTCCACGGCATCGGCGCCAGCAGGCCCGTTCCCGGCGTGCTCGAAGGCGGCGGCGACTGCACGGGCGCCGTCGGCGCGGGCCATCGCCGCTGTCACGGCGTTCCGCAACGCGCCGGCGGCGTTGCCGGACCGGAGCCTGCGCTTGGGCAGCCGCACACCCGCGCCAGCGTTCTCGACCCGACGGGCGACTTCGTGCTGGTCGCGCCCGAACGGCACGACACAGACCGGAACTCCGTATGCCAGCGCTTTCTGAGTGGCTCCCATCCCACCGTGGGTGACGGCACAAGCGGCGTACCGCAGGATCGCGGCGTGCGGCAGGGCCTCGGCGACGTGAGCGTTAGCCGGCACCTCGAAGGTGCCGGCGCCCGCCGGAACGGTCGCCACCACCTGGAACGGCTCGTCGGCCAGCGCCTCCAGCGCGACCTGGACCAGCCTGCCGTCGTCCTGGTATTCCGACGACGTGGTCACCAGCACGACGGGACGGCCCACCTGGTCCAGCCACGGTGGCGGCGCGGCCGGCGGATCCCACGCGCACGGGCCGATCAGTCGTACCGACGACGGCCAGTCTGAGCGCGGGTATTCGAAGGGCTCGGCGGTCATCGAGAGTACGAGCGGCGCCGAGGTGACGATGCCGGTGATGCCGGACAGTGGCGCGAGTCCCTGCCGGGTACGCACTTCGTTCACCTGCGGAACGATGACCCGCTCGAACCCGCCGGTGATGACCGGGCTCAGCGCCCGGTCGCGCAGCCGGCCGAGTGGCCCCCGCGCGGGCGGCAGTCCGGGACCGAACGGCGGCACGTCGCGCGAGGGAAGCGGCAGCGGGTAGGAACACCAGCGTCCCCAGGCGATGCCGGCCCGTTCGGCGACCGCCGCGGCTCCCCAGCAGTTGAAGTCCACCAGGACGGCATCCGGCGACTCCTCCCCCAGCGCCGCCGACAGATCCGCCTGTTCGAACTCGGCCCGGCGTGCGAACACCCGCAACGACCGCTTGATCGCCCCGCTCGGGTTCCACGCCTTGTAGTCGTCGTGCGCGATCGATTCGATCTGCCGCGCCACCGGCGCCGCGTCGAAGCCCAGCTCCTGCATCGTCGGCACGGCCGAGGCAAGCGTCCGGACCGCTATGTCATGGCCTCGGGCCCGCAGCTCGGCCAACACGGGCACGACCGGATACAGGTCGCCGCGCGACGGTGATGTGTAGGCGAGGATGCGTGCCATGTCAGGCTCCTGAGGTCAGTGGCTCGAGCAATTCCGACAACGCCAGTTCGACTTGCTTGCGTGACAGCTTCCGGTCTCGGCGCAGCACCTTCCAGGTTCCGACGTCGCACACCGCCATCAGCTGGGCGAGGCGGCGGGCCCGGGCCACGCCGGTCAGCGAGTCCAGCGTCGGGGCGAACACCTGCTCACACCACGCTTCATGCATGCGACGGCCATTGGCCGCTACCTCGGCGACGAACGGGCGGAGGTGCTCGGCCGCGAGCATCCGCACCACGCCGTCGCCGAGCGCGTCGTAGTGGTCCACCAGAACGGTTATTGCGCCCGCGAGGTCACCTGGCGTGACGGCCCCGCGCTGATCGGCCACCCGCCCGGCTGCGCGGGCGAAGGCGGCCGCCTCGGCGCCTTCCCGGCCTCCGAACCTGCGGATCACCGTCTGCACCGACACCCCGGCGGCGGCCGCGATCACATCTAGTGTCGGTTCGCCGCTGGGCGTCTCCCAGAACAGCCGCTCGACGGCGTCGAGGATCCGATCCGCCGTTTCCCTGGCAGCGACAGCCCGTACCCGCATCTGGTACGGGCGCTTATTCATGTTAGTAACGTTAACATGAAATTCTCGCCTGGCAAGGCCCGGTGTACAGGGGCGCAAGCATTCCTATTCGCGCAAGCATGCGTACGGGTGTGAGAACTGCGGATGGCGGTAAAGCACGGCAAGGACTTCTCGCTTGCCCGCCCGGCCGTGGTTCTGTTGGTGCTCGCCTCGGTCTTCCGCCGGGTCAGGAGTCGGTTGCGTCCGGGGCGGCGCGGCGGCGGTTGCGCTGGGCCAGTGCCGCGCGCAGCAGCGCATCCAGCTCGTCGTCGCTGAGGTCGTCCAGCTCCGACTTCTCCGCCGCACCAGCGCCGAAGTCCGGGTCGGCCGACACGATCTCGGCTAGCTCGGCGATCGTCGGATGCGCGAAGATCTGGTGCACCGGCAGATCAACCCCG
>NZ_DATINC010000165.1:0-12614 GCF_035474675.1 Jatrophihabitans sp. | reverse complement strand
CCAGAACGCCGGCTTCTTCCAGCCCACCGCCCAGGACGAGCCCGCCTGCACCGGGCTGATCTCGCGGGTCAGGTCCTGGCCGTGCAGCGGGTAGCCCATCTCGGTGCGCAGGGTGTCGCGCGCGCCGAGCCCGGCCGGCATCCCGCCCAGTCCCCGCGCGGTCTCGACCAGGGCGTCCCAGAGCGCTCCGGCGTCGTCCCAGGACGGGATCAGCTCGTAACCGCGCTCGCCGGTGTAGCCGGTGCGGCAGACCCGGACCCGCCGGCCGTCGAGGTCGGCGTCGACGAAGCTGACGTAGTCCAGGTCGGCGGGCAGGTCCAGCGCCTGCAGCACCTCCGGCGACTTCGGGCCCTGCACGGCGAGCACCGCGAAGTCCTGGTGCTGGTTGGTGACCGAGACGCCGTCCGGCGCCGCGGCGGCGAGCAGCCCGATCACCTCGTCGGCGTTGGCCGCGTTCGGCATCAGGAACACCTCGTCGTCGCCGACCAGGTAGCTGAAGACGTCGTCGATCACGCCGCCGTCGGAGGCGCAGCACAGCGTGTACTGCGCCTGGCCGGGGGCGATCTTGCCGAGGTCGGCCGTCAGGCAGGAGTTGACGAACTCCCGGGCGCCGGGCCCGGCGGCGGTGGCCTTGCCCAGGTGCGAGACGTCGAAGATGCCGACCGCGGTCCGGACCGCGGTGTGCTCGGCGATCACGCCACCACCGGACGCGCTGTACTCGATGGGCATCTCCCAGCCCCCGAAGTCGGCCAGCTTGGCCCCGAGATCGACGTGCCGGTCGTGCAGCGGGGAACGGCGCAGCTCAGTCATGGCGCAACCGTACCGAGCCGGCCAAACCCACCGCGCGAGCTGCCCGGAGGAGGACGAACCGCGAGCCGGACGGGCGCACCGGAGCCGGAAGTCACGTCACATAGAGTTGCCGCATGACATCGGTTTCCTTGATCGACGGCGCGTCGCCGGTGACCGCCGACGCGATCGTGGTGGCGACGGTCTCGACCGGCACCGGCGTGGCGCTGGCCGACGGCGCGGCCGGTGTCGACGCCGCTCTGGACGGCGCGCTGCTGCCGGCGCTGCGGGCCGTGGAGGCCACCGGACGGGCCGACGAGGCGGTCAAGATCCCGACGCTGGGCAAGATCGCCACCCCGCTGGTGGTGGCCGCCGGCCTCGGCCCGGGTGCGCCCGGCACCCTCGACCCCGAAGCCGTCCGGCGGGCGGTGGGCACCGCGCTGCGCGGGCTGGAGTCGGCCGGCCGGGTGGCGGTGGCCATCGGCGACGGCACCGATCCCGACCTGGTGGCCGCCGTCACCGAGGGTGCCCTGCTCGGCGCCTACCGGTTCACCAAGTACAAGTCCGGCGCCAAGCCCAACGCGCTGCGGCGGGTCGATATCGCGGTGTCCGAACCGGCCCAGGCCAGTGCCAGGGCCGCCGTCCGCCGGTCCCGGATCATCGCCGAGGCGGTCAACAACACCCGCGACCTGGTCAACACCCCGGCCAACGACCTGAACCCGGTGACCTTCGCCGGCTACGCCCGCGAGCAGGGCGAGGCGGCCGGCCTGGCCGTCGAGGTGCTCGACGAGCGGGCCCTCAAGCGCGGCCGGTACGGCGGCATCCTGGCGGTCGGCGGCGGCTCGCACACCCCCCCGCGGCTGGTCCGGCTCAGCTACGCCCCGGCCCGGGCCCGGGCGCACGTCGCACTGGTCGGCAAGGGGATCACCTTCGACACCGGCGGGCTGGACCTCAAGAACACCGGCATGGGCGACATGAAGTCCGACATGGCCGGCGCCGCGGCGGTCATCGAGTCGATCATCGCCGCCGCCCGGCTGAAGCTGCCGGTGGCGGTCACCGCGACCGTCCCGATGGCCGAGAACGCGGTGTCCGGCGCGTCCTACCGGCCCTCCGACATCATCGTGATGCACGACGGGCGCACCGTCGAGGTCGACAACACCGACGCCGAGGGCCGGCTGATCCTGGCCGACGCGATCCTGCGGGCCTGCGAGGACTCCCCCGACTGCCTGATCGACACCGCGACCCTGACCGGCGGCCAGGTGGTGGCGCTGGGCCACGGCACCGCCGGGGTGATGGGCACCGACGCCTTCCGCGACCGGGTGGTGGCGCTCGGCTCGGCGGCCGGTGAGTCGCTGTGGCCGATGCCGCTGGAACGGCGGCTGCGTACCCGGCTGGACTCGCCGGTGGCCGACATCGTCAACCTGCCCACCGACCGGTCGGCCTCCATGCTGGTCGCCGGCACCTTCCTCAAGGACTTCGTGCCCGAGGGCCTGGACTGGGTGCACATCGACATCGCGGGCCCGGCGTTCCTGAAGTCGGCGTCCGGGTACAACGGCGAGGGCGGCAGCGGGGTGATCGTCCGGACCATCCTGGCGTGCCTGGCCGACCTGGCGGGCGGTTAGTCCACGGCCCGGGCCGGAGCGCAATCCGGGCCGTCCGGCATCAGCTGATCAGGGCCCGCCCGGCTGCCCGCGCATGAAGATGAAGTGACAAGATGGAGCCGGCCCGGCACGCGCCGGGCCGGCCGGACACTGGGAACGATCGGGGTGGCACAACCCCCGAGCTGGGAGACTTTCGTGGCAGCCGAAGGGGCCGACAACAACGTCGACGTCGTGATCCTGGGCGGTGGCAGCGGCGGGTACGCCGCGGCGCTGCGCGCCGCGGAGCTGGGCAAGTCCGTGGTGCTGATCGAGAAGGACAAGGTGGGCGGCACCTGCCTGCACCGGGGCTGCATCCCGACCAAGGCGCTGCTGCACGCCGGCGAGATCGCCGACGCCGCCCGCGAGAGCGCGCAGTTCGGGGTCAACGCCAGCTTCGAGGGCATCGACATGGCGGGCGTCCACAAGTACAAGGACGGCGTCGTCGGCAAGAACTGGAAGGGCCTGCAGGGCCTGATCCGCAGCCGTGGCATCACCATCGTCGAGGGTGAGGGCCGGCTCACCGGGCCCAAGCAGGTCACCGTCGGGGACCAGACCTACACCGGCACCAACGTGGTGCTGGCCACCGGCTCGTACTCGCGCACCCTGCCCGGCCTGGAGCTGGACGGCCGCCGGGTGATCGCCAGCGAGCACGCCCTGGGCCTGGACCACGTGCCGTCCAGCGCCGTGGTGCTGGGCGGCGGGGTGATCGGGGTCGAGTTCGCCAGCGCCTGGCGGTCCTTCGGCGCCGAGGTGACCATCGTCGAGGCGCTGCCGCACCTGGTTCCGCTGGAGGACGAGGCCAACTCCAAGCTGCTCGAGCGGGCCTTCCGGCGGCGCGGCATCAACTTCAAGCTGGGTGCCCGGTTCGAAAGCGTCGAGCACACCGACAGCGGCGTGAAGGTCTCGCTGGAAGGCGGCACGACCCTGGAGGCCGAGCTGCTGCTGGTGGCGGTCGGCCGCGGTCCCAGCTCGGCCAACCTCGGCTACGAGGAGCAGGGGGTACGGATCGAGCGCGGGTTCGTGATCACCGACGAATACCTGCGCACCTCGGTCGACGGCGTGTACGCAGTCGGCGACCTGGTCAGCATCAGCGGCGAGCCGCACCTGCAACTGGCGCACGTCGGCTTCGCCGAGGGCATCCTGGTCGCCGAGCACATCGCCGGCCTGCCGGTGGTGCCGATCGACTACGCCGGCGTGCCGCGGATCACCTACTCCAGCCCCGAGGTGGCCTCGGTCGGGCTCACCGAGGCGCAGGCCGCGGAGAAGTACGGCGCCGACGGGATCAAGACGGTCACCTACGACCTGTCCGGCAACGGCCGCAGCGCGATCCTGAACACCAAGGGCGCGGTGAAGCTGGTCGCCGAAGCCGCCGACGGCGCTGTGGGCAGAGTGCTGGGCGTGCACATCGTCGGCGACCGGGTCGGCGAGCTGATCGCCGAGGCACAGCTGATCTACAACTGGGAGGCGCTGCCCAGCGAGGTAGCCCAGCTGATCCACCCGCACCCGACGCAGTCCGAGGCGATCGGCGAGGCGCACCTGCTGCTCGCCGGCAAGCCGCTGCACGTGCACGACTGAGCGCCGGCGCCCTCTCTCGCATCCGGCCTTGACCGTTCGGCCTTGAACAACGAATAGGAGCCAGACAACATGCCGGTCTCAGTGACCATGCCGCGCCTCGGTGAGAGCGTGACCGAGGGAACCGTTACGCGCTGGCTCAAGCAGGAGGGCGACGAGGTCGCCGCCGACGAGCCGCTACTGGAGGTCTCGACCGACAAGGTCGACACCGAGGTGCCCTCGCCGGCGTCCGGCATCCTCACCTCGATCAAGGTCGGCGAGGACGAGACGGTCGAGATCGGCGTCGAGCTGGCGGTGATCAGCGACGCCAGCGAGGCGGCCGATTCGGGTTCTGGTTCCGGGCAGGCGGAGTCGGGCGGTTCCGAGGAGCAGTCCGCGCCGTCCGAGTCGTCCGAGTCGTCCGGGGACGCTCAGGACGAGGCGGCCCAGGCCGACAGCGGCCAGGACGACAGCGGTCAGGACGAAGCCGCCCAGGCCGACAGCGGTCAGGACGAGGCTGCTCAGGACGAAGCGGGCCAGGCCGACAGCGGCCAGGGCGAGGCGGCCCAGGCCCGGCCCGCCGACGAGCAGTCCACCGACGAGATGGCACCGGAGGAGCCGGTCAGCGAGGCGGCTCCGGAGGCGGGCTCGGCCGGCCCGTCCACCCCGCAGGCTCCCGCCGCGGCTCCGGCCCCGGCCGCGGCTCCCCCGCCGGCCGCCGCACCCCCGCCCGCTTCCGCTCCGTCGCCGTCCCAGGCGGCTCCGGCATCGGACTCGGGCCGGGAGACGGGCACGGTCCCGGCCGGCGCCGAGGACGACGAGGTGGCCGGCACCTACGTGACCCCGCTGGTCCGCAAGCTGGCCAGCGAGCACGGCATCGACCTCAGCTCCATCACCGGCACCGGGGTGGGCGGCCGGATTCGCAAGTCCGACGTGCTGTCGGCGGCCCAGGCCGCCGCCGAGCAGCGGGCCGAGGCCGAGGCTGCCAAGGCCGCACCGGCTGCCCAGCCGCCGGCCGCCGCCGCTACCCCGGCTACCTCGCACGCCCAGCCGGCGGCGCCGGCCGCCGACGCCAGCGGGCTGCGCGGCCAGACCGTCAAGCTGTCCCGGCTGCGCCAGGTGATCGCCGCCCGGATGGTCGAGTCGCTGCAGACCTCCGCCCAGCTGACCACCGTGGTCGAGGTGGACATCACCGGGATCGCCCGGCTGCGCGAGGCCGCCAAGCGGGACTTCGAGAAGCGGGAGGGCGTGAAGCTGTCCTTCCTGCCGTTCTTCGCGGTCGCCGCGGTGGAGGCGCTCAAGGCGCACCCGAACGTCAACTGCTCGGTCGACACCGAGGCGGGCACGGTGACCTACCACGACGCCGAGCACCTGGGCATCGCGGTGGACACCGAGCGCGGCCTGCTGGTGCCGGTGATCCACAACGCCGGCGACTTCAACCTCGCCGGCATCGCCCGCAAGATCGCCGACCTCGCCGAGCGCACCCGGACCAACAAGGTGTCGCCGGACGAGCTGGGCGGCGGGACGTTCACCCTGACCAACACCGGCAGCCGGGGTGCCCTGTTCGACACCCCGATCATCAACCAGCCGCAGGTGGCGATCCTGGGCACCGGGGCGGTCGTCAAGCGTCCGGTGGTGCTGTCGGACGACAAGCTCGGCGAGATCATCGCGATCCGCTCGATGGTCTACCTGGCGCTGTCCTACGACCACCGGATCGTCGACGGCGCGGACGCGGCCCGGTTCCTGACTACCATGAAGACCCGGCTGGAGGCCGGCGCCTTCGAACGCGCGCTCGGGCTCGGCTGAGCACCGTGGCCGGCCGACCGACGTCCGGGCCGGCCGGAGGCGTGCGGTGAAGGTGGTGCTCGCCGGGGCGTCCGGCTTTCTCGGGACGGCGCTGGCCGACGACCTGCGCAACGCCGGCCACCAGGTGCACACCCTGGTGCGCCGGCGCCCGGTAACCGAGTCCGAGTTCGAGTGGCACCCCGAGCGGGGCGAGCTGGACCCGCTCGTGCTGGCCGGGTCGGACGCGGTGGTGTGCCTGTCCGGGGCCGGGGTGGGTGACAAGCGCTGGACGGAGGCCTACCAGCAGGTGCTGGTGACCAGCCGGGTGCAACCCACCTCGACCATCGCCCGGACGCTGGCCGGGCTGCCGCCGGAGCTGCGTCCGGGAACCTTCGTCTCGGCCTCGGCGATCGGCTACTACGGCGAGCGGGGCGACCAGCCGCTGCCCGAGACGGCCACCGCCGGCACCGGGTTCCTGGCCGACCTGGTTCGCCGGTGGGAGGCGGCCACCGAGCCCGCCGGCAGTGCCGGGGTGCGGGTGGCGATGCTGCGCACCGGCCTGGTGCTCAGCGCCCGGGGCGGGCTGATGAAGCGCCTGGTGCCGATCTTCAAGCTGGGCGGTGGCGGCAAGCTCGGCTCCGGCCGGCAGTACCAGTCCTGGATCACGCTGGCCGACGAGATCGGCGCGATCCGGCACATCCTGCAGACCGAGCAGCTGGACGGCCCGGTGAACCTGGTCGGCCCCGAACCGGTTCGCAATGCCGAGTTCAGCGCGGAACTGGCCAAGACGCTGCACCGCCCCTCGATGCTGCCGGCACCGGCGTTCGCGCTGCGGCTGGCAGTGGGCCGGTTCGCCGACGAGGGCGTGCTGATCAGCCAGCGGGTGCTGCCCGAGAAGCTGCTCGCCAGCGGGTACCGGTTCATCCATGCCGACCTGCCGAGCGCGTTGGACTGGGCGGTCAAGAACTAGCGCGCTGCCCGGCGATCCGGAACTCCTCCCCCACCCGCACCAGGGTGACGGCCAACCGGGCCGGAGCTGCCGGCAGCGTCCGGCTGCGGACCGTCCCGTCGCACAGCAGGGTCGCGGATGGCTGGCTGGCGGTGACCTGCACCTCGATGCGCTTACCGGTGCTGCTGGTGACCGTGACGTCGGTGTAGCCGGTCCGCAGGCCGGCCAAGCCGCAGCCGGCCGGCACCCGGGAGCCGAGCAGCGCGGCGTCTTCGGCCAGCAGCTCCGGCGACTGGTAGACGCCGGCCAGCAGCTCCGGCCGGTTCGCGGCGAAGGCGGCGGCCCGCCGATCCGCCAGCCGGCGCAGCAGCGCCGCCGGATCCGGGTCGTCCGGTGCCGGGTCTCCGTCGGCCCGCCCGCTCGCAGTGGCCGGCACCGAGAAACCGGCCGAGCCGGCGGGACGGACCGGACCGGCGGAGCCCGCCGAGGGTATTGCCACCGCTGTGGCTCCGCTCGTGGCCGAGCTCGCAGACTTGGCCGGGCCGGCGGGCGGGCCAGGGTTCGCTGCCCGGGTCCGGGCGGCTTCCGGCGCCGGCGGGGCACTCCGGTGTGGGCCGGCAGCCAAACCGGGCCAGCCACCACGAGCCGCCGCAGTGGCTGTCACCGTGCCGGCCAGCAGCACCCCGGCCACCAGCGCCGGGACGGCCAACCGCCGGCGCCAGCTCCTTTCCGGCATCGGTGCCGCCGGCTCCGGCCGGATCTGCAGCCGGGCCACATGGGTCAGGTCGGCCGGCACCGCGTCGGTGGCGGCCGGCGCATGCCGCTCGACCGAGTGCCGTCCCACCCCCGGCGCGATCCGACCGGCGGCCAGCACCACCGGCCCCCGTGGCACGCTGGCGCCCAGGTCGAGGGCGAGCTCGGCCGCCGAGCCCCGGCGGTGTGGCTCCGGATCCAGTGCCCGGCGCAGCACCGCGGCCATCGCCGGCGGGCAGGTCGCCAAGCGGGCGTCCAGGTTCTCGATCACCCCGGTGGCCGCCCGGGCCAGCACCGCGGGCAGATCACCGGGCCCATCGCCCTGCCACGGACCGGCACCGGTCAGGCAGTGCAGCGCCACCGCGGCGAGGGAGAAGACGTCGCTGAACGGGCCGGCGGTGCCACCGGCGGCCAGCACTGGATCCACGTACGCGGGCGTCCCCAGCACCCGGTCGGGCCCGGTGGGCCCGAACAGCATCCGGGCCACTCCGAGGTCGGCCAGCTTGGCGTGGCCGGCCGCGGTGAACAGGATGTTGGCGGCGCTGACGTCGCCGTGCAGCACGCCCTCGGCATGGGCGAAGGCGAGCGCCGCGGCCACCGGGCTGAGCGCGGCGGCCACCTCGGCCGGGGTCAGCCGGTTCCGCCGGCGCAGCAGCTGGGCCAGCGAGCCGCCCTCGGCCAGTTCCATCACCAGCACCGCCGCGGCCGGCGTCTGGACGTAGCGGTGCAGCCGGACCAGGCTGGGGTGCTCCAGGACGGTGAGCAGCGCCGCCTCGGCCCGGGCCGCCTGTACCAACTCGGCGATCCGGTCGGGGCCGGCGCTGCCCGGCAGCACGATCCGTTTCAGCGCCACCGGCTCGCCGGTGGCGACGGCGCGGCCCGACCACACCTCGGCATGGCTGCCGAAGCCGAGCAGCTGGTCGACCTGGTAGCCGGGAACAGTGAACGCCATCGGGCCACCGTAGGAGAAACCGCCGTACCGTGCCCGAAGTTGTCCACAGGCCCGCTGGGACAGCGAGTCAGTCCGCGCCGTGGGCGAGCTTCGACGGCCACCAGATCCTCTTGCCGATGTCGGCCGCCAGCGCCGGCACCAGGATGCTGCGCACCAGGATGGTGTCCATCAGGACCCCGACCGCGACCGCGAAGCCGAGCTCGGCCAGGAACACGATGGGCAGCACGCCGAGCACCGCGAACGTGGCGGCCAGCACCAAACCCGCCGAGGTGATCACGCCACCGGTCACGGTCAGGCCCCGGGAGATGCCCACCCGCGTGCCGTGCCGAACGCTCTCCTCCCTGATCCGGGTCATCAGGAAGATGTTGTAGTCGATGCCCAGGGCCACCAGGAACACGAAGGTGAACAGCGGGAAGGACGGGTCCGCGCCCGCGAAGTGGAACAGGTGGTTGAACGCGATCGCCGACAGTCCTAGTGCGGCTCCGAAGGAGAGCACCACCGTCAGGATGAGCAGCACCGGCGCCACGATTGCCCGCAGCAGCACCGCCAGCACCAGGAAGATGACCAGCAGCACGATCGGGATGATCAGATTGCGGTCATGCACCGACGCATCCTGGACATCCAGCGTCGCGGCGGAGGCGCCGCCGACCCGGGCGTCGGCGCCTGCGACGCCGTGGACGGCGTCCCGGAGCCGGCCCACCGTGGCGTAGGCCTCGCGGGAGTCGAATGGGTCGGCCAGCGTCACGTTGACGATCGTGCGACCGTCGATCGGCTGGACCTGCAACGACTCCGGAGCGCAGCCCTCGCCTGGCAGGGCAGCGCCGGATTTCACGGCGGCTGCCAGCTTCGGGTAGTCGACCTGGATGCACACCGCGCCAGGCTTGGTGTCCACCCCGGCGACCTTCGACGCCGCGGCGATCACGGCCTCCACCGAGCCGGCGTTGGTGGCGATCACAGCGGGCGTGCTGGTGTCCCGGGCGAACTTGGCGAGATAGAGATCCTGGCCGACAACCGCGTCCGGGGTGTTGGTGAACCCCTGCGCCGTGTCGAGGCCCTGCGCCTTCAGGGTGCCCAGGCCGAGCAGGCAGATCCCTAGCACCAGCCCGACACCGATCCAGGCCGTCCGGCGATTGCTGTCGACCTTGGTTGCGACGCGGGCCCAGAAGCCGTGGCTGGCGAGGTCCACCATCTGGTCGGCCTTGGGCTTGCGGGGCCAGAACACCCATCGGCCGGCCAGTGCCAATGCCACCGGCAGGAAGCTCATGGCCAGGATCAGGGTGCAGGCGATGCTGATCGCGCCCACCGGCCCCAGGCTCTTGTCGGATGCCAGGCTGGAGAAGCTCAGGCACAGCAGGCCGAGGATGACGGTGGCGGCCGAGGCGACGATGGCCGGCGCCGATCTACGCCACGCCTTGATCATGGCGTCGAAGCGGTTGGGGTAGGTATGTAGTTCCTCGCGATAGCGAGAGATCAGCAGCAGCGCGTAGTCGGTGCCGGCGCCGAGCACCAGCACCGGCATGATGCCCGCGCTCTGCCCGTTCAGCGTGACGACGTCGTTCTTGGCCAGGTAGTAGATGACCAGCGAGGACAGCCCGAGGGCAAGCACTGCCGACAGGATGGGGAAGATCCACAGCACCGGCGAGCGGTAGACGAACAGCAGGATGAGGATCACCACGCCGAGCGCGGCGAACAGCAGCGCGCCGTCGATGCCGGCGAAGGCGTCGGAGAACGCCAGGAACAGTCCCGCCTGCCCGGCCGGATAGGCCTTCAGGCCCTCCGGAAGTCCGACCGTGGTGGCATCGACGACCTGTTGTTCCAACTTGGCGATCTTGTCGAACCTGACGGCCTTGCCGTCCTGTTTCGCCACCAGCGGCGTGAACACCGCGATCGTCGTGCCGTCACTGGAGGTTTGCGGCGGAGTAAGCGCGTCGGTGTCGATCCCGGGAGTCCTGGCAACGATCTCTGCCGCCTTGCTGGCCGCGGCCCGGTCGGCGTCTGTCAAGCCGCTCGGCCGGTGGAAGACCATGAAGCCGGGCACGTTCTCGATCTTGATGAACTTCGCCGACTCCCCCAGTACCTTGGTCGACTCGGCCGAGCCCGGCAGCCAGGAGGAGTTGTCGTTCTTCTCGACCTCGGGCAGCTTGCCCTGGTAGGAGCCGCCGGCCCCGCCGGCCAGGAAGGCCAGGATCGCGACCGCGAGCACGGTGAACACCGGCAGGCCGCGGGGCAGCTGGCGTGGCCTGCCGGGCGCCGGGGCAGCCGCTGGCGGCGTTCTGACATCAGTCATGTCGAGATCTCCCTGCTTGTCGAGGTGATCGGACTGCCCGGGGGAGCAGGTCAACGGCTCGAGACGCCGGGGGTTCGAGGCTCTGGTGAGAACCTTGAGGAACGGTTGCCCGGCGGCATCGTACTTGCTGGCGGTGTCGGTTCGGTACGGCATTTCCTACCGCAGCCCACCGACAACGGCAGGCAACAACGGCGGTCCTGGGTGGCGACTGTGACCGCACCCACGCCCACGGCTTTTGTCGTTGCGGCGGATTAGGGTGGTCGGCGAGGAGATGATCGCGTGGCTGAGCTGAGAACCATCCGGGCCGGGCTGCTGGACTACGAGCAGGCCTGGCAGTGGCAGCGCCAGCTGCATGCCCAGCGGGTCGCCGGCGAGATCGACGACACCGCGCTGCTGCTGGAACACCCACCGGTCTACACCGCCGGCCGGCGCACCGAGGCCTGGGAACGCCCGGTCGACGGCACCCCGGTGATCGACGTCGACCGCGGTGGCAAGATCACCTGGCACGGTCCCGGCCAGCTGGTGGGGTACCCGATCGTCGAGCTGCCGGATCCGGTCGACGTGGTGGCCTACGTCCGCCGGATGGAGGAGATCCTGATCGAGGTGTGCGCCGAGCTGGGCGTCACCGCCGGCCAGGTCGCCGGCCGCAGCGGCGTGTGGCTGCCCGCCGACGAGCGCGGGCCCGAGCGCAAGGTCGCCGCGATCGGCATCCGGGTCGCCCAGGGCGTCACGCTGCACGGTTTCGCTCTCAACTGCAATCCCGACCTCAGCTGGTTCGACAAGATCGTGCCGTGCGGCATCTCCGACGCCGGGGTGACGTCGCTGAGCGCCGAGCTCGGCCGCGAGGTCAGCGTCACCGACGCCCTGCCGGTGGTCGAGTCGCTGCTGCCCGGCCTGGTCGCCGCGTACGCTCGGTCCCGTGACTGACGCCAGCGCGCTCCAGCCCGGCCCCGCGACCGCACCCGGTTCCGGACGCAAGCTGCTGCGCATCGAGGCCCGCAACGCCCAGACCCCCATCGAACGCAAGCCGGAATGGATCAAGACCCGCGCGGTGATGGGGCCGGAGTACACCGAGCTGCGCCGGCTGGTGAAGAGCGAGGGCCTGCACACGGTCTGCCAGGAGGCCGGCTGCCCCAACATCTACGAGTGCTGGGAAGACCGGGAGGCGACGTTCCTCATCGGCGGCGACCAGTGCACCCGCCGGTGTGACTTCTGCCAGATCGACACCGGAAAGCCGGCCGAGTTCGACGCCGACGAGCCGCGCCGGGTCGGCGAGTCGGTGGCCACCATGGGCCTGCGGTACGCGACGGTCACCGGTGTGGCCCGCGACGACCTGCCCGACGGCGGCGCCTGGCTCTACGCGGAGACGGTCCGCCAGATCCACAAGCTTCAGCCCGGTTGCGGCGTCGAGCTGCTGATCCCCGACTTCAACGGCGACGCCGACCAGCTGGCCGAGGTGTTCGGGGCCACGCCCGAGGTGCTCGCGCACAACGTCGAGACCGTGCCGCGCATCTTCAAGCGCATCCGCCCCGGCTTCCGTTACGAGCGCTCGCTCGACGTGATCACCCAGGCCCGCGCGGCCGGCCTGGTCACCAAGAGCAACCTGATCCTCGGCATGGGCGAGGAGCGTTCCGAGGTCTCCCAGGCGCTGCGCGACCTGCACGACGCCGGGTGCGAGCTGATCACGATCACGCAGTACCTCCGCCCCACCCCGCGGCACCACCCGGTGGAGCGCTGGGTTAAGCCCGAGGAGTTCGTGGAGCTGCGCGAGGAGGCCGAGCAGATCGGCTTCGCCGGCGTGATGAGCGGGCCGCTGGTGCGGTCGTCGTACCGGGCCGGCCGGCTCTACCAGCAGGCTCTCGAAGCCCGCCGCTGACCTTCCGGCCCTTCCCCCTGATTCCACTCACTCTG
>NZ_DATINC010000164.1:0-13565 GCF_035474675.1 Jatrophihabitans sp. | reverse complement strand
AGTTGAATAGCGCTCGCAAGCGCGACCTGAGTGGCATTATATCTGCGATAGCTACCCACAAAGACTTTGATGAATTCAAGCGCTTCGTCACGCGCGGCGAGGTGCACGAGGACCAACCGACACAAACGTTCCTGGCGCGCTTGCGCACATTCATGGACCCAATCGAAAAGGTACGCAATGCTGTTGCGCACAATCGAGTTGTGCGAGCCAAAGCCCTAGGGGACTACGAAACCGCCCGAGACAACCTCATGGTGGTGCTCGATGAGACGCTTGCTGCCTACACATAGATTGCTGACGCTGCTAGCAATCGAACGCTGACCGGCAGATCTCGTCACCAGACACCTCCGCTTGTTACTTGTAACGGTAAGAGCCTGCCGGGTTGGTTGGATTCACCACCTACAGAACGCCCGCGAGAGCCTGTCGCAACCGCCGATAGGTGCCCTCGATGTCACCCTCGACGCTTGGGACGACGACGTTCGGTCGAGCGGCAAGCACAGCCAGCAGATCGTCGTACATCTGCCCCAGACCTGCGGCGCCGCCTGCCATTGCGGCGGCTTCCCGATGCTGTGCTCCGGCGTCCGGAGCGGAGGTGCGCGCCGAGAATCGAGCGATCGCGTTGTCCCTGCCATCCAGCAGAGCGATATGGGTGAAGGTCGCGCCTGTGTCTCGCGCGAGCGACTCCAGCCGCTCCACAAACGTCAGCCGGCCAAGGAATTGCGGGATGACGACGGCGTGCCTGCTCAGCAGGTGGACGCGCGCGGCGGCTATGGCCAGGTCTCGCGCCAGCAGGCCGCTCTCGTCCAAGTGCTCGTCCCATTGCCCGAGCGAGCGCCGCAGCAGATCAATGTCCAGGCATAGGGCGAGCGGATGCTCCCGAACGAGCAGGCGCGCCAGCGTCGACTTGCCGATGCCGGGAGGCCCGTTGAGCAGCACCAGAGGTCCGGCTGCCACGTCCTGGCGGCTGAACCTACCGGGCACGGTAGGCATCGTTGCGATGTACTACCGCCACGACGGTGACAGTGAGTTTCTGATCGTCGATGCGATAGATGACCCGGTAGGTGCCGCGTCGCGCGCTGTGCCGATCCGCCATGGGCGGCTGGAGTTGCTTACCGACGCGATGCGGGTTCTCGAGCAGGGGGCCGAGGATGAATTCATATGCCGCGACCGCAACGGCTTCTGGTAATGACTCTGCCAGCTGACGGCGAGCACTTGATGTAATAGCTAAGCGATAGCTGTCGGCCGACCTCACGCAGGCCGTCGCCGACGCTGCATCGCCTGCGCTAGTTGCTCCTCCGTCTCCAAGCGCCCCTGTGCGATGTCTACCTCAGACTCAGCCATTTGCCGCATGGCTTCGGGATCGGACAAGATCGCGATGGTTTCTTCCAGCGATTCAAGGTCCTCGACGGCAAGAAGCACCGCTGAGGGACGGCCGTGCACCGTCACGGTCACTCGCTCATGGTGGGTGCTGACCCGATTGACCAGCTCTGACAGGTGCGACTTGACCTCAGCAAGAGGCAGCGGTGTCGACATAGTCATAAGTATGACCAGAGGTCTACAGCAGGGGCAAGTGTTCGCTGAGGTCGGCACGGTTGCCACTGGCGCGGACCCGGCCGTCGGCCACCGCATCGGCCCAGCCAAGCCGGCCGGTCGCCAGCCGCAGGAAGGTCTCGCCGTCGGTCTCGATCACGTTCGGCGGGGTGCCCCGGGTGTGTCGGGGTCCTTCGATGGCCTGCACCGCGGTGAACGGCGGCACCCGCACCTCCACCGACCGACCGGGGTACTTGGCAGCCAGCATGCCGGCCAGGCCGCGCACCCCGGCCCCCAAGGCCGCCCGGTCGAACCCGACCGGCTCGCGGGCAGGCAGCGACCGGCTCAGGTCGTCCGAGTGCGCCAGCACCTCGAAAATCCGGGTCATCAGGTAGTCCGCCCCACTAACAGGCCCCCGTGGCGCCTGCACCACCTTCGGCAGCGGCTCGGTCAGCCGGGCCCGTGTCTTATCCAGCAATCGGCCCAGCTCGGCGATCAACTCGTCCGGCGTCCGGTCGGCCGCCAGCTCAGCGGTGACCGCGTCGATCAAAGCAGCGTCCGGCCGGTAGCGCGCCACGTAGTCGTGCAGCGCCAGCGGCGGCTCGCCCACCGGCCGCTCCAAAGCGCCCAACAGCCCACGGAAGATCATCAGCACGTGCCCGGTCAGCAGCCGGACGTCCCAGCCAGGCAGCACGCTGGGCCTGCCGAAGTCCTCGAATGGCACATCAACCAACCAAGCCTGCATCAGGGCCGCTTGGGCGAGCAGCGCCGAAGAGGGGTCGCGCGCCATGGCCTCAGCCGAACAGCTTCGGCAGCGTCGCAGCCCAGGCCACCCGCAGCTCCGCCATCGGGATCCGGAACTGGCCCTGCACCTCGACCGCCGCCTCCAGCACGTCGAGCACGCCGATCCGCTGGGCCGGGAGCTTGCGCGCGGTGCACATGTCGGTGAACCGCACCTCCTCGGTACGCGGCACCGCCACGATCGCCCGGCCGGCCGACTCGGAGAACAGGAACACGAACGGGTCCACACCCTCCGGCACGACGATCCGGATACCGGAGGCCCCGCGCAGGCACATCTCGGCCAGCGCCACGAACAGCCCGCCGTCGGACAGGTCGTGCGCGGCGTCGATCAGGCCGTCCCGGGCGGCGTTGATCAGCACGTCGGCGATCAGCCGCTCCCGCTCCAGGTCGACCTTCGGCGGCTTGCCGCCCAGGAAGCCGTGGATCACGTGCGCCCATTCCGAGCCGCCGAACTCGTCGCGGGTGTCGCCCAGCAGGTACAGCAGCGCCCCGTCGGTGTAGCACGCCATCGGGGTGCAGCGGGTCACGTCGTCGATCACGCCGAGCACGCCGACCACCGGGGTGGGCAGGATCGCGGTGGTGCCGGTCTGGTTGTAGAAGCTGACGTTGCCGCCGGTCACCGGAATGCCCAGCTGCTGGCAGCCGTCGGCGAGCCCCCGCACCGCCTCGGCGAACTGCCACATCACCGCCGGGTCCTCCGGGGAGCCGAAGTTCAGGCAGTTGGTGACCGCCAGCGGCCGGGCGCCGGTGACCGCGACGTTGCGGTACGCCTCGGCCAGCGCCAGCTGGGCACCTGCGTACGGGTCCAGCCGGCAGTAGCGGCCGTTGCCGTCCACCGACACCGCGATGCCGACGTTGCTGTCCGTCCCGTCCGGGCCGGGCAGCCGCACGACGCCGGCGTTCTCCGGCTGGGCCAGCACCGTGTTGCCCTGCACGTACCGGTCGTACTGGTCGGTGACCCAGGACTTGTCGGCCAGGTTCGCCGAGGAGATCAGCTTCAGCGCGGTGTTGCGCAGCTGCTCGCCGGACTTCGGCCGGGGCAGGCCGTTGCCGTGCTCGCCGTTGAGCGCGTCCTGGTCGTACGGGCGGCGCACCGGACGCCGGTAGACCGGCCCCTCGTTGGCCAGGGTGCCCGGCGGGACGTCGACGATGGTCTCGCCGTGCCAGCGCATCACCAGCCGGTCGCCGTCGGTCACGGTGCCGAGCACGGTGGCCGTCACCTCCCAGCGGGCGCAGATAGCCAGAAACGCCTCAAGGTTGTCCGGCGTCACCACCGCCATCATCCGTTCCTGGGACTCGCTCATCAGGATCTCTTCGGGCGCCAAGGTCTCGTCCCGCAGCGGCACCAGGTCCAGGTCGATGCTCATGCCGCCGCTGCCGGCCGCGGCGAGCTCCGTGGTCGCGCAGGACAGCCCCGCCGCGCCCAGGTCCTGGATGCCGGTGACCAGGTCGGCGGCGAAGATCTCCAGGCAGCACTCGATGAGCACCTTCTCGGCGAACGGGTCGCCGACCTGCACCGCCGGCCGCTTGCGCTCGCCCTCCCGCTCGAAGCTGGCTGAGGCCAGCACCGAGGCGCCGCCGATGCCGTCGCCGCCGGTCCGGGCGCCGAACAGCACCACCAGGCTGCCCGGACCCTCCGCCTTGGCCAGCTTGATCCCGTCCGCCGGCAGCACCCCGACGCACAGCGCGTTGACCAGCGGGTTGGCCAGGTAGCTGGGGTCGAACACCAGCTCGCCGCCGATGTTGGGCAGTCCCAGGCAGTTGCCGTACCCCCCGATACCCGACACCACGCCGGGCAGCACCCGGGCGGTGTCTGGCGCCTCGGCGGCGCCGAACCGCAGCGAGTCCAGCACCGCGATCGGCCGCGCCCCCATGGTCAGGATGTCGCGGACGATGCCGCCCACCCCGGTGGCCGCTCCCTGGTAGGGCTCGACGTAGGAGGGATGGTTGTGCGACTCGATCTTGAACGTCACCGCCAGGCCCCCGCCGACATCCACCACGCCGGCGTTCTCGCCCATCCCGACCAGCAAAGCGGATCGAGCACCTTCCGGAATCTTTTCAGCGAACTGCTTCAGATGCACCTTGGACGACTTGTAGGAGCAGTGCTCGGACCACATCACCGAGTACATCGCCAGCTCCGAGCTGGTCGGCCGGCGGCCCAGGATCTCCTTGATCCGGGCGTACTCGTCGCGGGCCAGGCCCAGCTCGGCGTACGGCTGGGACCGGTCGGGGCTGGCCTCGGCGGCCTGCACGGTGTCCAGCGGGGCACGCCGCCGGCTGGCGGTCATGCGCCCACCAGGCTGTTCAGCACGGAAGTGAAGAAGCCTAAGCCGTCGGCGCTCGGGCCGGTCAGCGGCTCGATGGCGTGCTCGGGGTGCGGCATCAGGCCGACCACATTGCCGGCCGCGTTGCAGATGCCGGCGATGTCGCGGTACGAGCCGTTCGGGTTGCCATCGACGTAACGGGCCACCACTCGGCCCTCGCCCTCCAGCTCGTCCAGCGTCCGCCGGTCGGCGACGAACCCGCCGTCGATGTTCTTGATCGGGATCACCACCTGCTGCCCCGGCTGGTAGTCGGCGGTCCAGGCGGTCTCGGCGTTGTCGATCCGCAGCCGCTGGTCACGGCAGACGAACCGGCGCTGGGCGTTGCGAATCAGCGCCCCGGGCAGCAGGTGCGCCTCGCACAGCACCTGGAAGCCGTTGCAGATGCCGAGCACCGGCAGGCCGTTGCGGGCGCCGTCGGCGATCGACTCCATGGCCGGCGCGAACTTGGCGATCGCCCCGCAGCGCAGATAGTCGCCGTAGGAGAAGCCGCCGGGCAACACCACCGCGTTGACGTCGGAGAGCCACTTCTCGCCGTGCCACAGCGGCACCGGCTCGGCCCCGGCCAGCCGGATCGCGCGCAGCGCGTCGCGATCGTCCAGACTTCCGGGAAAGGTCACCACTCCGACGCGGACACTCACGCGGACAGGCTACCGGCTGCCCGGTGCCGGGCATCCGGCCCTGCCGCAAAGGCGGAGGGCTGGCAAGTTCCGGTGTGCGTGATATCCAGCGGGCGTCCTGGCAGCCGGTGGGTATCACACAACGGAACCGGCTGGGCTCAGCGCGGCGAAGACTTCAGCGGGAGATGGTGAAGTCCTCGATGACCGGGTTGGCCAGCAGGGTGTCGGCCAGCCGGGTCACGGTCTCGTCGTCGATGTCGTCGTCCACGTCCAGTTCGAAGTGCTTGCCCTGGCGTACCGAGTTGACGCCCTCGATGCCCAGCCGGGTCAACGCGCCCAGGATGGCCTGGCCCTGCGGGTCCAGGATCTCCGGCTTCATCACGACGTCGACTACCACGCGGGCCATCCGCTCGCTCCTTCTCACCGGCCGCGGCACGCTCCGCGGCAGAGCAAGCCTAGTGCAGCAGCCGGGACGGCCTGCTGCCCATTCGCACAGTGCGGCGCCGACTAGCCTCGGCGTCCGTGCAGCGCGTCCTGATCGCGGGTTCGTCCGGAGCCGGCAAGTCCACGCTCGCCGCAGAGCTCTCCCGCCGGCTCCGGCTGCCCTACATCGAACTCGACACGCTGTTCCACGGCCCCGGCTGGCAGCCGCGGCCGGAGTTCCTCGACGACATCCGGGCGGTGGTGGCCGGCGAGCGCTGGGTGTCGGAGTGGCAGTACACCGAGGCCCGGCCGCTGCTGCTGGCGCGCGCCGACACCCTGGTCTGGCTGGACTTCCCACGCCGGACCGTGATGCACCGGGTGCTGCGCCGCTCGTTCCGCCGGGCCGCCACCCGGCGGCCGTTCCACAACGGCAACACCGAGGGGTTCCGGGACTGGCTCGACCCGGAGCACCCGGTCCGGTGGGCGTGGTCGACGCATTCCCGGGTGCGGACCCTCGTGCAGGCGGCAAGCGGAGAGCGTCCCGAGCTGGCGATCGTCCGGCTGACGTCGCCGGCCGAGGCCCGGCGCTGGCTGGCCGGGCTGCGCCAGCTACCCGCCGGCTGAGCTAGTCGCTTTCGTGGCGTAGAAATCGGACCGGAACAGCGCCATCAACACGATGTCCTCGTACCGGCCGTCGCCCCAGACGTGCTCGCGCAGCCGGCCCTCCTCGACGAAGCCGACCGAGCGGTAGCACCGGATGGCCCGTTCGTTGCGGGCCTGCACGCTCAACCACAGCCTGCGGAAGTTCTGCAACCGGAAGCCGTAGTCGACCAGCAGCCGCATCGCGTCCCGGCCGTAGCCGCGGCCCCAGTAGTCGCGGTCGCCGATGCCGATGCCCACCTCGGCGGTGCCGCCACGCCGGTCGGGGTGGAACACCCCGCAGTCGCCGATGAACTTGCCGTCGGCCTCGATGGCGAAGTTCTGGCCCTCGGTGTCCTTGGCCCGCTCGGCGAAGAACTCCCGCACCACCTCCAGGGTGCGCGGCCGGGGTGGGTCGCCGCCGCCGATCAGCTCCAGCTCTGCGTCGTTGCGGAACTCCGTCAGCCGCCGCATGTCGGCATCCGTCAGGGCCCGGAGCGTGACCAGCTTGCCGACCAGCATCGCGGCGTCCTCCAGCAGGTGTCGAGAGCTAGCTGCCCGGTGCCAGCCAGTCGTCGAACCGTAGCCCGGTCAGCCGCTGGTACGCATCCAGATATCGCTGCCGGGTGGCGGCCACCACGTCTTCGGGCAGCGGGGGCGGCGGGGAGCCGGAGTGCCGGTCCCAGCCGGCGGCCGGCGAGGTCAGCCAGTCCCGGACGTACTGCTTGTCGTAGCTGGGCTGCCGCCGTCCGGGCTGCCAGGAGTCGGCCGGCCAGAACCGGGACGAGTCCGGGGTGAGCACCTCGTCGCCGAGCATCAGCTCGCCGGTGCAGGAGTGCAGGCCGAACTCGAACTTGGTGTCGGCGAGCAGGATGCCGCGGCCGGCGGCCAGCTCGCGGGCCCGGGCGTAGATGGCCAGGCTCAGCTCGCGCAGCTCGCCGGCCAGCCGGGCGCCGACCTGCTCGGCCACCGCGGCGAAGGAGACGTTCTCGTCGTGCGCGCCGACCTCGGCCTTGGTGGCCGGGGTGAAGATCGGCTCGGGCAGCCGGTCGCCGTCGACCAGCCCGGGCGGCAGCGCGATGCCGCACACCGAACCGGTGGCCTGGTAGTCGGCCAGCCCCCCGCCGGTCAGGTAGCCCCGTACCACCGCCTCGACCGGGATCATGTCCAGCTTGGTGCACAGCAGTGCCCGGCCGCGCCAGGCGTCCGGGATCAGCTCGTCGTCGTAGCTGAGCAGGTGGTTGCCGACCAGGTCGCCGAGCTGGCCGAACCACCACACCGACATCGCCGTCAGGATCCGGCCCTTGTCCGGGATCTCGGTCGGCAGCACGTGGTCGAAAGCGGAGATCCGGTCTGAGGCCACCATGATCAGGTGCCCGGTGTCGGTGGCGTACAGGTCGCGCACCTTGCCCGAGTGCAGGTGGGTCAGCCCGCTGTCAGGCAGCCCGTCGGGCCGGCTGGTGGCCGGAGGGGAGGTCACGGGCGAATCCTGTCACACCTGGGTAACGATCCCGCCGCAACCGGATCGGCAGGCAACCTTTCGCCGTCCTGTGCGTCTGACACGCGAACATAGTTCGCAAGGGAGGACGGCCGCGTCGTACCGGCCAGGAACGGACAGCGCAGTGACCGAAGTGATCGAACTCGATCTTGCCGGCTTGTACGCCGCCCACCGGCTGTCGCTGATCCGGATGGCGGTGCTGCTCGTCGACGACATGGGCACCGCCGAGGACGTGGTGCACGACGCCTTCACCACGCTGCACCAGCACCGGAGCCGGCTGCGGGAACCGGCGGCGGCCCTGGGGTACCTGCGCACCACCATCGTCAACAACGCCCGGTCGGTGCTGCGCAAGCGCCAGACCGCCCGCCGGCACCTGAGCCTGGCCAGGCTCGAGGACGCCGACCCGGCCGACAGCGAAGTGCTGCTGGCCGCGGACCACCAGCAGGTGCTGGCCGCTGTCCGGCAGTTGCCGGACCGGCAACGCGAGGTGCTCGTGCTGCGGTACTGGGCCGACCTGTCCGAGGCCGAGATCGCCCAGGCGCTGGGAATCTCGCGCGGGTCGGTGAAGTCCGCCGCCAGCAGAGGCCTGGATAGGCTCGAAACGATGCTAGGAGACGCTCGATGAACCCCCGGACCGAACAACGGCTGCGGGCCGCGTTCACTGCCAAGGCCGAGCAGGTCACCGAGGACCGGTTGCTGGCCCGGCGGCCGCTGCCCGACGAGGACCTCGGAGCCGCCGCAGTGATGCCGAGCGGCGGCCAGGACCCGGCCGGCCCAGACGCCGCCGGCGAGCTGCGCACCAACCCGGCCTGGCGCGCGCACTGGCTGGCCCCGGCACTGGCCGCGGCCGCGGTCGCCAGGGTGGCGGCCCGCGCGCAATGCCCGCCGGATGCAGCCCGGCGGCAGGCGCACGCCCCGTCCGCCGGCCAGCCGGACCAGCATCCCGGCGGCGAGCCCGACAGCGACGTCTGATCCCGGAGCGCCCCCGGCAGCCGCTGCCCGGGACCGTTCCGGCCGACTCGGTCGAAAACTCGATGCAACCTCTTCGACCGGCCCGCGTCTGACAGACGTGACAGTCTTCTCCGAGGGCGTCCGAACGCCCGGACCGGACCGCGAGGCAGGTGAGCAGGTGCTGGAGGCCCCGGTGCCGCTCGACCTGGCCGCGCTCTACGCCGCCCACCGGCTGCCGCTGGCCCGGTTCGCGCTGCTGCTGGTCGACGACATGGCCACCGCCGAGGACGTGGTGCACGACGCGTTCATCGCGCTGCAGCAGCACCAGTCGCGGCTGCGCGATCCGGCGGCCGCGGTCGGCTACCTGCGCACCACGGTGGTCAACAACTGCCGCTCAGTGCTGCGCAAGCGCCAGACCGTTCGCCGGCATCTCAGCCTGGTCCGGGACAGTCACGCAGAGGCCGCCGACAGCGAGCTGCTGCTGGCCGCCACCCAACAGGAGGTGCTCGCCGCGCTCCGCCGGCTGCCCCGCCGTCAGCAGGAGGTGCTCGCCCTGCGGTACTGGGGGAACCTGTCCGAAGCCGAGATCGCCGAAGCCCTGGGCATCTCCCGGGGCGCGGTGAAGTCCAACGCCAGCAGAGGCATGGACAAACTGGAAGCGATGCTGGGAGCAAGCCGATGACTCACCCGATCGAAGACCGCCTGCGCGAGGCCTACCAGGCCAAGACGGCGCAGTTGACCGAGCACCGGCTGGACCAGCTCGCCGAGCGCCGCGAACGAGGGCTGGACGACCTGCTCGACGGTGCGCCCACCGGTGAACTGCCGGTGCTCGGCTTCGAAGAGGTGCCGGCCTCGCCGCGGCACCGCTGGATCGCTGCGGGCCTGGCCGCCGCGGCGGTCGTCGCCCTGGCGGTCGGGGCCACCGCGTTGGTCGCCAACCGCTTGGACTCGCATCCGCAGCCGAACCCGCCGGCCACCCAGGTGACCGGCCCACCGGCACCGTCCAGCACGCCGGCGCCGTCCCCGTCGGCCAGCCGCACCGCGCCGTCGGCAGTCCCGGCACAGCCGCTGTACCTGCCGGCCGGCCAGACCGGCAGCCGCGGCGAGGTGCCGTGGTTCGTGGTCGGCTCCGGTTGGCGACTGGTGCTGCCGAGCACCGGCGCCGGCGCGGCGGCGGCCTCGCTCTACCTCTACGACCCGGCCGGTGGCCGGTACCTGATCACCGACCGGCTGCCTGCCGGGGCCACCCTGCTGGCCTGGTCGCCGGACGGCACCCGGGCGATGGTCAGCAGCGGCAGCAGTGACGCCTTCCGCTACCAGGAGGTGACCCTGCACTCCGGTGAGCTGACGAGCGGTTTCGCTGCACCACTGAGCAACTTCGTCAGCTACACCCAGCCGAAGGGGCTGGCCGTCCTGGTGGCCGAGAACCCGAATGGCACCAGGCGGCTGGTCCGCTACAGTCTCGGCGGGCACCTGGAGCACACCTACGCCACGGAGCTGCCCGGACAGGGCAAGCTCTACCCGGAGAACGCGCTGTACCTGCCGGACGGCGCCCGGTTCGTCTCGTCGCTCATCCCGGGCCCTCTCGTGCTGATGTCCAACGACGGCCGCCTGGTCCGGACGTACGAGATGCCGAAGGGGTACGAGTTCTGCATTCCGGTCAAGTGGTGGACCGAGACGTCGGTGCTGGAACGCTGCGCACTGCCGGCCATGGGGTTCGACGCGCTGTACCTGCAGCCGATTTCGGGCGGCGCGCCCACCCTGCTGACCTCCGAGAAGGGCCGGTATGAGATGGGATACCGGAATGCCTGGCCGATCAGCAACGGCCATACGTTGCTGGAGAACACCGCCGGCTGTGACAACGGCGGCTACGACATCCTGCTGGAGGACGGCACCACCCGGCCGCTGCGGGGGCCCGCGGGCCTCCCTTCGAACACGCCCATCGTCAATGTCGACGGCGACCTGGTGACGTTCCAGCACAGCGATGCCCGGGGATGCGCCGGCGAGATCCCGCACTACCAGCTGATCGACTACAACCTGGTCACCGGAGCCACCAGCAAGCTGCTGGACGGCACCGCGACGCTGGCCTCCTGGCCGGGCGACCTCTGACCAGAGAATGGGCTCGGGCTGGTAGCTCGCGGCGGCCGAAACCGATGCAGCCCGGTCGGCAGCGGGGCGTCTTCCGTACCCGGTTCGGCCGTCCGCACCGGGCGCCGCCCTCATCGTGGTGCAACCTTGGGGCGCGCAGCAGTACTGAGCTCCTGCTGGCCCGGCCTACAGGATCGGCTCGGGGAGGTAGCTCGCCGCGGCCGGCTCGCTTTCCAGTGCCAGGTCGATGGCGGCGATCACCGCTCGTACCTGGGCCTGGGCCGCGCCGGTGAAGGCCAGCGGGTCGGCCAGCAGGCCGTCCAGCGCACCGGCATCGAGTCCCAGCCGGGAATCGGCGGCCAGCCGGGCCAGCAGGTCGTTGCCAGCGGTGCCCTGCTCGCGCATGTCGAGGGCCACCCGGACCGCGTGCTCCTTGATCGCCTCGTGCGCCTGCTCGCGGCCGGCGCCGGCCCGGACCGCCGCCATCAGCACCTTGGTGGTGGCCAGGAACGGCAGGTAGCGGTCCAGCTCGGCCGCGATCACGGCCGGGAACGCGCCGAAGTCGTCCAGCACGGTGAGGGTGGTCTCCAGCAGGCCGTCCAGGGCGAAGAAGGCGTCCGGCAGCGCCACCCGGCGCACCACCGAGCAGCTGACGTCGCCCTCGTTCCACTGGCTGCCGGCGAGCTCGGCGGCCATCGAGGCGTAGCCGCGCAGGATCACCGCGAAGCCGTTGATCCGCTCGGCCGAACGGGTGTTCATCTTGTGCGGCATCGCCGACGAGCCGACCTGGCCGGGCCGGAATCCCTCGGTGACCAGCTCGTGGCCGGCCATCAGCCGCAGCGTGGTGGCGAAGCTGGACGGGGCGGCGGCCAGCTGCACCAGCGCCGACAGCACGTCGTAGTCCAGCGACCGCGGGTAGACCTGCCCGACGCTGGTCAGCACCTTGTCGAACCCCAGGTGCCCGGCCACCCGGCGTTCCAGCTCGGCCAGCTTGCCGGCGTCGCCGTCGAACAGGTCGAGCATGTCCTGCGCGGTGCCGACCGGGCCCTTGATGCCGCGCAGTGGGTACCGGGCCAGCAGCTCGTCCAGCCGGGCCAGGGCGGTCAGCAGCTCGTCGGCCACGCTGGCGAACCGCTTGCCGAGGGTGGTGGTCTGGGCGGCGACGTTATGCGAGCGGCCGGCCATCGCCAACGACTCGTACTCGGCCGCCCGGCGGGCCAGCCGGACCAGTACCGCCAGCACCTTGGTCCGGACCAGCCGCAGCGCCGAGCGGACCTGCAGCTGCTCGACGTTCTCGGTCAGGTCCCGGCTAGTCATCCCGCGGTGGATCAGCTCGTGCTGCTGGCCGCCTGCTCCGGCTCCGGCCAGCGCGTTGAACTCCTCGATCCGGGCCTTGACGTCGTGCCGGGTGACCCGCTCGCGCGCGGCGATGGAGTCCAGGTCGACGGCGCCGGCGCCGGCCTCGACGACCGCGCGGTAGGCCTCGACGGCACCGTCCGGGGTGCTGATGCCCAGCTCTCGCTGGGCGACGAGCACCGCCAGCCACAGCTGCCGTTCGGCCACCACCTTGTGCTCGGGGCTGAACAGCGTCGCCATCGCCGTCGAGGCGTAGCGATGGGCCAGTACGTCGGGCACGGTGGGCTTGGCAGGCTTGGCGGGCACCGCGCCATTCTTCCGCACCCGCCGGGCCGGCGGCTGCTCGGCGGTGCGACTGTCGGCACCGTCACCTAGGCTGAGCGCCGCTGACCAGAACCCGCTTTCTCGACAGGACGGACTTTTCCGGTGGACAAGATCACGATGACCCGACGCCAGCTGCTCGCCTCCGCCGCGGTGGGCACGGTCGGGGCGACCTTCTTCGGCGCGGCGCCGGCCGCGGCCAAGGGCAGCAATGCCCAGCAGGGCTTCCGGTTGACGGTGCTGGGCACCACCGACACCCACGGCAACGTCCTGAACTGGGACTACTTCAAGGACGCCGAGTACGACGACGCCCAGCACAACGACGTGGGCCTGGCCAAGATCTCCACCCTGGTGACCGCGATGCGCGCCGAGCGCGGCGACTGCGCCACCGTCCTGCTGGACGCCGGCGACACCATCCAGGGCACCCCGCTGGCCTACTACTACGCCCGGATCGACCCGATCACCGGCGCGAAGGCCCCGACCCACCCGATGGCCGCGGCGATGAACGCGATCGGCTTCGACGCCGCCGCGATCGGCAACCACGAGTTCAACTACGGCGTCGAGACGCTGCGCAAGTTCCAGTCCCAGCTGCACCACCCGTTGCTGTGCGCCAACGCGCTGGACTGGAACACCGGCGCGCCGGCCTTCCCCGAGTTCACGATCAAAAAGGTGCGGGTCTGCGGCGCCGGCAGCAGCGCGGCCCACCGGCACGACGACGGCAACGGCGAGTACGTCAAGGTGGGCATCGTCGGCCTGGTGACGCCGGGCTGCGCCATCTGGGACAAGGCGAACCTGGACGGCCGGATCAAGTTCAACGGCATCGTCGAGCAGGCCAAGCTGGTGATCCCGAAGGTGAAGGCGGCCGGTGCCGACATCGTGGTGGTGTCCTGCCACTCCGGCGCCGACACCTCCTCCAGCTACGGCGACGCGCTGCCCTGGCCGGAGAACGCCTCGACGCTGCTGGCCGAGCAGGTGCCCGGCATCGACGCCATCCTGGTCGGGCACGCCCACCTGGAGATT
>NZ_DATINC010000163.1:0-6089 GCF_035474675.1 Jatrophihabitans sp. | reverse complement strand
CTGGCCGAGGTGGCGGCCGAGTTCGACGCCATCCACTCGATCCAGCGGGCCGTCGAGGTCGGCTCGGTGGACGCGGTGATCTCCGCGCACGAGCTGCGGCCGCGGCTGATCGGGGCGCTGGCGGACGCCGAGGCCCGGCGCAGATCAGCCGATTAACCCGATCACACTGCCTAACGGGTAGATGACCCGACCGCTGTACACCACCGGCTATATAACGGGCGCGGACGTCGATGATGTTTGCTGTGGCAAACACGACCCCTCGGTGGAGGAGTTAACTTACTGGCTCGGCTGTGTTGGATCGTGAGTTCCAGACTGAGGAGGGTAGCCAGGCATTGCAGGCTGGGGCTGCAGTTGTGAACGAAAGTCGTATCCGCAACTCTTGCACTGCAGCACGCCCTTCTTCACGTCTTGGCCGCATACCGGGCACGACCGGGTCTTCTTGCGGTTAGTGACAAGCCACAAGACACCGAGGATTACATCTATGAGCGCCCAGAAGATAACCAGAAGCGCGATACCTATCCCCGTACCCACGCTTTCAGCGTCGTTACACGTTGCGGCGTCTAAGGAGCCACAGTCACTTGGAGTCCCAGATGAGCTGGCGACGGCTGCGATGACCCAGATCAACATAAGAAGGTTGAATAGCAGGATCACGTAGGTGAAGATTCGCCAACCAGGCAAGAATCCAAGCCGCTTGCCGTTCTTTGCCATTGCTATCCCTCCGTTAGGTGAAGCAGACTGCATCCCCAGAAAGAGGCGCAAAGCCTAGGTGCTGCGTCGTCGAAGTAGCCTCTTCATTCATGCGCCTCATAAGACGTGCTTGAAATATCAAAGCACGGAACAACCCGACGAGCGACTTAATCACCATTCCGCCGTCTATACCACAAGTTGTGTTACCTACTACCCCCGTAAAACACCGGGCAGGATTAGTTGGTCAGCCGGTGAGGACCTCGGCGCCGGCCGGCTCCTGCCTGCCGGCCGAGCCCGGTGGCTGGCAGAACGGGCACCAGTACAGGTTGCGCCCGACCAGCTCCGCGGTGCGCACCTCGGTGCCGCAGACCCGGCACGGCAGACCGGCGCGGCGGTAGACGTAGCCCGCCTCGTCGCGGGCCAGCCGACCGCGCTTGCGCGGCCGGTCGGCCGGGCGCAGCGTCTCGATCCGGCCGACCCGGACTCCGTGCCGCATCAGCGCCACCAGATCGGCCCACATCGCAAGCCAGACCGGCAGGCTGAGCGCCCGGCCGGGCAGGTACGGGTCCAGCGCGTGCCGGTACAGCAGTTCGGCCCGGTAGACATTGCCTATTCCGGCCACCACCTGCTGGTCCATCAGCAGCGCGGCGATCACCGTCTGGCTCCGGCTGATCCGCCGGTAGGCCAGCATCGGGTCGGCATCGCGGCGCAGCGGGTCGGGCCCGAGCCGGGCGAACAAGGCGGCGACCTGGTCGCGTTCGAGCAGCTCGCAGATGGTGGCGCCGCGCAGGTCCGTCCAGGCGTCCTGGCCGACCAGTCGCAGCCGCAGCGCGCCCTTGGGCTCGGGCGGCAGGCCGGAGCCGGTGGTGAAGCTGCCGTACAGGCCGAGGTGGACGTGCAGCACCGGGCCGTGCTGGTAGTACTGCAGCAGGTGCTTGCCGTTGGCCTCCACCCGGCGCAACACCCGGCCGTCGATCGCGCCGGCGCCCTCGGCGAACCTGCCCTGCGGGCTGCTGGCCCGGACCGGCCGGCCGCCGAAGAGCCTGTGCTGCTCGCGGGCCAGCCGGTGCAGGGTGTGGCCCTCAGGCATGGGCCGCCGCTCGGCGCGGGGAAGTCAGTCGGCAGTGCATGATTACGAACGTAGCGGTTGACGCGGCCGTGCCAGAATCGAGGCATGCCGGCCTGGATCTGCACGACCTGCGGAGTGCAGCAGGCCGACACCGACGAGCCACCGCCCAGCTGCGCCATCTGCACCGACGAACGGCAGTACGTCGGCTGGGAGGGCCAGCGCTGGACCACCATGGCCGAGATCGGCGCCGAGCGCGCCAGCGAGCTGCGCGAGGAGGAGCCGGGCCTGCTCGGCATCGGCACCCGGCCGGCGTTCGCGATCGGCCAGCGCGCGCTGCTGGTCAGCACCGAGCAGGGCAACGTGCTGTGGGACTGCGTCTCGCTGCTCGACGAGGCCGCGCACGCCGAGGTGAGCCGGCGCGGCGGCATCTCCGCGATCTGCCTGTCCCACCCGCACTTCTACGCGGCCTGCGTGGAGTGGGCCGACGCCTTCGACGCCGAGATCCTGATCCCGGAGGCGGACCGGCAGTGGATCCAGCGCCCGTCCGGCCGGGTGCGGCTCTGGCAGGACCGGGTGGAGCCGGTGCCGGGCCTGACGGTGGCCCGGATCGGCGGCCACTTCGACGGCGCGGCGGTGCTGCACTGGCCGGTCGGTGCCGAGGGCCGCGGCGCGCTGCTGACCGGCGACACCGTCACCGTGGTGCAGGACCGGGAGTGGGTCAGCTTCATGTGGAGCTATCCGAACCTGATCCCGCTGGACCCGGCCACCATTGGCCAGATCGTGGAGCGGATCTCGCCGTTCGCCTTCGACCGGGTCTACGGCGGCTGGTGGGGCCGGGTGGTGGTGCGCGACGGCGCCGCGGCGATCCGGCGCTCGGCGCAGCGTTACCTGGACCGGCTGGCCGGCGAGCGGCCCTGACCGCGTCCGGTCGCGGTGCTGCGGCCCTGACCGCTTCGGTCGCGGTGCGGCGGCGGAGTCCGCTCTAGACGGTGTGTCGTTGCTGCGGGTAGATTCGCCGCCCCGTCTGCGCTGCAGACGCCCCCTCGAAGGAGCCCCCATGATTGCTCGCCTGCTCGCCGTAGTCGCGTTCGCGGTCACCATGACCCTGGCCCCACCCGCGCACGCCACGGCGCTCACCGTCAACTCCGCGCCCTGCGCGATCACCGGCTACTACGCTCCCGACCCGACCCACTACGGCACTTTCTCCTGCACGGCCAACGCATCGGGCGGCACCGGCAGCTACAGCTACCGGTGGACGGTCTTCACCTGGTGCTGCGGTGACCAGTACTGGGCCAGCACGCAGACCATCACCGGCAACTGCGCGTGGGGCACGGTCCGCATCTTCACCGTGTACGTGACCGACAGCGCCGGCGCGACCGCGAGCAAGGGCACCTCGATCAACTGCACGCACCCGTAAAGCCTGGCGGTGCCACCGGCCGGCCCCGGCGAGTGCTCGGGGCCGGCCGGTTCCCGCAGGTTCAGGACGCGGGGCTGAGCAGCGAGGTGCGTACCGCCTCGAAACCGGCCTGCGCGTCGCCGGGCTTGCCGCCGGCACCCTGCGCCAGGTCGGCCTTGCCGCCGCCGCGGGCCCCGAGCGCCTGGGCCAGCACCTTCACCAGGTCGCCGGCCGACCGGCCGGCCGCCACCCCGGCCTTGTTCACGGTCGCCACGAAGGACAGCCGGTCCTCGGCCGCCGAGGCCAGCAGCACCGCTGCCGGCCGGGTCGGGTCCAGCCGGTCCCGGACGTTGACCGCCAGGGTGCGCAGGTCGCCTGCCGACACCCCGGCCGGCACCAGCTCGGTCAGCAGTTGCACGCCGGCGACCTCGACCGCGCGCTGCGCCAGCGGCTCGGCCTGCTGCAGCACCTCGGCGGCCCGCAGCCGGTCCAGTTCGCGTTCGGCGTTGCGCAGCCGGATGATCATCGACTCGATCCGGTCCGGCAGCTCGGCCGGCGGCACCTTGACCAGGTCGGCGAGCGCGGCCACCAGGGCCCGCTCATTGGCCAGGTACTTGATCGCGTCCAACCCGACGAAGGCCTCGATCCGGCGCACGCCGGCGCCCACCGAGGACTCGCCGGTGATCGCCAGCGCGCCGATCTGGGAGGAGTGCGAGACGTGCGTGCCACCGCACAGCTCGCGTGACCACGGCCCGCCGATCTCGACCACCCGGACCTCGGCGTCGTAGGTCTCGCCGAACAGCGCCAGCGCGCCCTCCTCGCGGGCCTGGGCCAGCGGCATGTAGCGCACCGCCACCGGCAGGTCGCGGCGCAGCGCGCGGTTCGCGGTCTCCTCGATGTCGGTGCGGGTCCGCTCGTCCAGGCCGCGCGACCAGGCGAAGTCCAGCCGCAGGTAGCCCGGCTTGTTGTACGAGCCGCTCTGCAGCGCCGACGGGCCGAGCACCTCGCGCAACGCCGCGTGCACCACGTGGGTTCCCGAGTGGGCCTGCCGGGCCGACAGCCGCCACTCCGGATCGACCTGGGCGACCGCCTCGGCGCCGGTGCGCAGCTCGCCGGACTCGACGTGCACCCGGTGCACGATCAGTCCCTTGATCGGGCGCTGCACGTCGAGCACCCGCAGCCGGGCCTCCGAGCCCGATCCCGGCACGATGATGACGCCCTCGTCGGCGATCTGCCCGCCGGACTCGGCGTAGAACGAGGTGGCATCCAGCACCACCTCGACCGTCTCGCCCGGACCGACCGCCTCGACCAGCTCGTCCTTGCGGACGATGCCCCGCACCCGGCTCTCGGTCTCCAGCGTCTCGTAGCCGGTGAAGATGGTCGGCCCGTGCTCGCGCAGCGCCCGGTAGGCGGCGGTGCTGGAGACGCCGGACTTCTTCGACCGGGCGTCGTCCTTGGCGCGCTGGCGCTGTTCGGACATCAGCCGGCGGAACTCGTCCTGGTCTACCGACAGCCCCGCCTCGGCCGCCATCTCGATGGTCAGGTCGATCGGGAAGCCGTAGGTGTCGTGCAGGGTGAAGGCGCGCTCGCCGGACAGCGCCGGCCGGTTGGCCTGCCGGGCCTCGCTCACCGCGACGTCGAGGATGGTGGTGCCCGAGGCCAACGTCCGGCGGAAGGCGTCCTCCTCGCCGTAGGCGATCATCGCGATCCGGTCGTAGTCGGTGGCCAGCTCCGGGTAGCTCGGCGCCATCGCGTCCCGCGACACCGGCAGCAGCTGCGGCAGCACCGCGCCGTCGGTGAACTCCCCGCCCAGCATCCGGGCCGAGCGCACCGCCCGGCGCAGGATCCGGCGCAGCACATAGCCGCGTCCCTCGTTGCTCGGCGTCACCCCGTCGGCGACCAGCATCAGGCCGGTGCGCACGTGGTCGGCGATCACCCGCAACCGGACGTCGTCCGGCGCCGCCTCGGCCGCCGACGGTCCGGACTCGCCGCCGTAGCGCTTGCCGGCGAGCTCGGCCGCCCGGTCCAGCACCGGGCGGGTCTCGTCGATCTCGTAGAGGTTGTCCACGCCCTGCAGCAGGGTGGCCATCCGCTCCAGGCCCATGCCGGTGTCGATGTTCTTGCGGGGCAGCTCACCCAGGATCGGGTAGCCCTCCTTGGCCGGGCCCGCGCCGCGCTCGTTCTGCATGAACACCAGGTTCCAGAACTCCATGTAGCGGTCCTCGTCGACCGCGGGGCCGCCCTCGGTGCCGTAGGCCGGGCCGCGGTCGTAGTACAGCTCGCTGCACGGCCCGCACGGGCCGGGCACCGTCATCGACCAGAAGTTGTCGGCCATGCCGCGCCGCACGATGCGGTCGGCCGGCAGGCCGATCACCCGGCGCCAGATGTCGATCGCCTCGTCGTCGTCGAGGTAGACGGTGGCCCAGATCCGGTCGCCGTCCAGGCCGTAGCCGCCCTCGGACCGCGGCCCGGTGGACAGCTGCCAGGCCAGCCGGATCGCCTCTTCCTTGAAGTAGTCGCCGAAGCTGAAGTTGCCGTTCATCTGGAAGAACGTGCCGTGCCGGGTGGTCTTGCCCACCTCCTCAATGTCGAGGGTGCGCACGCACTTCTGCACGCTGGTGGCGCGCTTGTACGGCGCCGACTCCTGGCCGATGAAGTAGGGCACGAACGGCACCATGCCGGCCGCGACGAACAGCAGGTTGGGGTCGTCGAACGGGAGCGGGGCGCTCGGCACGACGGTGTGACCGTTGTCGCCGAAGAACCGCAACCACCGACGGCGGATCTCAGCCGTCTCCATGGGGAACATCCTGTCGTGGGGCGGTACGGGGAGCGAGGGCGGGGGCGGTCGGCCCCTAGCGAGCTCGGTGCGCCGGGTTGGTCGGCCGGCCGAAGTCCGCGCCGCCCGATGCGCCGCCCGACGCGCCCTGGTAGCCCTGG
>NZ_DATINC010000162.1:0-73710 GCF_035474675.1 Jatrophihabitans sp. | reverse complement strand
TCAACGCGCACACCTTCTACACCCACGGCTACGGCTTCGCGGCGGCCGCGGCCAGCAGCGACGTGACCAACACCAAGGAGTTCACCGAGGGCGACATCCCGCCGCAGGGGCCGCTGGACCTGTCCACGCCGCAGGTGTACTTCGGCGAGTTGCTGCCCAACTACTCCATCGTGGGAGCCGCGGGCACGCCGCGGGAGTACGACGGCGCGGACGTCAAGACCACCTACGCCGGCACCGGCGGGGTGTCGCTGTCGAACCCGTTCAACCGGCTGGCGTTCGGCATGAAGTACCGCGAGACGAACTTCCTGCTCAACGACGCGGCCAGCGCCAAGGGCGCCAAGATCATCTTCGACCGCAACCCGCGGCAGCGGGTGGAGAAGATCGCGCCATTCCTGACCGTCGACGGCGACCCGTACCCGGCGGTGATCGACGGCCGGGTCCAGTGGATCGTCGACGCGTACACCACCATCGCGAACTACCCCTACTCCGAGCGGCAGAGCCTGTCGGACCTGACCACCGACTCGCTCACCGCCACCAACCGGACGGTCCAGCAGGCCGACAACCAGATCAACTACATCCGCAACTCGGTCAAGGCCACCGTGGACGCCTTCTCGGGCAAGGTGACGCTCTACGAGTGGGACGACGACCCGGTCCTGCGCAGCTGGATGAAGGTGTTCCCGAACATCATCCAGCCGAAGGCTTCGATGCCGGACAGCGTGCGGGCCCACGTCCGCTACCCGCAGGACCTGTTCGAGGTGCAGCGCAAGGCGCTCGAGCAGTACCACGTGGACAACCCGCGGGACTTCTACAACGTGGCCGACAAGTGGACGGTGCCCAACGACCCGTACCTGGACTCGGCGGTGGCCCAGCCGCCGTACTACGTGCTGGCCAGCGCCCCGGGCAGCCACGGCGGCCAGCCGCAGTTCCAGCTGACCACCCCGATGAAGGTCAACAACAGCACCAACCTGGCCGCCTTCATCACCGTCAACAGCGATCCCGGACCGGACTACGGCAAGATGACGGTGCTCCGGGTGCCCAGCAGCACCGTCATCCAGGGCCCGGAGCAGCTGGCCAACACCTTCAGCTCCAACGCCACCATCTCCAAGGACATCTCGCTGCTGGACTCCGGCGGCTCCCAGGTGATCCACGGCAACCTGCTCACACTGCCGATCGGCAACTCCTTCCTCTACGTCGAGCCGCTGTACGTGCAGGCCTCCGGCTCCACCGGCTACCCGATCCTGCAGCGGGTGCTGGTGGCCTACGGGGACCGGATCGGCTATGCCGCCAACCTGAAGGAGGCGCTGGCCAACCTGAGCCGGCCCCCGGTCGGCATCTCGTTGATCGACGGCAGTTCCGGCGCGCAGACCGGCAGTCCCAGCCCGTCCACGTCGCCGCCGGCCTCGTCCTCGCCCACCGCCGAGCCGAGCAGCCCACCGGTGACCGGCACCCAGGCGCAGCTGCTGCAGCAGCTCAACACCGCGCTGACCGAGCTGCAGGCCGCCTACCGCAGCGGTGACTTCGCCGCCATCGGGAAGGCCCAGGCGAGGGTGCAGGAGCTGACCAACGCCTATCTGCGCGCCGGGTCGAGCGCACCCGGGACGTCCACGCCGAAGCCGTCGGTCAGCCCGTCCCCGTCGTCCTCGCCGAAATAGCGGGCTCGGCGGGGGGTTTGCGCGATTGCGGGCTCACAGCGCGGCCGGCGACGGAACGGCGGTCAGGGGTGTGAGGGACTGGGCCCGGCGCCGTCGATCTCCATGAAGAGGGCGTCCGGGTAGCACCACCACCAGTCCTCGCCCGGCTCGAACGAGCGGATCAGCGGGTGACCGGTTTCGGCATTGTGCCGCGTCGCGTGCCGGTTCGGCGAGTTGTCACAGCAACCGACGTGTCCGCACTGCATGCACAGCCGCAGGTGCACCCAGCGGCCGCCGATACGAAGGCAGTCCTCGCAGCCGTCGCTGGACGGAGTCACGTCGGCCACCGTGTCGAGGTGGCTGCACGTTTGGGGCATCGGGTGCGTCCCTCCGTCAGGTGATCGGGGGCAGAACGCCCTGGGCGCTCGCGGCCAGTGTGGGGTCCCAGCCGCATGCCGCGCAAGCATGCGCCAGGAACGACCGGCCGAACTCCACAACGGCAGCTCCCGGATCATCGGCGGCGACATCGGCCCACTCGAACAGGAACTCGCCGAGGTCGGAATCCCAGCGCACGGGAGCCGGCGCGACCGCTGCGGCGCTCAGCGAGGGCGGTGCGGGGGTGGCGTAGGCGAAGAACGCCGGGCGGGGAAATCGGGTGTCACCCGGCCACCATCCGATCTCGATGTGCTGGGCGTTCATCGCGTTCCGGAAGATGAAGTCCTCCGACGGTGGCTCGGCGGGCTGTCCGGAGTAGATGCTGATCGAGAGATCGAAACTGCCCCACCACGCATTGACTCCGCTGACGCGTCCTCGGTAGGGCGCGCGCAGTGCGTTGAGCGCGAGGCTCGCGCGGGTGGCTGCCGCGAAGTACGCCGTCACGGCCTGTTCGTCGTAGGTAGCGTGCTCGCTGTCCTGGTCAAGCGCCACGGTCCAGGGAACCTCCTGTGGCCGGGTGTTGATGGGCACCGGTCCCACCATCGCCGCGACGGCACCGAGGAGGTCGACGGTCACCTCCCCGACTGACCGGTGCGCGGTGAGCGGAACGGAGCTCGTTCGTCCATCGCTGTGCTCGACCACCGCCAGGTGACCGCGCAGGTCCAGCAGGACGACGATCGCGCCCGAACCGTCCGGTGCGGGCAGCGGTCGGGTCTCCCAGCCGCGCGCGGTGAGCCGTAACGCGGCGTGCATCAGCTGAGGCTCGGGCGGAGCCAGGGCCACGGCAAGCTTGCCCAGCGTCTGGGTGTGGGCGTGCAGGGTGTCGCAGGTCGCGCTCCACGCGTCGTAGCCGGGCAGCTCCGGCCACGGCGGCGGGTGGCTGGCACCTGTCATGCAGGGACCTCCCATACGGAATGCCGGATGTGCCAAGGTAGGCCATGGCCTCCTACTCGCTCAACCAGGCTGCCGTGGAGCACGCCCGGCAGCTGATCGACCGGCGGCAGTACGTGCTGGACAGCGACTGGGGCGAGGTGCAACCGAATGCCGCCGCCCAGAACGACTACCTCGCCAAGCACAGCTGGGACGAGTACGCCGTCTGGCACCTCGGGCTGACCGAGGGCGCCAACGACGAGACCAAGGCACGCTACGCCTTCGTCTACGGCGACTTCCGCCGGGTGCACCGGACCGGGCTGATCGCCTGCGTGTACCGGGCCTCGGAGTGGCGGCACAAGGACGTCGAGCTTGCCGCGCACGATCTCTTGCAACGGTTGGATGCGCTCGCCGGGATAGTTCCGTCGGCCGGCTCCGCGGGCGGGAACTGACCCGGGGCTGACCCGATTTGGTGGCAGGTCGGGGGGCAGGTAAGGTGGTGCTTACCGACGCGGGGTGGAGCAGCTCGGTAGCTCGCTGGGCTCATAACCCAGAGGTCGCAGGTTCAAATCCTGTCCCCGCTACCAATAGTGGTTCGTTGGAGCCTGTGTCCTCTGGACACAGGCTCTTTCGGTTTTCTGGGGCTTGTGAGGTGCCGCGTTTATTGCGCTGCTGGCTTGCTTACGCGCTGTGATGCAGTCGATCCCAGTCGTCCTCCCAAATCTCGCCGAATCGGGTGGTTTGTGCGGCCCACTTTGCGTGTTGCCAACGAGCGACAGCGTCCCTGGTCGGCGTCTCGAACTTGCCGTCGGCCCAGTCGGACACAGGATCGTGCACACCCGGGACGTAGCCCAGTGAGATCAGGCGGCGCTGGATCCATTTCACGTGCGGGATTTCGTCCGGGAAAAACCCGCCGTGCGACTCGTCTGGACCAGTTATGAGTCCGAAGTAGTGGCCGGGCGGCAGCGGCCAACCTTCTCCATGGGCTACCGCCGAAGCCACCACCGAAGCATTTCGCCGCCCTTGGTACCGGAGATAGCACTTCCACGGAAAGTTGTAGTACTTCCTCACATTAGTTTCGGAGGTCGACTGGTCCCCGGGCTTCCCACCACTGATGCCCCCCACCTCATCCATCGAGGCCTGAGCGAGGACACCGGATCCCAGATACACGGCCGTATGACCGCCGTCGTTGAGCAGGATGTCCCCGGGCTGCGGGTGCCCGTCGTTCTCCACGACAACCCATCCATGCTTCGTGAGCTCCGAGCGCATGTTGCGGGTGGTGCTAGCGTTACCTGTCTGGAAGCCAGCTTTCCTCAGGCACAGGATAACGAACGACGAGCAGTCGACCGAGCCACCGTTCTTGAGGTTCCACCGATTGCTCTGGTCGTATCCAACACCCGGATTTGTGAGTTCCGCCCAGTAGCGCATTTGGTGAACGAGCTCCCGGGTGTCCCCGGTTTGGCCGGCCGGGCCAGGGGGCTTCTTACCCTGCGGCTGCGCCTTCATCGCGGCAGGTTTTCGTTCATGTCGTAACGTCCTCCAGTTTAGGGAGTCGACGGATCTACTCATAGAGCGGTGCGGCGGGTGTGGTTAGTTCGACGGCGAGTGCGTGGAGGAGAAGCTGCGGTCACTTCCGCTCAAGCCGACGAGGTCGGCGAGCAGTTGTCCGTACGCCAAGGGGGACCACCCCGGTACTACAGGTATTGCGTAGCCGCCAACCTCGACGCCGCACACGAAGCCCACTTCGAGCACGCCTGATCGGTAGCGATCTCAGCCGTCACTGACAACAGTCGGAGCAGCCGTTGCAGTGGCAACCAGGATGGGCGTGACCAACGCCCACTTTCAGCTACTCATCGGCGCCTCCGAGGGGCTCGATGAGCGAAGTAAAGCACAGGGATTGACGGTTGGGAACACATCCATCCCATGATCGCCCAAATGGGCATTGTGTTCGTCAAGGGAACAGCCTGCGTCCCTCACACCGTTCAGCGTGTCAGACAGCCGCCCCTTGCGCCGCTGAGTATCAGTAGCGAGCGCCAGCCGGTTTGACGTCGACTCCGTCAGCTCGCAGCACCTTCAGGACGGTGGCCTCACCGATCCCCAACTCGTCGGCTACTAGGCGGCTCGGCTCGCCAGCCTGGTAACGGCGGACAACCCCTGCCGGAGCGGGGATGTCACTCGCGTTCGCCGCCTCGGTTCGGGTGCGGCCGCCTCCACGTCGCGATCAGCCCGGACGCGAAAGCGTCCGGGCCCTCGATTTTGAGCATCGACACGGCGCAGATCGTCCCGTCGTCGTCCCTCACTGGTACGGGTCGGTGATCTCGCGCAGCCGGGTCAGCGCCTGGCGCAACTGAGCCCACTGTCGTTCGCCGAGGTGCGCCCGCCATTCGCCCTCGACCTCGGCGACGGCCGCCTCGGCGACCGGTTGTGCCGCGATACCCCGTTCGGCAATGCAGACCAGTCGGGCCCGGGCGTCCGAGGGGTCGGGCAGCCGCCGGACGTAGCCGGTTCGCTCCAGCTGGTCGACCAGGAAACTAGCCGTCTGCTTGGTCACCTGGGCTGCCTCGGCGAGCTCGGTGAGCCGGGTGCCGTTCGGGCCGATCCGCTGCATCACGCGTGCCTGCGCCGGCGTGAAGTCGTCGAAGCCGGCTGCGGCGAGCGCCCGGAACACCCGGGTTTCCATCGCCCGGTAGGGGATGAAGAGCAGCAGCCCGACATTGAGCTGATCAGCCCCCTCCTCGACGTCAGCGGACACGAAGCCTCCTTGACAGAAGTCAGATCATCGAACTAATTTAGTCAGAACATCGTACTACTTACCGTTCGACTCGGAGTGCGGCCATGGCTAGGTCTCCCAGGTCACGTATGAGCGAAGACGCCGTATGGGCGGTCATCGACCACGAGCGGCTCAGCCTGGCCGACCTGCTCGAGGACCTCTCGGCCGAGGAGTGGGTGCATCCGTCGCTGTGCTCGGGATGGCGGGTCTGCGATGTCGCCGCGCACCTCGCGCTCGCCCACACCGGTCCGGCCCGAGTGGCGCTGGGGATGGTCCAGGCGCGCGGCAACTTCGCCCGGATGATCGCCGACACCGCCCGCCGCCACGCCACCGGCTCACAGCGACAGGTGACCACCGAGATCCGCGCGATGGCCGGCTCGCGCAGGCGCGCAGCCGGGGTCAGCTACCTCGAGCCGCTGGTGGACGTCCTGGTGCACGGCCAGGACATCGCCGTTCCGCTCGGCCGGGCGCGCCCGATGCCGGTCGAGGCCGCGGCCACCGCCGCCACCCGGGTGTGGACGATGCCCTGGCCGCTGTCCACCGCCTTCCAGGCCCGGGCCAGGTTGTCCGGCCTGGAACTGGTCGCCACCGACATCGACTGGTCCGTCGGCGAGGGTGCGAGAGTCGAGGGCCCGATCGAGGCATTGCTGCTGTTGCTCACCGGGCGGATGGCCGGCCTCGGCAAGCTGTCCGGCACCGGCGTCGGACGGCTGAGCCCAGCCGGCCGCTGACCAGGAGGGCACCGCCGTCAGCCGGGAGCGACCAGTCCACGCTCCCGGCGGCCGCCGGCAAACTCGAGTGACGTCGTCGTGACATCACCGGCACTACAGTCCTTCGGTGCGACCGTTCATGGTGCGTAGGCCACTGCCATCGGCTGAGTCGTCGGCGCCGGTGCACCTTGCGGTAGGGGCCGCAGCGCTCGACGCAGAGGCGGATCGCGCGGGGGCGTCGGATCTTCGCGGCACCCGAGATCCCTCCCCGGGGGCGTCCCGCCAGGTGCCGCCCACGCCCGGAGCTGCGCTCCTGCCAGGCGTCGCCGACGAGCTCGCTGCCGAGCGTCGGAGCGGCCGGGCGATGCCTGCGGCTCTGCGCTCCAGGCACGAGGCGCGTCTCGGTCACGATTTCAGCCAGGTGCGTGTCCACGACAGCGAGCGGGCGGCACGCCTGAGCGCCGGGCTCGGCGCCGAGGCATTCACCGTCGGCAGGGACATCCTGCTCGGCGGCCCGCTCGGCTCGGCCGACCGGACCGGATTGCTGGCCCATGAGCTTGCGCACGTGGTCCAGCTCGACGGCCGCGACGGGCTCGTGCTGCGCCAGGCGCGTCCCGGTGCCGCGGCACCGCACGCGGTGTCCGCCGCCGATCGGCGGGACTTCGTCCAGTCGACGATCCACTTTCTCGAGAGCGCGAGTGACTACTACGCACAGGTGACCGCGGCGCCGCCCGTCGAGCGGGTCCTGCGACAGTGGCAGCAGATGGTGGAGGCCCAGGGTCGCATGGTCATCGACGACCTCGGTGCCGACCCGGCGCTGTACCAGGCCTTGCGGGGTGCCTACCTGCACGCGCTCAGCACGCTCATCGAGACGGCCGCCCGCTTGACCAACCGGCCGGCGGCGGCGCTCTTCGAACAGCACCGCTCGCTCATCCCGGAGTGGGCATTCCCCACCATGCGGGTCCCCGGGATAACGGCGGATGTGCCGACCGAGGCGCATGTCGACCGTCGCGGGCGCGCGTCGTTCACCGCCGGCGATGTGAACGTCATCGTGTTGCCCGACCGGCGGAACAACGCGGTCCGGGCGAAGACGACGATCCGGTTCTCCCCGTACCGGATCAGTTTCCGGACCCGCGGTGGGCAGGTCACGTCCTTCACGGGGCCTGGTCAACCGGTGGCCACGATTCGGACGACGTACGGCCGCGGGCTCCGCCCCGACGTGCCATCGGCGTATGGGCGCGGAACCACGGCTGAAGATGTCGCGGCAGGCACGACCACGTTGGGCTTCCACGAGGGCAGCCACGCCCGCGACTTCCTTCGATTCTTCCGCGAGAGACCCTATCCGCAGTTCACCGGCACGGTCGGTATGCCGGTCCGCGAGTTCAGGCAGGCTATGGCCGACTACGCCCGCGAGGTCGGTCAGTACGCCGCTGACCTGAACGCAGCGTCGCTGCACGGGACAGACTGCGTGGGTACCACGATCGACCAGCACGACGCGCAGCGCGGCGTGCGCGTCCGCGTGCAGTGCGCGCCCTGACCGGGTTACCCGGGGACAGCCCGGCTGGGCGATGCCCCACACGCGGGCGCCCGTGACGTCGAAGCGTTCCTCGGCCGGCGTATCCGACTGCCGACAGAACCGTGTGGACTCAGGCCGTGAGCCTGATAAGCAAAGTCAGGCAGGGGTGACGATGCCGGTGCGAGCCGCCAGGGCTGATTCAGGAAAGCCTGCAGTTTCACCGGCAGCGGAGTAACCGCATTTACCGAACGGGCTGCTAGGATGTTCTAGTAAGTACCCTATTCCGCTGCCAGCGGAATACCTAACATATCCGAACGGTAGTGGATTTTTGCCCGCAAACGATGCACTTACGGCTGCTGAGGTGGGGCGTCGCGTCGCCACTATGGTGCGTGATCGTCTGCCGGCGAGCTGGCAGGTAACCGAAAGATTTGAGCCGGGGAAGGGTTCGTTGCGCCCTGACCTCGAGATCGAGATCGAGACGCCAGACCGACGCCTCGCGCGACTGATGATCGAAGTCAAGCCGGTGATCGAGCGTCGTGACGTCGCGGGCATCGGTGACCGAGCGCGAAGCATGACGACGAGCCCGGAAGATGTTCCGGTGGTAGCAGCGCGGTACCTCTCGGCATCGGTGCGCCAAGCGCTCGCCGACGGCGGACTTTCCTACGTGGACGCGACGGGGAACATGCGCATCGTCGTCGACTCGCCGGCAATCTTCCTATCGGAACGGGGGGAGGACCGCGACCCGTGGCGAAGGGGTCGTCCACGCGGAACGCTCAAGGGAGAGCCGGCAGCCCGGGTGACTCGGGCGTTGCTGGATCACCGCCGGGATTGGCGTGTGCGCGAGTTGATCGCGACTTCGGGTGCTTCGAGTGGGGCGACCTACCGGGTGCTGGAGTACCTCCAGCGCGAAGATCTCATCGCCAAGAGCGATGAGCGCTACCGGGCGACAGATTGGGAGCGGCTGCTTCGCCAGTGGAGCGCTGATGCCGCATTCCAGACGACGACTCGAATCATGGCGTTCATCGAGCCCCGTGGCGTTGACCGCTTCTTGGCCAAGCTCGCCGAGGCGCCGAGGCTTCCCGCGGCTGTGACAGGTTCGGTTGCCGCGAAGGAATGGGCCGGCTACGCGCCGGCCAAGGCTGCCTACGTGTACGTTTCGTCGATCCAAGAGGCCGCAGAACAGTGGGGGCTCAGGGCCAACGCAGCCGCGCCGAATGTCATCCTGCTGGAGCCTGCGACCGTGGGTGACGTCCCCTTCCGGAACACGGTTACCTCTGGATCGGGATACCCCGTTGCCGCACCGGCACAGGTAGCGGCTGACTTGCTCAACGGGCCCGGTCGCGAGCCGGCCGAAGGCGAGTACTTGATCGAGTGGATGAAATCCAACGAGGAGCAGTGGCGTCGTGACTGATCCAGTAGTCATGGCCAGAACGGGTTTACTCGACGCCCTCGAGGCATTGGAAGCCCACCTGGATGCGCTTGTCATTGTGGGCGCGCAGGCGATCTACCCGCACACCGGCTCGGCCGAGGTCGCCCTTGCCGAGTACACCACCGACGGGGATGTCGCCGTGGACCCGGCCTTGTTGGGCAGCGATCCGCTGGTTGAGCAAGCCATGCGCGCCTCCGGGTTCACTCCCGATCCGCGGCCCAGTGCGATCGGTTCTTGGATCTCATCTCGCGGTGTGCCGGTCGACTTGATGGTGCCCGAAGCCTTCGCCGGCCCAGGACGCCGTGGCGTGCGGGTGCCGCCGCACGACCCGAAGGCCATGCGCCGGACGCGTGGCATCGAAGCGGCCTTGGTGGACAAGTCGAAGATGGTCATTCGCGCGCGAGCCGTCGCCGACGACGTGCGCGAGTTCGAGGTCTCAGTGGCCGGCCCAGCTGCTCTGTTGGTGGCCAAGTTGCACAAGCTTCGCGACCGGATCGGGAATCCGTCGAGGCTGGACAACAAGGATGCACATGACGTCTACCGCTTGTTGCGAGCCGTCGACACGGAAGCGATCCGGGCGGCCACTGGCCGCCTGCTGCTCCAGGAAGCCAGCGCCGAGGTGACTCGTGAAGCGCTCGTTGTCCTCGAGGAGTTGTTCGCGCGGAACTCCGGCGCGCGCGGATCAGTGATGGCTGGCGCTGCCGAGGAGCTGGTTGGCGACCCAGCGGCGGTTGCCGAGAGCGTGACGCTGCTGGCACAGGATCTGCTCGAAGCCTTGGACTCGTGAATGGCGGATTCGCCCGTCGGAGCGCCGAAGTCGTCGAGGTCGGCGCCGGCCATTCCGGCGACCACTGCATGAGAGCTCGATCGATGTCGCGTTCGAAGCGACTCCGGAGCCCGAACGAAGACTTTCTGTGGCAGGTTGTCGTATTGAGCAGTTGCCGTTCGTGGGAGAGGTAGCAGGCGGTCACCGGGATCGCCCCGAACGAGGAGAAGCGGACATGACGCACTACCTGTTGAGCGTGCACGGCCCCGCCGAGCGCAACGAGTACGGCAACTACGGCTCCCAGGAGGAGATGGAGGCGGCGTTCGCCGCCACCGGCGCCTTCAACGACAAGCTCAAGGCCGACGGCTACTGGGTCTTCGCCGGTGGGCTGCAGCCGGCGGCGACCGCCACCGTCGTCGACGGCCAGGGCGAAACGCCGGTGATGACCGACGGCCCCTACCTCGAGACCAAGGAGGCCATCGGAGGCTTCTGGGTCATCGACGCGCCCGACCTCGACGTGGCGCTCAAGCTGGCGGCCGAGGGATCCAAGGCGTGCCGGGGCAAGGTCGAGGTCCGTCCGTTCGACGGCCTCGCCTGAGCCTGCCCGAACGGCTGATCGATCGATGCAGGGCCAGCCGGCTGTCGAGCGGGTCTTCCGCGAGGAGTACGGACGCCTGATCGCCTCGCTCGTCCGCCGCTTCGGCGACATCGACATCGCCGAGGAGGCGGCGGGCGAGGCCCTGGTGGCCGCACTGGAGAAGTGGCCGGAGTCCGGCGTGCCTGCCAACCCTGGGGGCTGGCTCACCACTACCGCGGGCAACCGCGCGATCGACCGGATCCGCCGCGAGAAGCAGCGCGACGCCAAGCACCAGGCGGCACTCATGTCCTACGACGACACCCCTCACGAGCCCGTCGGGCCCGTCGAGGACGACCGGTTGCGGCTGGTCTTCACCTGCTGCCACCCGGCGCTGCAGCCGGAGGCCCGGATCGCGCTGACGCTGCGCCTGCTCGGCGGGCTGACCGTGGCCGAGATCGCCCAGGCGTTCCTGGTGCCCGAGGCCACCATGGCGCAGCGGATCACCCGGGCGAAGAAGAAGATCGCGGCGGCGAAGGTGCCCTACCGGGTGCCGGAGGCCGCCGACCTGCCCGAACGGCTCGGCGGCGTGCTGGCGGTGCTGTTCCTGGTCTTCAACGAGGGCTACCTGGCCAGCGGCGGCGGCGACCCGGTGCGCGCCGAGCTCACCGGCGAGGCCATCCGACTGGCCCGGGTGCTGCGCCACCTGCTCCCCGGCGAGCCGGAGGTGACCGGCCTGCTCGCCCTGCTGCTGCTCACCGAGGCGCGGCGGGTGGCCCGGGTCCGGGACGGGCAACTGGTCCCGCTCGGCGAGCAGGACCGGGCCGGCTGGGACCGCGAGCTGATCGCCGAGGGGCACGGCCTGGTCCGCGAGTGCCTCGCCATCAACCGGCCCGGCCGCTACCAGATCCTCGCCGCGATCAACGCCGTGCACACCGACGCGGCCACCGCGGCGGACACCGACTGGTCGCAGGTGGTCGCGCTGTACGACCAGTTGACCCGGCTCGACCCGTCGCCGGTGGTCGCGCTCAACCGCGCGGTCGCGGTCGCCGAGCTGGACGGCCCGCAGGTCGCCCTCACCCTCGTCGACCGGCTGCCCCTTGCCGGGTACCACGCCTGGCACGCCGCCCGCGCCGACTTCCTGCGCAGGCTCGGCCGGACCGCCGAGGCGAAGCAGGCCTATGACGCCGCCGTCGATGCCACCCAGAACTCCGCCGAGCGGGCCTACCTGAGCAGGAAGCGCGGCGAGCTGGTCTGAGCAGCGGCGGTAGGGCTACTGGCCGCCGGTCGGTGCCGCTCCGGCCGAATGCCCGTGCGACTGCTCGTGCGCCGCGGCCGACGTCGCGACGAAGCGGGCCGGGGCGCCGATGCCGTCCCCGCCGCCGCCCGGTGCCGGCGCCGGACCCGCGTTCGTGGCGCCGCGCTCGGCCGCCTGGGCCAGCAGCTCGGCGGACGGCTCGGCCGGCGCCGGGCCGGTACCGGTCGAGGTGGACACCGCCGGCGCCGGGCCGGCGTCGGTGACTCCCGGTTCCTCGGCGGCCGCGGTCATGGCGACATCACCGCGAACCGGCCCTCGAAGGTGATGCTCGCCGAGGATCTGTTGGTCACCGTGATCCAGTACGTGCAGTTGTTGGCGTCCGCCCGCTGGACGGCCACCGACCAGTCCAGTTCGGGAACGGTGCCCACGCTCGTCGGCATCATGTACCAGACGACATGCCAGCTCGCGGGCCAGTTGAAGGTGAACCACCGGTTACTCGCGCCGGCAGCCAGGCTGCCCGTCCATTGGGTTCCGGTCCACATGTCAAGGGCCTTCTTCCTCTTCCGTGTCGATGTCGGGCGGGTGGTCAGTACCGGCTGAGAATGCCGAAGCGGCCCTCGAAGGTGACCGGGCTGCCGGTGAGGTTGGTGACCGAGATCCAGTAGGTCACGAATTCGGCCGAGGCGCGCTGGACCTGCACCGACCACTGGACCTGTGCGGCACTTCCGGCGGTCGTCGGCATCACCGTCCAGACCACATGCCAGGTCGCCGGCCAGTTGAAGGTGAACCAGCGCAAGGTCTGGTTCGCCGCCAGGCTTCCGGTCCACTGCGTGCCGCAGGCCGGCGCGGTCATCCACCCGTCGACCGGGATCTCCCAGGCACCGCGGTTGCGGGTGCCGGCGCGCAGCACCCGGGCGCTGGAATGGAAGACCAGATCGCCGATGTAGCAGTTGGGCAGGCTGTCGGCGAACGGGCTCCAGCTGACGCCGCCGTCCCAGGTCTGGTAGACGCCGAGGGAGGCCGAGACCCAGGCCCGGTTGCCGTTCCAGGGATCGACCTCGATGGCCGTGATCGGCAGGTTGGGGAGATTGCCGGTGCGGTCGGTGAACGTCGCCCCGCCGTCGTCGGAGCGGTAGACCCGACCGGCGCCGACCGGGGAATAGGTGAGCCAGATCCGGTTGGCATTGGACGGATCGACCTTGATGTCGCTCATCACGGCACTGCTGCGCGGGGTGGCCACCAGGGTCAATGCCGGCCACGAGGTGCCGTTCCAGGTGGTACGCAGCAGCCGTCCGTCGCCCAGGCCAACCAGGACGGTGTCGGCCGTGGGGATGTACATCGCGCTGCCGGAACCGGCACTGGGGTAGGCCAGCCGGGTCCAGTTCGCTCCACTGTCCCGCGAGAGGTACAAGGCGTTGCCGGCCATGCCGATGGTGGTGCCGTTCGTCGCACTGGCCTCGAACGGCGGGTAGAACGGCGAGCCCTCGTTGGCCGGAACCGGTGGTGGGATGTAGGTCCAGGAGCCCGGGTTCGCGCTGGTGGTCGAGCGTTCCGGGCTCATGCCGTAGTAGGTGTGGAAGCACACCGTCGGGTCGGCCCGGTTCACGGCGCAGTCCCCGCCGTCGCCGTCGGCCACGTGGTCCCACACCGGCGACCCCTGCCACCGCTCGGTGCCGTTGTCCTGGGTTCCGCCGAGCAGCCAGCGGGACGAGCCGATGCTGTGCGCCAGGTACTCGAACTCCGAGATCACCAGGCCGTTGTTGCGGTGCACCCAGTGGATGCCGCGGTCCGGCGACTGGTACAGCCCGCCGTCGCAGCCGACGTAGATCGTGTTGGGGTTTGCGTTCTCGAAGGCGATCGCGTGCTGGTCGGGATGGATCGAGTCGCCGCTCGCCTTGGTCGCGATGTCCGTCCAGGTCCAGCTGCCGGCGGCCAGGTCGCCACGGTGCACGCTGATCGCGCCGCAGTACACCTGGTTGGCATTGTCCGGCGACACGCCCAGGAACCAGTCGTACCAGGACTGGCCGGTGGCGACTCCCGGCGGCAGCGTCTGGCTCGTCCAGGTGCCGCCGGCGCGCCGCCAGAGGTAGGCCGTCGGAACGTTGTTCGTGACCGGATTCCCGCTGCCCCAGGCGTATCCGATGCTCGGGTCGCTCCGGGCGAGCGCGGTCGCCAGCCGGGTAAAGCCGGCGGGCGCGCCGGGCAGGGTCGCGGCGGTCCAGGTGTTGCCGTTGTCGGTGGAGCGGAATACGCCGTCGCTGCACGCCGCGAGCACCTCACCGTTGGCTGCGGTGATCGACACCGACCAGGTCGTGGCGCTCCTGCGACGGGTCCAGGTGGTCCCGCCGTCGGTGGATGTGTACAGGCCGCCCGTGGTGCCGGCGAACAGCCGGCTGCCGTTGCCCGGATCGACCTGCAGGTCGAAGAAGCCGCTGCCCACGAACGGTGCCGTGCACAGCGTCGTCCAGCTGGTTCCGCCGTCACTGGAACGCAGCACGCCTGCCCCGAGCCACCACCACCAGTTGCCCTCACCCAGTCCGCAGTAGGCGATCCGGGGATTGCTCGGGTCGAACGTCACCGCACCCACCGCCAGGCACGGCGCATAGTCCGAACGGGGCGCCCAACTCGCGCCACGGTCGAAGCTCTCCCACACCCCGCCGTTGGCGGCGCCGCACAGCAGGTGGGCGCCGTTGCCGGGATCGACCGCGATCGAGGAGACCCGTCCGGAGACGTTCACCCGGCTGGCGCCGTAGGTCTGCCCGTTCGGGATGGTGGTCGGGCCGAGCGAGCGCCACTGCGGTCCGGAGGTGGTGGGCGGACTGGTCCAGATGGCGGCGTCGATGCTTGCCTGGGCGATCTCCTCCGCGCGGCGCGAGGTGGTCTCCTCGTCGGCCGAGTACTCCGGCAGATCCGGCGGGATGGCCAGGAATTGCTCGGCACGCTCACGCCATTGTGCCCTGACGGGCTCGCCGATCGCGGTCTCGATGCTGGCCACCGCCGCGTCCTGCAATCCGGAGCTGACGAGCAGGTCGACCAGCCGGAGCAGCGCCTTGCCGCCGCTCGGGCGTTCTACGGGCTGTGGCTGGTCGGCCGTCAGGCCGGCCACGCCGGCAGCACCTTCGGTGGTGCGACGGTCAATGGCTTCGTCGGATGGTCCTCGCATCAGGCACTCTCCTCGCCGGACTCGCGTCCGTCCTGATCGCTGTGCTGCTCAATGTCCTCGTCCCGGTCGGCGTCGCCGGAGTCCGCATCGTCGGGACCGACCTCGTCGGAATCGGCGTCTTCTCCGGTGGCGCCGGAGGGCCGGCCAGGGTCATGGCCTTCGGGAATCTCCCCGAGATCGCGCATCAGCTGCTCTCGTAGCCGGTCCGCCGCGTGGCCACCCGGCCCGGATGGCGGGGGAGCGGGCGGTGGCTGCTGGTTCTCGCTCATGTCGAGGCAATCGCACGGCGCCACCGGGTACCGGCGACCGCGCCGGAGACCAGGCTGATGGCGCCGAGAATGGCGACCAGCCCCCACTCGACCGCGCCGCTGTGCCGGTCAGGATCGAATCCGGTGACCTCGAGCCAGTCGCGGGTGACGAGGGTGAGGACGGTCAGGAATCCGCTGAGTAGTGCGGTCACGGTGGAAATCCAGGGACGGGCCATAGCTGCCTCCAAGCCGAATCAGCTGTAGGACGTTGCCCAGTTGGAATTGAACGCAAAGTTGGCGTAGGCACCCCAACTGGAGTCGGCTGGGGCAGTGCCCGGTAGAAGGTGCCGCCGGAGGAGACCACAATGCAGTGGAGCCTCGTGAAGAAGTAACCGGCCGCTGTCGCTTTTATAGACCCCCGCGCCGTTCGGGTAACCGAATATATCTCACTACCTGCATGTGGTGGCGCTCAGGAACGTGCCACTACCGGTACAGCCGCCACCCGAGACAACGCCCGCCGTCGGTTGCGACGACCGGTAGGTTGAGCTGTCATTCCCTTGACGAGAAACGGGAAAGCCGAACGTGCCGAGGCCGAGCGTGGGAAGGAGTTGCCCCACGAGTCGTCATACTTCGTATCGGCGGCGGCCTCGTCAAGCAACGTAGACGTCGATGTCGTCCACTGCGAGAGATATCCCGGCCCCACGTGACCGGCGGCCGACATTGGGCATTCAAGGGTTGCGATGGCGAGCCGAGATAATTTCGCACAGGAATTCCCCTCCCAGGCCTTTACTAGGACGGTGCCGGTGGGTGGAGGTAAGCTTTTCCTGAACGGCCTGTGGGTTAGGCCGTGATCCTAGCAGGCTGGGTATTCTTTGTCTTCTGGCAAAAGCATCTATTCCTCGTGACGAAATCGACTCGCGGGGCCGAATGCGGCGTAGCCACAGTCGATAGGACGTGAGTGCGAACCAGCTTCGGAAACTGCCGGAGCGCATTCACCTATCGTCCAGGTGCGGCCGGCTCGTCCAGTCAGCTCGGCCGGGTTCCGCGCAGCCAGCGATCCAGCCGGCGGACGCACGGCGAGCGAGGAGGACGGATGCTGCGGCACCTTTCCGGCGGCTACCAGCTCGACGACGATCCCGGACGGCTCGACCGCGAGGCCGTGGTGCGGTTCCTGACCACCGAGGCCTACTGGCACCGCTGGCGCAGCCCCGACGACATCCTCCGCCAGATCGACTCGGCCTGGCGCTGCGTCGGGCTCTACGCACCGGACGGCGCCCAGGTCGGCTTCGCCCGGGTGGTCTCCGACGGGGTGGCACTGGGGTACCTGGCCGACGTCTACGTGCTGGCCGAGCACCGGGGCAGGGGACTCGGGCTCACGATCGTCCGCGAGGTGGTGGACAGCCAGCCGGCCTGGCGGTGGATGCTGCACACCGCGGACGCCCATGCGCTCTACGCCAAGCTCGGCTTCCAGCCGGCGCCGGACACCTACCTGGAACGCCGCCGGCCGTAGCTGACCCCGTATCCGGCACAAGTTGAGGGGCCCGCGTCCGGTCGGACACGGGCCCCTCAACTTCACGGGCGCGGGCGGTCAACTCCGGCCCCTCTGCTAGCTTTCGGGCCCCCATCGACCCGCTGTCAGCAGTTGACTACCGACAGCGGACGAATCCCCTGGCTAGCGCTGAATCCTATAAATCGACGCATTCAGTCGGCTTCGGCGCCGTGGCGGAAGATCCGGGTAGGGTTTCCTACATTTGTCGAAGCAGCGGCCCGGAGGAGGCGCGATGACGACCTCGGACGGCGTGCAGGAAGCCGTCGACCGGCTCGGTGCGACGCTCGGCCGGGCCGTCCTGGTCGAGGACCCGCGGCACCGGCCGCTGTGGTGGAGCCGGCAGGGCACGGTCGATGCCACCCGGATGCGCACCATCCTCGAACGCGAGGTCCATCCGGCGGCGATCGCCATGGTGGCCCGGCTCGGGCTGGCCCGGGCGACCGGGCCGGTCCGGGTGCCAGCGGTGCCCGAGGCGGAGATGCTGGCCCGCTGGTGCCTGCCGCTGCGGGGCGGCCGTGACCTGCTCGGTTACCTGTGGGTGCTGGACCCCGACCACACCGTCACCGAGGTGGACCTGCTCGTCGAGTGCGCCGACGTCGCGGCGGCTCACCTGGCCCGGCAGCGGTCGGCCGGTGACGGGCGCACCCACCGGCGGGCGGCGCTGCTCGCCCTGCTCGCCGCCGGCGAGGATCCGGACGCGGCCCGCGAGCTGATCCGGCTCGAGGCACTCGATCCGGCCAGCACCGTGGTGGTCACCGCCCCGCCGCACGGCCGGGGCTGGGAACTGCCCGGCCGGATGCGGGTGCACCTGGCCGGCTCCGGGACCGTCCGGGCGACCAGCGGGCCGCCGCTGCCGCTGGCCCAGCTGCACGTCGCCGTTCGCCGGGCCAGCGCCGTGCAGCGGGTGCTGCGGGCCGGCGGCACGCTTGCCCACCCGAGCTGGGACGCCCTGGGCGGCTGGCACCTGATCGTTGCCGCCCCGGACTCGCTCGCCGTCGCCGACGTCCACCCGGGGGCTCCGGCGCTGGCCGCGCTGGACCGCGGCGACCTGCTGCTGACCGCCCGGGCGCTGCTCGACGCGGGCGGCGACGTGACCCGCACCGCCGAGCGGTTGCACATCCACCGCACCACGCTCTACTACCGGATCGAGCGGATCGAGGCCGTCACCGGCGTGAACCTGAGGACCGGCGCGGACCGCGACGACCTGCACCTCGCCCTGCGGCTGGAGGCCTACCGCAACGCCGGCTGACCGCCTCCTGCCCACCGGTCGCGCCCGACCGACCTGTGAGCCGGGTCGCGGGCGGTATCGCGGGCCCGAGACCATCGCTCCTGGCCCCGAGGGCGGTTAAGCTGCCACGACATCCACGCACGGGACTGCGCGCAGAACCTGCATTCGATCGGTCAGAAGGAGAACTGGGCATGTCCGAGGCAGGTACCGCGAAGCGTCCCTTGCTGCTCTACGTCAACACCCCGTTCTGCAACTCCAAGTGCCACTTCTGCGACTGGGTGGTCAAAGTCCCGATCGGCGACCTGCGGCTGGGCCCGGAGTCCGAGGGCCGGCGCGGGCACCTGGACGCGCTCAAGGTCCAGATCGCCGAGCAGGCGCCGGCCCTGGTCGAGCGGTACCGGCCCGAGCTGATGTACTGGGGCGGCGGCACCGCGAGCATCCTCAGCCCGGCCGAGATCGAGACCCTCTACGGCGCGCTGGCCGACGCCTTCCCGATGGCCGGCATCGTCGAGTCGACCATCGAGAGCAGCCCCGAGTCGCTCACCCTGGACAAGCTCCGGCTGCTGCGCGAGATCGGCTTCAACCGGATCAGCATCGGCGTCCAGTCCTTCCGGGACGACCGGCTGCGGATGATCGGGCGGGCCCACTCGGCGTCGATGGCCGAAACCAGCATCGAACTGGCCCGGCAGGCCGGCTTCGACAACATCAACATCGACCTGATCGTGGGCTTTCCGGACCAGGGCTTAGACGAGGTCGAGCAGATGATGCGGCACGCGGCCCAGCTGCCGGTCAACCACTACTCGGTCTATGCCTACCGGGCCAGCGAGGGCACCGTGCTGCGCCGCCGGCTGGACCGGGCCAACGCCAAGACCGACCTCGCCAACCAGCTCGAGGCCTACCAGCTGGCCAGCGACATCCTCACCGAGCACGGCTTCCCCGAGTACACCTTCGCCTACTTCGGCAACCCGATCTGCCAGGCGGACCTGGCCTACTACCAGATGAAGCTGGACTGGATCGGCTTCGGCTCCGGGGCGTTCTCGGTGATCGACGGCCGGATGAAGGGCTTCCGGGCCGGCAAGCTGCGCGACTACATCGCCCACCCGACCGAGTTCGACTACGACCTGCCGCTGTCGTCCGGCGCGCAGGCGGGCAGCCTGATCGGCTTCGCGCTGACCACTCCGGAAGGGGTCGACGCCGAGGTGTTCCGGCAGCGGACCGGGATCACGCTGGCCGAGGCCCTGGAACTGCCGGAGGTCACCGCCTACCTGGACCAGCTGTGCCAGTACGGCGAGCTGATCACCGACTCCGCCGGCATCCGGTTCGCCCGCGAGGACATCGCCAAGGTCTACATCTCGATGAACTGGCACGAGCAGCCGGCGGAGGACGCCGAGCCGGCCCCGGCCGGGCCGGTGCCGGTCGAGATCGGCCTGCCGGCGGCGGCGCCGGCCTGAGCCGCCCACCCGCCGGGACACCGCCAGGTAGGCTGCCGGACCGTGACCCCCGACCGGCCCAGCGCATGATCGCCGGTCACTGGAGCGTCGTGGTGGCCGGCGGCCGGATCTCCGGCGCCGTCACCGCCTGGGCGCTGGCCCCGTACGCCGACAGCGTCCTGGTGGTCGACGCCTCGCAGGCGGGCTCCTTCTGGCCGCAGCAGTCCACCTGGGACCGGGAGGGCAACCTGCTGTGGGCCGACCTCGGCCTGCTGGAGGCGGTGCTGGCCTGCGGTGCGCCCCGTACCTACGGGCACACCCTGCGGGTCGACGACGATGTGGTCGAGCACGACTATACGCAGCAGGACGAGTACTCCTACCGGATGACGCTGCCCCGCGAGGTGCTGGACTCGGTGCTGCTGGCCGCCGCCGCGAGCCGCGACAACGTCACGGTGCTGCGGCCGGCCCGGCTCGGCGACATCACCAGCCGGGGCGGCCGGGTGACCGGTGCGACGGTGCGGCACGACGGCACCGAGCACCAGGTCAGCTGCGACCTGCTGGTGCTGGCCGACGGCCGGCTGTCCCGCAACGCCGACCGGCTCGGCGCCGAGCCGTACCGGGTGATCCCCTCACCCTGGGTCGCGCTGCTGGCCTACTGGGCCGACCTGCCGCTGCCCTCGGACCGCGGCTACTTCAACTCCCAGCCCGGCAGCCTGGCCATCTCGACACCGTGCGGCCCGCGCCAGTGGTGCGTGTCCACCGACATGCACCAGCGCCTGATCGACGAATCGGGCGGTCACCCGGCGCAGCTGTACCACCGGATCCTCGCCGAGGACCCGCACCTCGGCCCCGCGCTGAAGGCCGGACGGCAGCTCAGCAAGCTGGGCGGCGCCGGCAAGCTGCGGATGCAGCGCCGCCCGATGAGCGGGCCGGGCTGGTGCCTGGTCGGCGACGCCGGCTACCACCTGGACCCGGTGACCGCCCGGGGCACCAAGGCCGCACTGGTCACGGCCCGCATCCTGCGCAACCGGATCGCCGAGATCGGCGGGATCGACGGCACCCTGCTGGGTGGCCTGACCGAGCAGCGCGACGCCGAGCTGGAAGCGGACTGGGTGGTCGCCGCCGAGCTGTGCCAGCCCGCCCCGGTACCGTCCTGAGCCGGGAGTCGGAATCGCGATTGTCGCGTAGTGTCCGATAAAGGCCCGGAATGACCCGTGTCGCCGTACGCTGATCTTCCTGATCGCAGGCCGCATCGACCTGCGACTCGCGCGGGGAAGGACGCGATCATGAGCGATATGGGCAGTGGCGGGTTCGTTCCGCCTCCGGTGACCGGTGCCGCGCAGGCCGCCGGCATGGCCGACGCCAAGCGCCAGGCGCGTGACCACCGCCGGCTGCACAGTGCCGAGAACGAGGCCGAGCTCAAGGCGATGCGGCCGTCCCGGTTCGCCGGCCTGCGCCAGCTCCTCGGCCGGCTGCGCCGGCGCGGCTGACGGGCCGCACCTCCGAAAAAGAGTCCGGCGCGGCCACCTCTGCACGAGGCGGCCGCGCCGGATCTGTTCTTGCTGCTGGTTACCGGGCACCCGCCGGGTCGGCCACCGGCCGGTTCAGCCCGATCCGCACCGGCTCCTGATCGCCCTCCGACTCGACCGCGCCGACCTCGAACGAGGCGCGCACCGTCGCCCGCTCCCGCCACAGGTGGTACACGGCCATCGCGAAGATGTACGAGCCGATCAGGTTGGCGATGGTGTGCCACCAGATCCGGTAGGTGGCCGCACCGGCCCCGGCGTCCAGGGTGCCGAACCAGGTGGACAGCCCGATCGCCTTCTTGGCACCGAGCGCCACCGACAGGGTCAGCGCGATGTGCTCCAGGCCGTGGATGCCCTGCATCCAGACACCCATCTTGCCCCACTTGCGGGCGGTGACCCGGCGGGCCCGCGCGGTGATCAGCACCACCCCGGCGATGCCGGCCAGGAAGATGAAGTTGCCCACCAGGTGCAGGATCTCCATGCCCAGCGTCGGCTTGGAGTCATCGAGCTGCCCGTAACCCTTGGCCAGCCCGGTGCCCCACGGGGTCATCCAGGCCTTGGCATTGGGGTGCTGGATCCAGTACCCGGCCTGGGCGATGTGCTCCTGCAGGTGACCGATCTGGCCGACGATGCCGATCCCGATCACCGCGGCGGCCCCGTTGAAGACCCAGGGCTTGGCCCTGCCGCGGTTGGCGAGGGCCAGGGCGGCCACCGCGCCCCACATCGCCACCGCCCACGCAGTGAGCAGGATCGCGCCGATGGTGTCCCAGGTCGGCACCGAGTGGTTCATGCCGGTCATGTTCTCCATCGCGATCAGAGAAGTCGCGTTGCCCATGGTGCAGTCCTCCTAGACTCGGGCGGAAGGCTCTTCCTGCGAACGGTCGAACCTGAATGTGGAAGCTCCGGCCTCGTTACCGGTGATGGTCTGCGACTAGATACTGTCGCGATCCAGTGACTAGTGTGGACAGCGCGCTCCCGGGCGTCTTCTCGACAATTGCTTTGCTTGGCACAGGTTTTACTCAGGGCCGGCGCGGCTGGTGCCGTGTTCCCCGGTTGGTACCTGATACCGGTAGGGGGTACTGTGGGCTTGCCGGACAGTCCGGCGCTCCAGGGAAGGACGACTCGGGTGACCAATTCGGTTGAGCCGGTAGCGCGCGGGTACTCCGGCACCAAGGAAGCCCACCTCAAGCGGTTGCGCCGCATCGAGGGCCAGGTCCGCGGCCTGCAGCGCATGGTCGAGGCCGACACCTACTGCATCGACGTGCTCACCCAGGTCTCGGCGGCGACCAAGGCGCTGGAGGCGGTGGCGCTCTCGCTGCTGGAGGAGCATCTGGGCCACTGCGTCGCCGGCGCCATCCAGGCCGGCGGCCAGGACGCCGAGGACAAGGTGAAGGAAGCCTCGGCCGCCATCGCCCGGCTGGTGCGTTCCTGACCCTGCTTTCCACCCCGTATGCCCGAGAACGAGGAAGAAGACGATGACCAGCTCCAGCTACCGGGTGACCGGCATGACCTGCGGCCACTGCGTTTCCGCGGTGAGCGAGGAACTCAAGAACCTCGACGGGGTGTCCGACGTCGCGGTGGACCTGGACCCGGCCGGGATCTCGCTAGTCACCGTGACCAGCGCCGAGCCGCTCCGGCCGGAACAGGTGAGTGCCGCCCTGGACGAGGCCGGCGGCTACCACCTCGTCCCGGCCGGCTCTGCCGCCTGACGGGCGAGAGACCCTTCCGGCCGTAACCAGCCCTGGAGTTCCCGGCGTGACCATCGCACCCCCGCCCACCACCGGCCGCAACGTCGAGCTGCGGATCGGCGGGATGACCTGTGCCTCCTGCGCGGCGCGGGTGGAGAAGAAGCTGAACAAGCTGGCCGGCGTCACGGCCAGCGTCAACTACGCGACCGAGACCGCCAGCGTGCGGATGCCGGACGGCACCACCGAAGCCGACCTGATCGCCGTGGTCGAGGCGACCGGCTACACCGCGACGCTGCCGGCCGGGCGGCCGGACGCCGAACCGGACCCCGGCACCGGCCGGTCGCGGTTGCTGGTCTCGGCCGCGCTGGCCGTTCCGGTGCTCGCGCTGGCCATGATCGGCCCATGGGAGTTCCGGTACTGGCAGTGGGTCTCGCTGGTGCTGGCCACCCCGGTCGCGGTGTGGGGCGCCTGGCCGTTCCACCGGGCCGCGCTGGTCAACGCCCGGCACCGGGCGGCCACCATGGACACCCTGATCTCGCTCGGCGTCGCTGCCGCCTACCTGTGGTCGCTGTGGGCGCTGGTGTTCGGCGGCGCCGGCGAGCCCGGCATGCGAATGGAGTTCAGCCTGCTCGCCGCGGGCTCCGGCGACGAGGCCGTCTACTTCGAGGTCGCCTCGGTGGTCACCGTCTTCCTGCTCGCCGGACGCTACTTCGAGGCCCGCGCCAAGCACCGCTCCGGTGCGGCGTTGCGGGCGCTGGCCGAGCTCGGCGCCCGCGAGGTCGCGGTGCTCTCGCCCGGCGCCGGCACCGAACGCCGGGTACCGATCGACCAGCTGGCGGTCGGGGACCTGTTCGTGGTGCGGCCGGGTGAGAAGATCGCCACCGACGGGACCGTGGTCGAGGGCAGCTCGGCGGTGGATGCCTCGATGCTGACGGGGGAATCGGTACCGGTGGAGGTCGGGCCGGGCAGTGCGGTGGCGGGCGCGACGGTCAATGCCAGCGGCCGGTTGGTGGTCCGGGCCGGCCGGGTCGGCTCGGACACCCAGCTGGCCCAGATCGCCCGGCTGGTCACCCAGGCGCAGAGCGGCAAGGCCGAGGTGCAACGGCTGGCCGACCGGGTCTCGGCGGTGTTCGTGCCGGTCGTGCTGGGGCTGGCGGTGCTGACCTGGCTGGCCTGGCTGGTCACCGGCGGCAGCACTGCCGAGGCGTTCACCGCGGCCGTCGCCGTGCTGATCATCGCCTGCCCGTGCGCGCTGGGCCTAGCCACCCCGACGGCGCTGCTGGTCGGCACCGGCCGCGGCGCCCAGCACGGCATCCTGGTCAGCGGCCCGGCGGCGCTGGAGTCGGCCCGCCGGATCGACACCGTCGTGCTGGACAAGACCGGCACGCTCACCACCGGCCGGATGAGCGTGGCGGGGCTGCAGCCGGCGCCCGGCGTCGACCCGGTCCGGCTGGTCCGGCTGGCCGGCGCGCTGGAGGCGGCCTCCGAGCACCCGATCGGCCGCGCTGTCGCCGAGTACTCAGCCGAACGGTCCGGCACTGGATTGGCTGCCGTCACCGGATTCCGTGCCGAGAACGGGCTTGGGGTGTCCGGCGAGGTGGCCGGCCACGCCGTGGTGGCCGGGCGCCGGCAGTGGCTCGCCGAACGCTGGGGAATGGCCGCCCCCGCGGAGCTGGTGGCCGCCGCCGAGCGGGCGGAGGGCTTCGGCCAGACCGTGGTGTGGGTGGGCTGGGACGGCCGGCTGCAGGGCGTCCTCGCCGTCGCCGACACGGTCAAGGCCTCGTCCGCGGCCGCGGTCGGCGAGCTGCGCGCGCTGGGGCTCACCCCGGTGCTGCTGACCGGCGACCACCGGCGGGCCGCCGAAGCGGTCGCCGCCGAGGTCGGCATCGGCGAGGTGATCGCCGAGGTGCTGCCGGCCGGCAAGGTCGCCGCGGTGCGGCAGCTGCAGCGGCAGGGCCGGACCGTGGCGATGGTGGGCGACGGCATCAACGACGCCGCGGCGCTGGCCACCGCGGACCTCGGCATCGCCCTGGGCACCGGCACCGACGCCGCCATCCAGGCCTCGGACCTGACTCTGGTACGGGGCGACCTGCGCGGCACGGCCGACGCCATCCGGCTGTCCCGCGCCACCCTGGCGACCATCCGGGCCAACCTGTTCTGGGCCTTCGCCTACAACGTCGCCGCGCTGCCGCTGGCCGCCTTCGGGCTGCTCAACCCGCTGCTGGCCGGTGCCGCGATGGCCGCCAGCTCGGCGTTCGTGGTCAGCAACAGCCTCCGGCTGCGGCGCTTCGACCCGACCGCCGGCCGGTCCGCGACCGCCGGCTCAGGCGCAGCCGTCAGCTGATCCGCCGCACCGCCCGCGCTGCCGGCTGGGCTACTGTACGGCGGGCTGGGAGTACGGCGAGCGAGGGAGCGGGACCCGGGTGAAGCTGACCGAACTGGCTGGCCGCCGGGTCGTGGTGTGGGGGACCGGCCGGGAGGCGGTCGCCGCGCTCCGGGCGATCGCCCCGCTGGCACCGGCGGAACTCCTCGCAGTGCAGGACGGCCCGGCCGCGCCGGCCGGCAACTGGGCCGAGCTGGCGGGCTCGGTGCCGCTGGTCACCGGCGCGGACGCCCAAGCCGCCATCCTGGCTGCCGAGGTGCTGGTGCGCTCGCCCGGCGTGGCCCAGACCCATCCGTGGCTGGCCGGGGCCCGGGCGGCCGGCGTCCGGATCACCGGCGGAACCGCGCTGTGGATGCCCGAGCATGCCGCGCGCACCATCGGGGTGACCGGCAGCAAGGGCAAGAGCACCACCTCGACGCTGATCTCGCGGCTGCTGGCGGCGGTCGGCCGGCCCAACGTGCTCGGCGGCAACATCGGCACCGCGGCGCTGGCGCTGCCCGAGGCCGAGCTCTACGTCCTGGAACTGTCGATGTACCAGTGCGCCGACCTGGACGACTCGCCCCGCACCGCGGTGCTCACCTCGCTCTATCCCGAGCACCTGGACTGGAGCGGCGGCGAGCGGGAGTACTACCGGGACAAGCTGAACCTGGTCGCGCACGGCCCGGAACGGGTGGTGTTCAACGCCGGCGACCCGCGGCTGACCGCCGAGCTGGCAGCCTTCGGCCCGGACCTGCCCCGGGTGCCGGTCGGGAGTGCGGACAGCTTCCACGTGGCCGCCGGATCAGCGGGCGAGCCGTGGTTCTACCTCGGCGCCGAGCCGCTGTTCCCGCGCACCGCGCTCGGCCTGGTCGGGCGGCACAACGCGAGCAACCTGTGCGTGGCGCTGGGGGCGTTGCAGGCGGTGGGGGTGGACTGCCTCGGCCAGCGCGACGCACTGGCCGAGGGGCTGGCCGGCATCCGGCCGCTGGAGCACCGGCTCACCCCGATCCCCGATCCGTCCGGGCTCACCTTCGTCGACGACTCGATCTCCACCATTCCGGAGTCGGCGATCCACGCCATCGAGGCCTACGCCCACCGCCCGCTCACCGTGATCGTCGGCGGCCAGGACCGCGGCCTGGACTACCGCCCGTTGCGGGATTACCTTGCCGCGACAGGGATTTCGGCCACCCTGATCGGGATCCCGGACAGCGGCGAGCGGATCCTGCAGGCCGTCGCGGACCTGCCCGCCGTGCTGCGGCTCAGCGCCTCCGACCTGACCGCCGCGGTCCGGCTGGCCCGCCGGCACACCCCGCCGGGCGGGGTGGTGCTGCTGTCACCGGCGGCGCCGAGCTACGGCCGGTTCGACAACTTCGAGCACCGCTCGCGGGTGTTCGCCGAAGCCATCGCTGCCACCGCGCCTGCCGGCGGCGGTGCTACCGGCTGACCGCGGCACCGGCGAGGCTCTCCATCGCCGCGACGAAGTCGTCCGGGGCGTAGCCGGCGGCGTGCCGGTCCAGCACGTCGGACCAGGCCGGGGTGGCGGCGCGGTCCAGGTCGGGCAGCAGCCGCTGGATCACCACGGCATCCCGCCAGGCCGGCAGCTCGGCCAGCCGGGCCACCGCGGCCTGGGATTCCGATATCTCACCGACGCATTCGAACGGCTTGTACCCGCCGATGCCGAGCAGCACCCGGTAGCCGGGCAGCTGGCTCTCGTCGGCCAGCAGGTTGGCGCCGAAGATGCCCACCATCCGCTGCACGCCGGCGAACGGGGCCAGCGCCAGGAACACGAACCGGCACTTGGGGCAGTCGCCGCACCAGCGCAGGGTGGCCGGCCGGTCGATGGTGTAGGCGTTGTTGCAACTGGTCAGCACGCCGTCGTAGCCGGTGGTGCCGGCGAACAGCCGGGCGATCTGCATCTCGTTCAGGTGGCGCAGCAGCGAGAAGTACAGCCCGGACACGCCGAGCCGGCTGGCCAGTGCCGCCTGCAGGGCCTGCTCGGCGTCCGCGCTCTTGGACCACTGGTGGTTGACCGGCTCGCCCTGCCAGTACAGGTTCGGCGCCGAGGCCGAGGACTCGTTCGACATCACCACCGGGCCCAGGCCGTGCAGGATGCTGGTGGCCACCGCGAGCAGCGAGTTGACCGCCGTCACCGGCACGTGGCCGTTGTAGGCGCCCTGCCGGTTCAGCTCGAACAGCTGCCGGTCCAGCGTGCGGCGCACCGCGAGCAGCTCCAGCCCGGACGCTGCCACCACACCCTCGATGATGTGGTTGGGGTTGACCGCGAAGGCGATCGGGTTGCGGCCGGAGGAGATCATCGCCTCGGTGCTGACGATGGAGTCCTTGCCACCGCCGCACGGCACCAGCGGCCGGTCGGTGACCGAGTACCACGCGCCGGCGCCGGCGGCCGCGTCCGGTTCGGTCAGCGGGTGCCCGGAGCCGGCGGCGAACCGGGTGTGCAGCACGGCGGGCAGGTCGTTGGTGTAGGCGAACTCGCGCAGGCCGTGCCGGTAGACCGCCTCCAGGTAGGCCAGCTCCGCGGCGGTGAACCGGGTGCTGCCGAGATCGACCACCGGCGGCGCGGCGGCCTTGAAGTAGCTGACCCCGGCGACCGCGTGCAGCAGCCGCAGCACCGCTCCGAACGCCTGGCGCCGCTGCTCGTCCGGCTCGCGCGCCGGCAGCGGGAAGCGCAGGCGTTCGGTGAAGCTGATCTCGGACGTGCTGCCGCCGGACAGCCGGTAGCCCAGCGCCACCTCGCCCGAGGCGAGGTCGACGTGCAGGTCGGTGGGGGAGAAGACCGCGTGGTCCAGCAGCGGCTGCGGCTCGCGATCCATGGAATTCAGGTTACAGGCGAGGCGGGAGCCGAAGCCCGGCAGACGCAGGCGAGGCCGGAGCCGAAGCCTGGCAGACGCAGCGAGGCGGGAGCCGAAGCCCGGCAGACGCAGCGTGGGGATCGGTGCGGTCGCAGGGAAGAATCGACGGGCAGCGGCGGCGAGCGAGGTCGGGAGTTCGGGTGGGCGTGCAGATCGGTACCTCCGGATGGAGCTACCCGCACTGGGACGGGGTGCTCTACCCGCCGGGCACTCCGCCCGCCGCACGCCTTGACCTCTACACCCGCCGGTTCCGCACCGCCGAGCTCAACGCCAGCTTCTACCGGTGGCCGGCTGACCGGACGTTCGCCGGCTGGCAGGCCCGGCTGCCGGCGGGTTTCCAGCTGTCGGTGAAGGCGGCACGCGGCCTGACCCACGGCAAGCGGCTGTACGAGCCGGAGGCCTGGATCGCCCGGATGGCGTCCTGCTGGCACCAGCTCGGCGCCCGACGTGGGGTGCTGCTGGTGCAGCTGGCTCCCGGGCACGCCCGCGACGACGCCCGGCTGGACTACTTCCTGGGCCGGATCCCGGACTGGATGCGGGTCGCGGTGGAGTTCCGGCATCCGAGCTGGCACGACGAGGCGGTCTTCGCCCTGCTGGAACGCCACCGCGCGGCCTACTGCGTGATGAGCGGCGCGCAGCTGCCGTGCGTGCTGCGGGCCACCGCCGACTTCGTCTACGTCCGGATGCACGGGCCGGACCCGGACCACCTCTACGGCGGCAGCTATTCCGACGCCGACCTCGGCTGGTGGCGCGACCGGATCGCCGAGTGGCAGGCCGCTGGCCGCGAGGTCTACGTGTACTTCAACAACGACGGGGCCGGCCATGCGGTGCGCAATGCCGACACCCTGCGCAGCCTGCTGGGGCAGTGAGCCGGCCGGCCTGTGCACTCACATTTGCATGGTGCAAACTCGAAAGATGGACCAGTCGAGGAATTCCCAGACCGTCGTCGTCACCGGAGCCAGCGGCGGCATCGGCCGCGCCACCGCGGTCGCGTTCGCCGCCCGCGGCGGCACCGTGGCGCTGATCGCCCGCGGTGAGAAGGGCCTGGCCGGTGCCGCGGCGGAGGTCGAACGGGCCGGCGCCCGCGCGCTGGTGGTGCCCACCGACGTCGCCGACTGCGACCAGGTCTTCGCCGCCGCGGCCCGGATCGAGGAGGAGGCGGGCCCGGTCGACGTGTGGGTCAACTCCGCCTTCACCTCGGTCTTCGCGCCCTTCGCCCAGATCAAGCCGGCGGAGTTCCGCCGGGTGACCGAGGTCAGCTACCTCGGCTACGTCTACGCCACCATGGCGGCGCTGCAGCACATGCGCCCGCGCGACCGCGGCACCATCGTCCAGGTCGGTTCTGCCTTGGCCTACCGGGGGATTCCGCTGCAGACCGCCTACTGCGGCGCCAAGCACGCGATCCAGGGCTTCCACGAGGCGCTGCGCTGTGAGCTGCTGCACGACAAGAGCAACATCCGGGTGACGATGGTGCAGATGCCCGCGGTCAACACCCCGCAGTTCGACTGGGTGCTGTCCCGGCTGCCGCGGCACGCCCAGCCGGTGCCGCCGATCTACCAGCCGGAACTGGCGGCCCGCGCGGTGGTGTATGCCGCCGACCACCCCGGCCGGCGCGAGTACTGGGTGGGCTCGTCCACGGTGGGCACGCTGGCCGCGAACGCGGTGGCGCCGGGCCTGCTGGACCGCTACCTGGCGCGCACCGGTTTCAAGTCCCAGCAGACCGGAGAGCCGCAGCAGCCCGACGCCCCGAGCAACCTGTGGGAACCGGCCGACGGCCCGGACGGCCACGACTTCGGCGCGCACGGCGACTTCGACGACACCGCGCACCGGCGCGACGCGCAGCTGTGGGCCTCGCACCACCACGGCGCGCTGGCCGCCGGTGCCGGGGGCCTGCTGGCGACCGCCGCGGCGCTGCTGCGCCGGCGGGCCTCGAGATCGAGCTGAGAGGCGTCCTGTCATGCACGAGATCCCCAAGCCGGAACTGCTCGATCCCGATCGGCTGCTGCTGGACGACCGCAACGACCTGACCGCCGACGAGCACGCCAGCCGGGCCGCGCTGCTGAACCAGGCGCTGCACGAGAGCTGCGGGTACGCCCAGCAGCTGTGGCAGAGCCTGGACGCGGTGCGCGGCTACCTGCTGGACAGCCTGCCGCCGGACCCGCATGCCTTGGACCCCGACGCCCTCGACCAGCCCGGTCGCAGGTCGGCCGCGCCCACCGGACCGGACGACGAGGCGGGCTGGGAGAACTGGATCACCGCCTACGCCACGGTCACCTCGGTGCTCGCCGGGCCGCACGGCGATTCCGGGTTCGGCTCCGACGAGGCCCGGCGGGAGGCCAGGGACCGCCGGCAGGTGCTTCCCGAGCCACCGGCTGCTCCCGAACCGGTTCGGGAGCCGGCGCCGGAGGCTGCCGGGCTTGCGGCTCGCCGGCCGGACGGGCATACCGCTGCGGGCCGCAGCCGGCTACGGCTGGCCGCGCGGGTGGCGGTGCTGCTGCTGGCGATACGCGGGCTGCGCCGCGGGAGCCGCTGAGCCGTTGAGCCGCTGGGGATCCGGCTCGATACCCACCGCTCGGGAGGCGCAGCCGGGGCGAGGGCACCCCGAGACGCTGGCTGCTCAACGCTGTCCCTGCTGGTTCAAGGCCCGGAGTGCCTCCCCTCCTGCCTATCCGATCCGGCGCCCGAACGCCAATCACAGGAACGGCGCGCGAGGGCGGATCCCCGCACCGATTCGCTACGATCCCCATCCGTCCGCAGTAGAGGAGTGATCATGTCTCAGGACAACGTTCGCACCGTTGAAGACAGCCAGGAAGCAGGGGCGCACGGCAACCACAGCCGGAAGCACTATGCCGCGCTGGTCGACAAGTACTTCGAGTATGCGCACAGCAACCGGCTGGAGGAAGTCGTCGCGATGTTCACCGACGACGCCTTCGCCACCTTCGTGGTCGCGCCGGAGCCCTTCAACGGCAAGGAGGCCATCCGCGGCTTCTACGCCAAGCTCTTCCAGGACTTCCCCCACATCGAGCCCGAGATCTTCGCGGTCGTGATCGAGGACAATCGCGCGGTCACCGAGCAGCGGATGACCATTGTCGGTCCCGACGGCACCCGGGTGGTCATGCCCTTCAACACGAATCACTTCGAATTCGAGGGCGATCTCATCAAGACCCTGCGCGTGATGGGCAGCCCCGCCTGATCCTTCCGTTGCCGACCGGGGAGGTCAGGAGACCCGTTGGCCCTGCCGGTCGGTGACGGTGAGATCCAGCCGGACCGGCAGGTCGGGATCGTCGAGTGCCTGCCGGGCGTGCCGGACCGGGTTGGCCTCGATCCGCCGGCGCAGCCCCGGCAGGTCGGCACCGTCCTCCAGGGTGGCGGCGATCACCAGCGTGGGAGCCAGCGGGTCGCCGATCAGCCGGGCGCGGACGGTCCGGACGCCGGGGTAGCCGCTGATCTCACCGGTGACCGCGTCGGCCAGCGCGGCTGGTGCCAAGGTGGTGCGCCCGGCCGAGCGGTCGCCGGTCAGCGGCAGGTCACCGGTCCGGTCGGTGGACAGCAGCAGCGCACGCAGCCAGCGCAGCGACAGCAGCGCGATGATCGCGGCCCCGGCGGCGATCACCGGCCACAGCCAGTCGCCGTGCCGGCCGAAGTAGTCGCTGACCTGGTCGGACACCAGCGGGCCGTGCCGGGTGGCGGAGCCGAACGTCCCGAAGCCGGCCAGCGCGCCGAACAGGCCGGCGGCGATCAGCAGCAGGGCGAGCAGGATGAGCATCGCCCGGTTGGTGCGGTCGGCGTGCATCAGCTGCTCCTGACCGGGGTGGCGGTGTTGACCGTGACCGACAGCGCCGGCGGTTCCCGCAACTCCAGGGCGTCCAGGCGTTGCCGGGCGGCCGCGGTGGCCGGCTCCTGCAAGCCGGCGGCGGTGTAGGGCTGCAGCCCGGCGGTGGTGGCCTCGACGGTGACCTTGCGCCGGCTCACCGACACCGTCGCCGAGGTGATGCCGTCGACGTCGCTGACCGCCGACCGGATGGCGGCGGCCACGCCGCGGCGGGTGTAGGCGGCGTCGGTCACCTCGGAGCGGACCGCCAGCCGGCCGGGCCGGCCGCGCCGGAGCTCGGCGGCGAGCAGCACCAGCCCGGCCAGCACCAGCAGGATGCTGGCGACCCGGACGCTGCCCTGCTGCCACGGGGTGCGCCTGACCCAGTCGTGCAGCTGCGGCCAGTCGACGATCGCGGGTCCGCGGCCCAGCCGCTGGGCGACCACCTCGACCACCACCAGCACGCCGGCCACGATCAGGGCCAGGCTCAGCAGGGCGGCGAGCAACCGGTTGATCAGTCTCATCGTGCCTCCCTTCGCGGCTAGCGCACCCGGCTGCGGGTGGACTCGACGGGCTCGGCCACCAGGTCGGTCACCCGGATGGTCACCTCGGGCACCTCCAGGCCGGCCAGTTCCGCCAGCCGGCTGCGGACCCGGTTGCGGACCGCGGCGGTGACGGCGGGCACCGATGCCGGCCACCGGACGCTGAGCTCCAGCCGGACCAGGGCCAGCGAGCCGTCCACCTGGGCCGAGGCCTTCGGCAGCGCGTGCAGGCTGGTCGACCGGACGCCGAGCCCCCCGGCACCGGACAGCGACCGGCCGAGCAACCGGGGTGCGGCGGCGCCGGCGTCCGGGATCTCCAGCGCGGCCTGCGCGGCGAGCTTGGCGACCACCGACTCGCTCACGGTGATGCTGCCCAGCTCGTTGCGGCCGGCGCCCGGCGCGGCACCGTCCACCGGCGCGGCACCGTCCGCCGGCTCGGCGTCCGGCCGGCCCGGTTCGGCCGCGGCGGGAGCAGGCCTGGTCATCGGCTGGAGCGCCGGTCCGAGACGTACTGGCTCAGGTCCAGGTCGCCGTCGAGGACCTTGGCCACCACGAACCCGATCAGCGCGAACAGCCCGACGATCAGCATCTGCCCCAAGCTGCCGAATGCCAGGGCGAAGCCGAGCGCCAGGCCGACGAGAACGCCGAGCGTGCTCCGGGTCATGTCGTGTTCCAATCTCTAGGAGGTTCGGATGGGCCGCTGCCGGTCAGCGGACCCGGGACCGGCGTCGCCGCCGGAGGCTGCGCAACGCCGAGGTGACCGCGCTGACCGGCCAGCGCTGGTCGGCGACGATCACCACCCGGGCCGCGCCGCCTGCTGGTTGTGGCGGTGCGGCGTCGAAACGGCGTAGCCCGGCTAGGAACTCGGCCGGGTCTCCGCCGCGGTCGGGGTGGTGCTCGCGGATGAACTCGCGCCGCTGGGCTCGGCGAAGGCGCTCGTCGTCCATGGCTCCACAGTGCCATCCGCGAGCACCGTGGGGGAACCGGCGCCGGCAGCCGGATCGGCCGGCACCGCCGGATCGGCCGGTTCCGGCTTCGCCCAGTCGGGCTCGGCGATGTCGCTCAGCACCACGTCGACGACGTGACCGGCGGCCAGCGGTGCCAGCGCCTGCCGGACCTGGCCGGCGACCACGTCGACCGGCTGGTCCCAGACACCCCGGACGTGCACCTCGATGCGGCCCTCGGCGATCCGGATGCCGGGCACCCGGCGGCCGGGGAGGTAGGTCACCGCGCCGCCGAGCAGGCCGCCGTCCAGGTCGTCCACCGCCGGGCAGCCGCGCACGGCAGCCGCCACGGCGTCGATGTCGACCCCGTCGACCAGCGTCGGATCAGCGGCCGCGGTCATGACACCCGGGCCGGCGCGTCCTGGTCGTCGGTGGGCAGGTAGACGTCGTCGACGTTGACGTTGACCTCGACGACCTCCAACCCGGTCATCCGCTCCACCGACTGCTTGACGTTGCGCTGGATGCTCCTGCCCAGATCGGCGATGGACACGCCGTACTCGACGACGATGTCCAGGTCGATGGCTGCCTGGGTCTCGCCGACCTCGACCCCGACGCCCTGGGCGACATTGGGCCCGGAGCTGCCGGGAATCCGCTCGCGCAGCGCGCCGAAGGCACGGCCGGTGCTGGTGCCCATCCGGTGCACGCCGCTGATCTCGCGGCAGGCCATTCCGGCAATCTTCTGCACGACGCTCTGCGCCACGCTGATCCGGCCCTGGTCGGTGTGCAGCCGGGTGGGGATGAAGCCGGGCTCGGAGCCGGCGGTGCTGGCAACGGTACTGCTGCTGCTGGAAGGTTGGGTCATCTCTGGCTCCCGTGCTGGTACAGCGGCCAGCTGGCTGTCAGCTGCCACCTGTCGGCGGGGAGGTGCAGGGGCTGTGCAGGGTCCCCGGGCCGAGGGGTCGACGATCGGGTGAAGATTCGTCGCCTTGCAACGGAGGGTATCCCCAGCCGGGCTCGAACGGCACCTGTTACCCAGGAACGCACAAGTCAGCTACCCAGCGTTATCGGATCGGCGGTGGTCTTCCAGCGTGCTGTATTTCTTGTGCAGCCCGGGCCTGGTTGGCTAGGTTCTCGGCCGGCTCTCCGTTACATTGGCGCTACGCCGTGCGGGTCGAGAAACGAGCCGGCACGGCCATGAGCGTGAGTAGGTACCACGCATGAGTGATCTCTCCGACCTGGACAGCGCGCGCTGGTTCGCCGCGCTTGCCCGCGATCTGGCCGAACAACCCGACCAGGACTCCACCGCCCACCGCATCCTCGAGCTCATCACCGGGGCGACCGGCTGCTCCTTCGCCTCGATCGCCCAGCTCTCCGCGCAGGGCGCCCTGATCTACAACTGTGCCACCGACCAGGCCCTGCTCGCGACGGTGGCAGCCATCTCCACCCACACCGGCGAAGGGGTGGCCTGGCAGGCGTTGCGCGACCGCGCGACGGTGCACCTGCCGGACGTGCACACCGAGACCCGGTGGCCGCAGTACACCGCCCGGTTGCGCGCCGAGACCAACCTGCGGTCCGTGCTGGGCTACTGCCTGAGCGTGGACAACCTGGTGCGCGGGGCGATGCTGCTGTACTCCGATCAGCCGCACTTCTTCACCGACGCCATCTGCCGGTTCGCCGACGTCTACGCCGACCACGCCGCGATCGCGCTGGCCAAGGTGAGCGACCGCGAACGGGCCGAGAACCTCGAGACCGCGCTGCAGAGCAACCGCGAGATCGGCATGGCGATCGGCATCTTGATGGCGCGGTACGGGCTGACCGACCACGCCGCCTTCGACCTGCTGCGGGTAACCTCCCAGCGCGAGCACCGCAAGCTGCGCGACATCGCCGCCGAGACGGTGTACTCAGGAGAGCTTCCGCAGCGTATCGGCCCGGCCCCGCTGCAGACCGGCCCGGCCGCGACGCTGCGATTGGCCTGAATTCCGAAGGTAACTACCTGCCCAGGCTCTTAGTTGCAAGCGATCGCATCGCGTGCGATCGAACGGCTAGTCCAGCCGAACCGGCCGGCCGAAGCGGGCCCGGACTCCTGGCGACCACAGGGCGCGCAGCCGGTCGCCGGACGGGGGGAGTCCGGCCGCCGCGATCACGTCCTCGCGCAGCTCGAGCACCTCGGCCTCGTGCAACGGCCAGGGCTGGTGGCTGTTCGGCACCCACCGGGTGCGGCCGCCGATCCGGGCGTGCAGTCCCCACCGGGCGGTGAGCCACTCCTCCAGCGGGGTGGGTCGGACCGGCCGGCCGACCCGGACGGTCAGCGTGCAGGCCGGTCCGCGACCCGGCCAGCGCCGCCGGGACCGGTAGTGCCAGCGGTCGGGAGCCGGCTGGGACACCTGCATCCGGGCCCAGTTGTAGGGAACGCCGAACAGCAGCCGGGCGATCGGCACCACGGCCAGCCGGGCGGTGTCCAGCGAGCAGAACACCACACCGTGCCGGCCGGCGTCGTCCACCGAGTACAGCCGGACGTTGGTCTCGGCGAACGAGCCGAAGTAGGGGATGGCACCGCCGCGGCCGAGTGCGATGCCGCGCAGCTGGAAGGGCACCAGGCCCAGGTAGCTCAGGCCCGCCACGGTGTCCGGCCGGCAGCCGGCCGGGAACAGCCCGGCGATCGCGGCCGGCTGTACAGGCCAGTGCAGGAAGCTGACGTTGCACCACTGCTGGTCGAAGACCACCGGCGGGCGCAGCGGTGCCGGGGTCGGGTCGAACTCCGGTTCCGCCATGCGGTGAGTGTCGCGCATGGTGACCGATCTGACCGGCACGGCCTCCCGGGCGATGCCATCATGGGAGGCAGGCGCCGCTTCGGCGCCCCGGACGAGGCCCGCCGTACCCGGTCAGCGACAAGACGGCGTCGAGGAGCTCGTCATGTACGACGTCGTCCAGCTCGCCGGTTCGCTGCTGGTCCTGGTCGCCTTCGGGGCGGCACTGACCGGCCGGCTCGGCCAGTCCGGCTACCCCTACCTGGTGAGCAACGCGGTGGGTTCGACCGCGTTGGCCGCCACCGCGGTGGTCAGCCTCGAGTGGGGGTTCCTGCTGCTGGAGGGGGTGTGGGCGCTGGTCTCGGGATACTCGATCGTGCGCCGGGCCACCGGGCGCCCGGTCGGCGCCGGCCACTGACCCCGCAGCTGCGGAGCGCGTCGGGAGTAGTGGTATTCGAATCTGTGTTCGATAATTGTAGACATGCCGCCCCGCGTCCTGGTGCACCTGGTCCGGCAACTGGCCGACCTGCACGCCTGGGGACGCAGCGCCGGCAGCTGGTGGGGCCTGGTCTCCTGGCGCACCTACGGCAGCTTCGGCGACGGCACCAACGGCTACCTCTACACCTCGGCCTGGGTGCCGGCCCGGCTGCTGGAGCCGTCCGGCGATCCCGCCGCCCGGCGGGAGTACCAGCAGGTGCAGCGCTTCGAACTGCCCGCTGACTCCTCCGCCTGGCCGGTGCCGGCGGCCAGCGCCGGACGCCGCTGGCGGCACTGCGGGCCGCTGGAGGACGCGCCGGCGCCCGCGCCGCAGATCGCCCCGCTGGTCGGCGGCACCGCGCTGCCGCCCGCCCGGTCCGACGGCTAGCCGAGACCGTGGTTGACCGCCAGGATCGCCACGTCCACGGCGGCAGCGGCCATGGTGGCCAGGAACGCGACCTGGCTCCGCGGCCGGCGCACGGCGCTGAGCAGCGCGGCCAGCGCCAGCCCCAGCACCGCGGCCGAGCCGAGCGCGGTGAACACCGGATGCCGGGAACCGACCTGGACGTCGACGATGCCGGCGGCCAGCAGCAGCGCCCCGACCGCGGCCAGCACCGACCCCCGGGTGCCCAGCCGTTGCGGCAGGCCCAGCACACCCGCGGCCAGGTCGTCGGGCAGGTCGGGCAGCACGTTGCCGAAGTGCGCGGCCACCCCGACCAGGCCCGCCGCCAGCATCGCCCAGGCCGGCGCCATCCTCGGGTCCGGAGTCACCGAGGTCGCCATCGCCGGCAGCGCCCCGAAGGCCACGAAGTAGGCCAGCGCCGAGGCGGGCGTCGCCTTCAGCCCCAGGTTGTACGCCCAGCCGCCGGCCACCGTGACCGCGTGCAGCAGCGCCGCCCGCCATCCCAGCCCCAGCGACAGCAGCGCGGCCAGCAGCACGGCGACGGCCAGCGCCCGCCGGACGAGACCGGTGAGTTCCGGCCGTACCGCCAGCGGCTTGTCGGTCCGGCCGGCCGTCCGGTCCCGGGATGCGTCGATCAGGTCGTTGGACCACCCGATGCTCAGCTGCCCGGCCAGCACCGCCGCCGCGGCGAGCAGGCACTGCGCCGGCGGCTTGCCGGCCACCGCGACCAGCGCCTTGGCCAGCCCCGTGACCGCCACGCAGGGGATCGGGTGACTGGTGCGCAACAAGACGGACAGTCGGGACAGCACCCGCCCGAGCATAGGGGCGGCAGCCGGCCGGACCGACCTAAGCTGAGTCGGTGACCACTATTGCCGGCGTCCGCGGGGTGCTGCCCGAACACCGATATCGACAGCAGGACATCACCGAGGCGTTCGCAGACTGGTGCCTGCCGGCCGAGCGGGACCGGGCGCTGCTGCGCCGGTTCCATCAGAACGCCCAGGTGCACACCCGGCACACCGTGGTGCCGCTGGAGCGTTACCAGGAACTGGCGGACTTCGGGAAGTCCAACGACGTCTTCATCGAGCAGGGCACCGTGCTGGGCGCCCGCGCGGTCACCGAGGCGCTGGCCGCGGCGGGCCTGGCTGCCGATGACGTCGACCTGATCCTGTTCACCACCGTCACCGGAGTGGCGGCCCCCTCGCTGGACGCGCTGATCGCCCCGTTGGTGGGACTGCGCCCGGACGTCAAGCGGATGCCGCTGTTCGGCCTGGGCTGCGTGGCCGGCGCCGCGGGCATCGCCCGGGTGCACGACTACCTGCAGTCGCACCCGGACGAGGTGGCGGTGCTGCTGTCGGTGGAGCTGTGCACCCTGACCCTGCAGTCGCGGGACCGCTCGGCCGCCAACATGGTGGCCACCGGTTTGTTCGGCGACGGTGCCGCGGCGGTGGTGCTGGTGGGCTCGCGGCGGGCCGAGCAGCTGGGCCTGCAGGCGATGCCCGAGGTGCTGGACTCCCGCTCGCACCTGTACCCGCACACCGAACGCACCATGGGCTGGGACGTCAGCGCCGACGGCCTGAAGATCGTGCTGGACGCCGACGTGCCGGTGCTGGTGGAGAAGTACCTGGCCGGCGACGTGGCGCTGCTGCTGGACGCCCACCAGCTCGACAGCAGCGAGATCGCCGGCTGGGTCTGCCATCCGGGCGGGCCCAAGGTGATCGAGGCGATCCAGCGCACCCTGGGCCTGGAGCGGGGCGAGCTGGAGCTGACCTGGCGCTCGCTGGCCGCGATCGGCAACCTGTCCTCGTCCTCGGTGCTGCACGTGCTCGCCGACACCGTCGCCTCCCGCAGTTTCGAACCGGGCAGCCCCGGCGTGCTGATGGCGATGGGCCCCGGGTTCTGCTCGGAACTGGTGTTGCTGCGGTGGTGAGCCCGGCAGCTGCCTACACCGTGCTGATCGGCCTGGTGGCCCTGGAGCGGCTGGCCGAGCTGGTGGTCTCGCAGCGCAACCTGCGCTGGAGCCGGCAACGCGGCGGCGTCGAGACCGGTGCCGGGCACTACCCGGCCATGGTCGCGCTGCACACCGGGCTGCTGGCCGGCTGCCTGGCCGAGGTGTGGCTCGCCGACCGGCCGTTCCTGCCGGTGCTGGGCTGGCCGATGCTGGCCGTGGTGCTGGCGGCCCAGGCGCTGCGCTGGTGGTGCATCGTCACCCTGGGGCCGCAGTGGAACACCCGGGTGGTGGTGGTGCCGGGTGCCGGGCGGGTCAGCTCCGGGCCCTACCGCTACCTCGCCCATCCCAACTACGTGGCGGTGGTGGCCGAAGGCATCGCCCTGCCGCTGGTGCACACCGCCTGGCTCACCGCGCTGGTCTTCTCGGTGCTGAACGCGCTGCTGCTCCGGGTGCGGCTGCGCACCGAGTCCGGGGCGCTGGCGAGGCTCGATCATGCGGAATCGACGGCATGATCGATGTGCTCGTTGCCGGCGGCGGGCCGGTGGGCCTGGCCACCGCGCTCTACGCGCACCGGGCGGGGCTGTCGGTGGCGGTGCTGGAACCGCGGGAGGCGCCGATCGACAAGGCCTGCGGCGAGGGCCTGATGCCGGCCGCGGTGCAGGCTCTCGCCGAGCTCGGACTGGACCCGCCCGGTCGGCCGTTCCGCGGCATCCGCTATCTCGACGGCGACCGCTCGGCGCAGGCGCTGTTCCCCGGCGCCGCCGGCCGCGGGGTGCGCCGGACCGTCCTGCAGTCCTGCCTGCGCGAGGCGGTCGCCGAGCGCGGCATCGCGGTGCACCGGGCCGCGGTCACCGAGATCGACCAGGACGCCGGCAGCGTGCGGGCCGGCGGGCTGGCCGCCCGCTACCTGGTCGGCGCCGACGGCCTGCACTCGACGGTGCGCCGGCTGGCCGGGCTGAACCTGCCGGCCCGGCCACCGGCCCGGTGGGGGCTGCGGCGGCACTACCGGACCGCGCCCTGGTCGGACCTGGTGGAGGTGCACTGGTGCCCGTCGTCCGAGGCCTACCTCACTCCGGTCGCGCGCGATCAGATCGGGATCGCCATCCTGAGCTCGGACCGGGCCTCCTTCGACGAGCAGCTGGCGCGGTTTCCGGTGCTGGCGCAACGGCTGTCCGCCGCGCCGGGTTCGAAGGTGCTGGGCGCCGGCCCGCTCCGGCAGCGCACCCGGGCCCGGGTCGCCGGCCGGGTGCTGCTGGTGGGCGACGCCGCCGGCTACGTCGACGCCCTGACCGGGGAAGGCATCACGGTGGGTCTGACCGCGGCCCGGTCGCTGGTGCGGTGCCTGGCCGCCGGCCGCCCGCAGGACTACGAACGGCTCTGGGCGCGCGACTCCCGCCGGTACCGGACGCTGACCAGCGGGCTGCTCTGGACCGCCGGCCGGCCGGTGCTGCGGCGCCGGATCGTCCCGGCGGCGGCCGCGGCGCCCAGGGTCTTCGAGCTGGTGGTCGGCCAGCTCGCCCGCTGAGTGAGGCACGGTGGCCGCGCCGCCCGGGTGATAGGTTCGGGATGGCTGAACGCCCAGCCGGTCCGGACGCGAACCGAGTTCGGAGGCCGTCTTCCGCCGAGGGTGCCGTTCTCCGCAGCGCACATCAGGGCCAGCCCACTCGCGCATCCGGCAGTCGAGGAACCAGCGGTGCCCTCCCCGGGTGCTGTAAGGAGTTTCCAGTGGACCAGCAACGCGATGTGATCGAGATCCTCACCCATGACCACCATGAGGTCGAGCAGATGTTCGCCGAGCTCGACCGGCTGCACGGGGCGACCGGCGAGCAGGCGCAGTCCCGGCGCAAGGACCTCGCCGAGCAGGTGACCATCGAGCTGGTGCGGCACTCGGTGGCCGAGGAGGTCGCGCTCTACCCCAAGGTCAAGGAGAAGGTCAGCGAAGCCGAGGCCGACCGGGCCAAGCGCGAGCATGCCGAGGCCGAGGAGACCATGAAGCGGCTGGAGCGGCTCAGCCCGTCCGACGCCGGCTTCGAGACCGAGCTGGCCACGCTGATGGCCGAGGTCCGCAAGCATGTCGCCGAGGAGGAGGGCGAGATGTTCCCGCAGCTGCGGGCCGTCTTCAGCCAGGAGGAGCTGGTCGAGATCGGCAAGCAGGTCGAGGCGGTGAAGAAGCTCGCTCCGACCCGGCCGCATCCCAGCGCCCCGGACACACCGCCCGGCAACCTGATGCTTGGGCCGATCGCGGGCCTGTTCGATCGGTTGCGCGACCTGGCGACGCACCGCGGCACCGGCTGAGGAACAGCCGGAGCCGCTACTGCGAGTCCGGCTCGCCGAACCCCTGGGCGGGCGGGTCGGACCGGTCGCCGGACTCCGCCGGCTCGCCGGCACCGGGGTGCAGGCCGGGCTGCGGCTCGGCCGGCGGGTTGCTGCCCGGCCGGCCGCGCTCGGGCGTCTCCTCGTCCGTGCCGAGGACTTCCTCGCTGAGGTTCTCGCCGAATTCCGTCATGGCCGCACCCCTTTCCATCCGTTTTGCTCGCCCGTTGCTGGCAATTCTTCCTATCACCCCGCCGGTTCCAGCGAACCGGTGAGGTGCCGCGACTCCACCGAAGGAGCATCCGACGATGGCATTCTCCCCGCAGGCAGCGATCGTCACCGCCTCGGATTCCGGGATCGGCAAGGCCACCGCGGTGGCGCTGGCCCGGGCCGGCCTGGACGTCGGCATCACCTGGCACACCGACCAGGCCGGTGCCGAGCAGACCGCGGACGAGGTACGCGGGCTCGGCCGGCGCGCGGTGCTGGCCCGGCTCGACACCACCGAGCTGCCCGGCTGCGGCGACGTGGTCGACCGGCTGGCCGACCAGCTCGGCGGGCTGGACGTCTTCGTCAACAACGCCGGCACCGGGGACAACGCCCCGGTGCTGGAGCTGAGCTACCAGCAGTGGCGGCACACCCTGGCCACCGACCTGGACGGCGCGTTCGTCTGCCTGCAGCGGGCGGCCCGCCGGATGGTCGACGCCGGCCGGGGTGGCCGGCTGATCGCGGTGACCAGCGTGCACGAGCACCAGCCCCGGGTCGGCTCCAGCGCCTACGACGCGGCCAAGCACGGCCTGGGCGGGCTGATCAAGACGATGGCACTGGAGCTGGGCAGGTACGCCATCACCGCCAACGCGGTGGCGCCCGGCGAGATCGCCACCCCGATGACCGGGCAGGAGGACCACGACCCGCGCGCGGTGCACCGGTCCGGCGTGCCGCTGGGCCGGCCGGGCGATGCCCGCGAGATCGCCGCGGTGATCGCCTTCCTCGCCTCGCCGGAGGCCGGTTACGTGACCGGGGCGTCCTGGGTGGTGGACGGCGGGATGCTGCAGATGGGCCCGCAGGCCGGCTCCCACCTCACCAGCGACGACTGGCGGGACGGCTGAACTGGCGGGACGGCTGAGCGGAGGAGGTCATTCCTTGCTCTGCAGCGCGCTGTAGCCGAACTGCAGGAAGTCCGACACCGCGACGCTGGCGAAGGTGGCCGCCACCAACCGGGTGGCGCGCGGGGCGAAGACCAGCCCCGCGGCGAACCCGGTGCCGACCCACTGGCCCAGGCAGAACGGGCAGGTGAGCAGCTCGCCGACCGCATGCCGGGCGGCGGAGTCGGTGCGCACCTCCTCGTGCACCTCCCCGGGACCCTCCGGGCGCTGGTAGGTGGTGAACGGCGCCCGCACCGGACTGGTTACCGCGTCCTTGGCCACCGTCCGGGTGAGCCGGTGGGTGGCGATGCCGAACAACGCGACGTCCCACGGGCTGACCCGCTCCGGCGGCCGGAAGCCCAGCCGGCGACCGAGCAGGGTGAGCCCGGCCACCGCGCTGGCATAGACGCTCATCGCCGCCAGGTAGCCCGACAGCGGGCGGTCCTCGCCATGGCGGTAGGTCTGGGCCTCGCGGCGCGCCCAGTGCTTGATGGCGCTGGCAGTGGTCATGTCCGGGCTCCCGGGGAGAGTGCGTGCGAGTGGATGGCGGCGCTGAACCTCCAGGCGGCAGCTGCGCCACCTGGCTGGGGAGTGGCGGCCGGCCCCGCGAGATCGGCTCCTGCTTGAGCCGCCCTTCCAACCTAAGGCATCCCGCCGCCGGGTGACCACGCGGCCACCGGCCGGGTCGGGCCCCGCGGCAAGCGCGCATTCGGGGCCCATGCGTGCCACCCATATGGGATGTCTAGGCATCAAAGGTCAAGTGTCTAGGGCACTGGCCGATGGAACAGGGCGATGAGGCGAGCAACGAGAGGGACGGTCGTGCGATCAGAGGCACCCCGCCGGCCGGCGATCAGGGCGTCCTGGATGCCGTGGTTGGCCGGGTTGGCGATGGCTCTGGCCATCCTGGTGCTGAGCCAGTTCGCCACCCGGCTGTTGCGCCACCCGACGCTGGCCGGCGGCGCCTGGTGGCCGGCGGCGGGCCTCTCGCTGGCGGTGCTGGCCCGCTCGCCGCGCCGCTGGTGGCCGCAACTGGTCACCGGCATCGCGGTCAGCAGCGCGCTCAGCCGGCTGCTGATCGGCACCGCGCCGGAGGTGAACCTCTGCTTCACGCTGGCCAATGTGGCCGAGTGCGTGATCGCCGCCCGGTTCCTGGCCGGCGGCACGGCACACCGGTCCCGGCCGCTGGCCAGCGTCGCCGACGGCATCCGGCTGATCGCCGGTGCGGTGCTCGGGGTCAGCGCGGCGGCGTCCATGGTCGGGGTGGGCTACCTGGCGGCCGACAAGCCGTGGCTGCCCGGCACCTGCGGCTACGTGCTCAGCCACGGCCTCGGGCTGGTGATGCTGACCCCGCTGCTGCTGGCGCCGACCGGCCCGGCGGTGTGGGACGAGTTCGGCTACGACCGGCACAACGCCGAGTGGGTCGTCCAGTTCGCCCTGGTGACCGCGGCCTCCTGCTGGATCTTCCTGCCGGCGCACACCGCCGGCCAGGCCGTCCTGGTGCTGCCGCCGCTGCTGTGGGGTGCCGCCCGGCTCGGTGCGCTGCGGGCGATGATCTCGGCGTTGATGGCCGCGGTGCTGGCCACCGTCGGCACTCTGAACGGGCACGGCGCGCTCAGCTCGATCAGCGACCCGCAGCACCGGCAGTGGGCGTTGCAGACGCTGCTCGCGGTGATCTGCCTGGCGACGCTGATCCTGGTGCTGTCCGGCCAGGCCCGCGACAACGCGCTGGCGGCCGCCGCCGAGCGGGAGGACGCGCTCGCCGAGGCGCAGCGGCTGGCGATGCTCGGCTCGTGGAACTGGGACCTGGTCACCGCGCAGATGACCTGGTCGGACGAGATGTACCGGATCTTCGGGGTCCGCCGCGGCGAGTTCCAGCCCAGTATGCAGAACTGGCTGTCCCTGGTGCAGCCGGCCGACCGCGGCCGGCTGACGGCGGCGGTGCGCACCGCGCTGGCCGACCTGCGGCCCTACGAGCTGGAGTTCACCCTGCTGCCGGCCGACCGGCCGAGCCGGGTGGTGCACGGCCGCGGGCGGGTGCACGTCGACGAGCACGGCACCCCGGTCCGGATGAGCGGCACCGCCCACGACGTCACCGCGGCCCGGTCCGCGGCCCGCGAGCTGGCCACCGCCCGCGACCTCTACCGCGGGGTGCTGGCCGCCGCCAGCAGCACCTCCATCATCGGCACCGACCCGCTGGGCCAGATCACGGTCTTCAACACCGGTGCCGAGAAGATGCTCGGCTACACCGAGTCCGAGATGCTCGGCAGCAGCCCGGTGCTGCTGCACGACCCGGCCGAGCTGGCCGAGCGGGCCGCCGAGCTCGGCGTGGCACCGGACTTCCGGCTGCTGATCCGGGACGCCGACGCCGCGCGTCCGGAGCCGCAGCAGTGGACCTACCTGACCCGCTCCGGCCGCCGGCTGCAGGTGGAGCTGACCGTGACGGCGATGACCGCCCCGGACGGCTCACTGTCCGGCTACATCGGGGTGGCCAGCGACGTTACCAGCCAGCGGCAGGCCGAGCTGGCGCTGCGCGAGAGCGAGCAGCGGTTCCGGCTGGCCTTCGACGCGGCCTCGGTCGGCATGTGCATGGTCTCGCTCGACCCGCCCACCGCCGGCCGGCTGATCCGGGCCAACCAGGCGATGTGCAACCTGACCGGCTACACCGAGGCCGAGCTGCTCACCCTCACCGTGGTGAGCCTGTCGATTCCCGAGGACGCCGAGGGCACCCGGGCGGCGCTGGCGAAGATGGTGAGCGGCGAGGTGACCCAGGTCCGCCGCGAGACCCTGTACCGGCACGCCGACGGCAGCAACCTGTGGGGCCTGCTGTCCACCTCGACCGTGACGCCGGCCGACGGCAGCCCGCCGTACGCCATCTCGCTGATCGAGGACATCACCGCGCGCAAGCGGGCCGAGGCGGCGCTGACCCACCAGGCGCTGCACGACGGCCTGACGGGGCTGGCCAACCGGACCCTGCTGCTGGACCGGCTGGAGCACGGCCTGGTGGCCAGCGCGCGGACCGGTCACGGGGTCGGGGTGGCCTACCTGGACCTGGACGGGTTCAAGCAGGTCAACGACGGCGCCGGGCACGCCGCGGGCGACGAGCTGCTCGTCCAGGTGGCCAGCCGGCTGGGTGCCTCGGTGCGGCCGGGTGACACCGTCGGCCGGCTCGGCGGGGACGAGTTCGCCATCATCTGCACCGACCTGACCGCCGACTCCGACCTCAGCGCGGTCGCCGAGCGGGTGCTCAACGCGCTGCGCGAGCCGTTCCTGCTGCCCTCGGGCACCTTCACCATCAGCGCCAGCATCGGCCTGGCCACCGCGGAGGGGCACAGCACCGGCGAGCAGCTGCTGGCCGCCGCTGACACCGCGATGTACACCGCCAAGCGGGCCGGCCGGGACCGGGTGACCGTCACCGATCCCCAGCTGCAGGCCCGGGCCGCGCGCAGCAGCCGGCTGCGCCCGCAGCTGGAGACCGCGCTCAGCCAGGACGAGCTGGTGATGTACGGCCAGCCGGTGCTGGACCTGCGCTCCGGCCGGATCGTGGCGGTGGAGACCCTGCTGCGGTGGAACCACCCGCGCCGCGGCGTGCTCGGCCCGGGCGAGTTCCTCGACGTCGCCGAGTCCAGCGCCCTGATGATCCCGATCGGGCGGCGGGTGCTGCGCGAGTCGTGTCGGATGGCTGCCAGCTGGGCGGACCAGCTGGGCGAGCGGGCTCCCGACGTGCACGTCAACATCTCCGGACGCCAGCTGGAGACCGGCCACCTGATCGACGACGTGCTCGCCGCGCTCGCCGAGTACCAGGTGCCGCCCACCCGGCTGGTGCTCGAGCTCACCGAGACCCACATGCCGCTGATCGCCGACTCGCTGCGCAAGGACCTGAGCACCCTGCGCGAGCTCGGCATCCGGATCGCCATCGACGACCTGGGCACCGGCTACAGCAGCCTGACCAGGATCACCGAGCTGCCGGTGGACATGCTCAAGATCGACGTCCGGTTCATCGCCGGGCTCGGCACCGACTCCGGCTGCACCGCGGTGGTGGCCGCCATCCTCGAGATCGGCAAGACGCTGGAGCTGGCCGTGGTGGCCGAGGGTGTCGAGACCGCCGCCCAGGCCCGGTTGCTGACCCAGTACGGCTGCTCCACCGCGCAGGGCTACCTCTACAGCCGGGCCCGGCCGGAGGCCGACCTGGCCTTCCACCTGGCCGGGGTCGCGGCCGGCCAGCCGCGCCGCTCCGGGCTCGGCGCGCTCGCCCTGCGGGCACCGGCCTGACCATCGGCCGGGGCGGTGTCTGATCGTCTGCCGGACGGTGTCTGATCGTCTGCCGGGCAGGGTCTGATCGTTGGGTCGGGCGGTGTCTGATCGTCGGTCGGACCGCGGTCGTCGCTCGGTGGGTGTTGTCGCGGGCGAGCGGTGCGTTCTAGTCTCGGTTCGGGGCCTCTCGTGTCGAGGTGGTTCCCGAGCGGGCACCGCCCAGGGAGACAGTCCGGGCAGGTGCCGCTGGAAGGCATACCGTTGCGATCTGTTGGAATGCCCGCATCCCGACCCACCGCCGCCGGTCCTGGCGCGTGCCGGTGAGGACCTTCGCGCACGCGCTGGTCACCGGCGGCGCCGGCTTCCTCGGCTCCCACCTGTGCCAGGAACTGCTGGCCGCCGGCACCGAGGTGACCTGCCTGGACAACTTCCTCACCGGACGGCCCGACAACGTCGAGCACCTGCGTTCCCATAGTGGTTTCCGGTTGGTCAAGTGCGACGTCACCGACTACCTGCACGTTCCCGGCCCGGTCGACCTGGTGCTGCACTTCGCCTCCCCGGCCTCGCCGGCCGACTACCTGCGGCTACCGATCGAGACGATGAAGGTCGGCAGCGTCGGCACCCTGCACGCCCTCGGGCTCGCCAAGGACAAGCGGGCCCGGTTCGTGCTGGCCTCCACCTCGGAGACCTACGGCGACCCGCAGGTGCACCCGCAGCCGGAGCACTACTGGGGCCACGTCAATCCGGTCGGGCCGCGCGGCGTCTACGACGAGGCCAAGCGCTTCGCCGAGGCGCTGACGGTGGCCTACCGCACCACCCACGGCGTGGACACCGCGATCGTCCGGATCTTCAACACCTACGGGCCGCGGATGCGCGCCGACGACGGCCGGGCGATCCCCACCTTCATCGGCCAGGCGCTGGCCGGCGAGCCGTTGACGGTGGCCGGCACCGGCAGCCAGACCAGGTCGGTGTGCTACGTCGACGACACCGTCCGGGGCATCCTGGCAGTCGCGGCCAGCGAGCTGGCCGGCCCGGTGAACGTCGGCAGCCCGGACGAGATGACGATCCTGCAGATCGCGCGGGAGATCATCGCCGCCGCCGGGTCGGCGTCAGCGATCCGGTTCGTCGACCTGCCGGCCGACGATCCGCTGGTGCGCCGTCCGGACACCACGCTGATCGAGACCGAGCTCGGCTGGCGGCCGGAAATCGGTTGGCCCGAAGGCATCCGGCGCACAATTTCGGCGCTCCGCGAGCAGGGCTGAGCGGCGCGAACAGGCCTGTTCATAGGCATGATCGTCTGCTTTTCCTACTGCTTCTTGCGCAGTGCTGGCGAGAACCGCTTCGCTGGCTTACAGTCGGTTCTGGTTGGACTTACAGCCTGCGGCAGCACTCTCGATCGGATGTGACCGTCGAGTCGCGGTGAGCAGCACCGCCTTACTTTTGCAGACATTTCTCCTCGATTCGTGCTGCCGCGCATCGAGATGTCGACCACAACGGGGATCATGCGAATCCTGGGCATCAATGCGCTGTACCACGATCCTGCCGCGGCATTGATCGTGGACGGCCGGACAGTCGCGGCTGCCGAAGAAGAACGGTTCTCCCGGCGCAAGCACGGCAAACGTCCGGTGCCGTTCTCCGCCTGGGAGCTGCCGGAACTGTCGGCCGCCTGGTGTCTGGCCGAAGCGGGCCTGACACCCGCCGACCTAGACGTAGTGACCTATTCCTTCGATCCGGCGCTGCGGCTGCCGCCGGAGCAGCTCGGGTTGTTCGACCCCTGGGACGAGCTGCGCCAGCGTTACGCCTTGGCCGCGCCGGACTTCCTTGCCGGCGTGCTGCCGGGCCTGGATCCCTCGCAGGTGCGCTACGTCGCCCATCATGTCGCGCACGCCGCGTCGGCGGGGCTGGCCGCTCCGTTCGGCGGGGACTGCGCGGTGCTGGTGCTCGACGGCCGCGGCGAGCGGCACAGCTCGCTGGCAGGCCTTTACACGCAAGGGGATTTGCAGATCCTGCACAGCCAGCAGCTGCCGCACTCGCTCGGCCTGCTGTACGAGGATGCCACCGAGCACCTGGGCTTCCTGCGCAGCTCGGACGAGTTCAAGGTGATGGCGCTGGCCTCCTACGGAACGCCGCGCTACCTCGACGAGCTGCGTCCGATGGTGCATGCCTGCTCTGACGGGGGTTTCAGGACCCAGGGTGTGGACTGGAATGCCCTTGCCAAGAAACGGCTTCCGGACGAGCCGTGGTCGGCAGACCATGCCGACCTGGCGGCCAGCCTGCAAGCGGTGCTGGAGGAGGTGCTGGTGGAGCTGGCTCGCTGGCTGCGCGTGCAGACCGGCAGCAGCAGGCTGGCGCTGGCCGGCGGGGTCGCGCTGAACTGTGTCGCCAACTCCCGGCTGTGGCGGGACAGCGGCTTCGACGAGGTGTGGGTGCAGCCGGCGGCCGGCGATGCCGGCACCGCGCTCGGCGCGGCACTGGCCGGCAGCTGGCAGCTCGGCGAGGCCGCGGCGCCGATGCCGGGTGCCGACCTCGGCCGGCAGTGGAGCGACGCCGAGATCGAGGCGGCGCTGTCCACCGCGAAGCTGCCCTACGAGCGGCCGGCCGACATCGCCGAGGCCGCCGCCGAGACGCTGGCCGCCGACGGCATCGTGGCCTGGTTCCAGGGACGCAGCGAGTACGGCCCGCGAGCCCTGGGGCACCGGTCGCTGATGGCGCACCCGGGACGGGCGGCCAACCTGGAACGGCTCAACGACGTCAAGGGCCGCGAGCAGTTCCGTCCGGTGGCGCCGATGGTGCTGGCCTCGCGGGCCGCCGAGCTGTTCAGCGGCGGGCCGATCCCGTCGCCGTACATGCTGTTCGTGCACCAGGTCGCCGACGGCTGGGCCGAGCGGATCCCGGCCGTGGTGCACGTCGACGGCACCGCCCGGATCCAGACCGTGGACCCGGCTGCCGAGCCGCTGGTGGCCCGGCTGCTGGAAGGCTTCGCGCGCCGCACCGGCCTGCCGGTGGTGGTCAACACCAGCCTGAACACCGCCGGCCGTCCGATGGTGGACTCGCCGCGTGACGCGCTGGAGTGCTTCGGGTCCACTCCGGTCGACCTGCTGGCGATCGGCCCGTTCGCGGTGCGCCGGTCCTGGCTCGGAGCCGGCCGATGACCGGTACCCCGAGCTACACCGTGGTGATCCCGACCATCGGGCGCCCGTCGCTGCGGGTGCTGCTGGACAGCATCGCCGACTCCGCGGCCGCCGCCGGCCGGCCGGTGCCGCAGCTGGTGGTGGTCGACGACCGGAGAGACCCGGCCGTCCCACTGGACCTGCCCGCACCGGTTGCGGTGCTGCGCAGCGGCGGACGCGGCCCGGCGGCCGCCCGCAACGCCGGCTGGCGGGCCTGCCGGGGCGACTGGGTGGCCTTCCTCGACGACGACGTGCAGGTGAGCGAGACCTGGCTGGCCGACCTGGAGCGGGACCTGGCCGCGGCGACGGCGGCGACCGCCGCCACCCAGGGCCAGATCGAGGTGCCGCTGCCACCCGACCGGCGCCCCACTGACTTCGAACGCAGCACCGCGGGGCTGGCCAGCGCCGCGTGGATCACCGCCGACCTGGCCTACCGGCGAACGGCGTTGGCCGATGTCGGCGGCTTCGACGAGCGGTTTCCGCGGGCGTTCCGGGAGGACGCCGACCTGGCGCTGCGGTTGCTCGACCGCGGCTGGCAGCTGTGCCGGGGCAGCCGGGTCAGCGTGCATCCGGTGCGGCCGGCCGGCTGGTGGATCAGCCTGCGCCAGCAGCGCGGCAACGCCGACGACGTGCTGATGCGCCGGATACACGGCCGCAGCTGGCGGCGCCGGGCCGAGGCGTCGCTGGGCCGCCGCCCGCAGCACCTGATCGGCACCGCGGCGGGACTGGTGGCGCTGCTCACGGCGCTGGCCGGCCGCCGACGGGCGGCGGGCCTGGCCGGGGGAGTGTGGGCCGGCAGCACCGCCGAGTTCTGCTGGCGGCGGATCGCGCCCGGGCCGCGCGATCGCACCGAGGTGCTGCGGATGATCAGCACCAGCATCGCCATTCCGCCCGCGGCCAGCTGGCACTGGCTGCGGGCCTGGCTCAGCCCGCCGCCCGCCGGCCGCACCGGCACTCCGGCGGTGGTCGCGGCCCGGCCGGCCGCGGTGCTGCTGGACCGGGACGGCACCCTGGTCCGGGACGTGCCATACAACGGCGACCCGGCGGCGGTGGCGCCGATGCCGGGCGCGCGGCGGGCGTTGGACCGGTTGCGGGCGCACGGCATTCCGCTCGCGGTGATCAGCAACCAGTCCGGCATCGGGCGAGGGCTGATCAGTGCCGAGCAGGTGGCGGCGGTCAACGCCCGGATCGAGGCGCTGCTCGGGCCGTTCGACGGCTGGTTCGTCTGCCCGCACACCGACGAGGCCGGCTGCGAGTGCCGCAAGCCCGCACCCGGACTGGTCCGGCAGGCGGCCGCCCGGCTGGGCGTTCCGCCGGCCCGGTGCGTGGTGATCGGTGACATCGGCTCCGACGTCCGGTCAGCCGCCGCGGCCGGCGCAGCCTCGATCCTGGTGCCGACCGAGCAGACCCGGGAAGAGGAGGTGGCCGCCGCGCCGCTGCGGGCCACCGATCTCGGTGCGGCGGTCGACCTCGTGCTGGCTGGCCTGCGATGAGCCGCCGGCTGCTGGTGGTGCGCCTGGACAGCATGGGCGACGTGCTGGTGTGCGGGCCGGCGATCCGCGTGGTGGCCGCGGCCGCCGACTCGCTGACCCTGCTCACCGGACCGCTGGGGGAGGCCGCCGGCCGGCTGCTGCCCGGGGTGGACGAGGTGCTGGTCTGGAACTGTCCGTGGATCGCCAACCCGCCGCCCGCGGTGTCGCCGGACGAGGTGGCCGCCCTGGTCGACCGGCTCGCCGCCCGGCAGCTGGACGAGGCGGTGATCCTGACCTCGTTCCACCAGTCCCCGCTGCCCACCGCGTTGCTGCTGCGGCTGGCCGGGGTGCCGCGGATCGTGGCCGCCAGCGAGGACTATCCGGGCTCGCTGCTGGACCTGCGGCTGCCGGTCGCCGGCGACGGGCCCGAGCCGGAGCGGATGCTGGCCACCGTGCGGGCGGCCGGCTTCGAGCTGCCGCCGGGGGATCCGGGCACCCTGGCCGTCCGGTTGCCGGCGGCCTCGCCGGACCAGACGCCGGACGAGCCGGAATCTCCTTACCTGGTAGTGCATCCTGGCACCACCGCCGCGGCGCGGGCCTATCCCGCCGAGCGGTGGGCCGAGACCGTCCGGTTGCTGGTGGCCGGCGGCTGGCGGGTGCTGGTGACCGGGTCGGCGGGTGAACGGGAGCTGACCTCGGGGATCGTGGCCGCGGCCCGAGCCGGCGTCGCCGATGATGCGGGTGGCGCGGTGCTGGACCTGGCCGGCGCGCTGGACCTGGCGGGGCTGGCCCGGCTGCTGGCCGGCGCCGAGGCGGTGCTGGTGGCCAACACCGGGCCCGCGCACCTGGCCGCGGCGGTCGGCACGCCGGTGGTGTCGCTGTTCTCGCCGGTGGTGCCGGCCAGCCGGTGGGCGCCGTACGGCGTGCCGGTGGTGCTGCTGGGCGACCAGCACGCGCCGTGCCGTGGCACCCGGCGCACCGAGTGCCCGGTGCCGGGCCACCCGTGCCTGACCGGGGTGGCGCCGGCCAGCGTGGTACGGGCCGTCGAGCAGCTGGCCGGCCGGCCGGCGGCAGTGGCGGTGTCGCGATGAGGATCCTGCTCTGGCACGTGCACGGCAGCTGGACGACCGCCTTCGTCCAGGGCAGCCACGACTATCTCGTCCCGGTGCTGCCCGACCGCGGCCCGGACGGCGTGGGCCGGGCGCGTACCTGGGACTGGCCGGCCTCGGTCACCGAGCTGCCGCCGGCCGCGCTGCGCGAGCAGGACGTCGACCTGGTGATGCTGCAGCGCCCGCACGAGGAGGACCTGGTGCGGCAGTGGCTGGGCCGCCGGCCGGGCACCGACCTGCCCGCGGTGTACCTGGAGCACAACAGCCCGGATGCCGCGCCCTGCACCCAGCGGCACGTGCTGGCAGACCGGTCGGACATCCCGCTGGTGCACGTCACGCATTTCAACGAGCTGTTCTGGGACAACGGGCGGGCCCCGACCACCGTCATCGAGCACGGCATCGTCGACCCGGGCGCCCGCTACACCGGTGAGCTGGACCGGGCGGCGGTGGCGGTGAACGAGCCGGGCCGGCGCGGCCGAATCGTCGGCGCGGACCTGGTGGAGACCTTCCTGCCGGTGGCCCCGGTGGACGTCTTCGGCATGGGGGCGCAGGAGTTCGTCGCATCCCGGGTGGCCACTGCGGGGCTGCCGGCGGACCGGCTGGCCGGCTACTCCGGGATCGAGACCCAGGACGGGATGCACACCGAACTGGCCCGGCGGCGGGCCTACCTGCACCTGACCCGGTGGACCTCGCTCGGCCTGTCGCTGATCGAGGCGATGCAGCTGGCGATGCCGGTGCTGGCGCTGGCCACCACCGAGGCGATCGCCGCGGTGCCGCCCGGGGCGGGCGCGATCAGCACCGACGTGCGGCAGCTGGCCCGGCGGCTGGCCGAGCTGATGGCCGAGCCGGAACTGGCCCGGGCCTGCGGGCAGGCGGCCCGGGCGGCCGCGCTGGAGCGCTACGGCCTCAAGCGGTTCCTGGCCGACTGGGACGTGCTGCTGGACGGACTTGCCCGATGAGGCGGCCGGGCCCGACGACGAAGGAGGCGAGCCGATGAGAATCGCGATGGTGTCCGAGCACGCGAGCCCGCTGGCGTGCCTGGGCGGGGTGGACGCCGGTGGCCAGAACGTGCACGTGGCGGCGTTGTCGGCGGCGCTGGCCCGCCGCGGGCACGAGGTGGTGGTCTACACCCGCCGCGAGGACCCGGATGTGCCGGCCAGCGTGCGGCTGGTGCCCGGCGTCCGGGTCGAGCACATCGCCGCCGGTCCGGCCGAGGTGATCGGCAAGGACGAGCTGCTGCCGTTCATGGACGGCTTCGGGGCCGAGCTGGCCCGCCGCTGCCTGCTGCGGCCGCCGGACCTGCTGCACGCGCACTTCTGGATGAGCGGGCTGGCCTCGCTGCAGGCGGGTGCGGTGCTGGACCTGCCGGTGGTGCAGACCTTCCATGCGCTGGGCAAGGTGAAACGCCGCTGGCAGGGCAGCGCGGACACCAGCCCGCCGGAGCGGATCGGTGCCGAGCGGCTGATCGGGCGGGCCGCCGACCTGGTGATCGCCACCTGCACCGACGAGGTACGCGAGCTGCGCTCGATGGGGGTGGCCGCCAGCCGGGTCGAGGTGGTGCCGTGCGGGGTGGACCTGGACCTGTTCACCCCGGCAGAACCAGTCGGGCCAGCCGGCTCGGCCGGCTCGCCCAGCTCGGCCGGGTCAGCCGGGAACCGGCCGTTCCGGCTGCTGATCCTGGGCCGGTTGGTGCCGCGCAAGGGAGTCGCCGACGCGATCGAGGCACTGGCCGGAATACCCGACGCCGAGCTGCTGGTGGTCGGCGGCCCGGCTCCGGACCAGCTGGCCACCGATCCCGAGGCGCGGCGGTTGCTGGCGCTGGCCGAGCGCCTGGGAGTCGCCGGCCGGCTGCGGCTGCTGGGCCGGCAGCCGCACACCGAACTGCCGGCGATCATGCGGGGCTGCGACCTGCTGCTGGCGGTGCCCTGGTACGAGCCGTTCGGCATCACCCCGCTGGAGGCGATGGCCGTCGGGCTGCCGGTGGTGGCCACCGCGGTGGGCGGGCTGCGCGACACGGTGCTCGACACGGTCACCGGCCGGCTGGTGCCGCCGCGCCGTCCGGACCTGCTGGCACAGGTGGTGGCCGACCTGCTGGCCGACCGGCCCGGCCGGTTGGCGATGGCCGCGGCCGGCCGGGAGCGGGCGCTGGCCCACTACGGCTGGGACCGGATCGCCGAGCAGACCGAGGCCTGCTACCGCGGCGTGCTGGCCCGCAGCGCACCGGCCGGCTCCGCGCTGGCCGGGTCGGCGCCGGCCGGCTCGCTGACCGCCGGCTCGCTGACCGGCAACCCGCTGACTGACGGCTCGCTGACCGAGGTGACTGTGGAGGTGGCCCGATGACCGACCTGCTGGCCGACCGGCCCGCGGACCCGACCCGGCTGGCCGACTTCGCCACCGCCCACGTCCAGGCGCTGGCCGGTGCGCTGGCCGAGTTCGGCCCGGCCGCCGGGATCGCCACCGACTGGGGGACCCGGTTGGCCGGCGCGCTGAGTGCCGGGGCGCGGCTGCTGGTGACCGGCAACGGCGGCAGCGCCGCCCAGGCCCAGCACTTCAGCGCCGAGATCGTCGGCCGGTACGGCCCGGACCGAGCGCCGTTCTCGGCGGTCGCGTTGCACACCGAACCGTCGGCGCTGACCGCCATCCTCAACGACTACGGCGTCGAGGAGGTCTTCGCCCGGCAGGTGCAGGCGCACGGCCGTCCCGGCGACGTGTGCGTGCTGATGTCGACGTCCGGACGCAGCCCGAACGTGCTGGCCGCCGCCCGCCGGGCCCGCGAGTGCGGGCTGCGTACCTGGGCGATGACCGGTCCGCTGCCCAATCCGCTGGGCGACGCGGTCGAGGAGGTGCTGCCGGTGCGGGCCGCCAGCACCGCCACCGTCCAGGAGCTGCACCTGCTGGCCCTGCACCTGGTGTGCGAGGCGATGGACGCCGAGCTGGCCCGCCGGGCGGTGGGGGAGGTGCCGCCGTGGCCGGGGACCTGACTGCCCCGCTGGTGGTGCTGGGCGACGCCCTGCTCGACGTCGACCTGATCGCCGGATCGGCGCGGCTGTCGCCGGAGGCACCGGTTCCGGTGCTGCACGATCCGGTCGAGCACCGGCGTCCGGGGGGCGCGGCGCTGGCCGCGTTGCTGGCCGCCGACGGGCCGCGTCCGGTGGTGCTGGTGGCGCCGGTGGCCGACGACGAGGCCGGGCGGCAGCTTCGCCGACTGCTGGCCGGCCGGCTGGAGTTGATCGCGCTTCCCTGGGCCGGCAGCACCCCGGTCAAGACCCGGCTGCGGGTGGCCGACCACCCGGTGGCCCGGCTGGACCGCGGCGGGGACCCGGGCCCGATCGGGCCGCTGCCGCCGCGGGCGCTGGCGGTGCTGGAGTCGGCCGCCGCGGTGCTGGTCGCGGACTACGGCCGCGGCGTCACCACCGACCCCGCGGTGCGCGCGGCGCTGGCCGGCCTGCGCTGCCCGCTGGTCTGGGATCCGCATCCGCGCGGCGCGGAACCGGTGCCCGGCGCCACCCTGGTAACCCCCAACCTGGCCGAGCTGGCCGGCTTCGCCGGAATCGAGGCCGGCGCGTCGCTGGCCGGCATCCGGCGCGCCGCCCAGCAGCTGGCCCGGCAGTGGCAGGCGGGCTCGCTGTGCGTGACCCTGGGCGCGCGCGGCGCGATGTTCTGCCTGGCCGACAACGCCCCGCACCTCATCGCCCCGGTACTGGTCGGCACCGGCGACACCTGCGGCGCGGGGGACTGCTTCGCCGGCGCGGCGGCCGCGGGCCTGGCGGACGGGGTGCTGCCCAGCGAAGCGGCCGAGCTGGCGGTGGCCGCGGCCGGCCGGTTCGTCGCCGCGGGCGCGGCTGCCGGGGTGCGGCTGGACCTTCCCGACGCCGCACCGGACGACCGGTGCGACGAGCCGTCGGGGGTGGCCGCGCTGCTGGAGCGGGTCCGGCGCCGGCACGGCGTGGTGGTGGCCACCGGCGGCTGCTTCGACCTGCTGCACGCCGGCCACATCGCCACCCTGCAGGCGGCCCGAGCGGTCGGCGACTGCCTGGTGGTGTGCCTGAACTCCGACGACTCGGTGCGCCGGCTCAAGGGCCCGCAGCGGCCGTTGCAGCCGGCCGCCGACCGGGCCCGGGTGCTGGCGGCCCTGGAATGCGTCGACGCGGTGGTGGTCTTCGACGAGGACACCCCGGCCGCGGTGTTGCGGCGGATCCGGCCGGACGTCTGGGCCAAGGGCGGCGACTACTCCGGGGTGGCGCTGCCGGAGTCGGCGGTGCTGGCCGAGTGGGGTGGCGAGGCGGTGACGGTGCCCTACCTGCCGGGCCGCTCGACCACCGCCCTGGTGGAACTCGCCCGGCAGGCCGACGCCGGCTCGGCGTGGTGAGTGCGGCGCCGGGCCGTCCGGTCGCCCTGGCGCTGCGGGCGCTGGGACTCGGCGACTTCGTCACCGGGCTGCCGGCGCTCGGCCTGCTGAAGGCGGCGCTGCCCGACCACGAGGTGGTGCTGGCGGCCCCGGCGGCGTTCGCGCCGCTGGTGCCGCTGATCCCGGCGCTCGACCGGCTGCTGCCGGCTGCCGAGCTGGCGCCGATCGTGCCGGTGCCGGACCGGTTGGACGTCGCCGTCGACCTGCACGGCAACGGCCCGGCCAGTCGCCGGCTGCTCAGCGCGCTGCGGCCGCGCCGGCTGTTCGGCTTCGCCGACCCGGCCGGCACGCTGCCCGGGCCGGCCTGGCACGCCGGCGAGCACGAGGTCAGCCGGTGGTGCCGGCTGGTCCGCGAGGTACTGCCGGTGCCGGACGGGAAAGCCACCGGTACCCCGCAGGCGGTGCACTGCATGCGGCTGCCACCGACCGGCATGCCCGAAGCGAGAACGGTGGTGCATCCCGGCGCCGCCGCCGGGTCCCGGCGCTGGCCGGCCGACCGGTTCGCCGCGGTCGCCGCCGCGCTGCGCCGGCAGGGCCATCCGGTGGTGGTCACCGGCGGGCCGGCCGAGCGCGAGCTGGCCCGGACGGTCGCCAACGCCGCCGGGGTGCCGGTCCTGACGAACCTGACGCTGCTCGAGCTGGTGTCGCTGGTCGGCCGGGCCCGGCTGGTGGTCTGCGGCGACACCGGCGTCGCACACGTCGCCTCGAACTACGGCATCCCCTCGGTGGTGCTGTTCGGCCCGGTGTCTCCGGTGATCTGGGGACCGCCGGCCGGCGGGCCGCACCGGGTGCTGTGGCACGGCGACGGCACCGGCGATCCACACGGCTGGCAGGCCGACCCGGCACTGCTCGCGATCACCGTCGCCGAGGTGCTGGCCGCGGCCGGCGAGCTGGTACCCGGCGAGCCGGCGCTGTCGGGCTGAGCGCCCGCGAGCCGGATCCGACAACCCCTTCCAGACAGGAGTCGACATGCGCACACTCGACCAGCGCGCGGTGCTGATCACCGGCGGCGGCAGCGGCCTGGGCCGGGCGATCTCGTCGCGGCTGGCAGCCGGCGGTGCCCACGCCGTGGTTGCCGACCTCGACCTCGACGCCGCAACCGAAACCGTCCGGCTGGTATCGAAAGCCGGCGGCAGCGCCTCGGCGGTGCGCCTGGACGTGACCGATTCCGCCGACGTGGCAAGGGTGATCGACGACACCGCAGAGCAGTTCGGGGAGCGCTTCGACGGTCTGGTCAACAATGCCGGCACCGACCGGGGCGCCGGCATCCTGGACATCACCGACCAGCAGTGGCACGACGTGCTGGCGGTCAACCAGTCCGGCCCGCTCTACACCAGCAGGCAGTTCCTGCGCACGCTGGGCACCGGCGAGCGCGAGTACCCCGCCGACATCGTCAACGTTCTCTCGATCTCGGCGATCACGGTCGGGGCCGACGCGGCGGCCTACAACAGCTCGAAGGCGGCGCTGGCGATGCTCACCCGGATCATGCAGCGGGAGGCGCACGAGTACCGCTGGCCGGCCCGGATCCACGGCCTGATGCCGAGCGCCATGAACACGCCGATGATGGACCAGTGGAACCTGCCCGCCGAGGTCATGATGGATCCGGACACCGTTGCCGGCGCGGTGGAATTCATGCTGACGCTGCCACCGGACACCTTCGTGCAGAACCTGGTCATCAACTCCCGCCGGGAGCCCGGCTGGCCGCGCTGACGCGTCGGCCGGCCGGGGAACGGCCAGGGCGGGAGCGGCTAGGAGGACCTCAGGCCGACTTGGCCGGCCGGTCGGAGAACTCCTGGCCGTCGACGGAGACGATGTCCACCGTGATGGTGGCCCGGTTGGCCGCCCGGTAACTGACCCGGTCACCGGGGACGCCGCCCTGCAGCGCCTGCCCGAGCGGGCTGTTCGGGGTGACCACCTCGTCGTCGCCGAGCGCGAGCTCGTGCGGCAGCAACACGAAGGTCTCACAGCTTCGCCCGCCGTCGAAGCTCACCTGCACCCGGCTGCCCACCTCGATCGCCCCGGCCGGCTTGCTCTTGCGCCCGGTGCGGCGCGGCTGGACCGGCTTGGGCGCCTGCAGCATGAGCTCCAGCTCGGTGATGCGGGCCTGCAGGTCCTCGATGGTGATTGCCAACTCGACGTTGGCGCACCGGTCGGCGGCGTCACCGCAGGAACCGGGCGGGCTGTACTGGGCCTGCGCCTCGGCACACTGCGCCTTGAGGTCTTCCAGCCTGGCGCGGATCGCGCGCTCCACCACCTCCTCGGAGGTGGGGCCGGCAACGCGGCCGGTGCTGGCCGCGGCGGGCCGGGCCGGCTTGCGGCTGGTCTTGCGGGGAGTGGAAACCGGAAGGGTGGCGGTCATGAGTCGCTCCGACGGAGTCGATCTGAACTGGCGAAACCACCTGCTGGGCCGACCCAATTCTGAGGTAGACGGTACGGCACCGGTGGCTGCGTTTCCACTACCGGGGGTGCACAAGTTGGCAACCCTCCGGAACAGACCTCCTCAGGCTGCCACCCGCGGACTGCTCAGGCCGGCAGCTCGCCGGTCATCATCACCTCTTCGGCGATGTCGCGCAGCTTGCGGTGCCGGTTCTGGCTGGTCTTGCGCAGCAGGTCGAAAGCCTGCTCGTCGGTCAGGTGCAGCCGGGCCATCAGGATGCCCATCGCGGCGCCGATCTGGCGGTTGCTGGCCAGCGCCCGCTCCAGGTTGGCGGCCTTGTTCTCGGCCTGGTCCAGGGCGTACTCGCGCAGCTTGGCCAGCTCGTAGTGGGTCCGCACCCGGGCCAGCAGCTCCTCGGGAACGAAGGGCTTGACAACGTAGTCGTCGGCACCGGACTGCAGGCCCTCGGCGGCCGACGCGGCACCGGCCCGGGCGGTCAGCAGGATCGCCGGGATCCGGGCCAGCATCGGGTTGGCGCGCATCAGCTTCACCAGCTCGATACCGCTGCGGCCGGGCAGCATCACGTCCGACAGCACGAGGTCCGGCACTGCGCTGGCGGCCAGCGCCTCGTCCACCGAGCCGGTCGCCTCGACCTGCCAGCCGTCGGCCGCCAGCAGCCGGCTGAGGTAGGCGCGCATGTCGGCGTTGTCCTCGACCAGCAGGATCCGGCCGGCCGGCGATCCGGCGACACCGGAGGCATCCGGTTGCGTGACCGCCTCGGGGGCCACCGGAGAGTGCTCGTTCGCCGCCCAGTTGTGCGCTTCGGCGATGAAGGCGGACGCCGCCCGCGAGTCGGCGGCGGTCACCGTGGGCTGGGTGGTGGCGATCGGGGTGCGGGGCAGCCGGACGGTGAACTCGCTGCCCTTGCCCACCTCGCTGACCGCGCTCACCTCGCCGCCGTGCGCCCGGGCCAGGTCGCTCACCAGGGACAGGCCGATGCCGGCGCCCTCCCCGCTGCGGGCTCCCCTGATCGGCGCCTGGTAGAACCGCTCGAAGATCCGGGGCAACTCCTCGGCCGGGATGCCCGATCCGGTGTCGGACACCGTCAGCCGGACCTCGTCGTCGGACTCGGTCAGCCGCACCGCGATGCTGCCCTGCCGGGTGAACTTGATGGCGTTGGCCAGCAGGTTCGACAGGATCTTGGTGACCATCTCGGGATCGACGGCGATCGGCTCGGTCACCGAGTCGGTGTCTACTACCAGCGCGAGGCCAGCCTCCTCTTCGACGACCGAGCGGAACATGCTGGCCACATCGGCGCACAGCAGTGCCAGGTCGGTGGGTTCGAGCCGGGCGTGCAGCTCGTCGGCCTCGGCCTGGGCGAACTCGAGCAGGGTGTCCACCAGCCTGCTCAACCGCAGCACGGCCCGGCGCGCCGCGTCGATGTCGGCCCGGCGGCCGTCCGGCAAGCTGACCGCGGGGTCGGTGAGCAGGGCATCCAGCGGCGACATCATCAGGGTCAGCGGGGTGCGGAACTCGTGGCTGATGTTCTCGAAGAACCGGGTCTTGGCGGCGTCGAGCTGGGCGAGGGCCTCGGCCCGCTGCCGCTCGGTGTCGTAGGCGGCGGCGTCGGTGAGCACGATGCCCAGCTGGCGAGCGACCAGGTCCAGGAACCGCAGGTAGGGCTGGTCGAAATCCCGGTAGGGATTGCAGCCGATCGCCATCACCGCGTACGGCTGCGGCCGCCCGCTCAGCCAGACCGGCTGCAACCGCACCATGTGCGGGACGGCCGGTCCCAGCGGCGAGGGGAGCGGCACCACGCCGGGAGCGAAGCTTTCCAGCGAGACGATCTCGGTGGCTCCGGTGTGCACCACCCGGCCGAGCGGCGAGTTCCTGCTCACCTGGATCTCGGCGGGCAGCTCGGCTCCGGCGGCGGAGATGCCGTAGCTGGCCTGCAACCGCGCCGTGCCGTCCTCGGCGACGGCATAGGTGGCCGTGAACGGCACGCTGATCCGGTTGCCGGCCAGCACCTGCAGCGCCCGCTCGTAGACGGTGTCCATGCCAGCGGTCTCGGTCACCGACAGGGCACCGAGCTCGCGGACCGTCTGCATCCGCCGGTCGAACACGTCGCTGCCGGTCACCTCGGTGGTGGCGACGAAGACCCCCAGCACCTCACCGGACTCGCCGGTGATCGGCGAGTAGGAGTAGGTCCAGTAGGTCTCCTCCTGGTAGCCGATGCGTTCGACGAACAGCAGTTCGTTCTCGATGTAGACGGTTCCCTCGCCGGCCAGCACGCTCTCGGCGCGGGGGCCGAGGGTGTCCCAGACCTCGGCCCAGCACTCGGCGGCCGGCTGGCCGATCGAGGCCGGGTGCTTGTGACCGAGCAGCGGGCGGTAGGCGTCGTTGTAGAGCTGGATCAGCTGCGGGCCCCACCAGATCAGCATCGGCACCTTGGCGGCGAGCACGGTGCGCACCGCGGCCCGCAACGGTGCCGACCACCCGGCCACCGGACCGAGGGGGCTGTTCGACCAGTCGAAGTCCCGGAACATCGCCATGGTCTCGTCATCGCCGAGAAACAGCTCGGCGGCCTCGGGGGCCGGCACGGCCGGCGCCTCCTGGCGGGCTCGCAGCTCCGCGTCGGCCGCGTCGAGCTCGGCACGCAGCGCGGCCAGCTCGGTCACCAGTTCCGCCGGGTCCGGACGGTCGGAGGAGGCGGCAAGCGCGGACAGCCGGGAATGCTTTTCGGCCAGGCGGGTAAGGAAATGGAAAGAGTCCGAAGGCGAGGTCATGACATTCCCGTGCCGGTGTACCTACGGACAGCTATGGCTTAACCGCCGCGCGTACGGCCCATAGGTTATACGGCGGCCCGGGAGATCAACCACACGACTCCAACACACCGGCGCATTTTCGCTGATCGGAACAGCCGGGACGACCGGTGGAGGCGCTGCGCGGTCCCGCTATCGTCGGCGGTATGGCCGTTACTGAGCTGATCCTCGTCCGGCACGGCGAGAGCGTCGGCAACGTCGCCCGCGAGGAGGCAGAGTCCAGCGGGGCGCTGTCGATCGCCATGCCGATGCGTGACCCGGACGTGCCGCTGTCCGAGCTGGGCGCCCGACAGGCCCGGGCGGTGGGGCAGTGGCTGGCCGCCGATCCGGCGCGGCGGCCGGGTGCGGTCTGGTCCTCGCCGTACCTGCGCGCCCGCCAGACCGCCCAGCTCGCGCTCGCCGAGCTGGCCGACCCGCCGGCGATCCGCCAGGACGAGCGAATCCGGGACCGCGAGCTGGGAGTTCTCGACCTGCTCACCAAGCGCGGCGTGACCACCCGGTTCCCGGCCGAGGCGGACCGGCGCCGCTGGCTCGGCAAGTTCTACTACCGCCCGCCCGGCGGCGAGTCCTGGGTGGACCTGGTGCTGCGCATCCGGGCCTTCCTGGCCGACCTGGACCGGCTGCCCGGGCCCGGCCGGAACCTGATCGTGTCGCACGACGCGGTGATCCTGCTGTTCCGCTACGTCTGCGAGCAGCTCGACGAGGACCGGGTCTTCGAGATCGCCCGCAGCGGCTCGGTGACCAACGCCTCGGTGAGCAGGCTGGTCCGGGACGGGGCGGACGGCGAGTGGCGCACCGCCGTCTACAACGACCACCAGCACCTAGAGGAATTCGGCGCCCCGGCCACCGAGCACCCCGGAGAGATCGATGTCGCCCGCTGAGCAGATCCTGACCCCGGCCGCGCTGCGCGACTGGCCGCTGCCGATCCCGGACGGCGACAAGAACAGCCGCGGCCGGGTGCTGGTGATCGGCGGCGCCCGCAGCGCGCCGGGCGCGGCGATGCTGGCCGGCCTGGCCGCGCTGCGGGTCGGCGCCGGCGTGCTGACCCTCGCGGTGGGCCGGTCGGTGGCCGGGCCGGTGGCCGCCGCGGTGCCCGAGGCCGGCGTGCTCTGGCTCCCCGAGACCGAGACCGGCACGGTGGCCGGCGACTGCGGGCAGACCCTCGACCGCGGGCTCGGCGGCACCGCCGCGGTGCTGATTGGCCCGGGCCTGGACGACATCGACCAGACCGCCGCCCTGATCGACACGGTGGCCGGTGCGGTCGCCGACGAGGTGCCGGTGGTGCTCGACGCCTACGCCATCGGGGCCCTCGGCAAGCTGCCGCGGCAGGCCCTGGCGGCGCTGGCCGGCCGGCTGCTGCTCACCCCCAACCACACCGAGCTGGAGCGGCTGCTGGCGGCGGCCGGCGAGAGCGGCGACTCCGGCGAGGGCGGCAGCTCCGGCGGTTCCGGTCGCGAGGCCGGCGATGCAGCCGGCGGTTCCGGTGGCGGTTCCGATGGCCAAGCCGGCGACCCGCGGCAGCGGCTGGCCGAGCGGTACCGTGCGGTGCTCTCCAGCGACAACCACATCGTCACCCCGGACGGCGACCGCTGGCTGGCGCCGGCCGGCCACTCGGGGCTCGGCACCTCGGGCAGCGGCGACGTGCTCGCCGGCGCGCTGGCCGGCCTGCTGGCCCGGGGGGTGCCGGCCGCCCAGGCGGCCTGCTGGGCGACCTACCTGCACGCGGCGGCCGGCGACCGGCTGGCCGCGCGGGTCGGCTCGCTGGGCTTCCTGGCCCGCGAGCTGCTCGACGAGCTGCCGCTGGTGCTCACCGAGCTGCAGGCCTGAGGCGGTCCGGCCGGCTCAGCCCTCGATCCGGACGTCGGCCACCGACTTGTCCGGCCGCAGGCCGCGCCAGACCGGGTGCCGCAACCGGCCGTCCGGCGTCCATTCGCCGAAGCCGACCTCGCCGACCAGCACCGGCTCGACCCACTGCGCCCCGGGCGCCTCGGCGCGCGGCGGCGGCACGGCCAGCGGCGGGGTCTGCCGGGTGAGCGGCCCGAGCCGGCGGAGCAGGGCGGCCAGCGCCACCTCGGTGAAGCCGGTGCCGACCTTGCCGGCGTAGCGCAGCGCACCGGAGCCGCCGGCCGGGCCCGGTTCGCCGGGCACCCCGACCAGCAGCGAGCCGATGGTGCCGGCCCGGCGGCCGTTGCCCGGCTGCCAGCCGAGGACGACGACCTCCTGCATCCGGATGTTCTTGATCTTGCGCCAGTCCGGCGAGCGCCGGCCCGGCCGGTAGGTGCTGGACAGCCGCTTGGCCACCACCCCCTCCAGCCCCAGTTCCTTGCTGGCCCGCAGCACCAGGGCGCCGTTGCCGGCGAAGTAGGGCGGGCACTGCCAGCTGGCCCCGTCCAGCTCCAGCCCGGCCAGCAGCCCGCGGCGTTCGAGATAGGGCAGTCCGACGGTGTCCCGGCCGTCCAGGTGCAGCACGTCGAAGACCAGGAACCGGATCGGGTCGGTGCCGCTGAGCCGCAGCGCCGTGCCGGCCTGCCCGACATGCATCCGGCGCTGCAGCCGCGCGAAGCTCGGCAGCCCGTCGGCGCCGAAGGCGACCACCTCGCCGTCCAGCACCGCCCGGCCGCCGCCGAGCGCGCCGCCGAGCCCGGCCAGCTCCGGATAGCTGACCGTGACGTCGAGGTCGTTGCGCGAGCGCAGCCGTACCCGGTCGCCGTCGACGAAGGCCAGCAGCCGGGCGCCGTCCCACTTGGTCTCGTAGCCCCACTGGGCGTCCTCGGCGGCGCCGGGCAGCTCGCCGGGGCAGGCCAGCATCGGAGTCAGGTTCGGCAGCGCACCCGCCGGCCGTACCGCCGGGCCGGCGTCCGCCGAGCGGGCAGCGTGCCGCATTGCCGCCTCCCCGCTTGCTAGACATCTATCTAGACGAAACGTCTAGGAAAGTGTCTACCCTACCCGTGGCCGGCGGGGTGGCGTCAGCGCAGCCGTTACGTTGTAGGGACGCTGTCCGGCGTTGTCGCCGTCGTCCTTTCGGAGGTTCTGGTGTGGGTTCTGCTGTCGTCCCGGCTGCGTACCTGGCTGATGCTGGCGGTCGCCGTGCCGCTGCTGCGCGCGGTGCTCCGGCGGGCCTCCGCCTCGGCCGCCCAGCGCGACCCCGGCTCCCGGGCGGCCCGCGGGCTGCGCTCGTTGGACGCAGGGCTGAGCCGGCTGGATCGCCGGGAGCGCCGGCAGCGGCGCCGCGGCCGGTGAGCTGACCGGCCGACCTTCTCCTCAGTCCCCGGGTGCCTGGCGCCGCGCCGGTTCCCCGAGCCGCGCTCTTCTAAAGAGCCGAGGTGTGTCAGGGGTCATGCGCGCTAACCGGGTTGCTCACCGGTGACGCACCATTAGTGACAGACGGTAGTCGTATCGTCGCCCCTGCCCATCCGGGATCGCACGTGAGGAGAGACAGCCAGTGCCCAGGCCGACGCCAGCGGCCCGCCTGCAGTCGCTGGCGGTCGGAGCTGCCGACGGCGACTGCCTGCTCGACCTCAGTGGCGTGTCCTGGCTGGACCCGCTGCACCTGGTCGGAGTGGCGGCGGTCGCCCAGCTCGCCGCGGCCCGGGGGTCCCGGCTGCGGCTGCGCGGGCTGCGCGCCAACCAGGCCGGCTACGCCTCCCGGATGCACCTGGGGGCGATCGTCGAGCGGTTCGGCGGCTGCCACGACCTGCCGGCCAACGAGCGGGAGCTCGACCGGCACGACAGCCTGCTGGAGGTCACCGAGCTGGCCACCGGCTCCGACGTCCGGAAGCTGAGCGGGCTGGTCTATGACCGGGTGGTCGGCCACGACGCCGACATCGCGCACGCGCTGCACACCGCGCTGGCCGAGATCGGGGCCAACGTCTGCGAGCACTCCGGAACGGTCGGCTTCATGGCCGCCCAGACGCTGCCGTCCCAGCGGATGCTGCGCTTCGCGGTGGCCGACGCCGGCGCCGGGCTGCTGGGCACGCTGGCCGGCCAGGGTGCCGAGGACGACCGGATGGCGATCACCATGGCGCTGTCGGGCACCAGCCGCAAGAGCGGGCCGGGCCGGGGCACCGGGCTGCCCACCGCGGTCGCGGTGGTGAGCCGGCTGGGTGGCGGGGTGCTGCTGGCCAGCGGGTCGGCGCTGGCCACCGCCAACGCCCGCGGCCGGCGCCACACCGAGCTCGAGCAGCGGTTCGTCGGGACGATGTTCGAGGGCTGGGTTCCGGTGACCGAGGCCCGACACAGCAGACAGAGGCTGTACGACTGGGCCTGAAGGATGAAACAATTCCGCTATCGTTGACGTTCGAGCCGAAGACATGCTAGTGCTGGCCCGGGCCGGTGCTTATTCGAAAGGCACATCGCGCTGAGTAGCTGGCAGGCTGAGGGGGTAGTCGTGGGCGTACGTACATTGCCGTTGCCGCGACTGGTAGCGGGTCGCGACTATGCCGATGACATGGTGAGGACGCTCGGCCCGGTGACGGGCCAGGACGTGGTGGTGGACGCCACCAAGCTGCTGTCCGGTACGACATCCTTCGCATACCAGCTCATCGAACGCCTGCTGGCCGACGAGAACGCCAACTCGGTTCTGCTGGTGGGGGCGCCGTCCGACTTCGCCGAGTACGCCACCTCGGCCGCTCGCGAGCTGCACGTCACCGACCGGTTCGACCTGGCCGAAGAACTGCCCCGGACCGCCGCCGCCAGCTGAGGCCGGCGGGTTCAGCCCGGCCCGGGCGCCACCCCGTCCTTGCTCTGCAACGCGCTGCCGATCGCGGCGTTCAATTCCTGCCACCGGCGCTGCTCGGTGGCCGCCGAGACCTCCGCGGAGCTGATGAAGCTCACCTCCGCCGCGTCCCGCCAGCCCAGCGCCGCCGCCACCACCTTCTCGTCGTCCACCCGGCTCAGGGTGACCTCCAGCAGCGCTCGCGCGTCGAGGTAGCGCCGCTCGGCGGCCGCCTGCTCCGGCGTCGACCGGCCGGCGGCGGCCCGGCTGAGCGTGCCGTACTCACCCAGCCGGCCGCGCACCGCGAGCGCGGCGTCCTGGGCGTCGGTCAGCGCGGCCCGGCGCCGGGAGTAGCGGCGGGCGTGGTCCTCCCGCACGCTCAGGGCCACCTGGGTGCCGATCGCCACCAGCAGCGACACCACCGCGCCCGCCGTCGCGCTGATCAGGGTGACGGCGGCCGGCGACGGGCCGGCTGCCAGCAGCGGTCCGGTCACTGACCGGCGACGCGGCGGCCTTCGGCCGGCTTGGCCTGGCGCTCGGCCGGCGTGGCGGCCAGCAGCGGGCGGGAGGCGTTGGCGTCGGCAATCTCGACCAGCTTGAGGTCGGCCTGCACGCCGAGGATCGCGGCCTCGATGGTCAGCGCCGCCAGCGGCTCGTCCTTGTGCTGGCGACGCAATGCCCGCAGCGTCTGCAGTTCGGCCATCCGGGCGTCGCGCTGGGTGCGGCAGACCTCGTGCACCTGCTCCTCGCTGCGCCGGCCGGCGGCCAGCACCTTGAGGATGAAATCGTCTCGGTATCCAGCGGTGCGCGTAGTCGGCTCGGCCAGCCAGTTGTCGAGTTCGCGCCTTCCGGCCGCGGTGATTTTGTAGACAGTACGGTCCGGCCGGACATCTTGCGACACCGTTCGGGAGGTCACCAGGCCGTCCCGGCTGAGCCGTTCGAGGATTTGGTAGACGTGGCCGATATTGAGGCCGCCCCATTGTGGTCCGACCGCTTTTTCGAAATTCGTCTTAATTTCGTAGCCGTAGCTCGGTCCATCGGCGAGAAAGGACAACACCGCGTGTTGGATAGCCACGGCGACCACTATAGGGGCAAGGCTTTGCCCCGGACGGGCTAGTGGCCCAGACCGGCTCCGGCAGTGCTGGGAGGAGGATGCGGCGATGCAGCCACCAGCGGCTACGCCGCCGGAAGGGCGCGCGGGCGCGCGCGTCGAGCTGGTGTCGGTCACCAAGACCCGGCGCCAGGGCCGGGCGGTGGTCACCTCGCTCGCGGAGGTCTCGCTGGCCGTCTCGCCCGGCCAAATCGTTGCAGTCACCGGGCCGTCCGGGGCCGGAAAGTCGAGCCTGCTGCAGCTCGTCGGCGGCCTGGACATTCCGGATTCCGGCCGCATCCTGGTCGACGGTGTCGACATTGCCCGGCTGTCCGGCAGGCATTCGGCGTACTTTCGCGGCACTGTCGGGTTTGTCTTTCAGCGCTATCACCTGCTGGGCAACCTTTCCGCGCTCGACAACGTGATTAGCCCGGTGTTGCCACTGCGGGTCGACTTCGACAAGCGCGAGCGCGGCCGGCAACTGCTGGCGGCGGTCGGGCTTGCCGACCAGGCCGGCGTGCCGGCCCGCGAGCTGTCCGGTGGCCAGCAGCAGCGGGTGGCGATCGCCCGCGCGCTGGTCAACCGGCCCCGGCTGCTGCTGGCCGACGAGCCGACCGGCAACCTCGACTCCCGTACCGGCGAGGAGATCCTGGACCTGCTCACCGAGCTGCAGGCCGAGCACGGCATGACGATGCTGCTGGCCACCCACGACTCCACGGTGGCCAGCCAGTGCCAGCGGCTGGTCGAACTGCGCGACGGGCGGCTGGTCGGCGAGCGCGACCTGACCGGATCCGACCCGGACAGCACGCTGCGCCGGATCAGCGGGCCCGGCTGACGCACACCCTGCGACACCGGCCGCACACCCACAGCTAGCGGAAATATGCATTGTGACAAGGCAGCTTGACCGAATGTAGTTGAGTGCCTAACGTGCATCCAATCAAAAACGCCTATCGGGCAAGGTGATTCGTCCATGGCTGCTTCGGCTGCACGTATTACTAGGATTCTGGCCGGCCGTCGGAGGACCACCAGGCCACGCACCATCGACAGTTGCCCGCCCGACCAGTGGACCGAGTACCGCTGCGACGAGCAGGGTCACCGCTACGCCAGGCAGTGCCAGTACAGCGGGCCCACCTGCAGCAAGACGTGCGGGGCCTGGGTACCGGACGGCGGCCTCTGCTGATCCCGGCCGCTGCCGGGGTCCGTCAGGGGAGAGTGCCGGCAGCTGCTGACGCTGGTCGAGCGAGATCGGGGGAGCGTCAGCACTGCTGGTGCTGGCGGAGAAAGGGTCGATGAGGCGCTATGTTCGGTTTCGCCCTGATGGCTGTCCGCTGTCTGCTGGCGCTGGTGCTGGCCGCCGCCGCGGTCGGCAAGGTGTGGCACCCCGCCGGGATCGAGCAGTTCGGCCTGGTGTTGCGCCTGGGCCTCGGCGTGCCGCACGCCTCCGCGGTGGCCGGCGGCTGGGTCGTGGCCGAAGGACTCACCGCGCTGCTGCTGGTGCCGACGGCGACGGTGCGACCGGCCGCGGCGCTGGCCACCGCGGAGTTCGCCCTGCTGACGGCCGGCGCCGCGGTGCTGGTGGCCCGCCGGCGCGGTTTCAGCTGTCCCTGCTTCGGCAACGGGAACGCGCCGATCGGCTGGCCGACCGTGCTGCGCAACGCCGCGCTGACCGCCGCCGCGCTGCTGCTGGTGCTCGGGCTGCGGCTCCCGCAGGCCGCTGCTCCGGCGCCGGTCACGCTGGCGGCGGTGCTCACGGTCGGCCTCGGCGCGGTGCTCGGCTGGCAGGCGCCGGCGCTGCGGTCGCTGCTCGAGCAGGCCGGGCACCGGGAGACGGCATCCCGCTCTCTGCTGACTCCCGGAGGCCGGCGATGACGGTCACCGCCGTGCTCACGGCGTACGCGGCACTGGTTGCCAGCCTGGCACTGGCAATCTCGTTGCTGGCACTGCGGGTGCTGCCGGACCAGGCTCCGCTGTCCCGGCCCGGTGCGGGTGTTCCGCTGCCGGCCGGCGGTCCGGACCCGGGCAGCCCGGCACCGCCGATCCTCGCCCGCACCAGCACCGGGCAGCCGCTGGATTCCGCCGAGCTCGCCGGCCGTCCGTACCTGGTGGCCTTCCTGTCCAGCAGCTGCCCGGGGTGCCGGACGAGCCTGCCGTCGCTGGCCGGCTACGTCGGCCTGCACCCCGGTCCGCTGCGGCTGATCGTGGTGATCGTCGGCGACCCGCGGCGCGGTGCCGACATCGAGCGGTTGCTGGCACCGATCGCCACCGTGGTGTTCGAACCGGTCGGCGGCCCGATCGCCGCCGCGTACCGCATCACCGGCTTTCCGTCCTACGTGCTGGTGTCGGCCGATTCGGCGGTGCTGGCCACCGGCGGATCGGTGCTGGATCTGCCGCAATCCCAGCCACAGTGACGCCCGCCGGTCACACTGTGCCCATGAGGTCCCCCGGCCTGCCGTCATGATCCACCTGTTGCTGGTCCGGCTGCGGGCCAACCGGCTGCGGGTGGCGGCGCTGGTGCTGGGGATCGCCGCGGCCACCACCTCCTTCGTGGTGCTCACCGGGCAGGTCGCCGAGCAGCGCCTGCAGCTGCGCGGCCGGATCGCCGCCCAGCCGCGTCCCTCCTACGACATCCTGGTCCGGCCGGCCGGCTCGCGTACCGCGCTGGAGGAGAGCCAGGGGCTGGTGCGCGCCAACTTCCTGTCCGGCCAGTTCGGTGGCATCACCCTGGAGCAGTGGCACCGGATCCAGCAGCTGGACGGGGTGCAGGTCGCGGCTCCGATCGCGATGGTGGGCTACCTGCTGCAGACGATGGAGATCCCGATCGACATCACCGACAAGCTGACTGCCGGCCAGGAACAGCTGTTCACCACCTGGATCACCCGCTCCACCGCTCGCGGCCTGAGCACGTTCTCACCGCCGGTGATCGACTACACCTACGTCAGTCCGGTGCCGGTCAAGCAGGTCGGCGAGCTGGGTGAGCCGGGGTTCGGCTACGACTTCGCCGACCCGCGCGGCCGGTTGCCGGCCTGCCCCTCGCGCCCAGCGTCCGACGCGTCGCCGTTCTCCGTCCACGGCCAGCGGCTGGGCACCTGCTGGTCGCTGGCCAACGGGGACAGCGGCGGCGGGTTCGACGGGCTGCCGGCCGGCCACGCCGCGGTGACGGTGCGCTGGACGTTCCCGTTCCTGCTGGCCGCGATCGATCCCGAGCAGGAGGCGGCCCTGGCCGGCCTGGATCGGGCGGTGACCCGGGGCAGCTACCTGCCCGAGCGGGGCGGCGTGCCCGGTGTGCAGGGGCGCAACGTCCCGGTTCTGATGGCCGAGCACGCCGGGGTCGAGGACTCCGACGAGGTCAGCGTCCAGCTGCTGGACGCGAAGCTGACCGCGATGGTCCGCGACGGCCTGCCGCTGCGCCAGCTGGACCCGCTGCTGGACCGCGCTCGCGGCCGGGTGGTGGCACACGCGACGATCACCGCCGAGCAGGCCTACCAGCTGCTGCTGGACAACCGGCTGTTCAAGCGGCAGGCCCCGATGGTGGACAGCTACTGGACCAGCGGGCCGGTCAGCTACCGCACCCGGCCGGACGGCACCCTGCAGCCGCAGCCGGTCACCAATCCGGCCAGCGTCTGGCGCGCCCCGATTCGCTACGCCGGCAACGTCACCGTTCCGCCGGATGCCGCCGACACCGCGTTCCGCACGCTGCGCCGGCACCCGGCGCTGCAGGCGCAGGAGACCCGGGACGCCATTCCGCGGGTGGTCACCGTCGGCACCTTCGACGAGTCCCGGCTGGCTGCGCTGCCCGGCGGACCGGGCGCGCCGAGCCTGGACCCGGCGCTGGGCGACTACCGCACCGAGCCACTGGCCCCGGCCGACGGGCACAGCAGGGAGGAGCTCCACGACCAGCCGCTGCTGCCGGACAGCAACATCGCCGGTTACCTGCTGCCGCCGCCGACCATGTTCACCTCGCTGGACGCGGCCGCGGCGTTCACCGACTCCGCCGTCTTCGACAACGTCAGCGACGCCGCCCCGATCAGCGCGGTGAAGGTCCGGGTGGCCGGGGTGCGCGGCACCGACCCGGTGAGCCGGGAACGGGTCCGGCTGGCCGCCGAGGCGATCGCGCGCAGCACCGGCCTCGCCGTCGACGTCACGGTGGGCAGCTCGCCCACCGAGCGGCACATCGCCCTGCCGGCGGGTTCGGCGGGCCGGCCGGAGCTGCTGCTGACCGAGCGGTGGCAGCGCAAGGGCGTGGTGGTGACGGTGCTGCGCGCGGTCGACCGCAAGAGCCTGCTGCTGTTCGCCCTGGTGCTGGTGGTGTGCGGGGTGTTCACCGCCAACGCGGCGGGTGCGGCCGCCCGCTCGCCCAGGCTGGAGCTGTCCACGCTGAGCTGCCTGGGCTGGACCCGGGGCCAGTTGATGCGGCTGCTGCTGGGCGAGATGGCGGTGATCGGCACCGGCGCCGGCCTGCTCGGGGCGCTGGTGGCACTGGTCGCCGCCCGGTCGCTGGGCGCGCCGGTGACCACCGGCCGGGCGCTGGTGGCGGTGCCGGCGGCGCTCGCGATCACCCTGCTGGCCGCTGCCTGGCCGGTGTGGCGGGCCTCGGTGCCGGCGCCGCTGCCGTATCCGGCCACCGACCGCGGGCAGAGCCGGCACGGCGCCGCGCCGCCGGTGCGCGGGCTGGTGCAGCTGGCCTACCGCAACCTGCGCGACGAGCCGGCCCGGACCGGCCTCGGCATGCTCGCCATCTGCGTGGGCTCGGCCGGCCTGACGGCGCTGCTGGCCATCAGGGTGGCCTTCCGGGGCAGCGTGGTGGGCAGCGTGCTCGGCGACGCGATCTGGCTGCACGCCCGCCGGGTGGACTATCTCGCCGTGCTGATCACGCTGCTGCTGGCCGCCGTGGCGGTCGCCGACGTCAGCTACCTGAACATGCGGGAACGGCGGGAGGATCTGGTGCTGCTGCGGGCGGTCGGCTGGACGGCCGGCCAGCTGGTCCGGTTGATCGGCACCGAGGGACTGCTGATCGGCGCGGTCGGCTCGGTGGCCGGTGCCGGGGTCGGGCTGGCGACGACCGCGGCGGTGGCAGGCTCGGTGCCCGGCAGCCTGTGGCTGCCGGCCGCGTTCACCGTACTGGCCGGCACCCTGATCAGCGGGCTGGCGACGCTGCTGGCGGCGCTGTCCCTGCCGCTGCTGGTCCGCACGCCGGCGCTGACCACGGACTGACCATGGGACCTGACCACGGACTGGCCATGGACCGGCCATCGCACCGGCCACCGGCTGACTGCGCCCGGCGATGCCGGCGGGGAGCACCCGGGATCGGTGCCGATCGTCCGTATAACTTGGTCAACCGGACATCGTCAGGCATTCTTTGAGAGTGTCGGACGAAGCTTCCAACTCCGCACCGGACGGTCCCACGCTGCTGTCGGTAGGCGCCGCGGCGGGCCGGCTGGGGGTGGCGCCGGCCACCGTGCGCAGCTGGGAACGCCGCTACGGCCTGGGCCCGGGCGGGCGCAGCAGCGGCGGTCACCGCCGCTACACCGAGGCCGACCTCGCCCGGTTGCAGCGCATGCAGGAACTGGTCAGCCGCGGGCACACCCCGGCGGCCGCGGCCCGGACGGTGCTGGGCCAGCATTCCGAGCACGGCTCGGTGTCGGTCCGGTCGGCCGGCGCGCCGTCCGGTGGCCGGTCGGCCCGGCTGGGCAGCCAGGCCCGGGTCAAGCACGGCGGCGGACCTGGCGGTCGGGTGCTGGCGGTGCCGGGTGCCTCGCCGGAGGTCCGCGGGCTGGCCCGGGCGGCCAGCCGGCTGGATGCCGATGCCGCGGCCAGCCAGCTCGGCGACCTGCTGGTCAGCCGGGGGGCGGTGCGTACCTGGAACGAGGTGCTGCGTCCGGTGCTGGCCTCGATCGGCATGCGCTGGGTCCGGACCGGCGTCGACGTCGAGCACGTGTTCACCGAGGCG
>NZ_DATINC010000161.1:0-8411 GCF_035474675.1 Jatrophihabitans sp. | reverse complement strand
CCGCGGTCGATCTTGATGATGTCCGGGGCCAGCGCCACGATGTGCCGGAACGAGGCGTAGCCGGCGCCGGCGTCGTCCACCGCGAGCCGGATGCCGTGCGCCCGCAGCGTCATCCGCGCCTCGATCAGCGGCGCGTAGTCCGCGATCGAGGCGTGCTCGGTGACCTCCAGCACCAGCCGGTCCGGCCGGATGGCGGTCGAGCGCAGCTCCCGCAGCAGGGCGGGGCTGGCCAGCGTGGTGGGCGAGACGTTGATCGCGACGTAGACGTCCGGCGGCAGGTCCACCGCGGCGCCCAGCGTGCGGCGCACCGCCAGCAGGTCCAGCTGCAGCGTCCGGTCGACCAGTTCGGCATCGTTGAACCACTGGGTCGGCGTGATCAGCGGGTCGCCGCCGAACCGGGCCAGCGCCTCCACCCCGATGACCTGCATGGTCCGGGCATTGACCACCGGCTGGAACGCGATGCTCAGGTCACCGCCCTGGATCACCTCGTCGACCCGCCGGAACATCCGGCGCAACCGGCGCTGCTCGCCGAACTGCGGGGACAGCACCTTCCACAGCGCCACGCACTGCAGCGGCAGCACCACCAGCGCGACCACCGCGGTCGCCACCACGACCCAGTCCAGGCTCGGATTGCGCTGGCCGCGGTCGACCAGCAGGACGAGCGGACCGGTCAGGACGATCAACAGGTCCAGGATCGTGATGGTGACGAGCAGGCGCCACAATCGACGGTCCGGCATTCGCCTCGCCCCCCGGGTTCGGGCTTCGTCTTGGGAAACGCAGAAAATAGTGGCGCGACGCCCCGCGTCGGTCCAGCAGCAGCGTACCCGCCCAAGTTGCCCCCTCACTTCCAAACGGCGGTATCCGTGCCGACCAACCCGAGCCGGCGGCGACCGGTGCGGCGCTCGCGGACGGCCGGCCGGGCTGCCACTGCGGAATGGGGGCACCCCGGCGCGGGCTGGGGTAGGTTCCCGGGGCGTACCTTGCCGGAAATCCCCGTCGTCCCGACCGTCCAGCGCCGGAAGTGAGTGTCATGGCCGAATCGTCTACCGAGTCCGCAACGAGCATTGCCGCCGGGTATGACTTCGGCACGCCCGCGCTGGAACTCGGGTCCGTGGTGGTGGGCGGCGAGGCGTTTCCGTCGGCGGGCGTGCGGATTCCGCTCAGCATGCTCAACCGGCACGGCCTGATCGCCGGGGCCACCGGGACCGGCAAGACCAAGACGCTGCAGCTGCTGACCGAGCAGCTCTCGGCGGCCGGCGTGCCGGTGGTGGTCGCCGACATCAAGGGTGACCTGTCGGGGCTGGCCAGCCCCGCGCAGCCGGCCCAGCCGGGCGACCGGGTCTCCCAGCGGGCCGCCGACACCGGCGACGACTGGCAGCCGGCCGTCTTCCCGGTGGAGTTCCTGGCGCTCGGCGGCCTGGGCAGCGGGGTGCCGGTGCGGGCCACCATGACCTCGTTCGGCCCGCTGCTGCTTGCCAAGGTTCTGGAGCTGAACGAGACCCAGGAGTCGTCGCTGGCGCTGATCTTCCACTACGCCGACTCGGCCGGGCTGCCGCTGCTGGACCTGAAGGACCTGCGGGCGCTGATCCAGTACCTGACATCAGACGAGGGCCAGGACGCGCTGACCGGCATCGGCGGGTTGAGCAAGGCCACCGCGGGGGTGATCCTGCGCTCGCTGATCACCTTGGAGAACAACGGCGGCGAGGTGTTCTTCGGCGAGCCGGAGTGGGAGCCGGCCGACCTGATCCGGACCGGCAGCGACGGCCGCGGCATCGTCTCGGCCCTGGAACTGGCCGCGGTGCAGGACAAGCCGCGGTTGTTCTCCACCTTCCTGATGTGGCTGCTGGCCGACCTGTTCTCCGAGCTGCCCGAGGTGGGCGATGTGGACAAGCCCAAGCTGGTGTTCTTCCTCGACGAGGCGCACCTGCTGTTCAGCGACGCGTCCAAGGCCTTCCTGGAGCAGCTGACCCAGACCGTCCGGCTGATCCGGTCGAAGGGGATCGGCATCTTCTTCGTCACCCAGGTGCCGGCCGACGTGCCGGACAGCGTGCTCGGCCAGCTCGGCAACCGGGTGCAGCACGCGTTGCGCGCCTTCACCCCGGACGACGCGGCGAACCTCGCCAAAGCGGTGCGTACCTATCCCAAGACCAGCCACTACGACCTCGCCGAGCTGCTCACCCAGCTCGGCATCGGCGAGGCGGTGGTGACGGTGCTGTCCGAGCGGGGCGCCCCGACCCCGGTGGCCTGGACCCGGCTGCGCGCGCCGCGCTCGCTGATGGCCCAGCTGGACCAGGCGGCGCAGGCCCAGGCGGTGGCGGGCTCCCCGCTGCTGGCCAAGTACGGCACCCCGATCGACCGGGACTCGGCGTACGAGAAGCTCACTGCCCGGCTGGCGGCCGCCCATCCCGAGCCCGCCCCGGCGCAGCCCGAGCCCGCCCCGGCGGGCGGTTCGGCTGACAGAGCGCCCAGCCAGCCCAAGCAACAGCAGCACGACGGCGGCGTGGTGGCCGAGGTGCTCGGCTCGGCGGCGTTCAGGTCCTTCGCCCGCTCGACGGCCACCGTGCTCGGCCGGGAGATCACCCGGTCGCTGTTCGGCACCGCCCGGCGGCGGCGCCGGTGACCGTCCTGCACCTGCGCGGGGTGTTCCTGCCCGAGGAGGAGGAACGCGAGGCCTGGATCGTCGACGGCCGGCTGACCTTCGAGCCGGTGTCCGGCGCCGAGTCGATCGCCGCCGGTGGCTGGGTGCTGCCGGGTTTCGTCGACGCGCACTGCCACATCGGCGTCACCACCGACGGCTGGGCGGACGAGGAGATGCAGGTCGAGCAGGCGGTGCTCGACCGCGACGCCGGGGCCCTGCTGCTACGCGACGCCGGCGCCCCGGTGGACAACACCGGCGTGCAGCGGCGCCCGGACCTGCCCCGGCTGGTGCGGGCCGGGCGCCACATCGCCCGGCCGCGCCGCTACATCCGCAACCTGGGCGTGGAGGTGGAGCCGGAGGACCTGGTGGCCGAGGTGGAGCAGCAGGCCCGCCGCGGCGACGGCTGGGTCAAGCTCGCCGCGGACTGGATCGACCGCTCGGTCGGCGAGCTGATGCCGGTCTGGCCAGACGACGTGCTGGCCGCCGCGATCGGGCGGGCTCACCAGCTCGGCGTCCGGGTGGCCGCGCACACCTTCAGCGAGCAGGCGCTGCCCGGCCTGGTCGCGGCCGGCATCGATTCCATCGAGCACGGCACCGGGATCACCGGCGACCTGCTGGACGAGATCGCCCGGCGGCAGATCGCGGTGGTGCCGACCCTGATCAACGTCGACACCTTCCCGGCCATCGCCGACTCGGCCGAGCAGAAGTTCCCGGCCTACGCCGCGCACATGCGCGCGCTGTTCGCCACCTCCCGGCAGCGGATCCGGGACGCCTACGAGGCGGGCGTGCCGGTCTACACCGGCACCGACGCCGGCGGCTCGCTGCCGCACGGGCTGATCCGCGAGGAGGTGGCCGCCCTGGTGCAGGCCGGCATCCCGCAGGCCGAGGTGATCGCCCAGGCGTCCTGGCGGGCCCGGGAGTGGCTGGGCTTCCCCGGCCTGACCGAGGGGGCGCCGGCCGACCTGGTGGTCTATGACCACGACCCCCGGGTGGAGCTGGCCACCGTGTACGCGCCGCGCCGGATCGTGCTGGACGGCGCCGTCGTCGGCTGACCCGCCTGCCGACCGGGTATTCGCCGGATCGATCACCCGCCCAAGTTCGTGGCATTTACCTTTGCTACGCCGTCCTGGATGCTGGATTTTCGAGATCCTTCTCGTCGGGCAGGCTGCGATGAGCGTGCGCAGGGTTGGCACCATCCTGGTGGCGGTGCTGCGGGCCGCGGTCCGCCACCGGGTCAACGCGCACGCCTCGGCGATGGCCTTCTTCGCCCTGCTGTCGCTGGTGCCGGCGACGGTCACCCTGGGCGGCGTGCTGCACGCGCTGGCCCGCGTCGGCGGCCCCGAGCTGGCCGTCCGGGCCCAGCAGGGGGCCAGCGAGGCGATCCGGCTGCTGATCGGGCCCAAGCTTGCCGACCCGGTGATCAACCCGTTCGTGGCCACCCAGCTCTCCCAGACATCCGGGCCGGCGCTCACCGGCCTGCTGGCCTCGGCCTGGCTGATCAGCCGGATCTTCTACTCGCTGGTGCACGGCCTGGACGTGGCCTTCGGAGTGGACGACCAGCGCCCGACCCGGTCCCAGCGCCTGTACGCCCTCGGCCATGCCATCGTGGTGGTCGGGGTGATCGCGGTGACGCTGGCCGTGATGGTGCTCGGCTGGCACAGCGGCCATGCCGGCCTGGACCGGGTGATGGGCCGCTCGCCGGTGGTGGCGCAGCTGTGGATCGTGCTGCGCTGGCCGTTGCTGTTCTTCATCCTGCTCGGCGTCATCGTCAACCTGTACCGCTACGGCCCGAACGTGCGGCTGAGCGTGCGGCAGTGCCTGCCCGGCGCGTCCATGGCGGTGCTGCTCTGGATCGGTGCCGCGGGGGTGTTCCGGGGCTACCTGCTGATCGGGGCGGTCGCTCCGACCGGGGTGCACACCGACGACCAGCAGGTGGTGCTGATCGGCCAGGCGATCGGCGCCTCCATCGCGACCGGGGTCTGGCTGTACTTCTCCTCGCTGGCCATCCTGACCGGCGCCGAGCTCAACAGCGTGCTGCTGCAGCTGCGGGCGAGCGCACCGGCCGCCGTGGCAGCGGAGCCGGTGTCGCCCCGGCGCCGGACCGTCGGGCGGCCGCGGCTGCCACGTGTCCTCGGGGTACGCGCGGCCGCGATCGGCCACTGGTTCGAGGGCCGCAGCCGCTGACCGCCCGGCCAAGGGGCGCGACCGGTCGGCGCCGGGCCGGGCGTTACCGGCGGGCGGTGATCAGGTCGTGGACCTCGGCCAGCTCCGGCTCGGGCATCGGGCCGTCGAGCGGGATGCCCCGCTCGGCGAAGACCTTGCCCATGGTGGGCAGCAGCCGCTCGGTGAGGAACTTCTCATACAGGTCGGGACTTTCCCAGACATCGACCACCCGCACCCCGCCGCCGGGCAGCTCGGTGAGGGCATGCAGCAGCAGGCCCTCCGGTGGGTTCTCCTGCGCCCCCAGCGCGGCGGTGACGGCGGAAAGGTCCTCGCGCCGCAGGGGCAGGTCCTGGGACAGCAGCACAGCCATGGTGGCCTCCTTCGGGCCGGTGTACTGGCGGATGCGGCCAGTGTGGACCCGGCTGGCCCGGCGGGCAATGCCCCGGGTGCCGGCGTCACTAGGCTGAGGTGCGCAGCCGAGCCGGAGGGCGAGAAAGTGACGAGCGTGCGACGCCGCCGTGCCATCGCGGTGCGGCGCTGGGCGATCGCGGTGGGCGTCTACCTGGTGGCGGTGTTCCACCGCACCTCGCTCGGCGTGGCCGGCCTGCAGGCGGCCGACCGGTTCGGCATCAGTCCCAGCCAGCTGAGCATCTTCATCCTGCTGCAGCTGGGGATCTACGCCGGGATGCAGATCCCCACCGGCGTGCTGGTCGACCGGTACGGACCGCGCCGGCTGCTGGTGGTTGCGGCCGGCACCATGGGCCTTGCGCAGGTGCTGTTCGCGCTGGCGCACAGCTACCCGCTGGCCCTGCTGGCCCGGGCGGTGCTCGGCCTCGGGGACGCGCTGACCTTCGTCAGCGTGCTGCGCTTCGCCGCCGGGCAGTTCACCCCGCGCCGCTACCCGGTGGTGGTGGCCCTCACCGGCACCCTGGGACAGCTGGGCAACCTGGTGGCCACCCTGCCGCTGACCGCACTGCTGCACCGGGCCGGCTGGACGCCGACCTTCCTCGGCGCGGGCCTGCTGTCGCTGGCCAGCGGTGCCGCGGTGTACCTGCTGCTGCCCCGGGCACCGCGGCTGCCGCCCCGGCCGGCCGGGGCCGCGGTGCTGCTGGAGTCGCTGCGCCGGGTCGGCCGCCGGGTGGGCTCGGCCTGGTCGCTGCCCGGCACCCGGGCCGGCTTCTGGGTGCACTTCGCCTCGATGGCGACCGCGTTGACCTTCGCGGTGCTGTGGGGCGTGCCGTTCATGGTGCAGGGCCAGGGGATGAGCCGGGACGCCGCCGGCACGGTGCTGCTGTTCAGCGTGCTGGTCGCCGTCCTGGTCGGGCCGCCGATCGGCTACCTGATCGGCCGGTACCCGGCGACCCGGGTGCCGCTGGCGATCGGGACCAGCCTGGTGACCGTGCTCGGCTGGTACGCGGTGCTGGCCGCCTTCTCCGGCCCCATGCCGCGCTGGCTGCTGGTGGCCCTGGTGCTGGTGACCAGCACCGGCGGCCCGGTGTCCTCGATCGGCTTCGCGCTGGCCCGCGACTACAACGGGCCGGCGATCGTGGGCACCGCGACCGGACTGGTGAACGTGGCCGGCTTCGTGGCCGCCATCGTGGCGTGCCTGGGCCTGGGCTGGACGCTGGACCTGCGCGGCCCGGCGACCCTGGGCAGCTACCGGCTGGCCTTCGCGGTCGCGGTGACGGTGCAGGCGCTCGGGCTGGTGCAGATGGTGCGCTGGTGGCTGCGAGCCCGGCACTGGGCGCTGCGGGCGGCCGAGGCCGGCCAGCCGGTCCCGGTGCCGGTGGTACGGCACCGCTGGGATCTCAGCGGCTGAGGGTGGGCGCACCCGGTCCAGGTGCTCAGCACCGGCCCGGGTACCTCCCTCCCGAACCGTCATGAGGATCGACCGTTCTGACGCCCGATCCTCATGACGGTCCGGGCAGGCGGCCGGGGAGATCGAGTGGTTAGGGTCCGGGGTATGACCCAGCAGGCCGGCAGCGTGGCCGTCGTCGGCAGTCGCGCCGTTGCGATCGAGGGAACGCCGGTGTCATCGCGCGCTGCCGTGCAGCGCAGGAGCGCGCAATGACAGAGGAACAACTGCAGGCGGAGTACGTGTCACTCGGACGCCTGGTCTGGCACGGCCGAGCGGTGGAGAACGTGGCCTACCTCATCGCGCGTGCCGTGGGCGAACCGGATCCGGAAGCTTTCCCGGTAAGCCGGGTACTGAGAGCCACCCGGAAACGGGCCAAGGCAGGCTTGCCGCCGTGGGCCCGGGACGTGCAGCTCGATGACGTGACGACATGGATTCGGACGGCGGAGGTGGTACTCGACAACCGCAATCGACATGTCCACTGGCACCGGTTCCAGCGCGCCGAAGCGGAGGGATGGGTGCCGTACCACCGGTCCGACCGCACCGGGGAGATGCGAGCGTACGAGACCGCGGACGCCGACACGTGGGCCGAGCATGCCCGGCAGGCATCCCAGCTGGGCAACGAATTGCTGCACAAGCTGCTCTTCGAAGTCCGGGAAGGGATCTACCACTGGCATCCGCGGCTCGCGAGGCCGGGTGAGGAGTGGGTGCCCTACGCGGTGTACACGAACGGCGCGTGGCCGCAGCGGCCGACCTCTGATGAATTGGATGCCTGGTATGCGCGCCTGGTGAACGAAGCCCCCGCGGAGTGGTCCGAATGGGTCGAGAAGATCCTCGCGGAGCGGCAGCCGGCCCGAACCCGGGAGCAAGCGGCGGGCGCACCCCGGGTCGGGCGCTCCTCGACCGTCATAGGGATCGACCGTCCTGACGACCGATCCCTATGACAGTCCGGGCAGGCGGCCGGGGAGATCGAGCCGTTAGGGTCGGGGTATGACCCAGCAGACCGGCAGCGTGGCCATCGTCGGCGGTTACGTCGTTCCGATCGAGGGGGAGCCGATAGCGGCCGGCACGGTGCTGGTCACCGACGGCGTGATCACCGCGGTGGGCGAGACAGTGGACATCGGCCCGGACGTCGAGGTGGTGGACGCCACCGGCAAGTGGGTGCTGCCCGGCTTCGTCGACGCGCACGCCCACCTCGGGGTGTGGGAGGAGGGCGAGGGCTGGGCCGGCGCGGACGTCAACGAGATGACCGACCCGAACGGGGCCCGGCTGCGGGCGCTGGATGCCATCAACCCCGCCGACGAGGGCTTCCGGGACGCGCTGGCCGGCGGAGTGACCTCCTGCGTAATCAAGCCCGGCAGCGGCAATCCGATCGGCGGCCAGACGGTGGCGATCAAGACCTGGGGCCGGATGGTCGACGAGATGGTGATCAAGTCACCGGCCAGCGTCAAGAGCGCGCTCGGCGAGAACCCCAAACGGGTCTACGGCGACAAGGGAAAGCTGCCCTCGACCCGGCTCGGGGTGACGGCGGTGATCCGGGACGCGCTGATGAAGGCGCAGGACTACCGGGCCCGCCGCGACGCTGCCGGCGACGAGCCGTTCGAGCGCGACCCATCCTCGGAGGTGCTGGCCCGGGTGCTGTCCGGCGAGCTGCCGTGGTGCCAGCACACCCACCGCGCCGACGACATCGCCACCGCGATCCGGCTGGCCGACGAGTTCGGCTACCGGCTGGTGATCAACCACGCCACCGAGGCC
>NZ_DATINC010000160.1:0-29111 GCF_035474675.1 Jatrophihabitans sp. | reverse complement strand
CGTTCCCGTCCGAGGCCGGCAGCATGCTGCGCAACCTGGAGAACAAGGGCAACCCGTGGGGCCTGCCGGTCCGCAACCGGGAGGAGTGGACCGAGGGGCTGGGCTTCGAGGTTCGCCGGGTATCCCCCGGCCAGCCGCTGCCCGCCGAGGTCGAGTACCTGTTCTGGGTCGGCTGCGCCGGTGCCCTGGAGGACCGGTCCAAGAAGGTCACCCGGGCCTTCGCCGAGCTGCTGCACGTCGCCGGCGTGGAGTTCGCGATCCTCGGCTCGGAGGAGACCTGCAGCGGCGACCCGGCCCGCCGGCTCGGCAACGAGTTCGTGTTCCAGATGCTGGGAGCGGAGAACGTCGAGAAGCTCAACTCGATCAAGCCCGAGGGACGCCCGCTCAAGATCGTCGCCACCTGCCCGCACTGCTTCAACACCATCTCGAACGAGTACCCGCAGATCGGCGGCGAGTACGAGGTGGTGCACCACACCCAGCTGCTCGGCACGCTGGTCGCCGACGGCCGGCTCACCCCGGTCGAGCCGGTCGACAAGAAGGTCACCTACCACGACCCGTGCTACCTCGGGCGGCACAACAAGGTCTATACCCCGCCGCGGGAGGTGCTCGGCGCGATCCCGCAGCTGCGCTCGGCCGAGATGCACCGCTGCAAGGACCGCGGCTTCTGCTGCGGCGCCGGCGGTGCCCGGTTCTGGATGGAGGAGAAGATCGGCAAGCGGATCAACGTCGAGCGCACCGACGAGGCGCTGGGCCTGGATCCGGACGTGATCGGCACCGCCTGCCCGTTCTGCATGGTGATGCTGTCCGACGCGGTGACCGGCAAGAAGGCCGACGGCACCGCCGCCGACCACGTCCAGGTGCTCGACGTCGCCCAGATCCTGCAGCAGTCGATGCGCCGGCCGGCGGTGACCGGCCAGCCGGAGCCGGTGCCGGCCGACTGAGCCGACTGAGCCGGCTGAGCGGGCGGCCGCTCAGCTGAAGAACAGGAACTTGGTCAGCGCGGCCAGCCCGACCACCACGATGACCGCGCGCAACGCCGTCGGCGACAGCCGCCGCCCGACCACCGCGCCCAGCTGGCCGCCGACCGTGGAGCCGACCGCGATCAGCGCCACGTACACCCAGTTCGGGTGCGCCAGCAGGACGAACAGCAGCCCGGCGACCGCGTTCACCACGCCGGACAGCACGTTCTTCAGGCCGTTGACCCGCTGCAGGTTGTGGTCCAGCAGCGCGCCCATGATCGCGACCAGCAGCACGCCCTGGGCGGCCCCGAAGTAGCCGCCGTACACCCCGGTCAGCAGCACCAGCACCCACAGCAGCACCGGATGCCGGCCCTGCGAGGCGTGCTGCGCCGCCGGGTCGGTGCCGACGAAGCGCCGTGACAGCCGGGGCTGGGCGATCACCAGCGCCAGCGCCAGCACGATCAGCACCGGCACCACCGCCCGGAACACCCTGGCCGGCAGCACCAGCAGCAGCAACGCGCCGGCGATGCCGCCGAGCAGGGACGCCGACGCCAGCCGCAGCAGCCGACCGCGCTGGCCGGCCAGCTCCCGCCGGTAGCCGTAGGCCCCGCTGAACGTCCCGGGCACCAGGCCCACGGTGTTGCTGACGTTGGCGGTCACCGGTGGCACCCCCAGCGACAGCAGCACCGGGAAGGTGATCAGGGTGCCCGACCCGACCACGGTGTTCATGGTGCCGGCGGCGACACCGGCCAGCGCTACCACGCCGGCCGCCGCGATCCCAGTCACCCGGCCACCGTATCCGCAGCCGTCCGGTGGCCGGCCGGGCCGGGCGGCGCCGCGCCGCCACCCGCTCACAGGCGCCTTTGGTTGAATCGGGCCATGGCTCGCACCGCTGCGAAGAACCGGCCGCTGCCGGCCCTGGGGCTGGCCCTGGTACTGGTCGTGCTGGCCGTTACCGGGTGCGGGCACGCCAAGAAGGTGCCCGCCGAGCAACTGGCGGCCCAGGCCTACCTGGACGCCCTCGGCGATGCCGACAGCGCCACCGCCGGGCAGCGCACCACCGACCCGACCGCCGCGACGGCCGCGATCACCCGGAGCCTGACCGGGCTCGGGGACGGCGACAGTCCTCCCCGGGGCAGCCTGCGGGTCACCGGGCTCACCGACCGGCAGCCGGACTCGGCCACTGCCAGCTACGACGCCAGCTGGCAGCTGCCGGGGCTTAGCACGCCGTGGCGCTACACCGGCTCGCTGCCGGTGGTGAAGCAGGCCGACGGCTGGCGGGTCAGCTGGAAGGCCGGCGACATCCACCCGCAGCTGACCGACGAGTCGCACCTGGTGCTCGAGCGCACCCAGCCGGCCCGGGCCGCCCTGACCGACAACGCCGGCAAGCCGCTGTTAACGCCCACCCCGGTGGTCACCGTGGGCATCAACCCGGCGACCGTCCGGGACCTGCCGGATCTCGCCGCCCGGCTGGCCGCGGTGCCGGCGCTGCAGACCACCGCAGCTGAGATCACCAGTGCCGTCAAGGCCGCCGGCAAGGACCAGTTCGTTCCGGTCATCACGCTGCGCCGGCCGGCCTACGAGCAGGTCAAGCCGCAGATCTACGCCCTGCCCGGCACCCAGTTCCAGTCCGAGACCCGGCTGCTGCCGCCTTCGGCGGACTTCGCCAGGCCGCTGCTGGGCAGTATCGGGCCGGCCACCGCCGAGATCGTCGAAGCCTCCGCCGGCAAGGTCAGGGCCGGCGACACGGTCGGGCTGTCCGGCCTGCAGCAGGCGCTGGACGAACAGTTGCGTGGTACGCCCGGCGTCGAGGTGTACGCCGCCACCGATGCCGACGACGCGCCGGGCGCCAAGCTCGGCACGGTGACCTCGCCGGTCGCCGGCAAGCCGGTCCGGCTCACGCTCGACCGCGCCGTCCAGGCCGCCGCCGACGCCACCCTGGCGAACCAGGCCCTGCCGGCGGCGGTGGTGGCGGTGCAACCGTCCACCGGCAAGGTGCTGGCGGTGGCCAACAGCGCCAGCGCGCCGGGCGACATCGCGCTGACCGGCCAGTACCCGGCCGGCTCCACCTTCAAGATCGCCACCTACGCAGCGGCGCTGCAGAACGACCCGACGCTGGCCGCGAACACGCAAGTGGACTGCCCCGCCACCGTCACCGTGGACGGCCGGACCTTCGAGAACGAGAACCGGTTCGCCCACGGGAAGATCCCGCTGAGCGCCGCGTTCGGCTACTCCTGCAACACCACCGCCATCGCCTTCGGCACCCGGCTGCCGGCCGGCGCCCTGGCGAAGGCCGCCGCCAGCCTGGGGCTGGGTGCCGACTGGACGCTGCCGGTGCCGGCGTTCTCCGGCTCGCTGCCGGCCACCGCGTCCGGCACCGAGCAGGCGGCCGAGTCGATCGGCCAGGGCAAGGTGCTGGTCAGCCCGCTGCTGATGGCCTCGATGGCCGGCGCCGCCGCCACCGGGCGCCCGGTCGCGCCGTCGCTGGTCACCGGCAAGCAGGCCGACCCCGGGCCGGCGCTGGACGGCCGGGTGACCAGCACCCTGAACGAGCTGATGCGGGCCACCGTCGCGATGCCCGGCGCCACCGGGTACGCGGCGCTGCACGACCTGCCCGGCGAGATCCGCGGTAAGACCGGCACCGCGGAGTTCGGCACCGACGTCCCGCCCAAGAGCCACTCCTGGTTCGCCGGCGTGCGTGGCGACCTGGCCGTCGCGGTGTTCGTCTACGGCGGCGAGAACTCCACCACCGGGGCGGTGCCGCTGGCCAGGCAGTTCTTCACCGCCCTGGGCTGAGTTTGTACGGTGGATTCATGACCAACGATGCGCACGTCTACGACAGCCCCGAGGGCTGGGTCTCCGATCACATCCAGCGTTACGTCGAGACCGGCGGCCAGGAGGGACACGACTGGCACGGCGCGCCGACCCTGCTGCTGACCACCAAGGGCCGCAAGAGCGGCAAGCTGCGCCGCACCGCGCTGATCTACGGCCAGTCCGGCTCCTCCTACGTCGTGGTCGCCTCCAAGGGCGGTGACGACACCCATCCGGCCTGGTACCTGAACCTGACCGAGAACCCCGAGGTGGCCGTGCAGGTCGGCCCGGACGACTTCGTGGCGACCGCCCGGACGGTCGAGGAGTCGGAGAAGCCGGCGCTGTGGGAGCTGATGTGCCAGATCTGGCCCGCGTACCAGGAGTACCAGGCCAAGACCGACCGGCCGATCCCGGTGGTGGTGCTGGACCCGGTGCCCGCCGAAGGGTCCTGACCCCGGGTTGCGAAGCCAGGTACGGCTCGTACCTGATCCTGATCTTCCGGTGACCTCGATGAGGCCGGAAGCCTCGTACAGTTCGGCTGTGCCGACCGATGCGTCCAGCCGCGCGCCGCACCGTGGCCTGATCCTGGTCGTCGAGGACGAGCCGGTGATCGCCGAGCTGGTCCGGCTGAACCTGGCCGGCGCCGGGTACGGCGTCCGGATCGAACGCGACGGCGAGGCCGGCCTGGCGGCGGTCCGGCAGCACCGCCCGGCGGCGGTGATCCTGGACGTCGGGCTGCCTGGCATCGACGGCATCGAGGTGTGCCGGCGGCTGCGGGCCGGGCAGGACTGGACGCCCGTCCTGTTCGTGACCGCCCGCGACGACGAGGTGGACCGGATCGTCGGGCTGGAGCTCGGCGCCGACGACTACGTCACCAAGCCGTTCTCGCCGCGCGAGCTGGTCGCCCGGGTGACCTCGGTGCTGCGCCGTAGCCAGGGCCCGGCGGTCACCCCGGCGAGCCTGCAGGTCGGTGCGGTCCGGCTGGACCCGGCTGAGCGGCGGGTGCACGCCGGTGACCGGGAGGTCAGCCTGACCGCGACCGAGTTCGACCTGCTCGCCTACCTGATGCGCCGGCCCGGCCGGGTGTTCGGCCGCGAGCAGCTGCTCAGCGAGGTCTGGGGCTACTCCGCCGTCGCCGGCGCCCGCACCGTCGACGTGCACATCGCGCAGGTCCGGGCCAAGCTGCGCGAGGCCAGCCCGATCCGCACGGTCCGCGGCGTCGGCTACGCCGTCGAGGCGGGCCGGGCCGACGGTGCTGCGGCGCGCCAGGCCCAGACCCGAACCCGATGAGGCTGCCGGCCGGCACCCTCGCCCAGCGGATCTCGGCGCTGGCCGTCGGGGTGGCGGTGATCACCGCGCTGCTGGCCGGCGTGCTGGCGGTGAACCTGGTGCACCGGTCCAACGCCGCGGCCGCCCGCACCACCTTGGGCAACCTCGCCGACCTGGCCCGGGCGGCAGCCGACCAGGGACCGAACGCCGAGGCGGCCCAGCAGCGGGCCCGCGCGATGCTGCGCAGCCTCGGCATCCAGTCCGCCGCGATCGACAGCAGCGGCCGGGTCAGCACCGCGAGCCCGCTGCTGCGCGCCACGCTGAGCCCGGCCGACGTCCGGACGGTGCTGGCCACCGGCTCGCTGTCGGCACAGCGGCGGATCGAGGGGCACCGGGTGCTGATCGAGGCCCGCGGCACCCGGACCGGTGGCATCGTGCTGGCCCAGCGCCGGTCGGAGGCCACCGCGGCCGCCGACCGGACCGTCCGGCGGATCGTCTGGGCGCTGCTGGTCGCGGTGGGCATCGCCGCGCTGCTGGGGCTGCTGGTCGCGATCCGGATCTCCGGCCCGCTGCGCCGCACCGCCGACGCCGCCCACGCGCTGGCCGACGGCCGCCGGGACGTCGCGGTACTGGCCGAGGGCCCCGCCGAGGTGGCCGAGGTGGCCACGGCGGTCAACACCCTGGCGGCCGCGCTCTCGCACTCCGAGGCCCGCCAGCGGGAGTTCCTGCTGTCGGTGTCGCACGAGCTGCGCACCCCGCTCACCGCGATCACCGGGTATGCCGAGTCGCTGGCCGAGGGGGTGGTGCCCCCGGAGCAGGCGGCTGAGGTGGGTGCCGTGGTGCTGACCGAGTCCCGCCGGCTGGACCGGCTGGTGGCCGACCTGCTGGACCTGGCCCGGCTGGACGCCCAGGAGTTCCGGGTCGAGCTGTTCGACATCGACCTGGGGCAGCTGTGCCGGGACGCCGGCCGGGTGTGGTCCGGACGCTGCGCCACGGTCGGCGTCCGGTTCGAGCTGGAGCTGTCAGCCGGTCCGGGCACCGTCCGGACCGACCCGGGGCGGCTGCGGCAGGTGCTCGACGGGCTGCTGGAGAACGCGCTGCGGGTGACCCCGGCCGGCGCCCCGATCGTGCTGGCCGCCCGCACCGAGCCGGGGCCGGACGGCCGGGGGCTGGCGGTGGCCGAGGTGCGCGACGGCGGCCCGGGCCTGACCGAGGACGACCTCGCGGTGGCGTTCCAGCGCTCGGCGCTCTATCAGCGCTACCGGGGGGTGCGGCAGGTCGGCACCGGGCTGGGGCTGGCCATCGTGGCCGGCCTGGTCGGCCGGCTCGGTGGCACGGTGGAAGCGGGCCGCGCCCCGGAGGGCGGGGCCCGCTTCACGGTGCGGCTGCCGGCAGTGTGAGGCAGCCGGGGCTAGTCCACCCGGTCCACGATGTGCTCGGCGGTCAGGCTGCTGGTGCCGGTGCCGGCCACCGCGACCTGGTCGCCGGTGTGCACGTCGCCGATCGTGCCAGGCGTTCCGCCGCGTCCCTTGCCGTTGCCGGTCGCGGCCTTGCGCAGGTGGACCTTGGTGGAGCCGGTGACCGCGTAGGTCTGCGACACCCCGTCCAGCGCCTTCACGGTGATCGAGGTGGCCGACACCGCGGTGACCTCGCCGCGGATCGCGTCGTGGGTGACGAAGCTGCCCGGACTGCCCGGCTTGCGGGTGACCCACTGCGCGTGCAGGGCCCGTTCCAGCGCCCGGAGCCCGGGGCGGCCGGCCTTCGGGCCGTGGCCCGCCGGGCCCGGAGCCTGCGAGGCCCCGGGAGCCGGGTTGGCCGGAGCGGCGGCCAGCAACGCGGCCGAGCCGATCCGGTCCGGGCCGGCGGACACCGGCGAGACACCGCCGCCGGAGGCGGCCAGTGCCGCGGTGCCGGCACCGAGCACCACGGCCGCCGCCGAGGCCGCGTACACGATCTTGTTCCTCATTCCGATCTCCTTCACAACCCTGTCAGAAGTGGACCCTGATGACAGTGCCGCGTCAAGGTTTCCGCTCGGGCAGGGATATGTCAGGGTTGTGTTCGAACCGCGGCGTTCCCACTGGTCGGACCGTCGCGCGGGCGGGTTCTAGGCTGGCCGGGTGAGCTTTGAGCTGCACGTGGCGGCGCCCGCCGAGCTGGACGCCAGCACCCTGTACCGCGTCCTGCAGCTGCGGGTCGAGGTGTTCGTGGTCGAGCAGCAGTGCCCCTATCCCGAGCTGGACGGCCGCGACCTGCAGCCGGGCACCCGCTGGCTGTGGGCAACCGAAACCACCCGAGCCGATGGAGCGGCCCAAGCCGCTCAAGCCGCCGAGCCCGCCGACCAGCCCGGTGCCGTGCTGGCCACCCTGCGCATCCTGCGCGAGAACCCTGGCACCGCCCGGATCGGCCGGGTGGCCACCGCCCGGCAGGCCCGGGCCGGCGGGCTGGCCACCGAGCTGGTACGGCATGCCCTGCGGTTGCTGGACGACGAGGCGGCCGGCCAGCCGGGCGGGATCGCGGTGGTGCTGGACGCCCAGACCCCGCTGGCCGGCTGGTACCGCAGGTTCGGCTTCGAACCGGCCGGCGCGGAGTTCGTCGAGGACGGCATCAGCCACCTGCCGATGCGCCGTCCGCCGGCGTAGCCCGGTAGGCCGGCAGGTCGAAGCGCGCGGTGAGCCGGCGGAAGGCGTAGCTGGTGCGTGGCCACAGGGCCACGTTGCGGCCGGCGGCGTCGAGGTACCAGCTCCGGCAGCCGGTGCTCCACACCGTGCGCCGCATCCGCCGCTGCACGTCGCAGTCCCAGGCCTGCTCGGCGGCGGCATCCACCTCCACCGCGGCCAGCCCGTGCTGGCGCATCCGGCGCCAGGCGTCGACCAGGTAGGCCACCTGGGACTCGATCATGTAGATCATCGAGGAGTGCCCCAGGGTGGTGTTCGGCCCGACGAGGAAGAACAGGTTGGGAAAGCCCGGCACGGTGGCACCCTTGTAGCCCTGCATGCCGCGCTCGGCCCAGACCTGCGCCAGCGTCCGGCCGCCGGTACCGGTGATCAGCCGGGCGATCGGCTGCTCGGCGGCGGCGAAGCCGGTGGCCACGATCAGCACGTCGGCCGGCCGGGCCGTCCCGTCGGCGGTGACCACGGCGCCGGCAACGAGGTGCGAGATCGGCTCGGTCACCAGCTCGATGTGGTCGCGGGCCAGCGCCGGGTACCAGTCGCTGGAGATCAGCACCCGCTTGCAGCCGAGTGCGAAGTGCGGGCGCACCTTCTCACGCAGCGCCGGGTCGGCGATCGCCCGGCGGATGTTGGCCAGTGCCAGCCGGCTTGCCACCCAGCCCAGCCGGGGTGCGGCGACGAACATCGGCACCATCGCCTCCCGGCCCAGGTAGACCAGCCCGCGCAGCAGCCGCTGCAGGCCGGGAACCCGGCGCATCGCCAGCCTCTCCCACGCCCGGTAGCGCCGGTCGCGGCGCGGCAGCACCCACGGCGCGGTGCGCTGGTACACATCGAGCCGGGCCACCTGCCCGGCGATCGCCGGCACGATCTGGATCGCCGAGGCGCCGGTGCCGATCACCGCCACCCGCCGGCCGGCCAGCTGCTGGCGGTGGTCCCAGCGTGCCGAGTGGAACACCGCGCCGCCGAAGTCGGCAAGGCCCGGCAGGTCGGGCAGCTTCGGCTCCGACAGCGCGCCGGCCGCCGAGACCAGCAGGGTGGCCGCGACCGGGCCCGCGGAGGTCTCGATCCGCCACAGCGCCTGTTCGGCGTCCCAGCGGGCGCCGAGGAACTCCACGCCGAACCGGAACCGGTCCAGCACGCCGGAGCTCGCCGCCACCGTACGCAGGTAGTCCTGGATCTCCGGCTGGGACGAGAACGACCGGGACCAGCCCGGGTTCAGCGCGAAGGAGAAGGAATACAGCTGGGACGGCACGTCGCAGGTCGCGCCCGGGTAGGTGTTGTCCCGCCAGGTGCCGCCCACCTCGCTGCCCCGGTCGATACACAGGAAGTCCTGCTCGCCGTCGGCGGCCAGCGCGATGGCACAGCCCAGCCCGCCGAAGCCGGCGCCCACGATGAGCACCGCCACCCGGCCGGGCAGCGCGGCGGCGGCCTGCGGTGCTGCACCGGTGTCGATCACCAGCCGAGCGTAGGGCGTCACCGGCGCCGAAGGGCGTTGACGAGGTCCGGCCACCGAAAGGCACAGCTGGACGCAGCCGGCCGGCGGGGCGGTAACTAGAATGACCGACCATGGCCCTTTCTGTGCAGCGCAACCCCCATCCGCGCTCGGAGGCCGAGCGGGCCGCCGCGCTGGTCGACCCCGGCTTCGGGCAGTTCTTCACCGACCACATGGTCTCGATCGAGTGGACCGCCGACGGCGGCTGGAACGCCGGCGCGGTGCTGCCCTACGGCCCGCTCTCGCTGGATCCCGCTACCAGCGCCCTGCACTACGGCCAGCTGATCTTCGAGGGCCTCAAGGCCTACCGCCAGCCGGACGGCTCGATCGCCACCTTCCGGCCGGAGGCCAATGCCGCACGGTTCGCCCGCTCGGCCCACCGGCTGGGCATGCCGCAGCTGCCGGCCGAGCTGTTCCTGGAGTCGGTCCGGGCCCTGGTGGAGGCCGACCAGCAGTGGGTGGACTCGGCACCGGAGTCCTCGCTCTACCTGCGCCCGACCATGATCGCCACCGAGGTGGGGCTGGGCGTCCGGCCGTCCAACGCCTACACCTACCTGCTGATCGCCTCCCCGGTCGGGCCGTACTTCCGCAGCGGGGTGAAGCCCGTGACGGTGTGGCTGTCGACGGAGTACACCCGGGCGGCACCGGGCGGAACCGGGGACGCCAAGTGCGCCGGCAACTACGCCGCCTCGATGATCGCCCAGGCGCAGGCCCAGCAGCAGGGCTGCGACCAGGTGGTCTGGCTCGACGCGGTGGAGCACCGCTACGTCGAGGAGATGGGCGGCATGAACCTGTGCTTCGTCTACGGCAGCGGCCCGGACGCCCGGCTGGTGACGCCGAAGCTGACCGGCACGCTGCTGCCCGGCATCACCCGGGAGTCGCTGCTCACCCTGGCCCAGGACCTCGGCTACCGCTCCGAGGAGGACATGATCAGCGTCGAGGAGTGGCAGGCCGGCAACGCCAGCGGCGAGCTGACCGAGGTGTTCGCGTGCGGCACCGGCGCGGTGATCACGCCGGTCGGCCACGTCAAGGGCGCCGCCGCGGAGTGGACGGTCGGCGACGGCAGCCCCGGCCCGGTGACCATGCAGCTGCGCAAGGCGCTGCTGGACCTGCAGACCGGCCGGGCCCCCGACCCGCACGGCTGGATGTACCGGCTCACCTGAGGTGGACGCCGGCGGCTACCTCGACGAGCTGCAGCTGCAGGGACGGCTGCTGCGGTCCTCGGCGCACCAGTGCCCGCTGTCGGCCGCTGTGCCGTCCTGCCCGGGCTGGACGGTGGCCCGGCTGCTCGGGCACGTGACCAGGGTGCACCGGTGGGCGGTGTCCATCCTGCGCGGCGGCCGGCCGGACGCCTTCCAGTTCAGCCCGCCCGAGGACGAGGCCGAGCTGTTCGATGCCTACGACGCGGGACTGGCCCAGCTGCTCGACCAGCTGCTCGCCACCCCGGACCGGGCGGCGATCTGGACCATCACCCCGGCCGCGTCGGCGAAGCTGTTCTGGGCCCGCCGGCTGGCCCACGAGACCGCCATCCACCGGGTGGACGCCCAGCTGGCGGCCGGCTTCGGCGTCCAGGGCTTCGAACCGGCCTTTGCCGTGGACGGGATCGAGGAGCTGCTCACCGGCTCGGGTGCCGCCCGCTTCGACCGCAGCCGGCTGCCGGGTGAGCGGAGCATCTCGCTGACCCCGCTGGACTCCAACGCGTCCTGGACGCTGCTGGTCGGCCCGCAGCTGCTCAGCTGCCGTCCGCAGGCCGTCGACGACGCGGACCTGAGCGTGTTCGGCCTGGCCAGCGACCTCTACTGCTGGGCCTGGAACCGGGCCGGCACCGAGGAGGTCAGCCTGCGCGGCGACCTGGCGCTGGCCGACCTGTGGCGGCAGGACTTCCGGGTCAACGCCCGCGCCCAGTCCGCCTAGCCCCACCCGGCCGGACGGGTGCGTCGTTGCACCGAACCCGGGGCGTCCTTGCACCGAAGCCGGATCAGCCCGGGCCGTCAGCCGGTTTGCCGGCGGTCTTGGCGGCCGGCTTCTTCCCCAGGTGGTCCGCCGGCCCGGTCACCAGCGAGGCGGCCACCCGGTCGGCGAGGTCCCTGCGGCCGGAGGCGTAGAGCCGCTGGATGTAGCTTTCCACCTCGGCCCGTTCGGCCTCGCTCAGCGGCGACTGGCCGGGCTGCACGTCCGGAACCGGCTCCGGTTCGGGAGGCGGTGGCTCCTCGTCCTCGTCGACCGGGCTGACCGTCGCCTTGATGAATGCCTCCAGCGCTCGCCGCTGCGGGTAGTTCAGCCGGTTCGCCTCGACCGGCGGCACCCACGGTTCCTCGGCACCGGTGGACAGGTTGGCCGCGGCGCGCAGCTCGACCACGGTCACTCCGGGCAGGACGGCGGCGAACGCTTCCAGCACGTTCTCGGCAGGGCTTCTCGGGTGGCTGCCGGCCAGATATCGGTATACGGTCGCACGGTCGAGCGTACCGCTGAGCGCCTCTACCAACTGGGGCTTCTGCCAGCCCTCAGGTAGGTGCTCGTTGAGGTATTCCGACAGCGTGCTCAATACGGTGTTCCTTCGGTGCTTAAGCCGAGACGGCAAGCGTCAGCGTAGAGGGCGCGCTTAACAAAGAACAGCTCTTGCTTGTGCAAGTTGTCCTGATTACGATCATGTCGCTGGTCGCTAGCGACAATAGACAGTATAGACCGGGTTTAGACAAACTGCCTAGTCGTTGAATCATTGTTGTTATCGGCCTCCCACTGACATGACTGCATCGATGACTGCAGGGCGGCCACGCGGGTGGCACTGCCCGGACACTGCACGAGGGGACATCATCATGACTACGTCGTCCACGTTCTACCTGCGGCCTTGGTGAGCGCGCGATGCAACTGCGCAGCCGCCAGACTCTGATCGACTTCCTCGAGGCCGCAGGCCTGTCCGAGCGCCAGCTGGCGCGCGCGGCGGGCCTGGGACACGCCACGGTCAACCACCTGTTCACGGGCCGGCGGACCACCTGCTCGCTGGCCACCGCTCGAGCCATCGAGCGGGTTTTCGACTGCGGTCCCGGGGTGCTGTTCGCGCCGGACACCGACGCCGACTGGATGCAGCTCAGTCACAGCGCCTGATTGGGTTGGACGCCGCGTGGCGTTCGCTACCATGATGGAGCGGTTGCGCCGGTAGCGCACGCGGGTGTAGCTCAATGGCAGAGTTTCTGCTTCCCAAGCAGACGGCGCGGGTTCGATTCCCGTCACCCGCTCCACCTCCTCAACTCTGCCCTGAGCATGCCCCCGGCCGGTTGGCCTACAGGCTGTCGCGCCAGGCCACCCAGTCGCGTACCGCGCCCAGGTCGTAGGACGGCCCCCCGAGGCCGACCGTGAACAGCCGTGCGCCTGCTTCGACGAATGCCGGGCCCACCTGGTCCGGCGCGCCGGACGGTACACCAACCGAGCGCTCGATCTCGGTGAAGTCCCGGCCGAGCTCGGTGCACCAGCCGGCCAGCACCTCGGATTTGCGGGTGAAGGTGTCCAGGTCGGAGAAGGAATGCCAGATGTCGGCATGCCGGGCGACCATCCGCAGCGTCTTGCGCTCGCCGCCGCCACCGATCAGCACCGGGATCTTGCGGGTGGGAGCCGGGTTGAGCTGCGCCCAGCGCTGCTCGATCCGGGGCAGCGCCTCGGCCAGCTGGTCCAGGCGGGAGCCGGCGGTGCCGAAGTCGTAGCCGTAGGCCTGGTAGTCCTTCTCGAACCAGCCCGAGCCGATCCCGAGGATCAACCGCCCGTCGCTGACGTGGTCGACGGTGCGGGCCATGTCGGCCAGCAGGTCGGGGTTGCGGTAGCTGTTGCAGGTGACCAGCGCGCCGATCTCGATCCGCGAGGTCTGCTCGGCCCAGGCGCCCAGCATGGTCCAGCACTCGAAGTGCTTGCCCTCGGGCTCACCGTAGAGCGGGTAGAAGTGGTCCCAGTTGAAGGCGATGTCGACACCGAGCTGCTCGGCCTCGGCCACCGCCCGCCTGATCTCGGCATAGTCGGCGTGCTGCGGCTGGAGCTGGACGCCGATGCGGACTGCGGAAACGGCAGAAGTAGTCATTCCGGAACGCTATCGCGAGTAGCGGGGCGGTTGTCGAACTCCGGCTGCCGCCTGCTGCAGCTCTCCGGCGAGCTGCTCCTTGCGCATCCGCAGGTCGACGTAGAGCAGCGAGTCCAGGCTGGCCTGGAACGGCGCGGTGAAGGTCGCCGCCAGCCCGGTGCCGATCGCGGCGATCACCAGGTAGGCCCACGACAGCGACCCGTCGCCGCCGACGCCGAGCAGGCCGGTGGGCTGGTCACCGGTCACCGCGGCGGCGATCACCCCCATCAGGGCGCTGACCACCGCGGCCAGCACCGAGGAGATGCCGAAGCCGAGCGCCCGGATTCCCCAGACCCGCCAGAAGGTGCCGCGGACCAGGGCACGTGAGCGTCCCAGCGCCCCGCCGATGCTGCGGTTCTCGATGATCAGCGCCGGTACCGCGACCGCCCAGATACCCCACAGCCAGATGCCGGGCGCCAGGCACAGCGCGAGGCCCAGCACCTCCAGCAGGCCGATCAGCAACGAAAGCAGCACCAGCCGCCAGACCCGGGACCGCACCTTCGACCAGATCAGGTCCAGCCCGGCGGTCCGGCCGACGACGTCCTCGGTGACCACCACCACGACCATCCCGGTGAGCACCGCGGCGAAGATGCTGGCCAGCAGCGAGAGCCCGCCGGCGCTGCCCAGGAGAGTGGCCAGCTGGTCCCAGTGCACCACCGGATGCGCGGGATCGCTCTGGTCGATGGCCTGCTCGCCGTGCAGGTCGGCATAGCGCTGGATGATCAGCGCGACGACCGCCTGAACCGCCGCCGCCGCGGCCGACAGCCCCAGGACGGTGCGGGCGTTGCGCCGGATCGCGGCCACCGCGCCGCCGAGGATCTCGCTGACGTCCAGCGGGCGCAGCGGGATGCAGCCGGGCTTGGGGGCCATCGCGCGGTAGTACGGGTGGGCCGGCGGAAACCCTCCGTACGGCGGCTGTACCACGGCTCTCCCCCGTTCGGCGTGCGGCGCGGACGCGGCAGAGCCTAGCGGGCGGGCACCCGAGCGGGAGCCGGACAGCCCGGGGTCAGCGGGCCCGGGGTCAGCGGCGCAGCGCGGCCTGCAGGACGAGGGCGCCCACGCCCGCCGCCAGCGCGGTGAACACCAGTACCGACAGCACCACCACGAAGTCGAGGAAGCGGTCGTTGGCCGCCGCCGCGGAGCCGGCCCGCTCGGCGCGGGCGTAGCGGCGCTGCCGGCGGGCCGAAGCCCCGATCGGATCCGGCTGCGGCGCGGCCTCGCCCGGGCCGCGCGCCGCATGCGTACGGGGCAGGCGGCGGGCTCGCCACTGGGCAACGCTGAGTGTCACCCCTCCACCATCGGGTGCCCAGCCGGGGCAGCAAAAGCGCCGAGTTCGAACTGCAACCTAGGCGTGACCACTCAGCTACACCCGCAACCTGGCCGACCCGTCGGGTTCAGCCGCCGTTCCGCGGCCGGCCATCGCGGCTAGGCTTCGCTAGCGGTTTCTAGCGAAAGTTCTAGATGGCTGGATAGAAAGCCATCGAGCGGTGGTCAGTCGAGCTGCTGCGCTCGCAGGTAGCGCCCGAAGTGCGGCACCGTGAAGGCGATCCGGCCGCGGGCGCCGGAGTAGATCAGCCCCTTCTTCAGCAGCGCGTCCCGGGCCGGCGACAGCGACTGCGGCTTGCGGCCGAGGTACTCCGCGACCGCCGCGGTGGGCACCGACTCGGGCTCGCTCGCCTCGGCGCCGGGCGGGCCGGACCGGGCGGTGGCCGCCATGCCGTGCAGGTACTCCCGCTCGGCCGGGGTGGCCCGGTCGAACCGGGAGCCGAAGAAGCCCACCGCGAGTTCGGCCTCGGCCAGCGGCGCCGCCACCCGGACGTCGGCGGCGGTGATCGGCGAGCCGGGCGCGACGTCCCACACCGCCTTGCCGTAGGCCTGCAGGAAGTAGGGGTAGCCGGCGGTGATCTCATACATCGCGGCCAGTCCCTCGTCGGTGAACTCCGCGCCCTCGTCGCGGGCCGGGGCCTGCAGCGCCTGGTCCGCCGCGGCCCGGTCCAGCCGGTCGATGCGGGCGTAGCGGAACAGCCGCTCGCTGTAGGACTTGCTGGCCGACAGCACCGCCGGCAGGTGCGGCAGCCCGGCGCCGACCACCACCAGCGGCAGCCCGTTCTGGCTCAGCTCGTGGCAGGCGGCGCACAGTGCCGAGACGTCGGCGGGCCCGAGGTCCTGCATCTCGTCGATAAAGATCGCGATCCCGTGCCCGGTGTCGGCGGCCAGGCCGGCCACGTCGCCGAACAGTTCCACCAGGTCGATCTCGATGTCGCCGGAGTCGGCCCGTCCGGGTACCGCGGGCGCCTCGATGCCGGGCTGCCAGCGCTCGCGCAGCTTCGTCCCGGGGGCGTCCTTCTGCGCGAAGGACCGCAGCACCCCCAGCACGTGCTCGGTGCCGCCGGCCGGGCCGGCCCCGCCCAGTTCCCGGATCGCTACGTGCAGCGCGGCGGCCAGCGGCCGGCGCACCGGCTGGTCGGGACGTGCCTCCAGCTTGCCGGTGCCCCAGCCGGCCCGCACCGCGGCCGAGCGCAGGGCATTGAGCAGCACCGTCTTGCCGACGCCACGCAGCCCGGTCAGCACGATGGAGCGCTCCGCCCGGCCCCGGGCCACCCGCTCCAGCACCACGTCGAAGGCGAGCAGCTCGGCGTCCCGGCCGGCCAGTTCCGGTGGGCGCTGGCCCGCTCCGGGAGCGTAGGGATTGCGCACCGGATCCATGGCTTGGACCGTATCCGGTTGTCTAGGCCAGACCCGAGATTGGCCGATACACCGCGATCGTGTCGCGCCGGACCAGACCCGGCACCAGACCGACGCTGCTCTAGACCGGGCGGGCTGGCAGGTCGGCCTCGCAGGTGCTGGCCAGCAGCACCTGGCCGATCTCACCCAGCGCCTTGAGCTGCTCGGGGCTGAGCCGGTCGATCAGGTACCGGCGGACCGCCGCCACGTGCCCGGGGGCGGCCGCCTCCACGACGGCGAAGCCGGCGTCGGTGAGCTGGGCGAGCTGGCCGCGCCGGTCGGTGGGGCAGTCCAGCCGGCGTACCCAGCCGCGCTCCTCCAGCCGGGCCACCGCGTGCGAGAGCCGGCTGCGCGAGGAGCGGGTGGCCTGGGCGAGCTCGCTCATCCGCAGCGTCCGGTGCTCGGCCTCCGACAGCGGGATCAGCACCTCGAAGTAACTGTGCGGCAGGTTGCTGTCGGCCTGTAGCTGCCGGTCCAGGACGTCCATCAGGGCCCGCACGCCGTCCACGAAGGGTCGCCAGGCGGCCTGCTCCTCGGCGCTGAGCCAGCGCGGTTCGGTCATGTCCCCCATCCGGTGTCCGCCTCGGCAGCCGGGCCTGGGCTCACCTTAGCCGCCGTCCGGGAGGTCCGCCTGTTCGCGCGGGCCACCCGGCCCGGCCGCACCGGCCGTTAGACTCGTCCGGGTGCATGCCAGCCCGATCCGCGCCCTGCTGCTCGAACAGATCCATTCGGAGGCAGTCGAGCGGCTGCAGTCGGCAGGGGTCGAGGTGACCAGCCTGGACCGGGCGCTGGACGAGGCGGAACTCATCGACGCGGTCGCCGGCATGCACCTGCTCGGCGTCCGGTCCAAGACCCACGTCACCGGCAGGGTGATCGAGGCCGCTCCGCAGCTGCTGGCCGTCGGAGCCTTCTGCATCGGCACCAACCAGATCGACCTGCACTCGGCCACCGAGCACGGGGTGACGGTGTTCAACGCGCCGTTCTCCAACACCCGCAGCGTGGTGGAGCTGGTGATCGCCGAGCTGATCGCGCTGACCCGCCGGCTGACCGAGAAGAACGAGCTGATGCACGGCGGCATCTGGGACAAGTCCGCCACCGGGGCGCACGAGGTGCGCGGCCGGACGCTGGGCATCGTCGGCTACGGCAACATCGGCACCCAGCTGTCGGTGCTGGCCGAGAACCTCGGGATGCGGGTGCTGTTCTACGACACCGCCGACCGGCTGGCGCTGGGCAACGCCCGCCGCTGCGAGACCCTCAAGGAGCTGCTGCACGACGCGGACGTGGTGACCCTGCACGTCGACGGGCGGCCGGAGAACCGCAACATCTTCGGCGCCGCCGAGTTCGCCGCGATGCGGGAGGGGAGCCTGTTCCTCAACCTGTCCCGTGGCTTCGTCGTCGACTACGCGGCGCTGCGCGGGGCCATCGAGTCGGGCCACATCGCCGGCGCCGCGGTGGACGTGTTCCCGGTCGAGCCGAAGGGGCGCGGCGACGAGTTCGTCTCCGAGCTGCGCGGGCTGCCGAACGTGATCCTGACCCCGCACATCGGCGGTTCCACCGAGGAGGCCCAGCAGGACATCGGCCAGTTCGTGGCCAACAAGTTCCTCGACTTCGTCACCGAGGGCTCCACGTCGTTGTCGGTGAACATGCCGGCGCTGGGGCTGCCGCGCCGCAAGGACACCCTGCGGCTGGTGCACCTGCACCGCAACGTGCCCGGCGTGCTGGCCCGGGTCAACGGCATCCTGGCCGAGGCGCAGGTGAACGTGGAAGCCCAGCTGCTGGGCACCCGCGGCGACGTCGGCTATCTGGTCACCGACAGCGTCAGCGGCACCACCCAGGCCATCGTCAACCAGATCCGCGCGATGCCCGAGACGATCCGGCTCCGCGTCCTGGTCTGAGTTCCGGCCAGCCGGTCGGTCCAGGCGCCGTAGTAGGTGTTGATCGTCCCGTGCTGCGGGTCCTGGCACTTCGCCGGTCGCGAGGTGCGGCGGAGGTCCGCCGGCGGATGGCAACGCCCGAGAAGGCGGCCGATCCGGGAACGGTCAGACTGGGCAGTTGCGACACCTACTCGTGAGTAATAAGCTGAACCTACTGACCGGTAACAAGGAGATCAGCCGCAATGGGCCACTACAAGAGCAACCTGCGTGACATCGAGTTCAACCTGTTCGAGGTGCTCGGGACCGGCGAGCGGCTGGGCAGCGGCCCGTTCGCCGAGCTTGATGCCGACACCGTCCGCGGCATCCTGGCCGAGGTGCGCACCCTCGCCGAGGGCCCGCTGGCCGCCTCCTACGCCGACGCCGACCGCAACCCGCCGGTGTTCGACCCGGCCACCAACTCGGTCACCATCCCCGAGTCGTTCAAGAAGTCCTACGCGGTCTGGCAGGACGCCGAATGGTGGCGGCTGGAGACGTTCCCCACGCTGGGCGGCACCCTGGCACCCCGGTCCCTGATCTGGTCGATCGCCGAGATGGTGCTGGGGGCCAACCCGGCGATCTGGATGTACAACTGCGGCCCGGCCTTCGCCAACATCATCGACCAGCTCGGCACCGCCGAGCAGCGCAAGATCGCGCAGCTGATCATCGACAAGCGGTGGGGCGCCACCATGGTGCTGACCGAGCCGGACGCCGGCTCCGACGTCGGCGCCGGCCGCACCAAGGCCATCCGGCAGGACGACGGCAGCTGGCACATCGAGGGCGTCAAGCGCTTCATCACCTCGGGCGAGCACGACATGGCCGACAACATCATCCACTACGTGCTGGCCCGCCCGGAGGGTGCCGGCCCCGGCACCAAGGGCCTGTCGCTGTTCCTGGTGCCGAAGTTCCACTTCGACTGGAACACCGGCGAGCTGGGCGAGCGCAACGGCGTGCTGGTCACCGGTGTGGAGCACAAGATGGGCCTGAAGGTCTCCACCACCTGCGAGGTCACCTTCGGCGAGAAGGCCCCGGCCCGCGGCTGGCTGCTCGGCGAGGTGCACGACGGCATCGCCCAGATGTTCAAGGTCATCGAGCACGCCCGGATGATGGTCGGCACCAAGGCCTACTCCGAGCTGTCCGCCGGCTACCTGGCCGCCCTGGACTACGCCAAGACCCGGGTGCAGTCGGCCGACCTGACCCGGGCCACCGACAAGACCGCGCCGCGGGTGACGATCATCCACCACCCGGACGTCCGCCGGCAGCTGATGCTGCAGAAGGCCTACGCCGAGGGACTGCGGGCGCTCGCGCTCTACACCGCCAGCATCCAGGACCGGATCCAGGTCGCCGAGTACGAAGCCACCGGTGACGCGGCCGAGGTGCCGGCCGGCGGGCTGGCCGACGGCGGCCCGCGCCGCTCGGCCAAGCGGGAGGACCCCAGCACCGACGAGCGGCTCAACGATCTTCTGTTGCCGATCGTGAAGGGGGTTGGCTCGGAGCGCTCCTACGAGCAGCTCGGCCAGGCGCTGCAGGTCTTCGGCGGCTCGGGCTTCCTGCAGGACTACCCGCTGGAGCAGTACATCCGGGACAACAAGATCGACTCGCTGTACGAGGGCACCACCGCCATCCAGGGCCAGGACTTCTTCTTCCGCAAGATCGTCCGGGACAAGGGCGTCGGGCTCGGCGCGCTGTCGGCCGAAATCCAGGCCTTCCTCGACTCGATCGCCGAGGAGGGCCGGCTCAAGGTCGAGCGCGAGGCCGTTGCCCGGGCGCTGACCGAGGTCGGCACCATGGTCGGCGCCATGATCACCCAGCTCACCTCGGCCCGCGACGACATCCGCAACGTCTACAAGGTGGGGCTGAACACCACCCGGCTGTTGATGTCGTGCGGCGACCTGGCGATCGGCTGGCTCTTGCTGCGCCAGGCCACGGTGGCCCTCGCCGCGCTCGACGGCAACGGGCTGTCGGCGGCGGACCAGGCCTTCTACGAGGGCAAGCTGGCCGTCGCCCGGTTCTTCGCCGTCACCGTGCTGCCCGAGCTGGTGGCCCGCCGCAAGGTGGTCGAGTCCACCGACAACGCGATCATGGACGTGGCCGAAGAGGTCTTCTGACCCAGCCGGAGCACCCCCGCGGCCGGCCGGAGGAGTTCCGGCCGGTTGGCTAGGGTTGGCTGCATGACGGTGGACGGGGCGAACTGGATCCAGCTGCAGGGCGCGGTCAACGCCCGTGACGTCGGCGGGCTGCGCACCGCCGACGGGCAGCCGATCCGTACCGGCGTGCTGATCCGTTCGGCGAGCCTCGGCCACCTCACCGACGCCGACGTCCGGCACCTGGTCGGTGACCTCGGGGTGCGCCGGGTGGTGGACCTGCGCACCGACATCGAGGTGGACCGGGACGGCCCCGGTGCGCTGCACGACCAGCCGGACGTGGTCGTGCACCACCTGTCGCTGTACCCCGACACCCTCGACGTCACCGACCGGGCGGAGCTGCCGGCCGGCCCGCGGCAGGACCGGACCGACCCGCTGCCCTGGCAGGGTGAGCGGCTGGCCACCGGCCACAGCCCGGTGGTGGCGGCCTACCTGCGGTACCTGGAGCAGCGGCCGGACTCGGTGGTGGCCGCGCTGCGCGCCATCGCCGAGCCGGACGGCGCCACCCTGGTGCACTGCGCGGCCGGCAAGGACCGCACCGGCATGGTGGTGGCGCTGGCCCTGGCGGTGGCCGGGGTGCCGCGCGAGGTGATCGCCGCCGACTACGCCCACACCCAGAGCCAGATCGAGGCCATCGTCGGCCACCTGGCGCGCAGCGACCTGTACGGCTTCGAGGTCGGCCAGCCGGACAAGATTCCGCCGGCCTCGGCCGCGGTGATGGTCGCGGTGCTCGAGGCGATCGACTCCGACCTCGGCGGGGTGCTGGGGTGGCTGGCCCGGCACGGCTGGACCGCCGCCGACACCGACCGGTTGCGCGCCAAGCTGCTGGACGAGCCGGCCGGCGGCTGACCCGAGGCGGTCGGCGGCTAACCCGGGGCGGTGGGCAGCTAGCCGAGCAGCATCAGCACCAGCTCGGCGTCGCCTGAGCCGGTGATGCGGACCGGCACGCCCCAGTCCTGCCGGGACAGGTGGCAGGCGGGGTGTTCGGTAGCCGGGTCGTCGTCGCAAGAGGCCGCCTGGGCGGTCACGTGCAGCACGCCCTCGGTGCCGGGCGGCCCGGCCAGCACCAGCGTCCGGGCCAGCTCGGTGCCCGAGCCCGCCCCGTCGGCCAGCAGCTGCGGCGGCGAGGAGCTGACCGTCAGCTGGGTGGACGGCCCGTACCGCTCGTCCAGCTTGCGTCCGGGCGGCGGGACGAACGGCACGGTCAGCTCCACCTTTCCGGCGGCCAGCTCGGTGACCGGCCGGCGGGTCTGCAGTGCGGTGCCCAGCACCTGCTGCAGCCGGCCGGCAGTGACCGGCCGGACGATCCGGTGGGCGGCCGACTCCACCACCAGCAGCTCGCCGTCGACCACCAGCAGTCCGGACGGCTCGGCCAGCTCGCCGGCCAGCGTGCCGACCTCGCCGGTGGCCGGGTCGTAGCGGCGGATCGCGCCGTTGTAGGTGTCGGCGATCGCGATCGAGCCGTCGTCCAGCACCGCCAGACCCAGCGGGTGCTGCAACCGGGCCTGCCCGGCGGGGCCGTCCCGGTGGCCGAAGTCGAACAGGCCTTCCCCGATCGCGGTGTGCAGCTGGCCGGCGGCGTCGAGGTAGCGCAGCGCGGAGTTCTCCGAGTCGGCGAACCACACCCGGCCGCCCTGCACCGCGAGCCCGGACGGCTGGGCCAGCCAGCCGTCGGCCGCCGGGCCGTCCTTCAGGCCCTCCACGGTGGTGCCGGCCAAGATGCCGACCGCCCCGGTGCGCGGCTGCCAGCCCAGCAGCAGGTGCACGCCGGCCGCGGCGACCACCACCTGGTCGAGGGCCGGCCACCAGGCCACGTCCCAGGGCGAGAGCACCGGCGGGACCGGGCCGGTCACGGTGCTGGTGCCGGCCAGCCCCGCCACCAGGTCCACGGTGTGCACGATCCGGCCGTCGGCGGACCGGACGCCGCGCAGCTGGTGGTTGGCGGTGTCGGCCACCACGACGTCGAAGCCCAGTTCGGCGGCCAGCTCGTCCGGCAGCCGGGTGAGCCCGTTCGGCTCGGCCAGCCGCTGGCCGTCCGCGCCGCGCTCGCCGGAGCCGACCCGGCGGCGCACCGTGACGCCGTCCAGCTCGGTCTCGATCAGCTGGTGGTGGCCGCTGTCGGCGATCAGCAGCCCATCCTCCAGCCGGATCGCCTTGGCCGGAAAGCTCAGCTCGCCCGGTTCCGGCTCGGGCGCCCGGTAGGGGTTGTCTCCCCGGCGCAGCGAACCGTTGGCCTCGTGCCGGGCGATCAGCTCCGAGATCATCCGCGCCAGCCCGCTGGCCTGGCCCTCGCCGGCGGCCTGGGCGACCACATAGCCGTCCGGGTCGATCAGCACCAGGGTCGGCCAGGCCCGGACGGCGTACTGCTGCCACAGGTGCAGTTCCGGGTCGTTGAACACCGGGTGCGCCACTCCGTACCGCTCGGCGGCCGCGGCCACCGCCCGGTCGGACTTCTCGTGCTCGAACTTCGGCGAATGGACGCCGATGATCACCAGCTCGTCGCCGAAGTCGTGCTCCAGCGTCCGCAGCTCGGAGATCACGTGCAGGCAGTTGACGCAGCAGAACGTCCAGAAGTCCAGCAGCACGATCTTGCCGCGCAGCTCGCGCAGGCTCAGCGGAGCCGCCACGTTGAACCAGCTGCCGTCGGGGAACTCCGGAGCCCGCACCCGGGCCTGCTTCGCCGTTGTCATGCGCACAGCATCGCAACCGTTGCGGCCCCGGCGCTGTTCCCCCCAAGCCGCGGGACGCCCGCCATCCCTGTCGGGAACTCGACCTCCGGCCGAGATGCCTCAAACTGGCCCGATGGCGTTGATCGGGGCTGGCGCGTGACGGCCGGGACGGCACAGGTCAGCCTCGCCACGGTGCTGCGCGAGTGGGGCCGGATCGGCTGTGTCGGGTTCGGCGGCCCACCGGCACACATCAAGCTGCTCCGTGAGCTGTGCGTCGAACGGCGGGGCTGGATCAGTGCGGCCGAGTTCGAAGACGCCATCGCGGCCTGCAACCTGCTGCCCGGCCCGGCCTCGACCCAGCTGTCGATCTTCTGCGCCTGGCGGGTACGCCGGCGCCTCGGTGCGGTCGTCGGTGGCCTGGCGTTCATCGGCCCTGGTCTGGTGCTGATCCTGGCGCTGTCGGCGTTGTTCCTGGCCGGCTCACCGCCGAAGTGGGTGCTGGGGGCCGGCGCGGGCGCGGGGTCGGCGGTCGCGGCGGTCGCGGTCCAGGCCGGCTGGGATCTGCTGCGCCCGAGCTGGCAACGCCGCCGCCGGACGATCCGATGGATCGCGTACCTGGTGGCCGGGGTGGTGGCGGCCGCGACGGTCGGGGCCTGGTTGGTGCTGGTACTGCTGGGCTGTGGCCTGGCCGAGCTGGTGATCGAGCGCCCGTACCGCCGTCCGACCGGGGACGGCGGTCACGCTTCCGTCGCGGTGGGCCCGGCCGCGACCGCGGCGTTCGGGATCAGCACCCTGGGTGCGCTGGCGTGGGTGGCGTTCAAGGTCGGCGCGCTGTCCTACGGCGGCGGGTTCGTGATCATCCCGCTGATGCAGTCCGACGCGGTGGACCGCTACCACTGGGCCACCGCCCACCAGTTCCTCAACGCGGTGGCACTCGGGCAGATCACTCCCGGTCCGGTTGTGCACACGGTGGCCGCGGTCGGGTATGCCGCCGCCGGGGTGGGCGGCGGGCTGCTTGCCGCCACGGTCGCGTTCAGCCCGTCGTTCGCATTCGTCCTGCTCGGCGCGGCCCATTTCGACCGGCTCCGCGGCAACCTGGTCGTGCGGGCGTTCCTGGGCGGCGCCGGCCCGGCCGCGATCGGCGCCATCCTGGGCTCGGCGATCCCGCTGGCCGGTGCCCTGTCCGAGGGCTGGCAGTTCGCCGTGCTCGCCGGGGCGGCGTTGCTGCTGCTGGCGTTGCGCCGCGGCGTGGTCCTCACCCTGCTCGCCGCGGCGGCGGTCGGGGTCGTGGTGGCCGTCGCTGGCGGGCCGCTGCCTTAGCAACCCCGTGGTGCTGGCGCCCGGGCGGATGCGGCACCCTGGGGGCATGCGACTGACGACCGGCTGGCGGCCCGCCGCATGACCGACCAGCTCGGCACCGTGGCGATGCTGGCGCGCTATCCGGTGAAGTCGATGCGCGGCGAGCGGCTGGACCGCGCCGAGCTGCGCCCCTACGGCATCGCCGGCGACCGGGAGTGGGCGGTCTACACCGCCGACGGCGGCATCGGCAGCGGCAAGTCCAGCCGCCGGTTCCGCCGGGTGGACGGGCTGCTCGGCTACCGAGCCACTCTGGATGCCGCCGGCTCGGTGCCGCTGATCGAGTCGCCGGACGGCGAACGCTGGCGGGCCGACGACCCGCAGGCCGCCGAGCAGCTCAGCGCCCGGCTAGGCCGGCCGCTACGGCTGGACCGCGAGGGCGAGATCCAGCACAAGGACGACTCGCCCCTGCACCTGGTCAGCACTGCGTCGCTGCGGGCGCTCGGCGAGCTGCTCGGCGAGCCGGTGGACGTCGACCGGTTCCGTCCGAACCTGCTGCTGGAGGTTGCGGGTACCGACTTCGTCGAGGACGGCTGGACGGGCCGCGAGCTGCGACTGGGCAGCGGGGTGGTGGTGCGGCTGGGTGCCGGCATGCCGCGGTGCGTGATGGTGGACATGGCACAGGGCCCGCTGGGCCCGGACGGCCGGATCCTGAAGGTGCTGGCGAGCGAGCGGAACCTGCTGCTGGGCGTCAAGGCCGAGGTGGTGCGGCCGGGCACCGTGCGGCTCGGCGACCCGGCCGTGCTGGCCTGAGCGCCGGGATAAGCCTCTCAAACACGAAACGGCCCGCCCGGTATCTCTAGGCGGGCGGGCCGTGATGGTGCGTTCGTGCGAAACCGCGGACGGACGGACGCGGCGCCGTTGCCGCGTGCGCCGTCAGTCCGCGCGCAGCGTCAGCGGTTGAAGTGCGGCTGCGCGTGGTAGTTCTGGTGGGCTGCCATCGCGAGCAGCTCGCTGCGCATCGCCGGGGAGGCGCTCAGCAGCGCGCGCTCGTACTGCTTGTAAGCCCGCCGGGCGCGGATCTTGCGCGTGATGTCCATTTCGAGCTCCCTTACTGCCTTACGGCCTGATGAGTGACGTCGTTGTCTTCTTCATCGGGGCTGGGGCCTGGCTGTCCGGGCGACTCGTTTCCGCTTCGTTCGTCCAGCTTGGTCTTGCTGCCTCGATCTGTTAGTCATCTTACTTGACTTCCCTAATAAAGCAAGTCCGATGACCACATCCGGCCTAACATTGCCCGCCTCGGTGATATTCCACGGCTTCGCTGTCCGGGCTGCGGGGTAGCGAGCGGGTATGGCTAGGCTTGGGCGCATGTCACTCTCGGATGTGCAGATCGCCCCGCTCACCGCCGACAGCCCCGGCTCGGAGCAGGCCAGCCTCGCCCCCCGGCCCGGCGTGGCCACCCTGGTGGTCAACGTCGCCTCCAAATGCGGGCTGACCCCGCAGTACGAGGGCCTGGAGCGGTTGCAGAAGCGCTACGCCGACCGCGGCTTCACCGTCCTCGGCGTGCCGTGCAACCAGTTCGCCGGCCAGGAGCCGGGCAGCAGCTCCGAGATCGCGCAGTTCTGCTCGGCGACCTACGGGGTGAGCTTCCCGCTCACCGAGAAGGTCGAGGTCAACGGGCCCGGCCGGCACCCGCTGTACGCCGAACTGGTGGAGGTCCCGGACGCCCAGGGTTACACCGGCGACATCCGGTGGAACTTCGAGAAGTTCCTCATCGGTCCGGGGGGCACCGTGGTCGCCCGGTTCGGCCCGCAGACCGAGCCAGAGTCCGACGAGGTGGTCTCGGCGATCGAGGCCGCGCTGCCGGACTGACCCGCCGTCAGAGCAGCGCCAGGCCGGGGTCGCGCAGCACCGCCGCCACGTCGGCCAGGAACTCCGAGCCCTGCTGGCCGTCCACCGAGCGGTGGTCGAAGGACACCGCGAGCTGGGTGATCCAGCGCGGCTCGATCCGCTCGTCGTCCCCGGTGCCGACCACCCACGGCTGCCGCCGGACCGCGCCGAAGGCCAGGATCGCGGCCTCGCCGGGGTTGAGGATCGGGGTTCCGGTGTCGACGCCGAACACCCCGACGTTGGTGATGGTGAAAGTGCCGCCGCTCATGTCGGCCGGTGCGGTCTTGCCGGACCGGGCGGTGTCGGTCAGGGTGCCGATGGCCTGGGCCAGCTCCAGCAGCGACATCGACTCCGCGCCCTTGATGTTCGGCACGATCAGGCCCCGGTCGGTCGCTGCCGCGATGCCCAGGTTGACGTAGTGCTTGACCACGATCTCGCCGGCCGCCTCGTCCCAGGTGGAGTTGATGATCGGGGTGCGCCGGGCCGCCCACAGCACCGCCCGGGCGACGAACAGCAGCGGCGAGACCTTGACGCCGGCGAACTCGCGGCGGGCCGCGACCCGCTTGCGCAGCTCCATCATCTCGGTGACGTCGACGGTGATGAACTCGGTGACGTGCGGCGCGGTGAACGCCGAGGACACCATCGCGGCAGCGGTGTGCTTGCGCACGCCCTTGATCGGGATCCGGGTCTCGGACCCCCGGGCCGGCGCCGCGGCCGCGGCCGGGGTGCTGACCGCCTGCTGGATGTCCTCGCGGGAGATGGTGCCGTTCGGCCCGGTGGCCACCACCGTGCTCAGGTCGACGCCGAGGGTCTTGGCGAGCTTGCGGACCGGCGGCTTGGCCAGCACCGTCCTACTCGGGTCGATCACCGCGGTCGCCGCGCCGGCGCTGGAGGTCAGGTTGAACGCCTCGTTCGCGGTGGGTGCCGGGGTGTCGGACGACGGGTGGGCCCGCTTGCGGCGCCGGCCACGCTCGCCGGACACGCCGTAGCCCACCAGCACCGCCTGCCGCTCGGCCCCCCGCCGCTCCTGCTCCGCCTCGGTCAGCGGCAGCTCCGGAGTCGGGATCAGGTCCTCGGCCGCCCCGCCGACCGGCGTCTCAGGAGCTGCCGGCTGGCTGGCCGGCGGCGGGCTGGCGGGTGACCCGCCGGTCAGCTCGCCGCTGCCCACCTTGAGCGTGATGATCGGCTGCCCGACGTCGACCGTGGCGCCTTCGTCGAAGTGGATCTCGTGTACCACGCCGGCGTACGGCGAGGGCAGCTCGACGGCGGCCTTGGCGGTCTCCACCTCCACCAGCACCTGGTTGACGACCACCGAGTCACCGACCTTGACGTCCCAGCGCAGGATGTCGGCCTCGGTCAGGCCCTCGCCCACGTCGGGAAGTTTGAACTGCTTCAGCTCAGCCACGGTGCTGTCTCCTGGGAATTCGGGCTCGTACGCGCACCGGATCGGCCAGTACCGGCCGGCGGCGCTCGGTCGCCATCGTAGGGAAGCGGGCTAGTAGGCCAGCGCGCGGTCCACGGCGTCGAGGATCCGGTCGACGTCGGGCAGCCACTCCTCCTCGACCCGGCTGGGCGGGTACGGGGTGTCGAAGCCGCCGACCCGCAGGATCGGCGCTTCCAGGGAGTAGAAGGCGCGCTCCTGCACCCGGGCCGCGATCTCGGCCCCCATGCCCAGCGTCACCGAGGCCTCGTGCACCACCACCAGCCGGCCGGTCTTCTGCACGGACTCCACGACGGTGTCGGTGTCGATCGGCGACAGCGAGCGCAGGTCGACGACCTCCAGCTCCGAACCGTCCTCCGCGGCAGCCCGGGCCGCGTCCAGCGCGGTGGCGACCATCGGGCCGTAGGCGACCACGGTGGCATCGCGGCCGGGACGGACCACGTGTGCCTTGTGCAGCGGTGCCGGGGTGGCGTCGGTGTCCACGTCGCCCTTGGCCCAGTACCGGCGCTTGGGCTCGAAGAAGATCACCGGGTCGTCGGACTCGATAGCCTGCCGCAGCATCCAGTAGGCGTCGGACGGGTTGGAGCAGGTCACCACCTTCAACCCGGCGGTGTGGGCGAAGTAGGCCTCCGGCGACTCGGAGTGGTGCTCGACCGCGCCGATGCCGCCGCCGTACGGGATCCGGATGGTGATCGGCATCCTGACCTGGCCGAGGGACCGGTTGTGGAACTTGGCGAGCTGGCAGACGATCTGGTCGAAGGCCGGGTAGACGAAGCCGTCGAACTGGATCTCGCACACCGGCCGGTAGCCCCGGATCGCCAAACCCACCGCCGAGCCGACGATGCCGGACTCGCCCAGCGGGGTGTCGATCACCCGGTCCTCGCCGAAGTCCTTCTGCAGGCCGTCGGTGATGCGGAAGACGCCGCCCAGCTTGCCGACGTCCAGGCCCATCACCAGCACCTTGGGGTCGGCTTCCATCCGGTTGCGCAGCGCCGCGTTCAGCGCCGCGGCCATGCTCATGGTCGTCATCGGGCTCCTCCGCTCTTCGCGCAAGCGCTCATCGCCGACTTCGCTCCGCTCCTCGCTGCGCTGCGATGCTCGCTCATCTCGAATCGGCTCTTCGCGCGAGCGCTCATCGCTGACTTCGCTCCGCTCCTCGCTGCGCTGCGATGCTCGCTCATCAGTGACCCGCCCCCTCGAAGGAGTTGAGGTAGTCGGCGTAGCCGTCCCGCTGCTCGGCCAGCTCGTCGGTGAGCTCGACGTAGACGTGGTCGAACGGCGACAGCGGCCCGGGGTCCTCCAGGTTCCGGCAGGCCTCCCGGATCCGTTCGGCCAGCGCCTCGGACTCGGCGTCCAGCGCGTCGAAGAAGTCCTGGTCCACCCCGGCCTCCCGCACCAGGTAGGCCCGCACCCGCTCGATCGGGTCCCGCAGCCGCCAGGTCTCCAGCTCGTCCGACAGCCGGTAGCGGGTTGGGTCGTCGGAGGTGGTGTGCGCGCCCATCCGGTAGGTGTAGGCCTCGATCAGCGTCGGCCCCTGCCCCGAGCGGGCCTCGTCCAGGGCCAGCCGGCTGACCGCGAGGCAGGCCAGCACGTCGTTGCCGTCCACCCGGATGCCGGGGAAGCCGAAGCCGGACGCCCGCTGGAACAGCGGCACCCGGCTCTGGCGCTCGACCGCCTCCGAGATCGCCCACTGGTTGTTCTGGCAGTAGAAGACCACCGGCAGGTTCGCCGC
>NZ_DATINC010000159.1:0-13025 GCF_035474675.1 Jatrophihabitans sp. | reverse complement strand
TGCTCTGCGTGCCGGCGCCCTTGTCCACCTCTGTGTACTTCAGCCAGCCGAGGAAGAGCTTCTCCTCTGGGCCCATGAGGCCCGGCGTGGTGCCGATGCCCTCGTTCGCGTCAGCACCATGACCGAGCCACGAGCCAGAGCTCATGAGGGTCCAGAACGCGGTGCCGTTCTCACCGCCGGCGGTGTCGTAGAAGTCCGGCAGGCCGAGGTCGTGGCCGTACTCGTGCGCGAAGACACCTAGGCCACCGTTCTCCGGCTCGACGGTGTAATCACCGATCCAGTAGCCGGTGTTGCCGATCTGCGTGCCGCCGAAGAGCACCGGCGTGCCGCCGACTGTGGGACCGGTCTTGCCGAAGTCGGACTCGTTGACGTACCAGCGGTGCGACCAGATCGCGTCCTCGCCGCCGTTGCCGTCCTCACCCTCGCCCGCGTGCACGGCCTGGAAGTGATCGAGGTAGCCGTCCGGCTCGTCGAAGTTGCCGTCGCCGTCGTAGTCGTAGCGGTCCCAGACGTCGAAGGAGGCCAGCTGGGCCTTGATGTCGGCGTCCGACCGGCCGGCGGCGACCTGGGCGCTGTACCAGGCGTTGCCGGTGTCGGCGATGAACTGCCAGGCGCCGCCGTTGTTCTCCACGGTGTTGTCACCGTAGGTGGAGGCGTTGTTGGGCACCTGCACCCAGTTGCTGACGTCACCGTCGACGGTGTAGTGGCCGGCCGACTGGGCCGAGTAGAAGTTCTTGAACGACTCACCCGGGCCGAAGAACAGGTCCAGGTAGTACTGGCGGTTGAAGTCGCTGCGCCAGTTCGTGCTGTTGTCGACGCTGCGGTTCGGCTGGGCGATCTGGTTGTGCTGCGGGCCGGGGGTGGTGCCGAGCTTGCCGCTGCCGGCGGTGCCGAAGTCGGCCAGGATGGTGAACACCCGGCCGGTGCCGCTGACCGCCGCCTGGTAGTACTTGTCGTCGGCGAGCTTGACGACGCCGTCGGCGTTGGGGGCCGCCTTGCCGGACAGGATGAGCTTCTGCGCCGCCTTGCGGCGGGCCTCCTGACGAGCAGTCAGGGGTCCGGGGTGGTTGTCCGGCCGGCTGACCGCCGACTTGGACGAGTCCGCGGCGGCCGGAGCCGCCGTGGCGTGGGGTATCGCCGACACGCTGGCCAGCGTGAGGGCTACGGCGCCGAGGACGCCGGTCGTGAGCTTATGCACAGACCTTTCCTCCATGGGATGGGGATGAGAGGGAGATGTGACCTTGTGCACCCTAACCGGCGAACCGCCGAAAGTCAGCCCCCAGTTGTAACCGGTCAGTGGCACCAGTCGGCGGCGGACGTGACGGGGCGGCACGGGCGCACCCGTACGTCCTTCGAAAGAGGTTCGCCGGCTACGGCGGTAAAGGTTGTAAAAAGTTCTTTCTAGGAAATCTTGACTTTATTCTATAACAGCGCATTCTGGACACCTCTCGGCTTATCGAACGAGTGCCGGATATCGCAGAAAGGCAGAGGAGGTGAGTGGCATGCAGAAGAGCATGAAGATCCGCAAGGTCGTGGTTCTCAAGTCGGGCAATAGCACGCGCTGAGCCCCAGCACGCTGATGTCCTCCCCGCTGTGCGCGGAGGACATCAGTGCATGTCGATATTTCCATTCTCGTGCTGAAATGTGTCCCGCATAATCTGCCGGAGGCATAAATGTCCGCAGTTCCGTTACCCACCCTGCCGCGGCTGAAGACGATCTACGACGTGCTGTACCTCAACGAGCGGATCCGGCTGGGCTCGGGCCCGTCATATGCGGACGAGATCGTCGATCCCGACGGCAGCTACGCCGCGCTGGTGCGGATACTGGACGGCACCCGGTCGGTATCCGAACTGCAGGGCCAGCTCACCGAGTCACTCGATCCGGACGAGGTGCTGGACGCCCTGCGACAACTACTGGCCGGAGGTTTCCTGGAGGATGCCGCCGAGGTGCCGCCCGACAACCTGAGCGGCAGCGATCTCAAGCGGTACGCGCCGAATCTCGACTTCTTCCGTACCGTCGTGGCACCTGGCGAGAGCTGTTTCACCCCTCAGTCGAAGCTGAAAGATACCCGGGTGCTGCTCTTGGGCCTGGGCGGTATCGGTTCCAACGTCTGCATGGCCCTGGCCGAACTCGGCATCGGTCATATCTTCGCCGTCGACTTCGATCGGGTGGAGCTGAGCAACCTGAACCGCCAGGTCCTCTACTCCACCGATGTGATCGGACAGCGCAAGGCCGACGCTGCTCGGCAGCGGATACGGAGTTTCAATCCGGATATCGAATTCGAGGTTTCCGACCGGCGACTGACGTGTCTAGAAGATGTCCGCGAGGCTGTCGACCAGGCCAGACCCGACTTCGTGTTCTGCCTTGCGGACAAACCGAACGGTTTGATCGATTTCTGGGTCAATGAAGTATGCGTCCAGAGTTCTGTTCCGTACGCCGCCGCAAGTGTGAGCGCCCGGGTCGGAACCGCCTATACCGTGGTGCCCGGCAAAGGTCCTTGTTATCAGTGCCGGATCGACTCAGAAATTGCGCTCGCACCCGAACTGCAAGAGCCGCTGGACTATATCCGGGAAAATCACATCAATGCCCGTAACGCCGCGATGGGGCCGCCCTGCATGTTTCTGGCGTACTTCCTCTCCTACGAGATGCTGCGCCACCGCCTCGACTTCATGGGCGAGATTCTGGCCTCGCACCGGCTGCTGGAGGTAGATTTCGTTACCTTCGCCCAGCAGTGGCATGATTTCGAACGACGGCCCGACTGCCGGGTGTGTGGCGCCGTGCCAGCCGTGGGAATGACGTACCCAGCCTGACGGGAAGGGTGATCGATCTGCCCGAGAGCGCCGAACTTCCGACCATTCCGCTGCGCCGGCATCGGGTATATCAGGCGGTGATCTGGTCCCAGACCTGTACCGATACCTGCGAGCAGTTCCTGATCATGGCGATCACCTGGGCTGCCCTGCACGAGTTCGGCAGTGCTCGCCTCGGTCTGGTGCTCGCGGCGTGGGCCATCCCCCGAGGGGTGCTGTTGCTGTTCGGCGGCGTGCTGGTCGACCGCTCGGACAAGCGTTCGCTGACCGCGGTGGTGGGGTGCCTGCTCTGCGCGCTCACGGTGCTCGCGGCGGTGGTGACCAGTTCCGGGAACTTCTACGCCTGGATCAGCGTGGCCATCGGCCTCGGCGTGCTGGACGCGGTCCGGCTGCCGGTGTCAGCCACCATGTTGCCGAGCTATCTGAACCCGCTGCAGCTGGTGAATGCCAATCGCTGGAACGGCATGCGGGAATGGGCCACGCTCGCGGCCGGCCCCGCGGTCGGAGGTGGCTTGGTCGCCGCCATCGGCACCTACCGGACCTTGCTGGTCTCGGCCGCGCTCTACCTGATCAGCGCGGCATTGATGGTGTTGGTCCCGGCGGTCCGGGCACCGAGCGAGGAGGAGCGAGGCAGTGTGCTCGCCGACCTGCGCGGGGGCCTGCGGTACGTGATGCGGGACGTCCAGCTGCGTGTCCTGCTGCCCGGCTTCGCGCTGGCCAACCTGTTCGTGCTCGGCCTCATGGCGGTGGCCGTGCCGGTGTTCGCCAAGAACGTGCTGCACTCGGGCCCGCAGGGCTTGGGCGCCCTGAGCGCCAGCCTCGGCGTCGGGCTGGTGGTGGGCACGTTGGGGTGCAGCAGGCTGCCCGAGCGGTGGAAGACGTCGCAGCGGCAGATCTTCCTGCTGTTCATGGTCAGCGACCTCATGCTGGGAGCGGTCGGCGTGATGCCGAACCTGGCCACCGGATGCGCGGCCTACCTGCTCAGCGGCCTGTTCGCCGGACCGGCGGCGACGTTCTACCGGACGTTGCTGCAGACCATCCCACCGGCCAACTACCTGGGGCGGGTGAACAGCATCGCGCGGGCCACCTCATTCGGCCTGGAACCGATCTCGGTCTCGATGGTGGGCGGGCTGACCGCCCGGCTGTCCGCGCGCACCATCCTGGTGGCGGGTGGGCTGATAGCTGCCGCGGTCGACTTCACCGGTTCGGCGTTGAGCACCCGGGCCGGCGCGGACGTTGAGATCAGCGATGCCGATGCGGCAGTAGCCGGCCCATGACCAGCTGGCAGCGCCGGCTGGCCGAACTGTCCCCGCTGCGGGAGACCCTCGTTGCCGAGTTCGCCGGCCGGGCCGCCGAGGCTCCCGGCCAGCTGTTGGCCGCCTTCACGACCGCCCGCGGACGCTACGAACTGTGGGAGGAACCGGACGCCTCGACACCGGAGTTGCTGCTGCACACCTCGGACGGGGCGCACCGGGTGCTCGACTTCGCCGACCACCCGGCCGAGGGCCGGGAATTCCTGCTGGGCAGCGTGGCCGTGTCCGAGGACGGGCGGCTGCTGGCCTACACCGTCGACGTGGACGGCAGCGACCGGTACCAGCTGCGAGTGGTCGAGCTGGACGCCCCGTCGGGTGCTCGTACCGTGCGCTCGGCGGTGAGCTCGGCCGTCGGCTGGCACGGTCGGGACTTGGTCTTCACCGAACCGGACGAGGCGCTGATGCCCTCGACGGTGGCACAGATATCGGCTGCCGGGCACGGCTACCGGGTGCTCTGCCGGGCCGGCGCAGCAGAATACTTCGATCTCAACCAGGCCTCGGACGGCCGGACCGTGGTCATCAGCCGGGAGAGCCATGCCGGCAACCACCTGCTGCTCCTGCCCCCGCAGGCCACCGCGCCGATCCCGGTGGAAAACTTCGAACCGGGCGACCGGGTCCAGTTCGACACCGCGATGGGGCATGACTGGTTGCTGCATGCCTCTCCCGGTCGCTCGGACCGCCTGCTGGTGCGCCGCGCCGGCGGCGAGTGGCAGCTGCGCTGTAGCGCTGCCCCGGCTGCCCAGTGGGAAGAGGTGGTGGCCGTCTCGGGGGCGGCGCTGATCGTGGAACGGCAGGGCGGCGGCCAGCGGCTCAAGACGGTGACCGCCGGAGCCGGCATCGGCGATCCGGTCGACGTCCGTTTCGGCTCCGACGATGGGCTGGCCGCCCTGTCCTTCGTGCCCGGCTTCGATCCGGCCGGCACCGAGGCCCTCGTGGTCCGGGAGAGCTGGCAGTCGCCCGCCCGGCTGTACCGGATCTCGGCTGCCGATCGTTCGGCGCAACCGATCGATGCGGCTCCGCCGCCGGCCGGCACGCCGGTGATGCGGGTCATCCGGCTACGAGCGCGCTCGGCCGACGGGGTCGAGGTACCGCTGACCTTGTTGGGCCCGGCGGACCGGCCGGCGCCGTGGCCCACCGTGCTGTACGGCTACGGCGCCTACGGAGTAGCGCTGGACCCGGGCTATTCGCCCTTCCGGCTGTCCCTGCTGGAGCGCGGGGTGGCATTCGCGCTGGCGCACGTGCGAGGTGGCGGCGATCTCGGCGAGCCCTGGCATGACGCCGGCCGGCAGGGCGGCAAGCTCCATGCGATCGAGGATTATCTGGCCTGCGCCAGGCACCTGGTGGACGAGGGTTGGGCAACTGCCGACACCTTGGTGGCGCGCAGCCGCAGCGCCGGGGCGGCAGTGGTCGGAGCCGCGCTGAACCGGGTGCCGGAACTGTTCGCAGCCGCGGTGCTCGAGGTGCCCTTCGTCGACTGCTTGCGAACCCTGTCCGACCCGGCGGCTGCCCTCACCGAGCTGGAGTGGGCCGAGTGGGGCAACCCCCTGCTCGATGAGCAGGCACGGGCGCAGATCGCCAGCTGGTCACCGGTGGACAACGTGGTCCGTGCCGCCTACCCGGCCATGCTGATCACGGCGGGACTGGCCGATGCCAGGGTCTCGGCGGAGGAGCCGAGGCGCTACAGCGAAGCCGTCCGGGCTCATTCCACCTCCGGCCGGCCGGTGTACCTGAAAGAGGATGCCAGCGGCCATCTGGGTCATTCGGACGTCTACGAGGACTGGTACGACGAGGCCGAGGTGCTCGCGTTCATCCTCGACCGCGTCGGCAGGGCGCACCCCGCCCCCGTGGCCGAACCGATCCGATGACCGGCGATCCGGTGCGCCTGCTCTGCGTCGGCGATGTCTTCTTCGACCGGCCGGCCGGCATGGGCGACCTGTCGGGACTTCGGGAGCTGCTCGCCACCGGTGACATCGTGTTCGGCAACTGCGAGGGGAACTACTCCGACAGCTCGCAACGATCGCCGCATGCCCGCGGTCCCCAGATCGCGGCACCGACCCAGCTCGGGTGGCTGGCCGAACTCGGCTTCTCGGTGATGTCGGTGGCGAACAATCACATCGTGGACGGCGGCCATGAAGGGCTTCGGCAGACCCTGACCCGGCTGACCGAGCTGGGCATCCGGACGGCCGGAGCGGGTGAGAACCTGGTCGCTGCGGCTGAACCGGCCGTGCTGGCGGCCGGTGGCCTGCGAGTCGCGGTCATCGCGGCGTCATCGGTATTCCCGGTCGGATACGAAGCCCGGCCGGGCGTTGCCGGGCTGTTGCCGTTACGGGCCTACACCTTCTACCTCAACCCGACGCCGGACGAGTGGAACCCCGGCATGCAGCCGAGGGTGATCACCGCGATCGACGAGAACGACTCGAGCGTGCTGGAGGCGGCGATCTCGGCGGCGCGCGAGCATGCCGACGTGGTGGTGGCCAGCATCCACTGGGGCGATGTGACCAAGCGGCATGGCCTGACCGACCACGAGCCGCAGGCCGCCCAGCTGCTTGCCGAGGCCGGCGCGGACCTGGTGCTGGGCCATCATCAGCACACCGTCCGCGGAACGAGCTTCATCGGCGCGACCCCGGTCTTCTTCGGCTTGGGGCACGTCGCGTGCGACCTACCGCGGTTGGCCGAGGATCTGGCAGCCGAAACCGAGGAGGTTTCCTACTCCGACGAGGCCGCCTGCCAGACACTGTTCGGTGACTACGGCATCTACCCGCGAGCCGACTATCCGCTCCTGCCGTTTCATCCGGACTCCCGGTTCACCGTGGTCGGACGGTGCGACCTGACGGCGGGCGGGGTCGAGTCGGTGGGAATGTACCCATGCTGGATCGGACCCGACGGTTCGGTGGACCCCCTGGCGGCCACCGATCCACGAGTGGCGGACTGGCTGCGCTACCTCGTCGAGAGCATGGCGGCGCTCCCCGAGCCGGCCACCGTCGTGCCGGGCACAGACGGCGCTCTTGCCTATTGGCAGCTGGTGCCCGCATCCAGTCCCTGAACGCTACGCCTGGCAGTTGACGGTGGTCAGGCGGTATCGGTGGTGGACCGGTTGCCGCCCTGCAGGGTCACGGTCCGCCGGACAGTGCCGCACCGCGGGGGTCGAAAGTCGGGTCTGTCCCCAGCGTGTGGCAACCAATCAAAACGCCCGGCCGACCTTGGCCGGCATCTATTCGGACCGTGGTTGGAATAAGCGTGTCATGGTGGAGGTGCCGGGAATCGAACCCGGGTCCTTCGTCGTGTTGATGGGTCTTCTCCGGGCGCAGTGTGCTTCGCCTCTACTCGGCCCCACCGATCATGCACACGAGTCGGTGTGACAGGCCCAGTCGCTGTGAGTTGTCCCGTCCTGCCCCGCGACCGGCCAGGACGGTGAGCCACCTAGCTGATGCCAGCATCCGGGCCGGTGACGAACCCGGGCTGACAGACCCGTTCCGCTACTTAGGCAGCGAGAACGAAGTCAGCGCGATTGGAATCGGCGCTTATTTTTGGTTGCATCGCTTTTTTAACGAGGTCAGCAATGCGGTCCTCGGCCCGCTTCTCCTCATCTCAACGTACGAAGTCGAGACCATTCACCCCCTTCTGGACGGATATGCCCGCCCGTCGAGTTCCGACCGCGAACCCGCGGCCGGCGCGATCCATTCTGCCATGGACGGCCGCCGCCCACGTCCTCGATCCGGCCAACTGCCTCGCCGATGCCACCCAGCAGTTACACAAGAAGTGGTATGCGCCCGCCCACCAGGCGGTAGAACTAGCTGGTGGCCGACACTTCTCGCGAGATCGAGACCAAGTTCGACGTCGCCCCGGACTTCGTGCTGGGCGACCCGGCCGACTTCGCCAAGCCCGGCTCCGGCATCGAGAGCCGCATCGTCCAGCTGGACAGCACCTACTACGACACCGCCGAGCAGGACCTGCTGCGCTCCGGGCTCAGCCTGCGCCGGCGCTCCGGCGACGACGACACCGGCTGGCATCTCAAGGTGCCCGGCGCGGGCTTCCGCACCGAGCTGCACTGGCCGCTGGCCGGCAACGAGCAGCCCCCGGACGAGCTGCACCGCCTGATCCGGCCCTTCACCGGCGGTGCGGAGCTGCTGCCCAGCGTCACCCTGCGCACCACCCGGGCCCGCCACCAGGTCAGCGACTCCGACGGTGACCTGGTGTTCGAGCTGGCCGACGACGAGGTGCGCGCCAGCTCCGAGGGCGCGCACGTCGCGGTGTCTCGCTGGCGGGAGCTGGAGGTGGAGCTCGGCCCGGGCGGCAGTGCCGCCGACCTGGAGCGGACCGCCGGCCTGCTGGTCAAGCGCGGCGCCTATCCCTCGCACGCCACCTCGAAGCTGCGCCGAGCGCTCGGCCGGCCGGACGCCTTCGACACCAGCACCGCAGGTGGCGTGCTGACCCGCTACCTGCGCATCCAGTGCGACGCGCTGACCGCCGGCCACTTCGCCATCCAGGACCGGCCGTTCGAGGCGAGCGCCACCAGCCAGCCGCACGAGGCGGTCCACCAGGCCCGGGTGGCCACCCGCCGGCTGCGGGCCGCCCTGCGGATCTTCGCACCGCTGTTCGACGCCGAGGCAGCCAGCCGCCTGCAGAACGAGCTGGCCTGGTTCGCCGGCGAGCTCGGCGAGGTGCGTGACTGCGAGGTACTGCGCAACCGGCTGGCCCGCGCGGTCGACGACCTGCCCGCCTACCTGGTCGTCGGCCCGGTCGCCGAGCGGATCGACGAAGTGCTGCTCACCGAGCTCCGCCAGCACGCCGCCGCGCTGCTGGCCACCCTGCACGACCAGCGTTACCAGGTGCTGGTGCAGGACCTGGCGCGCTGGCGGGAGCAGCCGCCCTTCACCCCGGAGGCTGATGGGCCGCCCAGCGTGCTGGCCGGCTACGTGGCCGCCGCCGAGCAGAAGCTCGCCAAGCGGATGAAGCGCGCGGCCGACGCCCACAACCCCGACGAGCTGCTGCACCAGGCCCGCAAGGCCGGCAAGCGAGCCCGGTACGCGGCCGAGGCAGCCGCCCCGGTGCTGGGCAAGAAGGGCAGCAAGGTGGCCAAGCGGGCGTCCCGGCTGCAGACGCTGCTCGGCGAGCACCAGGACGCGGTGGTTGCCACCGAGCAGCTCCGCCGGATCGCCGACCAGGTCTCCGACGAGGGCCAGAACGCCTTCACCTACGGGATCCTGGTGGCCGACCAGCGCCGGATCGCGGCCAACACCGCCGAGCAGGCGCGGGCCAGCACCGGTTCCTGACCCGCCGAAGCAACACTCTCAGCCGGCCGGTTCCACCCGGCCGTAGTGCGCGAGCACCCGCTGCACCTCGAAGCCCAGCGACGCGTACAGCGCACCGGCGCCGGAGGAGTTCTCCGAGTCGACGCCGAGGCCGGCCACCGCGAAGCCCTGCTCGGCCATCGCCCGCACCGACGCGGCCAGGCAGGCCCGGGCGAGCCCGGCACCGCGGGCCTGCTGCCGGGTGCCGACCAGGTGCACCCAGGCCTCCCCCGCCACCCACTGGCAGATCAGCACGTAGGCCAGCACCCGGCCGTCGGGGTTCACGCTGAGGTAGGAGCAGTCCGGCCGGAACGTCCGGGAGGTGAGCATGTTCTGCCAGTGCTCGGCCGTCACCGGGATCGAGCCCCAGTGGGTGCTGAAGGCGTCGTTGTGGGCCAGCCGCACCTCCTCGGCCAGCTCGGCGGAGTACCGCTGGACCGGCAGCTTCGGCGGCTCGGGCAGCACGCCGGGAATCGGGCGGGCCATCTCGTGGTAGTAGCGCACGATCGAATACCCGCGCCGCTCCAGCATCGGCCGGACCGAGGCGCCCTCGATGCCGCCGGACACCCGCAGCTGCACCGGCACGCCGGGGTGCCGCTGGCCTGCCAGCTCCAGCGCGCGGGCCTCCATCCGGTTCATGATCTCGGTGCCCAGGCCTTGGCCGCGCTGGTCCGGACGGACCCCGCCGATGATCTCGGCGCGGACCCGGCCCTCGAACAGCCCCGAGCTCACCCGCAGCTGCCCGAACCCGACCAGCGTGCCGTCCCGCCAGGCCGCCACGGTGTCCAGCCGCGGGTCGACGCCGGGCTCGTGCAGTTCCTCGGCCAGCGCCATCGCGTCGTAGAACTCCTCGGTGCCGTCCGCGACCGCCAGCAGGTTGGTGAGCTCGGCCCAGTCCCCCACCGTCTCGACGCTCAACGGCCGCCAGTCCGTGGTTGCCACCGCCGACACGTCCACCTCACAACCCCATCAACGTCGCGCCGTTGTGCCACAGCACCTGCCGCAGCCAATCATCGCCGAAGTTCCACTCCAGCAACGACTGGACCTGCCGGGCGTAACGGTAGGGAATGTTGGGAAAGTCGCTGCCCAGCACGATCCGGTCGCCCAGGTCGCGGTAACCGGCCAGCACCTCGGCCGGCACCGGCGCGATCCGGTCCAGGTACGGGGTGGCGACCATGGTGGTGTCCAGCCGCACCCGCCGGTAGCGGCGAGCCAGCTCCAGGTGCTCGGCGTACTCCGGCGCGCCGGCATGCGCGATCACCAGGGGAAGGTCCGGATGCCGGCGCAGCACCTCGCCGATCGGCCCGGGGCCGGTGTGCGCACCGGGCAGCGGGCCGGACCCGCAGTGCACCACCACCGGGACGCCGGCCTCGTCGAGCAGCCCCCAGGCGGCGTCCAGCACCTCGTCGCTCGGGTCGAAGCCACCCACCTGGACGTGCACCTTGAACACCCGGGCGCCGGCCTCCAGCGCCTGCCGGACGTAGCCGGCAACGCCGGGCTCGGCGAAGAACGTGGCACTGTGCACCGCCTGCGGGTGGCCGGCGGCGAACTCGGCACACCAGTCGTTCAGCCAGGCCGCCATCCCCGGCTTGTGCGGGTAGCACAGGGTCGGGAACCGCCGAACCCCGAGCGCGGCCAGGGTGGCGATCCGGTCGTCCTCACCGGTGCGGTAGCAGATCGGCCAGGCCATGCCGTAGTTCTGCTCGGCCCGGTCGAAGTACTGCCAGACCTTGGCCAGCATGCCCGGCGGGAGGAAGTGCACGTGGATGTCGGCCAGCCCCGGCAGGCCGAGCGAGCGCCAGACGTCCGGCACCTCGGCGTCGGTCAGCTCGCCGGGCCGGCCGGCAGCGGCCCGGCTGCCAGCACCGCCGGCCGCACCCATCAGTCGGTGCGGCCCTTGGCCCGCCGTCCCAGCACCCGGCTGATCTCCCGGGCGGCGTCCCGCTTGGCCAGGTCCTGGCGCTTGTCGTAGGTCTTCTTGCCCCGGGCCAGGGCGAGCTCCACCTTGACCTTGCCCTCGGTGAAGTACAGCGACAGCGGCACCAGGGTCAGCCCGGACTCCTTGGTCTTGCCGATCAGCCGCAGGATCTCGCCCTTGTGCAGCAGCAGCTTGCGCACCCGGCGCGGGGTGTGGTTGGTCCAGGACCCGAAGGCGTACTCGGGAATGTGCACGTTGTGCAGGTACACCTCGCCGTCGTCGATGGTGGCGAACCCGTCGACCAGCGAGGCCCGGCCCAGCCGCAGCGACTTGACCTCGGTGCCCATCAGCACGATGCCGCACTCGTAGGTGTCCACGAGCTCGTAGTCGTGCCGGGCCTTCTTGTTCTGGGCGATGATCTTGCGGACCGGGCGGTTCGACGATCCCGCGACTGCACTAGCCATACCGAAGAAACTACAGCCGGACGTAGAGCCGCAACGTCAGCCAGGCAGTCAGCGCGGCCAGGATCACCCCGGCGATCAGGCCGACGCCGCCGGCCAGGATGATGTCGTTGCCCGAGATCGGTTGCAGGATCTTCGAGCGCACCTGGTCACCGAGCAGGCCGTCGAGGAAGACCACCTTGGCCACCCAGTTGCCCACCATCGCCAGCACCGCGCCGACCACCGCGGCCAGCATCGCCTCGATCACGAACGGCAGCTGGGTCATCCACCGCGACGCCCCGACCAGCCGCATGATGCCGGTCTCGTTGCGCCGCTGCTGGGCCGCGGTCTGGATGGTGTTGGCCATCTGCAGCAGCGCGCAGATCAGCACCACGAAGAACATCACGAACGAGCCGACCCGGCCGGTGTCGAACAGCCGCAGCATGGTCTTGAGGCTGACGTCCTGGTTCTGGATCTGCTCGACGCCGGCGACTCCCGCGTAGCGGGCCGCCACCGGCTGGTAGTCGGCCTTGAGGTCGCGCAGCTTGATGGTGAACGACGACGGGATCGCACCGGGGCCGGCCTCGTCGACCACCTTCGCGCCGAGCCGCTGCTTGGCGATCTGGGTGGCCTGCTCCTCGTTGAGGTACTGCACGCTGGTGATCTGCGGGTCGTTGTTCAGCTTGGCCTGCAGCGCCAGCCGTTCGGCGTCGGTCACCTTGTGCTTGCAGGGCGAGCCGGGACTCTGGTTGGAGGTCTCGGTGCACAGGTAGATCGAGACGTTGATCTTGTCCTTGTACGCCTCCTGGGTCTTGGAGATCTCCTTGTTGATCAGCAGCGCCCCGCCCAGGAAGAACAGCGCGATCGCGGTGGACAGCACCAGCGCGATGGTCATGCTGGCGTTGCGCCGCAGCCCGGTCGCGACTCCGGACATGAGATAGCTAGCACGCATGGCGGGTGCACTCCGTTCGGGTTTGGCGCAGCGGCTGGGACGGGCGGGGCAGGATGAGCCTCACCGGCCGATGCCGTAGACGCCGCGGTTCTGGTCGCGGACGACGTGGCCGAGCTCCAGCTCGATCACCCGCCGCCGCATGGCGTCGACGATGTTGTTGTCATGGGTGGCCATCACCACCGTGGTGCCCTTGCGGTTGATCCGCTCCAGCAGGCCCATGATGCCCTGGCTGGTGTCCGGGTCGAGGTTTCCGGTCGGCTCGTCGGCCAGCAGCACCAGCGGCCGGTTGACGAACGCCCGGGCG
>NZ_DATINC010000158.1:0-84138 GCF_035474675.1 Jatrophihabitans sp. | reverse complement strand
CAGCGTCAGGCCGTGCTTGGTGATGTCGAGGTCCGGGTGGGTCCGGATCTTGAACTCCAGCGGGTCGGTGTCGGCCATCAGGTGGCCCGAGGACCGGTAGGCGTTGATCAGCTCGATGACCCGGGCGGCCTTGTCGATCTGGCCCTCGTGGCTGAATTCCCGATCGGTCAGCCAGACGGCCGGCTCGTACGGGATCCGCAGCGAGGCGAAGATGTCGTAGTAGAAGTTGTCCTCGCCGAGCAGCAGCTGGTGCACCCGGCGCAGGAACTCGCCCGACTGCGCGCCCTGGATGATCCGGTGGTCATAGGTGGAAGTCAGGGTCATCGTGCGCGAGATGCCCATGTCGTTCAGGGCATCGGGATTCATGCCGCTGAACTCGGCGGGGTACTCCATCGCGCCGACGCCGATGATCGTGCCCTGCCCCTGCATCAGCCGCGGGACCGAGTGGTTTGTGCCGATGGTGCCGGGATTGGTCAGGCTGACGGTGGTGCCGGCGAAGTCGTCGGCGGCGAGCTTGCCGGACCGGGCCCGGCGGATGATGTCTTCGTACGCGCCCCAGAAGCTGGCGAAGTCCATCGTCTCGGCGGACTTGATCGAGGCCACCACCAGCGAGCGGCCGCCGTCCTTGCCCGGCAGGTCGATCGCCAGGCCCAGGTTGACGTGCTCGGGCTGCACCATCACCGGCTTGCCCTCGGCGTTGAGCGCGAAGAAGTTGTTCATCTCCGGGAAGTCGCGTAGCGCGCGCACCACGGCGTACCCGATCAGGTGGGTGAAGCTCACCTTGCCGCCGCGAGCCCGGCGCAGATGGTTGTTGATGATGATCCGGTTGTCGCCGAGCAGCTTCGCCGGCACCGCCCGGACGCTGGTGGCGGTCGGGATCTCCAGCGAGGCCTGCATGTTCGTGACGACCTTGGCCGGCGCGCCCCGCAGCACGGTGACGTGCGCCTCGGCCGCGGCGAGCGGCGCGACGGTGGGCTGGGTCCAGGACGGCTTGGCGGCCGGCGGGGCTGCTGGGGCGCTGGCAGCGGGCCTGGCCGGTGGCGTGCTCGGCGCCTCGGCGGCCGGGCGCTCGGTCGCGCGGCTCGGCGGCGGGTCGCTCTGGGTCGTGCCGGTCGGGGCTGATCCGTTCTGCGCAGCGGCGCTTGGGCTTGTGCCACTTTGGCCTGTGCCGCTTTGGCCTGTGCCGCTTTGGCCAGCGGCGCTCGGCCCTGTGCCGCTTGGGCCGGTGCCACTTTGATCTGTGCCGCTATGCCCTGTGCCGCTCTGGGCAGTCTGGTCGCTGGCCTGATGCCTGCCATCGGCGGTAGCCGGGGCTGGCTGGCTGGCGCCCGTGTCGGACATGCCGGCGCCAACCTCCTCAGCGTCGGCGTCCAGGTCGTCGTAGGACGTGCCGGGCGGCGCATGCCGCACCGAGCCGGCCGGGCCGGCGGCGGGCCGGTAGTCGGCGAAGAAGTCGTGCCAGGCCGCGTCCACAGCCGACGGATCGGCCAGGTAGCGCTCGTACATCTCCTCGACCAGCCACTCGTTCGCGCCGAAGTCGGGGCGGGTTGATTCACTGCCAGTCGAGGACTGCGCGGTCACGTCGTCGGCCACCTTCTCAGGAGTGTGCGTACGCCTGCTGCGGGAAGCGGCCACCGGGACGGCAGCTACCGCCCACCGGCCAGGCCGGGACCCCGGAGGACAAGCCTACGCGCGGAGCTCGGCACCTGGCAGCGTGGCGGCCCGTTCGGCCGGCGTAAATCGGTGCGCTTGCTCACATCGCCCAGCCACAGCCGGACCGGTCAGCTGATATCGCGGCTCAGGCTCAGCCGGCCGCCGATGACCAGCAGCGCCAGCGACCAGATCACGAACAGCACCCCGCCGGCCGCGGGGGCCAGCAGGTGGACATCGTGTGGCATGCCCTCCACAGTGCCGTTGGCGTTGAAGGCCTTGATGGCGCCGCCGGGGGTGTAGGCATAGCCCTTGCGGACCCAGGGCACGTAGTTGAGCACGTTGTCGAGGATGAAGAAGTACACGATCCCGAACACCATCGCGGCGGCCTGGTTGCGCAGCAGCGCGCCCAGCCCGAGCCCGAACATGCCGGTCAGCACCAGCGTGACGAAGGCCTTTCCGACCCCGCCGGCCACGCCGTCGCCGTAGTCCAGCGGCACCCCTTCGGCCGACAGCCAGATGATCGCGATCGCGAAGTTGAGCACCACGCAGATCAGGGCATAGATGATCGCGAAGACGGCGTAGGAGGCGGCCTTGCCGGCCAGCAGCAGCCACCGGTTCGGGGTCGCGAGCAGCGTCGGGGTGATCGTCTTGTGCCGGAACTCGGTGGTCAGGCCCAGCAGGCCCAGCACCAGCAGCGCGACCCCCGCGCCCTGGGACTGGGTGAAGACCGCGTAGTAGTCGACGGGGGCGCCGTTGTCGTGGTCGTTGACCGCGTTGACCACGGTGACGATGGTGCCCAGGGCGGTGAAGGCGGAGGACAGCAGCAGCATCCAGAACCACACCTGGGTGCTGCGGATCTTGAGGATCTCCGAGCGGACCAGATTGATCATCGGAGGCCACCGTCCTGCTGGTTGGGCCGGAACGGGGGTGGGGAGTACCCGGGCGGGTCCAGGTCTGCGCCCCGGTGCTCGCCCTCGGTGAGGCTGAAGAACAGCCGCTCGAGGTCGAATTCCTCCACCCGGAGCTCGTGCAACTCGACGTTGTGCACGAAGGCCAGGTGGCCGACCTGGGCGAGCTGGTCGGTGCGGACCCGGAGCGAGCCGTCGGGCTCGGTGGTGCCGCCGAAGCCGGCGCCGGCCAGCGCCTGCTGCAGCGGGCCCAGCGCCGGCCCGCGCACCACCGTGACGGCGGTGCCGGCCGACAGCTCGCCGAGGGTGCCGGCCCGGACCAGCTTGCCCCGGTTGAGGATCACCGCGCGGTCGGCCACCTCCTGCACCTCCGACAGCTGGTGGCTCGACACCAGGACGGTGCGGCCCTCGCTGGCCAGGTGCCGGAAGAAGCCGCGCAGCCAGCGGATGCCTTCGGGGTCCAGGCCGTTGGCCGGTTCGTCCAGGATCAGCACCCGGGGATCGCCCAGCAGCGTGCCGGCCAGGCCCAGCCGCTGCCGCATGCCCATCGAGTAGCCCTTGGTCTTCTTCTTGGCCGCCTGGCTCAAGCCCACCAGCTCCAGGACCTCGTGCGCCCGCCGGGCGGGCAGGCCGGCGGCCGCGCAGTAGATCTTCAGGTGCTGCAGGCCGGTGTGGGCCGGGTGGAAGCTGGCCGCCTCCAGGGCGGCCCCCACCGTCTGCAGGGGCCGGGGCAGCGACTCGTAGTTCACCCCGTTCACCGTCGCGGTGCCCGAGGTCGGTCGGACCAGGCCGAGCAGCATCCGCAGGGTGGTGGTCTTGCCCGCGCCGTTCGGGCCGAGGAAGCCGGTCACCGACCCCGGTTCGACGGTGAAGCTGAGGGAGTCCACCGCGCGCTGGGTGCCGAAGACCTTGGTCAGGTTGTCCACCACGATGCGCCCGTCGCCACGGGGGCGGCCAGGACCAGCGGGTTGTCCGGGAGCGGGTTGTCCGGGCGCTGTCATGGGGCCATTCGATCATCCGGAACCCGGCCGGTATGGCAGGGGGCGTCCGGGCGAGTCTGAAGGACTGGTGCCAGGTTGGTCGGGTGGCTCAGCCGGCCGCGGCCAGCAGCCGGGCCAGCAGCCTGGCGAGCTCGGCGGGGGAGGCCACTGCGATGTCGGCCGTCCGGCGGAGCTCGGGCAGCTCGCCGACGGCCACCGTAAGGCTCGGCCGCCCGGTGGCCGCCGCCCAGGCCGCCACCGCTCCGAGCGCCGGCAGGTCCCCGAGGTCGTCGCCGGCGAACAGCGCCGCCGAGGTGCCGGTAGTGAGCAACTCCTGCAGCGCGGTGGCCTTGGACGGGCCGGGGATCCGGATCTCGAGCACCTGCTTGCCCGGGTGGATCTCCAGGCCCTGCTCGGCCACCAGCGGGGGCAGCCGCTCGGCCAGCTCGGCGAGTGCGGTGTCCGGGTCGGCGGCCTGCCGGGTGTGCACCACCAGCGACAGCCGCTTGTCCTCGAGCCAGACCTTGTCGTCGGTGCTGCGCAGCAGCGGCGGCAGGCTGGTGCGCAGCACCGCCAGGCCCGGCGGTTCCTCGCCGGTGTGCAGCCGGCCGTCCCGCCAGGTCTCGGCGCCGTGCAGGCCGCTGACCACCAGGCGCTCGATCGCGTGCAGGCCGCCCAGTTCCAGCGCCGTGCTGGCATTGCGGCCGGTGACGATCGCCACCTGTGCCCCGGCCCGGGCCAGGGCCGCCAGGATGTCGACGACCCCGGGCACCGGGCGCGAGGTGGCGGGGTCGCGGACCAGCGGAGCCAGCGTGCCGTCGAAGTCCAGCGCGATCAGGGCGCCGGGCAGTCGCGCGGCGATCGCGGCCAGCCGGTCGGTTTCGGGGTGCATGCCTGCCGACGGTAGTGCGCGAGCGCCACACCGCCGCCAGCCGGTGGTGCGGCGGTACCGGCTGGCGGCGGGCGGCCCGCGGATGCCGGGGGGCGGTCGCGGTGTGCCGGCGGGTTTAGTTCCGATTGCCCAGCAGCAGGCAGGAGTCGCCGAACTCGTGCCACAGGTAACCGGCCGAAACCGCGGCGTCGTAGGCCCGCTGGGCGAGCTCGGCGCCGGCCACCGACTCGACCAGCAACAGGTGCGAGGCGTCCGGGTTGTGCAGGCCGGTGATCAGCCCGGTCACCGCCCGGGCCGGATGGTCCGGACCGATGACCAGCTCGGTCCAGCCCCGGGCCGGGCTCAGCCAGCCCTCGGCGTCGGCGGCCGACTCCAGCGCGCGGGTGACCGTGGTGCCCACCGCGATCACCCGGCCGCCGTCCAGCCGGGTGGCGTTGACCAGCCGGGCGGTGCCGGCCGGCACCTCGAAGCGTTCGGCCTGCGGCGGTTCGCCGGCCTCCTGCGAGGACACCCCGGTGTGCAGGGTGATCGGTGCGAACCCGATGCCCCGGCTGACCAGGTCGGTCACCAGTTCGGGGCTGAACGGCCGGCCGGCGCTGGGCATCTCGGCACTGCCCGGATGCCGGCCGAACACGGTCTGGTAGTCGGCCAGCGGCCACCGTCCGTGCAGGTAGCCGTAGCTGATCGGCCGGCCGTGCCGGGCCAGCAGGTCCGGCAGCGCGCGGCTGCCGGACACCTCGGCCCGCCACAGCCGGACGCCGAGGCTGGGCCCGGCGTGCTCCGGATAGGGCGCCAGCAGCCGGACCGCGACGTCCTCGGCCAGCCGGACCACCGTGCCGGGGCAGGCGTCCAGCAGCGGTCGGGCGGCGTCCGGGGCGGTGCGCAGTTCCAGCACCCAGCTGCCGTCGGGCAGCGGGCCGGCCGGCGTGGCCACGTGCAGCACCACCGGGCGGCCGGTGTCGGCCAGCACCCCGTCGACCTCGCCGGCCACGGTCTGGGAGGTGTTGACCACCACCAGGTCACCGGGTCGCAGGTGCCGGCCCAGCTCGCGGAACCGGCTGTGCACCAGCCGGACGTCCTCGCCCGGGTGGCCGTGCCCTGGTACGGCTTCGGCGACCAGCAGCCGGACGCCGTCTCGGCCGAGCCCGCGGTGCTCGGGCGGCTCGGTGGCGGTCAGGTTCGGCGGCAGGTCGAACCGGGTGCTGGGTGCGGTGTTGGCCTGGGCGGGCAGCGTCATCAGGCCACCGCCTGCCCGGCGGCGGGGGCGGCAAGCTCCGGCGCGCTGGAGGTGTAGCGGCCGCTGAGCGGGCGCTCGCCGATCAGCCGGAGCAGGGCGGGCAGCACCGCTTCCGGCTCTGGCCGGTCGCTGATGTCCTCGCCGGGGAAGGCCGCCTGGTGCATCTCGGTGCGCATGTCGCCCGGGTCGAAGCTGTACCAGCGCAGCTGCGGGTTCTCCTCGGCCAGCGTGGCGGTCAGGTGATCCAGCGCCGCCTTGGCGCTGCCGTAGCCGCCCCAGCCGGGATAGTGGGCCACCGCGGCGTCGGAGGACACGTTGACCACCGTGCCGCCGGCCGCGGTCAGGGCTGGCAGCGCGAGCTGGACCAGGGCCAGCGGCGCCACCACGTTGGTGTGCAGGATCGCCGCCAGCTGCTCGGCGGGGAGTTCGGCCAGCGGTGGGAGCGGGCTGGGCCCCAGGGTGCTGGCGTTGTTGACCAGCAGGTCCAGCGGGCCGAATCCGGCCGCGGCACTGGCCAGCTGGCGACGGTGGTCGGGGTCGCCGACGTCGCCGGGAATGGCGTGTAGCCGGGTCGAGCGGCCGAGCTCGCCGGCCAGCCGGAGCAACCGGTCGGGACGCCGGGCGTCCAGCACCAGGTTCCAGCCGCGCTCGGCCAGGGCGGTGGCCAACGCGCGGCCGAGGCCGGCCGAGGCACCGGTGATCACTGCGGTAGGCATCTGTTCTTCCTCCAGTTCCAGGGGATGTGGCTCCATCTTTGAAGTTGAAGTGCGCTTTAAGTCAAGTAGGATCGAGGGATGGATTCCAAGCAGTTGCTGACGGTGTCGGAGGTGGCCCGGCGGAGCGGCTACGCGGCCTCCGCGCTGCGGTACTACGAGCGCGAGGGCCTGATCACCGCCACCCGGACCGGTGGCGGCCAGCGCCGCTTCGAGCGCGGCGTGCTGCGCCGGCTGGCCTTCATCCGGGCGGCCCGCAATGTCGGCCTGAGCCTGGAGGAGATCCGGGTGGAGCTGGCCGAACTGCCCGAGCTGCGCACGCCCACCCGGGCCGACTGGGGCCGGATCTCGCGCAACTGGCGCCAGCGCCTGGACGAGCAGATCGATGCGTTGCAGGCGCTGCGCGACGGGCTGCAGTCCTGCATCGGCTGCGGGTGCCTGTCGCTACGCTCCTGCGCGATGTCCAACCCCGGCGATGTGATGGCGGCCGGCGGCGACCAGGCGGGTGCGGCGTTCCTGCCGCCGCTGCTGCGCCGGGCACCGGAAGGAGGCGGGCGGTGACGGCGGACCTGACCGGCAGGGGGCCGGAGTTCCTGCGGTTCTGGAGCGACCGCCGGCTGGCCAGTCTGAGCACGGTGCGCCCGGACGGCACCGTGCACGTGGTACCGGTCGGAGTGACGTTGGACGCCGGGGCGGGGGTGGCCCGGGTGATCACCTCCGGCGACTCGTACAAGGCGCGGCGGGCGCTTGCCGCCGGTGCGGCCGGCGTCCCGGTGGCGGTCTGCCAGGTGGACGGCCGCCACTGGTCGACGCTGGAGGGCCGGGCCGTGGTCCGCTCTGATGCCGAGTCGGTCGCTGATGCCGAGCGCCGGTATGCCGAGCGCTACCGGGTGCCGCGGCCCAACCCCCGCCGGGTGGTCCTGGAGATCGCCGTCAGCCGGGTGCTCGGTAGCTGGTGAGGAGCCGGAGCCGTCCTGCCCGGAGTTGCTCAGTCGGTGCCGGTCAGCTCGGCCAGCGCGGTGACCGTCCGCCAATTGCGGGTGGTGGCTGCGATGCCCAGCCGTGACTCGATGAAGCTGTTGCTGAGCTTGGTTCGGCCGTAGCCGTCCGGGCAGTGCAGGTAGACCTCGGTTCCGGTGAGGTGGAATGTGGCCGTCTCGCCGGCCGGCACCTGCAACCTCGGAACCCGGTCGGGCGCGGGCCGTTCGGCCAGGAACGTGACGTGCAGCTTCACCGGGTCGGATTCCCGTGCCAGGAACGGGTTTTCCGCCAGCACGGCAGCCAGTTGCTGGCCGGTGCGCAGCAGCACCCGGGAGGTCACGCCTAGGCCGGCCAGTCCCTCCTCGATGGCCCGCGCCAGCTCAGCCGGCTCGGGAGTGGGATGGCTGAAGACGGCATTGCCGCTCTGCAGGTAGGTGCGCACGTTCCCGGCACCGAGTTCGGCCAGGACCGTGCGAAAGTCGACCATCGCCAGCTTGTTCTTGCCGACGTTCACCCCGCGCAGCAGCGCGGCATAGGTCTTCATGGTGCCGGGATAGTCATGCCCGGCACGGGTCTTCACCATCGGAGCGTGAGCCTTCACCGTGCGGAGCGTTGGCCTTCACCGTGCGGGGCATGCGTCTTTACCGGCCGGCCCGGGTCGCGGTGGTCAGATCACCGTGCCGGGGGCGCCGGCGTCGTCGACCACCGGCAGACCGGCCGCGTGCCAGGCGACCATCCCGCCGCGCAGGTTGATGGCGTTGTAGCCGGCCTGGTGCAGCGCCATCGCCACCCGTGAGGACCGGCCACCGCCGTGGCAGACGCAGATCAGCGGGACGTCGTTCGGAATCTCGGTGAGCCGTTGGGAGAGCTCTGACATGGCCAGGTGGCGTGCCTGCGGAGCATGGCCGGCGTCCCACTCGTGCTGCTCGCGGACGTCCAGCAGCACGGCGTCGCTGGCCAGGCGGTCGACAGCCTCGGTAGCCGTGATCTCGGAAGGGGAGTCAGGATGCACCCCAGCAGGTTAGCCCGTGCGCTCGCCCGCCACCTCCGATCGCGGCCTGGCAGCCGGTTGCGTGTCCGGAGTCAGGGGTCGGGTGGCTGAACATCAGCGACGCTCGCGAGCCGACCAGCCTGCTGTCTGTGGCGAGGTATCGGGTTCTCTGTTGCCCGCCCGGCGGCCACACCGTTCATGGGGACGCCGCCGGCATCGACTCCGGATGCCTGGTCGGTCCACCGTCGGCTACCCCGGCAGCAGCAGTTGCTCGCCGTCGATTCCAACGCTCCGGCGGATGACCGGTGTAGCGGTGACCGGTGTCGTCGGTCCACCGGAAGGAGCCGTCGGGCAGCCGGCGGTACTGCCATCCGGTACCGGACTTGCACAGGTTGTGCCGCCGGCAGGCCAGCGCACCGCCGCACCGGCAGGTCTGCCCGCCGTCGGAGAACGCGACGATGTGCTGCGAACTCGCAGCGGTAACCCGGCTGGCCGCAGGTCGGGAAGCAGCACACGCCGTCGCGAGCCTGCACGAAGTCCCGCAATCGCTGGGCCGGCCGGTAGGTGTCCCGGCCGATGTCGAGCAGTGCGCCGGTGTCGGGATCGGTGAGCAGCCGGCGCCAGGTGCCTGACTGGTCGGCGGCGTAGCGGCGGGCCGTCTCGGCGGTGATCGGACCGTAACCGGCCAGGTCGGCCGACTCGTCGTCCAACCCGAGCAGGGTGTCGGCAGATACCACGATCTGGATACTCGGCCGGCGGCCCTGCAGTTCGGGCAGTGCGTCGTGCGGCAGCCCGGACAGCACCGCGTCGACCAGCAGGTCGGCACGCTTCTGGTCCATCGTCCGGCAGTCGGTGGCGGGCAGCAGCGTCGCGGCCGCGGTCAGCCGGGTGAAGATCAGCTGTCCCTGGGGCGCGTCGAGCAGGACGGGCAGCAGGACCATGCCGTCCTCGGCCGGCTGCAAGCCCACCTTGCGACCGGTGAGCGCCTGCTGGTGACGCCGTTCGGCACCGCCCGGGTCGATCCTGGTGACCGCCCGCCGCGCCGCCTGCCGCAGCTGGCTCACGGTCTGGTCGGCCGCCCGAGCCACTGCCAGCGCCTCGAACGGAGTTATCAGGCCAGCAGGCACCGACCAGGCCTGCTCGCAGATCACCTCGGCGTGCCGGTAGGAGATCTGCCCGCTCCACAGCAGCGCCAAGGTGGCGGGCAGCTCGCGTACCAGCAGGCCGGCATTCTTCAGCCTGGCCTGGGCCGTCCGCACCGGCACCGTCAAGGCCAGCGACACAGCCTCCTGGGACAGGCCGAGTTCGCTGGTGTCAGCCGCCTCGATCTCGGCAAGCACCCGTTGTTACAACGAGTCCAGCCAGTGCTTCTGCTGTTCCAGCAAGCTGAGCAGGTCGATCCGGGCAGCGTCGGACAACTGGTGCGGGTCGAACGAGGCGAGCTCGTCGGTGGGACGGGCGTCCGGCGGCAACTTGAGCAACCGGGCCAGCCGCTCGGCGGGCCCGGCGCGGGTCGCCACCGGGGCGGCGGATTCGTCAATGCTGTCGGACATGCCAGTGACCCTAGGCGGCACGGGTGACAGAAAGCGGGGAAGATTCGCCTTTGTGGATAAGCACATGGGCTGTGGAAAAATACCGGCCAGTTGCGGGTCGACAGTTAAGCTGCGGCAAGACCTCGTCCTCGTCACTGATTTCTCCCACACCGCCGATCACCTCGGACCCGTCCCGATAACCTGCGGAGGTCACCACCCCGCCCGAGCCGCCGCAATCCGTACCGAAGGAGCCCCAGGCAATGTCCGAGCACGTGTTGATCTTCGGCAACGGTTACTACGTTCCCGACCGGTTGCGGACCTGGGCGCGCACCACCGGTCAGACGGTCAGCTGCAGCGTGCTCTGCGATCCGGACCAGATGACCAAGATCGACGAGCCGGAGAAGCTGGCCCGGATCGTCGTGTTGCCCGCCGGCGCCACCCTGGAGGAGTGGGTCGCCTTCGCCCGGCTGGTCCACGAGCTCCACCCGGTGACCCGGATCGGCACCTTCTCAGACCAGGGTCAGGTCCCGGCCGCGACCGCCGGGCAGGCCCTGGGCATCCCCACCCATTCGGTGGAGACGGTCCGGCTGGTGCACGACAAGTACGCCATGCGGCAACGACTGGCCGAGGCCGGGGTCGAGTCCACCGCCTCGGCGGTCGTGCACGATGTGGCCGGGCTGACGGAATTCGCCGCCAGCCACGGCTATCCGTGCGTGGTGAAGCCGGCCAGCGGCATGGCCAGCGCGGGCGTGTCGGTGATCTCCGGGCCGGACGAGATCGAGGCCGCGATGGCTCGGGCCCGGGGGATCACCCGCGACCAGGGAGCGGCTCCCACCCTGATCACCATGCCGGTGCTGGCGGCCGACCGGGCCACCGCCGATCCGGCCGCGGACGATCCGGCGGCCGGAACCGACCCGCCCATCCAAGTGATCGTCGAGAAGTTCCTGCCGGGCGTGCAGTACAGCGTGGAGTGCTTCTCCGAGCAGGGTGAGCACCAGGTGGTGACCATCACCCGCAAGTACTCCGACCCGGTCAGCCTGGTGGAGCTCGGGCATGTGATGCCCGCCCCGCTGGAACCGGCCGAACAGGAGGCGATCGGTGAGCACGTGAGCCGGGCCCTCGACGCGCTCGGGGTCGAGTTCGGCCCGACCCACACCGAGATCGTGCTCACCGAGGCCGGCCCGAGGATCATCGAGACCCACCTGCGCTTCGGCGGCGACCACATCTGGGACCTGGTAACCGACGCCACCGGCGTCGACCTGGTCAAGAACCAGTGGCGGCAGATGATCGGCGAGAAGGTGCTCCCCGGCATCCGCGCCACCCTGCAGGACGAGGACCGGCCCACCCGGTGCCAGGCAATCTGGTTCGCCAGCACCCAGGCGTCCGGCGTGCTGGTGGAGATCGCCGGGCTCGACGGGCCGCACCCGGAGGGAGTCACCGTCAAGTACCCCCTGCCGGCCGGCACCGAGCTGCACGGGCTGCAGAGCTCCTACTCGCGGCTGGCTCAGGCCCGGGCCTCCGCGGAGACCGCCGAGGAGGCGGTCGCCCTGGCCCGGCAGGCCATCGAACGGCTGGAGGTGGTCGTCCGGGTTCCCAGCACGGTGCCCGAGGTGGTGTGACGATGCTGCGGGACGGACGCGGTCGCTCGATGCCGCGAATGTTGGGAAGGATCCCGTTCTTCGACTTGCCGCGTGGGTCCTTGACAGCGGTTGGGGTTGCGTCCAGGCTCTCGCCGTCTCGGAAGCCCCCGGGATCTTGGCTACCCGGAGGTTAGCGATGACCCAGCCGTCCGACCCAGCGTTCGATCGCCCGCTACCGACGCCCTACCCCGACAGCCAGCCGGTGTCGGCCGGTCCGCGCGAGGGGGCACCGCTCGCGCCCTACGGTGGCGGTGCCATGGCAGCGCGGACCTCGCCGCGGCGGGTGGGTGTGCGGCGAAGCGCGTGGGGTGTCTGGTGGTTGTCCGCGCTCACCTTCGGCATCTACTACCTGGTCTGGTACTACAAGATCAACGCTGAGTTGCGTGCCTTCGCGCCGGAAGCCGTGGAGGTCAGCCCGGGCAAGGCGGTCCTCGCTCAGCTGCTGCCGATCTTCGCCTGGGTCAGCCTGGCCCATACGAGTACCCGCCTCAATAACGCGCATCGCGCGATCAACTCACCGGTCCGGGTCTCCGGCGGTGTGGCGATTCTCGGGACGTTCTGGTTCAACTCCCAGACCCGCTACCTTCAGCGCCGCCTCAACAGCCTGTGGGATGCCCAGGACACCCTGAGCGCCGGCGTCCGGTACTGAGGCGACGTGGGGGCGCGACGGACAGCATGGCGCTGGGACCGCTCGCGCGATGAAACGACCTAGCGCACGGTGACGGTCAGGTTCGCGCTCAGCCCGTCTGCACCCCGGCTGTCGCCCGCGACCCTGGCCCGGTAGAGGTACGTCCCGGCACTTCCGGCGGTCAGCGGAAACCGGGCGCTGCCGGTGCTGGTGCTGGTGACCGTGGCGAGCGCGGTCCAGCTGCCGCCGCTGTACCCCTCCAGGGTAACCGCGGCGGCCCGGGGCGCGGTCACCGTCGCGGTCAGCGCGAACTGCAGGCCGGTGCCGACGTAGGCCGGCCCGGTGACGGTGGCCTTGGTGGTGACCGCGACCGGCACGCCGGCCGACGCGGCGTCGGCGTACCCGGCGACCGAGGCCACCCGGGCCACCAGCGTGCCGTTCTCGACCGGTGCCGCGGTCACCGTGAACGCCCCGGCGGCCGTGGTGCTGGTGCTGGAAAGCAGCACCGACGCGCCGGTGCTGGTCTGCAGGTAGATCCGGACCGGCACGCCGGGCGCCGGACCGGTTACGCCGCCGTAGCTGCGGGTGACCGTGCCGGTGAGCCGGTTGCCGGCGCCGGCGAGCTGCTGGCTGGCCTGGGCGGCCAGCGTCACGGCCGGCGTCCAGGTGCCGACGGTCAGCGAGCCGATGGCCGCGGTGGCGGCTGGTTGCCCCGCGGTGCCGGCGAACACCGCCGACAGCACGCCGGACGCCCGCGGTGCCACCATCACCTTCCAGGTGCCGTTGGCCGCCACCGAGGCACTGCCCAGCACGCTCACCGTGCCGGTGCCGGCGGTGCTCCGGATGCTCACCATGCCGCCCGTCACCGGGCCCAGAACCCCGCCGGCGTCGCGCTGCAGGCTGCCCGACACCAGCACCGGCGCGGCGTAGCCGACGTCGGTGGCGTTGGCGCTCGCGGTCAGCACGGTGGCCGGCTGGTTGACCGTGACCCCGCCGGCCACGGCGCTGGCAGCCGTCCAGGACGGCGAGGCGGCCAGCACCACGCTCACCGTGCCCGACAGCGTCGGCCGGACCGCCAGCCGGTAGCTGCCGTCGGCGGCCGAGGTGACCCGGCCCAGCGCCAGCACCCGGCCGGCAACGGTCTCGTTGACCTGCAGCGGCGCCCCGCCCAGCGCGACCGGACCCGCGGAGGAGCTGTGAGTGGCAGTGCCGCTGACCGTCACCGGGTCGCCGTAGTAGACCGCGTTCCGGTCGACGGTCGCGGTCAGGCCGGAAGTGCACACCGAGGTGGTGATCGCGATGCTGCTGGCCGGGTAGGCGTTGAACGGCCCGACGGCAAGCGTGCTGGCAGTCAGCGTGACCGCGGTCGCGGTGACCAGCGAGCTGGCCGCGACCCCGGTGGCGTCGGTGGTGCCGCGGGCCAGCGTTACCGGCAGCGCCGTTCCGCTCTGCCGGCTGAAGCCGACGCTCACCCCGCGAACCGGACCACCGGTCAGGGCATCGACGACGGTGGCACGCAACGGCGTGCTGGCCGAGACGCAGGCGGACTGCGGGCTGCCGGACTGCCCGGCGATGCCGAAGGAGACGGCGAGGTTGCGCTTGGCGCCGGTGGTGTTGAAGACCAGCGGCATGGTCACCACCTTGGTCGTCCCGAGGGTGTCGGTCACCGTCGCGGTGACGGTGGTGCTGCCGGTTGCGGTGGCCGGGCAGCTGACCGTGGTGTCGGCCGCGGTGGGCGCGCTGAACGTGCAGTCGGTGCGGCCCGCCTTCCAGCTGATCGAGGTGACCTCGTCCCGCGGCGGCACGATCGGCGTCACCGAGGCGGTGGTGCTCAGGCCCGGCACCACCGGACTGCCGACGGTGAGGGTGGCACCGAGCCGGGTGGGCGGTCCGACTACGCCGCTGGCCGAGAACGCGGCCGGGCCGGCCGGAGTGCCGAGCCCGGTGGGGCCGTCCCAGCCGGCCTTCGCGGTGCACAGCGCCGTCCCGCCGCAGCTGCCGTTGCTGCCGGTGGTGACGTCGTTGAGGCTGTCGCTGTGCTGGTACGGGTAGCTGTTGGGGTAGTCCGACGCGCCGGGCGTGCCGGCCAGTGCGTAGACGGCGGCGACGATCGGCGCGGACGCGCTGGTGCCGCCGTAGACCCCCCAGCCACCGGCGTGGTAGACCGCCACCCCGGTGCCGGGGTCCGCGACCGCGGACACGTCGGCGACCGCGCGGTTGGCACACCCGGTGCTGACCAGGGTCTGGATCGCCGGCTTGCCGAACACCGACGAGCAGCCGCTGCCGGCGCCGGTCCAGGCGGTCTCGGTCCAGCCGCGGGTGCTGGCCGACCGGACCAGCCGGGTGCCGCCCACCGCGGTCACGGTCGGCGCGCTGGCCGGGAAGCTCACCCCATAGCCGTTGTCGCCGGTGCTGGCGGTGATCACCACGCCGGGGTGGTCGAAGTGCGCGGCCTGGCCGGCCGAATCGCCGCCGCCGTAGCTGTTCGACACGAACTTCGCCCCGAGCGCCACCGCGGTGTCGACCGCGGTGCCGAGGTCGTTGGTGTAGGCGCTGGCCGCCTCCACCAGCAGGATGTTGCATTGCGGGCAGACCGCCGAGACCATGTCGACGTCCAGGGCGATCTCGGCGGCCCAGCCGGAGTTCGCGGCCGGCAGCGGTGAGCTGGCGCCGGCCTGGTTGACCTTGCGGAAGCAGCCGTTGGCGGTGGTGCAGGCCGGCAGGCCGTACTGGGCCCGGTACACCGCCAGGTCTGCCTCGGCGCTCGGGTTGTCGTAGGCGTCCACCACCGCGACGGTCTGGCCGCTGCCCAGGCTGGTGTTCAGCTGGTAGGCCGAGGTCAGGTCGGCGGGGCTGTAACCTGCCGGGGTGGCGGCCGGCGTCGCGACGCTCGGCTGGCCGGCCAGCGCGGCCGGCTGGCTGACGTCGGTACGGCGCATGCCGAGGCAGCGCATCTGGCCGGGCGCCGGGGCGGCACACAGGTCCAGGCTCGCCACGGCGGAGGTGTCCGCCCCGGCCGGCGAAGCGGTCAGCTGGAGCGCAGTCAGGCCGGCGGCGGCGATCAGCATCGCGGCGGCCAGCACCCCGGCCCGGCGCGGCACGATCGATCCCGTCCGGTCACCGTGCGTGCTGGTGCCGAACCGCCGGGCACCATCGGACCCCCGGGACCGCAGGCCACCGCCGCTCATGACGACTCCATTCGACGAGCGTGCCGCCAATCCGTTGGCAGCTACTTAACGACGATTTAACCAGAGCTGCGAACAGCTTGGCAACTGTCCGTAACCAATTGCCTGCAATCAACGGCCACGTCGTCACCTCAGGTCAGGATCCGGGCCAGCGCCGGGTCGTCGGTCAGCAGCCCGTCCAGCAGCCGCTGCGCGGTGGCAGTCGAGTCCACCAGCGGTGACAGCGCGAACGCCCGCAGCGCCGCCGCGGCCGAGCCGGTGCCGATCGCCTCGATGGCGGCCCGCTCGGAGGCCCGGACCGAGGCGATCAGGCCCAGCTGGTGCAGCTCCAGCGGCGCCACCGGCAGCGGGTGGGCGCCGGTGCCGTCCACCCGGCAGGGCACCTCGATCACCAGGTCCGGCGGCAGCTCCGGCAGCGTGGCGCCGTTGGCCACGTTCACGATCGACCGGCTGGCGGGCCCGCCGGACAGCGCCTGCATCAGGTCCAGGGCCACCTCCTGGTAGCCGCCGCCGGCCAGGTCGTGGGCATCCCGCGGCTGGTCGCGCGCCTCGGCCAGGTAGCTCTCCTCCCGGCGCCGCCTGGTCGCCTCCCACAGCTCGGCGGCCTCGGCCGGCCGGGCGGCCGCCGCCGCGTAGAACTCCTCCTGCTCGCGCCGCACCACCTCGCCGCGGGTCGGGCCGGCGGCCAGCGCCGCCAGCACCTCGGCGCGCCGGTAGTAGAAGTACAGGTATTCGTTCGGCACCGCGCCCAGCGCCCGCAGCAGCGGCGCGCCGAACAGCCGGCCCTCCTCGAACGAGGCCAGCGCGGTGTCAGAGGCCAGCAGTCCGGGCAGCAGGTCCCGGCCGTCCAGCCGCAGGGCACGCAGCCAGCCCAGGTGGTTGATGCCGGCGTAGTCGGCCACCACCTCGCCCGCCTGCAGCTCGGCCTGGGGGATGCGCAGCGCCCGGCAGGCCCGCCGCACCAGGCCCACCGGCGAGTCGCAGATCCCGATCACCTTCTCACCCAGCACCGCCCGGCTGGCCTCGGTGATCATGCCGGCCGGATTGGTGAAGTTGATCAGCCAGGCACGCGGCGCCAGCTCGGCGACCGTCCGGGCCAGCTCCAGCGCGGCTGGCAGGGTGCGCAGCCCGTAGGCCAGACCCCCGGCGCCCACCGTCTCCTGGCCCAGCACGCCGGCGGCCAGCGCCCGGCGCTCGTCGGCCACCCGGCCGGCCACGCCGCCGACCCGGATCGCGGAGAAGACGAAGTCGGCGTCGGCAACCGCGCCGGCCAGCGAGGTCTCCAGCCGGACCCGGACTCCCGGGTCGGGCCGCAGCACCTGGCTGATCGCGGCCAGCCGGCCGGCATCGACGTCGTGCAGCACCAGCTCGTCGACGCCGAGACCGCGCCGGGCCAGCAGCGCCCGGTACACCAGCGGGACGCGGAAGCCGCCGCCGCCCACCAGCACCAAACGCATACTCCAGACCCTAGTGAGGTGGCACCCTAGGAAGGGATGGCCGAGCCGGACTTCGACGTGATCATGCAGGGCACCGTGTTCTTCGACGTGGTGCTCACCGGGCTGCCGGCGCTGCCCACCCAGGGCACCGAGCTGATGGCCGAGGGCATGGGCTCCTGCCCCGGCGGGATCGCCAACCTGGCGGTGGCGGCCAGCCGGCTGGGGTTGCGCACCGCGCTGGCGGCGGTGTTCGGCGACGACGTCTACGGCGACTTCCTGTGGCGCACGCTGGCCGAGCAGGAGGGCGTGGATCTGTCCCGGTCCCAGCGGCTGGCCGACTGGCACTCGCCGGTGACGGTGTCGCTGGCGGTGCAACGGGACCGGGCGATGGTCACCCACAGCCATCCCGCGCCGATCCCGCCGAGCACCCTGCTGGCCGACCCGCCGTCGGCCGCGGCCGGCGTGGTGCACCTGGGCGCGGAGCCGGAGACCTGGGTGAGCACCGCCCGCCGGCGCGGCATGCTGCTGTTCGGCGACGTCGGCTGGGACCCCAGCCAGCAGTGGTCGACCGATGTCCTGCAGCAGCTGTCCGAGCTGCACGCCTTCCTGCCCAACAGCACCGAGGCGATGGCCTACACCCGCACCGACGATCCGCGGGCGGCGCTGATCAAGCTGGCCGACTCGGTGCCGGTGGTGGTGGTGACCTGCGGTGGCCAGGGGTCGATCGCGATCGACTCGATCAGCGGCGAGGACGAGTGGGTGCCCTCACTGCCGGTCAACGCGGTGGACGCCACCGGCGCCGGGGACGTCTTCGCGGCCGCGTTCGTGCTGGGGACGCTGCGCGACTGGCCGCTGCGCAACCGGCTGGCGTTCGCGAACCTGTGCGCGGCGCTGTCGGTGCAGCAGGTGGGCGGCTCGCTGGCCGCACCCGGCTGGGGCGACATCGCCGACTGGCTGGCCGACGTCCGGGGCCAGGCCGCGGCGGGCTCCCGGTCGGCCGGGGTGCTGGCGCACAGCTACGAGTTCCTGGCGGGCTGCATTCCGGCCGGCCCGGCGCCGACGGTGCGCCGGGCCCGGGCCACCATCGCCCGCACCTCGGACGCCTGAGCCGGACCAGCCCGGCCGCCTGAGCCCGGAGCTAACCGGCCGGTACCGGCTCCGGAACGCCGTCGACCAGTCCCAGCCGGACCGCGGTCAGCAGGGCCTGGGCCTTGCTGTTGGCGCCCAGCTTGTCGTAGAGGCGCGCCACGTAGGTCTTGGCCGTGGAGGCGCTGATGTGCAGCCGGATCGCCAGGTCGGGTACCGACAGGCCCGCCAGCAGCAGGCTGAGCACCTGGCGCTCCCGCTCGCTGAGCACCGGCACCGCGGGTGCCTCCTGGCGGCGGCGCAGCGCCGCGGCCAGTCCCCGGGAGCTGAACGAGGACGCCGACACCGCGGCGTGCCGGATGGCGCCGAGGATCTCCGGGGCCGAGGCGGTCTTCGACACGAACGCCGACGCACCGGTCTCCAGGGCGCGGAACAGCACGTCGTCCTCGCCGCGGGCGGTGAGGATCACGATGCCCAGGCCCTCGAACCGGTCGCGCAGCTCGGCGGCCAGCTCCAGGCCGGGACGGTCGGGCAGCGACAGGCCGATGGTCACCACGTCCGGCCGCAGCGCGCCGATCAGGCCGATCGCCTCGGCGGCGGTGCCGGCCTCGCCCACCACCTGCAGGTCGGGCTGTCCGTTCACCATCAGGGCCAGGCCCAGCCTGGTCACCGGATGGCTGTCGATGAAGATCAAACTGGTCATGGCGCGTGCCGGGTTGCCGGGTCCGGCCCGGCCATGGTCCGTTCCGCCGTGCTGGTTTCCATCATCCCCCCGTTAAAGCCCTACGTGGACTTAACGTCCGACAATATATAAGCACACTCCGGCCTTATGTTGCCCTAAAGATCTGCTCAAGACTGCCGGGTATCTCATCCGTTATGCCCGGTACTGATTACCCCGTGCAGCACTGTGGATACTGCCCGCGCGCAGTTGTCCCCCAACCGGCTGACACAAGGTCTGTCCGATCACCCGTTACGACTGCAGCCAGCCTTCCGTCACGCTCACTTCACAGCGGACACGAGCTGGAAGGAAGCCGGGTTGACGATCATCTGCGAGCCCGACGCCTGGGCTGCCCAGGTGTTGGCTGCCGCCATCGGCGCCGACGCCCGGACCGTCCCGGTGCTGGGCAAGGTGCCGGAGCTGCTGGTCACCGTCACCGGCCGGTGCCCGGTGGTGATCGGTGCCTCGGTCGACATCGAGGAAGCCCTGCGCTTCACCGCCCGGCTCGCCGGCGAGCACCCGGACGCCCGGGTGGTCCTGGTCCGCCGGCAGCCGTCCGACGCCGAGACGGTCCGCGCCACCGCGGCCGGGGTGCATGCCGTGGTCGACGTCCGCGCCCACGACCGGATCGCGCAGGCCTGTGCCAGCGCCGCCCAGCCCGACCCGCAGGGCCAGATCCTGACGGTGTTCGCCGCCAAGGCCGGCTACGGCAAGACCACCCTGGCGACCAACCTGGCCGTCGCGCTGCGCGACAACGGCGCCCGCCGGGTGTGCCTGCTCGACCTCGACCTGGAATGCGGCGACGTCGCCTCGGTGCTGGACATGTCCACCACCCGGACCCTCGCCCAGCTGATCGGCCCCGGCACGGTCGGCGAGCTGGTGGCCAGCGGCGAGCTGGTCACCCGCTCCGAGCGGACCGGCCTGGACTGCATCCTGGCGCCGGTGGCGCCCGGTGACGCCGAGCGGATCCGGCCGGGCCGGATCGGCCAGCTGCTGCGGGCCCTGGTCAACCGCTACGACGCCGTCGTGGTCGACCTGCCCGCGCGCTTCTCGCCCACGGTGCTGACCGTGCTGGACAGCGCGCACCACCACATCCTGGTGGCCACGCCCGAGCGCCCGGCCCTCAAAAGCCTGCGCCAGACGCTGGACATCCTCGACCTGCTGGGCTACTCCCGCGCCGCCCGTTCGGTGCTGTTCAACCGCTCCGACTCCTCCGCCGCGATCACCGCGGGGGAGGTGGCGGCCGTGGTGCGCGGGCCGATCGCCGCGCACGTGCCGTCCAGCCGGGACGTCCCGGCGTCGATCAACCAGGGCGTGCCGCTGATGGCAGCCCGACCCGAACATCCGGTCAGCGTGGCGATCCAACGCTTCGCCGAACGCTACGCACCGGTTCTGCCGGCGTCAGGAGACGCCCGGGCAGTTCAAGACCGCGACAGCCGCCTTGGCTGCTCGCCACACCAAGGGGGAAAGAATGCTGGAACAACTGCGTAAGGCACGTCGGGAGGAGAGCGGCTTCACGCTCATCGAGCTCCTGATCGTGATCGTCATCCTCGGCGTGCTCGCCGGCATCGTGATCTTCGCCGTCGGCGGCATCACCGACCGCGGCAACGCCTCGGCGTGCAAGTCCGACGTCAAGACCGTCGAGGTCGCCTCGGAGGCCTACCGCGCCAAGAACGGCACCTACGCCGCCGACATGCCTGCCCTGGTGACGGCCAACCTGCTCCGCGAGGTGCACGTCGCCGGCGCCAACGGCTACACCATCACCTACGACAACACCAACGGCAACGTGGGCGCCACCGGCGTGACCGGCTGCCCCTGATCCACCAGCTGGGGAGGGCCGCCCTTTCCGGCGGCCCTCCCCAGCCACCGTCCACCAGCAGCACCGGACGGCCCAGCCGTCCGCATGTCGTTTCTGTTTCTTGTTTATGGAAAGGCTTTCTCATGCACGGTCACACCATCGGCAGCCGCATCGACGGGCTGCTCGAGGGGCTGTGGCGCGCCGGCGGCACCGACCTGCTGCTGACCGCCGGGCTGGCTCCGCAATACCGGGTGCACGGCGACCTGGTGCCCGTGCCCGGGGCGGCCAAGCTCAGCGGCACCGACACCGAGGCGCTGCTGGGCGAGGTGCTCAGCCCCGCCCAGTTCAGCGCGTTCGCCGGCCTGCACGAGTACGACTTCTCCTTCAGTTGGCGCAACCAGGCCCGCATCCGTGGCAACACCTTCAGCCAGCGGGGCGAGATCACCTTGGCGCTGCGCATGATCCCGCGCCAGATCCCGACCATGCAGCAACTGGGACTGCCCCCGGTGCTGGAGCATTTCACCCGCCAGCACCAGGGCCTGGTGCTGGTCACCGGGCCCACCGGGTCGGGCAAGTCCACCACGCTGGCCTCGATGATCGACCAGATCAACACCCACCGGGCCTGCCACATCCTCACCATCGAGGACCCGATCGAGTACGTGCACGAGCACAAGCGCTCGGCGGTCAGCCAGCGCGAGGTCGGCTCGGACACCGGCTCCTTCCCCGACGCGCTGCGGGCCGCACTGCGCGAGGACCCGGACGTGGTGCTGGTCGGTGAGATGCGCGACCTCGAGTCGATCCAGTTCGCGCTCACCATCGCCGAGACCGGCCACCTGGTCTTCGCCACCCTGCACACCAACGACACCGCGCAGGCACTGTCGCGGATCGTCGACGTCTTTCCCGGCGACCAGCAGGCCCAGATCCGGGTGCAGCTGGCCGCCGCGCTCACCGGCATCGTCTACCAGCGGCTGCTGCCCCGCACCGGCGGCGGCATGATCGCCGCCTACGAGGTGCTGGTGGCCACCCCGCCGGTCCGGGCCCTGATCAAGGAGGGCAAGACCCACCAGCTGCGCAACACCGTGATCACCGGCCAGCGGGACGGCATGGTCACCTTCGAGCAGTCGCTGTCGATGCTGCTGCAGGGCAACCTGATCAGCTACGAGGACGCTGCCGCGCGCAGCCTGCACCCCAAGGACATCGTGCTGGCGCCCCGCCCGGCCGTGGGGGTGACGGCATGAAACTGCGTGGGCGGCACGCTGCTGACAATGCCGAGGAGAACAAGCCGGAGCTGGCGCCGGCGCCGGCCACCGCCCGGCAGCCGGCCGACTTCGAGGTCCGCCAGGGCGGCCGCCGGCTGGGTGAGCTGATCGTCGACGCCCGGCTGGCGACCCACGCCGAGGTGGTGGCGGCGCTGGAGGAGGTCAGCCAGGGCGCCACCAAACGGCTGGGCCGGCTGCTGCTCGACCGCGGGGTGATCACCGAGCGCGACCTGACCCGGATGATCGCCGAGCAGAGCGCGGTGACCGCGGTCGACCTGCGCAGCGTGACTCCGGAACCGGAGGTCGCCGGCCTGATCACCGCCGAGAGCGCCCGCGCCCTGCTGGCCCTGCCGCTGTCGGCGCAGGAGGACGGCAGCGTGCTGGTCGCGGTGGTCGACCCGAACGAGACCACTATCACCAGCCTGCGCGGGCTGCTGGGCCGCGACGTGCGGATCACGGTGGCCGGCCAGTCCGACCTGCTGCGGGCCATCGACAACACCTACCGGGCGATCACCGAGGTCAGCTCGCAGGTCAAGCTGTTCGAGGCCCGCGACGGCCTGCGCCGCGACACCGTCCGGATGGACGCCGCCGCCAGCGACGAGGCGCCGGTCGTGCGGGTGGTGCAGATGATGATCGCCCAGGGGGTGCGCGACCGGGCCTCCGACATCCACATCGAGCCGCAGAACGACCGGGTCCGGGTGCGCTACCGCATCGACGGCGCGCTGCACGACGTGCTGGACCTGCCGGGCTCGATGGGGCCGGCCATCGTCAGCCGGGTGAAGATCCTCGGCGGGATGAACATCGTCGAGCGCCGGCGCGCCCAGGACGGCCAGATCAGCACCGAGATCGAGGGCCGGCCCGTCGACATCCGGGTCTCCACCACCGCGGTGGTGGGCGGGGAGAAGGTCGTGCTGCGGCTGCTGGACAAGAGCCGGCCGCTGTACAAGCTGGAGCAGCTGGGCATGCCGACCGCGATGGCCCAGCGCTACTCGACCACGCTGCGCGCGCCGTACGGCATGGTGATCTGCGCCGGCCCCACCGGCAGCGGCAAGACCACCACCCTGTACGGCTCGCTGGCCGAGATCAACAGCCCCGAGCGCAACATCATGACCATCGAGGACCCGGTGGAGTACACCTTCCCCTCGATCAACCAGATCCAGATCAACGACCAGGCCGGCATCACCTTCGCCGGCGGCCTCCGCTCGATCCTGCGCCAGGACCCGGACGTGATCCTGGTCGGCGAGGTGCGTGACGTCGAGACCGCCCGGATCGCCGTGCAGTCCGCGCTGACCGGCCACTTCGTGCTGTCCTCGCTGCACGCCACCGACTCGGTCTCGGCGCTGCATCGGCTGATCGACATGGGCATCGAGACGTTCCTGATCGCCTCCTCGGTCACCGCGGTGCTGTCCCAGCGGCTGGTCCGCCGGCTCTGCGTGTACTGCCGCGAGCCCTACCAGCCCAGTGCCGAGGAGCTGGCCTTCCTGCGCGCCATCGGGGGCGACGTCCCGGACGGCAATTTCCTGCACGGCGCCGGGTGCAACTTCTGCGCCCAGACCGGCTACCTGGAGCGGATCGGGGTCTATGAGATGTTGACGATGTCCGACGGCATCCGCGAGCTGGTGCTGGAGCGGGCCTCGCACGACGAGCTGCGCAAGCTGGCCCGCGCCGAGGGGATGAGCACCCTGCTCGAAGAGGCCGTCATCCTGGTGCAGCAGGGCGTCACCAACCTCGCCGAGATCATGCGATCCGTGTACGTGATGGGGGTCTGACTCAATGCCCAACTTCAGCTACACGGCCACCATGCCGTCGGGCAAGCCGGCCCGCGGCACCGAGAAGGCATCCAGCCGGGAGGCCGCCGAGCTCGCCCTGTACGAGCGGGACCTGCGCGACATCCGGGTCGAGCCCAGGAAGAGCCTGCTCAAGACCGAGATCACCGCGCCGCGGGTCAAGCGCGACGAGCTGATGCACCTGTCGCGCCAGCTCGGCGCCTTCATCAGGGCCGGCCTGCCGCTGATCGACGCCGTGCACACCATCGGGATGGAGTCGGCGAACAGCTCGGTGCGCAAGATGATGGCCGAGGTCGAGCAGTCGCTGCGCGACGGCGAGCGGCTCTCGACCTGCCTGGATCGCCATCCCAAGATCTTCCCGGCGTTCTACCGGGGCATCCTGCGCTCGGCGGAGCTGACCGGGCACCTGGACACGGTGCTGGAGCAGCTGGCCACCTACCTCGAGCGCGACATCGAGGCCCGCCGCAAGGTCAAGTCCGCGATGATCTACCCGTCGATGATCGCCGGCATGTCGGTCTTCACGATCGCGGTGCTGGCCGGGTTCGTGCTGCCCCGGTTCAAGGTGTTCTTCAAGAGCCTGCACGCCAAGCTGCCGCTGCCGACCCGGATGCTGCTGGCGGTCACCGACTTCCTGACCGCGTACTGGTGGGTGATCCTGGCGGTGCTGGCCGCGCTGGCGCTGATCGGCTGGCTGGCGTTGCGGACCGAGGGCGGCCGGTATGCCCGGGACCGGTTCGTGCTGGGGGTGCCGGTGCTCGGCAGCACCGTCCAGTACGCGTTGGTGGAGCGGTTCAGCCGGATCCTGTCCTCGATGGTGAGCGCCGGCGTCACCCTTCCCGAGGCGCTGCGGGTGGCCAGCGAGTCGCTGCACAACCTGGTCTTCGAGCGCGCGCTGTCCCAGGTCACCGAGTCGATGCTCGAAGGCGGCGGGCTGGCCGGGCCGCTGGCCCGCACCGGGCTGTTCCCCAGCACCGCCTCGCTGATGATGCAGGTGGGCGAGCAGACCGGCACCCTGGACACCCAGCTGGAGGCGACCGCCCACTACTACGAGGGCGAGCTGGACTACAAGATCAAGAAGCTGACCAGCCTGTTCGAACCGGCGATCATCCTGGTGATGGGCGGCCTGGTCGGGTTCGTGGCCATCGCGCTGGTCTCGGCGATGTACGGGATCTTCAACCAGGTCAAGGTCTGAGATGACTCCAGAGGCCGGTGCTGAGGCGGCGTCGGATCGCGAGCGCGGCGAGTCGCTGCTGGAGCTGCTGATCGCGCTCAGCATCATGTCGATCGCGGTGGTGGCGGTGATCGGTGGCCTGGTCGCCAGCATCGTCGCCTCCGACATCCACCGCAAGCAGTCCACGGCCGGCGCCGCGGTGCGCGACTATGCCGAGACCGTCGAGAAATACGTCGCCGGCGCCGGCTACACCGCGTGCGCGGCCCCGTCGGCCTACGCGCCCGGCACGGTGGGCTTCAGCGCCCCGTCCGGCTTCACCGCGAGCGCGGTCACGGTGCAGTACTGGTCGGGCACCGCCTGGACCGCCGGCCCGTGCACCGAGCTGGGGCTGCAGCGGCTCACCGTCCAGGTGGCCAGCTCCGACACCCGGGCCACCGAGCAGGTGGTGCTGGTGCTGCGCAAGCCGTGCGGGCAGGGCTCGTCATGCTGAGTCTCCCTCTGCCCGGCAAAGACATGTCCGGCAAAGACCTGCCCGACAGGGACGACCGCGGCTTCACGCTGGTCGAGCTGCTGGTCGTCATCGTGATCATCGGGATCATCGCCGTGCCGCTCGGCAACGTGGTCATCAGCTGGCTGCACAACGCCGACGCGACCACCGGCCGGCTCAGCGAGTCGCATGACGCCCAGATCAGCGCCGCCTACTGGTCCGCCGACGTCGCCAGCATCGGGGTGCGCAGCACCACCTACTCCACCGACCCGTCCGCGCCCTATCCGCTGACCCAGTCCGTCGAGCAGAACGCACCGGCCACCGGCGGGCTGTTCCCGTGCGGCACCGGGGCGACTCCGAACGCGGTGATCCGGTTCGGCTGGAACGACTACTCCAGCGGGGCGTCGGCGCCGCCGACCCTGATACGGGTCGCCTACGTGGTCGTCACCGCTTCCGGCCAGCAGCAGCTGCACCGGCTGGCCTGCTCGGGCTCGGCGACGGTGGTCAGCGACACCGTGCTGGTGCACAACCTGGTGTCGGCGTCGGCCTCCTGCGCGTCGGCGTCCGGCCCCACGGCCTGCACCGGGAGCGGCGCTTCGACACCGCTGGTGGTCAACCTGACCCTAGCGGTGCACGACCCGCAGAGCACCGACGCACCCGACTACCAGATCGCCCTGACCGGCCAACGGAGGCAGTCATGATCCCGGCTATCCGGCGCCGGCTCGACCCGGCCGACGACACCGGCGCCACCCTGATCCTGGCGCTGATCGTGATCACCGTGGTGGCACTGGTGGTCGGGGTGATGCTGTCCTTCTCCGACACCAGCGTCCGGGTCACCGTCGCGGTGCGCAGCCAGGCCGCCTCCACCTACGCCAGCGACGGCGCCGCGCAGGCGGCCATCACCGCGCTGCGCCGCTCGCCGTTCAACAACAACCCGTCGAGCACGACCTACCCGAAGTGCTTCGGGGTCGGCGCCACCGCCGACACCCTGTCGCTGAACAACTTCTATCCCGGCACCACCGGCAGCGCGGCGGCCTCGGCGGCGGTGAAGTGCACGCCAGACCCGGACAGCGGCGCGGCCGGCGGCCTGGTGCTGATCAACCACGACAACAAGCCTGGCAACGCGATCCTGACGCTGGGCACCAATCCCGGCGAGGACGGGCTGAACGTCAAGCCGCTGAGCAGCACCATCCCGTTCGTGGTGCACGGCGGGGTGGTCTCGGACTCCAACATCCGGGTGGTCAACGGCACCCTGCAGACCAACACCTACGCCTACGCGCACACCGGCTGCTCCGGCACCATCGTCAGCGCCCCGCCGGTCAACTGCGCGGCCGGCACGGTGGCCGACCCGGACTACGCCTCCGAGGCCGGCAGTGTGCCGACCTACCGGGCGGTGCCGGCGGCCACCGCCGCGAACTGCCCCGGCAAGCTGGTGACCTTCCAGCCCGGCTACTACGACGACGCCCAGGCGCTGAGCGCGCTGATGAACGGCGTCGGCAGCAACCCGTGCAAGGGCAGCGTCTGGTGGTTCACGCCGGGCATCTACTACTTCGACTTCCACAACTCGTCCAACCCGCTGCTGGGCGGCAGCGACGTCTGGACTGTCGGCGATGGCCAACTGGTTGCCGGCACCCCGGTGAACAGCGCCGGCACGGTGATCAGCAAGCCGGCCGTGCCGGCCACGGTGCCCGGCGCCTGCCAGAACCCGATCAAGGACGACGCCGCGGTCGGGGTGCAGTTCCTCTTCGGCGGCGACAGCCAGCTGCAGCTGTCCGGCACCGCCGATGCCGAGATCTGCGCCAGCTACCACACCGACCGGCCGCCGGTCGCGGTGTACGGGGTGAAGTCGGGCTCGGAGAGCCCGGTCGCCGGTGCGGTCACCAAGCTCAGCTCGGTGCCCTCCAGCGACGCCAACTTCGGTGCCAGTGCCTCGGTGGCCAACCTGGTCGACACCGACGCGCTGTCGGCGTCCTGGACCAGGACCGGCACCGCTACCAATCTCCAGACCGGCACCTTCACCGTCGACGGGTTCGCCCCGGCCTCGACCGTGCCGGCGGGTTCGGTGCTGAACTCGGCCACCCTGACCGTGAAGTACCAGAACACCGCGGGCGACTCGGCCGATGCCCGCACCGTGCAGCTGACCCCGCGCAGCGCGGCCGGGGTCGCCGGCACGCCGATCAACCTGACCCTGCCGGCCACCTCCGGTACGGCCATCCAGACCGCCACCGTCGACCTGTTCGGTGGCGGCACCAGCGCGCTGGCCACCGCTTTCCACAACCTGGGCTACTCCGGGGCCAAGGCGGTCTACACGGTAGGAAACAAGCACGCCGGCATCGAGAAGGTGGACACCGTCCAGCTCACCTTCGGCTACACCCCGCCGGCGTTCCGCTCCGAGGACAGCACCATTCCCGGCGGCAACTGCCTGACCAGTACCTATACCGGTGGTTCGGCGGGGCAATGTGCGGTGCTGTCCACGCCCACCAGCTACAAGGGCCGCTTCTACATCCAGGGCACCACCTACGTGCCCAAGGCGGTCATCGACCTGACCCTGAACAACATCACCGCCCAGGTGCTGCGCTTCGGGGTGGTCTCCCGGTCGCTGTGGGTCAAGGAGACCGGCTCGATCACCTACAGCGGGCCGGTGATCGAGATCCCCGACGACTCACCCGGCTTCGGCCCGGGCGGCACGGTGGTCTACCTGGACGTCTACCTCTGCCAGCAGGCAGCATCGTGCAGCACCTCGACCGGCGTGCTGTCGCTGCGCGCCAGGGTGCTGATCTACGACCCGAGCGGAACCCCCAGCCCACCGGCGCGCCAGATCACCATCCAGAGCTGGTCCGTCCAGCGCTGAACGGTGAGTAGCGGCCGGGGGACCCCCGGCCGCAAGCGCGGCTACGGGGCGCCGGTGGCCTCGACCGGCTCCAGCTTGAACATCGGCTGCGCACCCTCCGCCGGAGCGTCCCGGTAGGAGCCGAACTGCTTGTTGGCCTCGTCGTAGCGCAGGTGCTCGTCGTCGTCCGCGCTGTTGAACACGTGCTGGCCCTCATGGCCGGCGTCCAGGCAGCAGCTGTCCTCGAACTTGTCGAGCCACTGCCCCTCGTCGCCGACGATCTCGCGAACCTGGCTGATGTTTACGCCGCAGCGTCCCTCACTCATGGCGCGCATCCTAACCGCGGGCGGCGGCGCGCGTGGTGAGATGGCCAGATGCGGGTACGAGTCGTCGGCGCGGGGATCGTGGGGCTGACCAGCGCGCTGCGGCTGGCCGAGGCCGGCCACCGGGTCGAGGTGGTGGCGGCCGACCTGCTGGAGGCGACCACCTCCGCGGTCGCCGCGGCGCTCTGGTACCCCTACCGGGCCACTCCGACCGCCCAGGTGATCGGCTGGCTGCACGCCAGCTTCGCCGACCTGGCGGAGCTGGCGGCCGAGCCGGGCACCGGGGTGCGGTTGCTGGCGGGCCGGGAGCTGTTCGCCGAGCCCGCCGCCGACCCGTGGTGGCGCTCGACGGTTCCGGACCTGGCCCGGATTCCCGGCGACCGGCTGCCGGCCGGCTACCGCGACGGGTACCGCCTCACCGTGCCGGTGGTGGACATGGCGGTGCACCTGGCCTGGCTGTCCGACCGGTTGCGCGCGGGCGGGGGAGCGGTCGCCGCCGGCCGGCTGGCGGACCTGACGGCCGCCCTGGACGGGGTCGACGTCGCGGTGAACTGCACCGGCCTGGGGGCCCGGGAGCTGGCCGGGGACGCCACGCTGAGCCCGGTGCGCGGCCAGATCGTCGTGGTCGAGCAGTTCGGGCTGGCCGAGTGGCTGCTCGACCAGGCCGACCCGGTGCGGCTGACCTACCTGGTGCCGCGCGGCGACACGGTGATCCTCGGCGGCACCGCGGAGGAGGGCGACGCCGGCCTCGAGGTCCGGCCGGCGACCGCCGAGGCGATCCTGGCCCGGTGCGCGGCGCTGGTGCCGGCAGCGGCCGGTGCCCGGATCCTCGGCCACCGGGTCGGGCTGCGGCCGGCCCGGCCGGCGGTCCGGCTGGAGGCCGAGGGACCGGTGGTGCACTGCTACGGGCACGGCGGGGCCGGCGTGACCCTGGCCTACGGCTGCGCCCGCGAGGTGGTCCGGCAGGTCGGCCTGCTGGACTGAGGGCAGGGCCGGGGAGTGCAGCGGAAATTTGTCCTGGGCAACTCTTTACCTGGCTGCGATATCGAGAGTATGTTCGCCGCCGTCCCCGTTCAGCGTATGTGCTCAGGTATGCCTTGTTGGCACCCCGTTCAGCCCCGAGCGCCGTGTGCTGTGAGTGACACCTGACCCTGCGCCGAAAACCCGCCGGGCGCAGCCGCGTCCGGCTTCGCTTGCCGGGCGCAGAGTGGCGTCCGGTGCCTGGAGGTGCACGTGAAACGTTCACTTGGCTTTGCCGCCTCAGCGTCTGCATTGGCGCTCGTGGCGTTCTCGCTCTCGGCGGGAACCGGTAGCAGTCCCGCCGCTGCCACCGGGATCTCCTACAACCAGCTGAACAAGATCCAGAAGCGGCTGCTGTCCGGCGGCTCCGCCCTGGCTCTGCAGGCCAACAGCAGCTCCAACCCGAGTTCCTCCTCCTTCAACCCCACCTACACCCCGCGCGGCAACGGCGACAAGGGGTGCCAGGACATCCTGTCCTCCAACGTCAAGGTCAACGCCAACTGCCTCAACCTCACCGACGCCGACCTCAACGGTCGCGGCCAGGCCAACAACGAGACCTCCATCGCCTACGACCCGAACAACCCGCAGGTGATGGTGGCCTCGGCCAACGACTACCGCACCGGTGACGGCAACTGCTACACCTCCTACTCCGGCGACGGCGGCCGGAGTTGGCAGGACAGCACCCCGCCCACCAGCTTCACCCGCGGCGAGGAGGAGGACGTGGTGGACTTCGGCGCCGCACGGCAGTACTGGGGCGGCGGCGGTGACACCTCGGTGGCCTTCGACACCAAGGGCAACGCCTACCTCAGCTGCCAGCTGTTCAACCGCGGCGAGCCGACCAGCAACAACCCCGACATCTCCAGCGCGCTGGTGCTCTACCGCTCCACCCAGAACGGTGGCGCCTCCTGGAACTTCCCGGGCCGCTACGTCCGGGCCAGCGCCGACGTCGCCGCCAGCGGCATCTCGCCGTTCCTCGACAAGCAGCTGATGACGGTGGACAACCACGTGGGCAGCCCGTACCAGGACCGGGTGTACGTGTCCTGGACCGAGTTCGCCGCCGATGGTTCGGCCTTCATCTACGAGGCGTACTCGGCCGACTACGGCGAGCACTTCACGCCGCCGCACCTGGTCAGCACCACCAGCTCGCTGTGCGTGCAGACCTTCGGCGCCGGCACCGTGGCCACCACCGGTGAGAACTCCACCTGCAACGAGAACCAGTTCTCGCAGCCGTTCACCGGCCCGGACGGCACGCTCTACATCGTCTACGCCAACTTCAACAACTCGGTCAGCGCCGGCTTGCCGGAGGAGGGCGACGACGAGGGCGAGGGCGGCGACGAGGGCGAGGACGCCGCTGGCGCGGCGTTGAACGCCGCCGACCCGGCCGACAACCGCAACCAGATGCTGCTGTCGAAGTCGACCGACGGTGGCAACACCTTCTCGCCGCCGGTTAAGGTCAGCGACTACTACGACCTGCCCGACTGCGCGACCTACCAGGGTGGCAAGGACCCGGGCCGGGCCTGCGTGCCGGAGAAGGGCCCGAGCACGAACTCCTACTTCCGTGCGGTCAACTACCCGTCCGGTGCGGTCGACCCGACCAACCCGAGCAAGGTCGTGGTGACCTTCGGCTCCTACATCAACCGGCACTCGAATGAGTCCAACGGCTGCGTGCCGACCGGCTTCTCGCCGTTCGGGCTCAACCTGTACACCGGTGTGAAGGTGCCGGGTTCCTGCAACAACGACATCCTGGTCAGCGTCTCCAATGACAAGGGCAACACCTTCACCGGGACGACGGCCGACCCGCGGGTGCTGCAGGTGGCCACCACCGACCCGGGCCAGGCGACCACCGACCAGTGGTGGCAGTGGATCGACTTCACCAAGACCGGCAAGCTCGCCACCTCGTACTACGACCGGCAGTACGGCAACGACGAGACCACCGGGTTCTCCGACGTCAGCCTGTCGGGCAGCAACGACACCGTGAACTACGGGGTCAAGCGGGTCACGTCCTCGTCGATGCCGCCGCCCACCCAGTTCGACGGCGTGTTCTTTGGTGACTACACCGGCCTGGTGGCACCGTCGAACGCCAACCCGCTGTGGATGGACACCCGGACGCCGGAGCTGTTCCTGTGCCCCGGCACCGGAACGACCAGCAGCGCACCGCAGTTGTGCACCGCCAGCGCGTCGAACGCCGCGGTGGCCAACGACCAGGAGCTGCGGACCGCCAACGTGGCGGTGCCCAGCAGCTGATCGGAAGCTGATCGGCACCAGCTGATCGGATAGCAGGGCAGGGGCGCTGCCGGGACTTCCCGGCAGCGCCCCTCTGCCTGAGTGGCTTACCCGGGCCGCATCCGGTCGGCCACCGCGGACAGCGCGAGGCTGACCGCACCGCTGAGGAAGACCAGCCCGACCACGGCCTGGATCATCTCGACGGCCAGCAGTCCGGGAGGTTTCAGGCACGCGGTCAGCGGGCAGGGGTCCACGCCCTCGCCCAGGGTGGCCAGCGTGCTGAGGCTGCCGTGCACCGCATGCAATGCGTCCAACCGGCCCGGATAGCCCCGTGCCCCGGCAACCGCCGGGTAGCAGAGCCAGTACGCGACCGCGAAGCCGACCACGATGCCCACCGCGGTCAGCACCAGGACGGCGATGATCGGCCACCAGCCGCCGGGCTCCGGCGGCCCGCCACCGCCACCGTTCCCGCCACCGGGATCGCCCGGGTGCCGTCGCCATCTCCAGACGACCGCCGTGAGGAACGCAGCCCCCAGGGCGGTCAGGCCGGTCCACGTCCCGATGGCGAGCAGAGTGGCCGGCGCTCCGGTGGGCTCGAGGTTGAAGGCCACCAGGTAGAGGCTCAGCAGCAGGAGGTCAGCGGCGGCGATCACGAGCATGGCCACACCGGTGGACAGCCCAGAGCTCCCACCGGTCCGGTAGCGCGCCGGTGCCGCTGACTCGTGCGCCGGTTCGAACACAGCCGACATGCCGCGCAAGGTACTCCCGACCCAGCCTCGGCGACAGCGAGCGCGGTTGCGGACGGAACGGGGCGCTGCCGGGTAACCCCCGGCAGCGCCCCGTTCAGGTCCTGCGGCCGGCCTACTTCAGGGCGGAGGCGTAGGCCTGGAACTCGGCTGCCTTCACCGTCGGCGCCTGCGGCGTCAGCAGCGGGTTGGTGGTGGAAGAACCCGCGACGCAGTCGCTGTCGTTGAGCGGGTCGTTGTCCTGGTCACCCTGGTACTCCGGGGCGCCGGTGCACTGGTTGTTCAACACGATCAGCTTCAGGTGGGTCGCCGCCGTGTCCGGGATGTCGAACGTGCGCACCAGCAGGTCGGGTGCCAGCGGGCGCGGCTGGCCGGCCGGGAAGGCGTTCGCCGGACTGGTGTAGACAGTCTGGAAACCGGTCGGGCTGGTGCAGCCTAGGTTGGCCGCACTGGCCGTGCACGCCGCGATCGCGAACTGTCGCAACGCGGTGAACCGGCCGCCGGTCTGCTGGGTGAAGGCGCTGACCCGCACCGTCCGGACCGTCACCGGGCCGCTGGCGGTGTTGGCCAGGTGCACCACCACCGACGGCTTGCTGACGTTGACCGGGACTGCGGTGTCGTCGGTCCAGGTGGTCGCCTCGTCGTCGTCGATCAGCCCGGTCAGGTTGGTGCTGGTGGCGTCGCCGGTGACGGTGGCCCCGCTGGCCGAGGAGGCCAGGTTGGTGGGCAGGCCGACCGCGCGAGCGGTGGTCTTGGCCGCCGTCACCGTCTGGGTGAAGCTCTGGACGCCGAAGCCGGGCTTGACCACGGTGATGGTGTAGCTGCCGGGCTCAGCGGTGAAGCTGGCTACGCCATTGGCGTCCGAGGTGGCCACCGGGGTGACGCCGGCCGAGTACGGGCCCACATAGATCCGGGCGCCGGCGACCTTCGGTGCGCCCGCCTTGTCCTGCGCGCTCAGCGTGAACTTCACCGTGCCGGCCTGCGATCCGGTCAGCGCCACGAAGCTGGGCTGCGGGTCGGTGTCGTCGGTGCCGTTGGTGGTGGCGTTCTTGCCGAAGCCGCGCTTGGCGAACGCGGTCCACAGCGCTGCCTGGTTGGCGCCGCCGAAGCGCATCAGATCGGCGGCCAGGTAGCTGTCCCGGGCGTCGAGCATGCTGTCGGCCGACGGCTGCATCAGCCAGCCGTCGTAGACCAGCTGGATCCAGCGCCGGTTGCCCGGGCACTGGTCGGCCGGCAGCGTCCCCTGGGCGCAGCGCAGCTGCAGGGCGGCGTCGGACTCGGGGAAGGCGGCGTTGTACTTGGCGACCAGGGCCTGGCGGATGTCGTAGTTGACGGCATTCCAGACCTCGCCGTCGGCGTGCACCTCGGGACCGGTGATGTCGTAGCCGATGTCGCTGTAGTTCAGCGGGTTGGTGTTCAGGCCGTAGTTGCGGATCCCGCGCTGCTTGTTGCCGGTGACGTAGGGTCCTTCGGCCCAGGGGTTCTCACCGTTCTGCGGGGTGTAGCCGAACTCGTGCAGGTACTCCAACGCGTCCAGGTCGCCCCAGCTCTCACCCATCGAGCCCGCCTGGTGGCCGGACAGGCCGTCGTCCGGACCGGCGACCATCCGGTTGCTGATCAGGTGGGTGTACTCGTGGCCGAACACCGAGGCGTCGTAGTCGCCGTCGGAGCAGGCCGCGTAGAAGGAACCCGAGATCGGCTGGAACAGGTACTGGTTGGTGATCGGCGGAACACCGTCGTTGAGGGTGACCTGGTTGGCGTTGTCGCGGCCCTCGTAGGACGGCGCGCCGCCGCTGACGGCGCCGGCCTGGACGTTGCCGATCTCAGGGTCGCCCTGCGCGCCGCCGTTGCCGTAGTTGCTCAGCTGGGCGTTGTAGTTTCCCTCGGTGAAACCGAGGAAGTAGGCGAAGTCGTGGAACCGGTTGTGGCCTGAGAACAGGTTGGTCACCGCCGCGTCGATGTCGTTGCGAGCGGTTCCGGTCAGGCTGGTGGGGTTGCACTTGGAGGTGTTCCAGGTGTTGGTCCAGGGGAAGCTGTAGTTGCGGTCGGCGGCCAGCGGGCGCTGCCCGAGCGGGCCCGGGGTGAGCGGGGACAGCCACGACTCGGCGGTCACCGCGTTGTTGCCCGACGTGGTGAAGGTGGGCAGGTTGGTGTGCGGGTCGACGTCCCACGGTGCCCGGGATGCCAGGTTCTGCTCCTTGCGGTCGCAGCCGGTCTGGTTGGTGGTCTCCCAGCAGCCGGTCTTGCGGTTGTCGGTGGCGGAGTAGTCCAGCGGCGGGGCGTTGAAGAAGTACTTCCACTTCGGCGGGTAGGGCAGGCCGGCTCCCGCGGGATCGGCCGTGTCGGAGGACAGGAAGACACCCGATGCGGTGAGCGGGGCGACGAACGGCCCGGCCGGGGCGGGTGACGGGCAGACCTGCACGAAGTAGTCGCCGGCCGGCACCCCGCCGGCGGGGGCGTAGGTCAGTTCCTCCTGGCCGACGCCGGCATCGCTGCTGGAGGCGACGGTGATGCCGCCGAACACCAGCCGGACCACGATGTCGTTGGTCGGCACCGTCGAGGTGGCGGCCACCACGATCTGCTTGGTGGCGGCGTCGACCGTGCCGCCCGGTACCGCCGGCCCGCAGGCCGCTTCGGTGAAGGTGGCGCTGAACTGGTTGCTGGCCGCACTGTGCTGGACCCGGTTGTAGCGCATCAGGATGTCGCCGGTGACCGCGTCGACGAACACCGTGTAGGCCTGGGCAGCGCCGCCCTGGACGTCCAGCACGACGGTTTCCCAGGCCGGCCGGGCCTGGCCGGCGGGAGTCGGCACCGCGACCAGCCGGGCCCGCTGCTGCTGGGCGAAGCCGGGTGCGGAGAAGACGCTCCAGCCGTCGGAGACGGTCGGGACCGACAGGCCGGTGCCGGCCAGGCCGCGACCGACGTTGGCGGCGGCCTTGAGCCAGGCGGCGGTGGCCGACAGGGTGGCAGCCGGCGGTGCGGTCTGCGGCCCGGTCGCCGAGGAGGAGACGTAGACGACCTTGTCGCCGGTCACGCTGACGTCGATCAGGCCGTCCTGGGCGGCCGGCAGCGAGCCGTACTGCTGGCGGAACAGCACCGCGTGGCCGGCGCCACCGGCGGTTCGCTGGTCGTTGAGCAGGGGCAGCGCGTCGACCTCGGCCGGCGTCATCCGGAACAGCGACGCGTTGTCCTTCAGCCAGGCCCGGGCCACGGCGACCGCGTCGCCGGAGTAGCCGGTGCCGAGATAGCCGCCGTAGGAGATGAGGGAGCCAACCGTGCCGTACCGGGTGAACCGGGCCACGGCGCCCAGGGCTGAGACCCGGTCCTGCTGGGCGGCGGTCGGGGCGACCTGCCCGACCCGGGCGTCGAGGTCGGAGAAGCCGATCGGGATGCCGAGCAGCGACAGGCTGCTGCCGGCCGCGGCGGTCGGGGCCGCGGCCGGGGCGGCGGACGCCCCGCTGCCACTGGTCATGGCGACGGCGAGACCGGCGGCGAGCGCGCCGGCGCCGAGTCGGGCGGCGGCGCTGCGCCGCCTGGTGCGGACGTACTGGGTCATGGAGCCTCCACGGACGGGACCGATAGCGGTGCAGGCGGGGGAGCATTTCTCTTACTGAATACCTACCAACGTCAAGCTGGCGGAAAGGTGACGCGGAGAGACCGCGGTGGCACCGTGCGTCGCCACAGTTCGGGTGAAACCCGGCACGCGCCCGGTCGCCGGTGGCTATCCTGGTCCGATTCAGGACGCTGCCGGGAGTGGCCATGCCAAGCCTCGCCGCCGGTCTCGACCCGTTCGGGCTGACCTTGGACCACACGGTCGATATCGGCATGTTCCTCACCTTCGTCACCCTGGTCGCCGGCCTGGTCGGCTGGACCTTCAAGACCGTCAAGGAGTGGCGCCGCGATTCCCGCCGGGAGGCCGAGAGCGGCGCGCTGCGGCTGCTGCTGAAGATCCTGCGCGAGCGGCATGCCGGCGGCGGGGGACCGATCGCGCCGGCCGAGCTGCGTAGCGAGTTCGAACGGCCCGAACGCAGGGCCGAGCGCAAGGCGTACTGCGGGCGCGACTTCCGCTTCGCCGACGACGACGACTTCGAACGCGCGGTGTACCAGCTGCACTGGGAGTTCAAGCTCGACTTCACCGAGGGGGACAAGCTGCTGTTCCGCACCGTCGCCGACCCCTACGGCAGGCGGCAGTTCAGTACCGCGCTGGACCCGGTGCTGGTGGTCGCGTCGTTCTCCGAGGCGCTCAAGGACAGCACGGTGCAGCCCTACGACCTGGAACGGCTGGCCAGGCTCGCGGCGACGGCCGACCTGAAAACCACCCAGCGGCTGCTGGTCGACGCGACCGAGGCCGCCCGGGGCGATACCGGCACCGTCCGGCGGCTGCTCATCCTGGCCGACCTGCTCAGCCACGAGTACTGAGCCCGCGGGTCGGGCCCGCTGCGCCTAGAGCGGTTCGAGGGTGAAGCGACCGTCGGTGTCCTCGAAGTACACGATGACGGCCCAGTCCGACATGCTGATGACGCCGTGGCAGACCGTCACGATGCCCTGGCCGGCCTTCGGAGTCACGGGGCAGTCCATCCGGGAGACCTCGCCACCGTCCTGGGTGATCCGGTCGGTGACCGCCTCGGCCAGGGTGGCGCCGAGAACGCGACCGCCGTGCGGAGAGGCCGTCAGCTGTCCGGTGAGCGGTCCGGTGACCGAGTCCCCCTCGTCGGACGGCGCGTTCATGACCAGCAACCCGACTCCCACGATCAGGACGCCGAGCAGCGCGAGGCCGGACAGCACCAGGGCGGTGATGGCCAGGCCCCGGCCGCCGGTACGCGGAGCCGGCGGCGGGGGATACCACTGCGCTGCCGGGTGCGGTGGCGGCCCGTAGGTCGGGTGCTGCATAGCTGGGCGGCCCTTCGAGAGGCGACGTCGGTAGCGCCGGACTCTAGCTCTATCGGTCTGGCCCACGCCCGGTTGAGCCGGGTCGGTGACCGAACCGGAATCCGGCTGCCCCCGGGTGGGGATCAGTGCTTGCGGATCACCCGCTCCGGCCGGCCCGGCGTCCAGACGGTGACGTCCAGATGCCCGTCGACGATCTCGACGGCCGAGGCGCTGGTCAGGTCCGCCTCGTAGAAGTGGTCGAACTCAGCCCCGCGCAGGTCCAGGCCGATGTCGTCGAACAGGTCCTGGGCGAAGCGCTGGTGCAGGTCCCGGTCGGGATCGTGGCGGACCACGCCCCAGAGCTTGGCGTCGCCGTCGCCGACCTGGGTGTCGACGGTGGCGGTGTGCAGGCAGAACCGCGGATCCCGCGCCAGGTCGCGGAACTTGGTGGTGTCCGGCATGCCGATCAGCCACAGCCTGCTCTCGAAGATCCGCGGTTCCATCGGGCTGATCCGGGGCGAGCCGTCCGCGCGCAGGGTGGCCAGCATGCACAGCTTGCCGGTCGCCGCGTGCCGGCGGGTGAAGATCGCCGCGATCCGTGGCGCGCCCTCGGCGAAGTCGGCCCAGCTCACCATGGCCGGATAGTAGCTTCTGACGCGGAATGGCAGGCAGTGCTGGGCAGGCGGGAAACCGGATGACCGATCGGGGTTGGTGGCGGGTGCCGTGGCACCGGCTCCCGGGCGCGGTCGGGCCCGGTGTGGCGACGGGCGTGCTGCTGTCGCTGTGGCGGGCTGCCGCGGTGTTCCGGATCGCTGCCCTGGCGTTCTGCGGATACCTGATCCTCCGCTGGCGGGACCTGTACGCCGAACCGGCGGTGGCGTTCGGGGTGGGTGCGGCGATGGTGCTGGTGACCGGGGCGGTAGTGCTGGTGGCGTGGCCGGGTCGAGCGCACCGGCTCGGCTTCGTGCTGGCCGACACGATCGCCTGTGCGGGCCTGACGATCCTGACCCGGCTGGCCCAGCAGCCGAGCCAGTACCACGGCAGCATGCCGACCCTGACCTCGATCTGGGCGGCCGGTCCGGCGATCGAGGTCGGGCTGCTGCTCGGCGGTGCCGCCGGCGTGCTGGCCGGCCTCCTGCAGCTCGGGGCGAGCGTGCTGGTGCGTGAGGGCTACGACGGCCGGACGCTGGCCAACGGCGTGTTGCTCGTCCTGGTCGGCGGGGTCGTCGGTTACCTGGCGACGGCGGCGGTGCGGGCCGAGCAGGAGCGAGCGGAGGCGGCCGCCGAGCGTGCCCGGCTGGCCGAGCGCGATCGGCTGACCCGCTCCATCCACGACGGGGTGTTGCAGGTCCTCGGACTGGTCCATCGCCGCGGCGCCGCGGCGGGTGGCGAGTGGGCCGACCTGGCCCGGGAGGCCGCGGCTTCCGAAGCGGCGCTGCGAGCGCTGATCACCAGCCAGGCACTGGCGCCGACCCCGGCCGGGCAGCGCAATGTCGCCGCCGACCTCGTCACGCTGCGCTCGGCGCGGGTGACCGTCTCGGTGCCGGACGCGCCGGTGCTGCTGGCCGGGCAGGTGGCCGACGAGGTGCTGGCCGCGACCCGGGAGGCGGTGCGCAATGTCGAACGGCACGCGGGAGCCGGCGCCACGGCCTGGGTGTTCCTGGAGGATCTCGGCGACCAGGTCGCGGTGACGGTGCGCGACGACGGCGGCGGCCTGCGGCCGGGCCGGCTGGACGAGGCCGCCGCGGAGGGCCGTGTCGGGGTGGCCGAGTCCATCCGGGGACGCGTCGCCGAGCTCGGCGGCCGGGTCCGGATCAGCTCGGTACCCGGCGAGGGCACCGAGGTCGACATCGTCGTCCCGGCCGGCACGTCGAGGGGAGCCGCGCGGTGAGCGAGGAGGGGGCGGGGGCCCGGGTGATGGTCGTCGACGACCATCCGATCTGGCGCCGGGCGGTGGAGCGTGACCTGGTCGAGGCGGGCTTCGAGGTGGTTGCCTGCGTGGCCGACGGCGAGGCCGCGGTCCGGCTGGCCCCGGCGACCCGACCGGATGTGGTTTTGATGGACCTCCAGCTGCCGGGCATCACCGGTGTCGAGGCGACGGCTGAGCTGGTGCGGGCCGATCCGTCGATCCGGGTCCTGATGCTCTCCTCCTCCGGTGAGGACGCCGACGTGCTGGCCGCCGCCAAGGCCGGAGCGCGCGGCTACCTGGTCAAGTCGGCGGCCACCGAGGAACTCATCGAGGCGGTGCACCGGACGGCGGCCGGCCAGGCGGTGTTCTCGCCGGGCCTGGCTGCCCTCGTCCTCGGCGAGTTCCGGCGGCTGGCTGCAGGGCCGGCCGACGACCCGGCGCGGCTGACCGAGCGGGAGACCGAGGTGCTCAGGCTGGTGGCGAAGGGGCTGACCGCCAGGCAGGTCGCCGACCGGCTGGTGCTCTCGCACCGGACGGTGCAGAACCACGTGCAGAACACGCTGCGCAAGCTGCAGTTGCACAACAAGGTGCAGCTCACCCGGTGGGCCATCGAGCAGGGGATGGCCGAGTAGCGCTGGGCACCCGTTGGGTGTCGCCTCAGCCGCGGAGCACGTCGGCCAGCTGGAGCCGGTTGCTCTCGCCGGCGGGCTCGGTTGGCCGGCCGATCCGGAACAGCGCGACCGGGGTGCCGTGGCCGCCGGCCAGCGCGGCGACGTCCGGCCGGGTCTCGGGACGGTCGATGGCGATCGAGATCGGGTGGTAGCCGAACCGGTGGGCGCAGATCGTGGTCCAGGCCCGCAGCAGCCGGCGGCCTGCCGCCACCAGGTCGGCGGGGCTGTCGGAGTCCGCGCACAGCACGGCGACCGCCGGTGCCTCGCCGAGCAACCGGATGTCGCGCCCGCTGTAGGCGCGGGCCAGTGGCGCGGGCAGCCGGCCCAGCACGAACGCGGCCCGCAGTGCCAGCCATTCGTAGCCGGCAAGCCGGAGCTGCCGCCGGGTCATCCCGTCCGGCCGGTCGGCATCGGCCCGGATCCACGCCCTGAGGTCGCCGACGAAGCGCCGGTCGCGCCAGGACAGCACCGAGGCGCGCCGGACGATCCTGGCCACCTCGCCGGTCGGGACGAGCACGCACCGCAGGTCGCGCAGGGCGCTGGTCAGGGCGGCGGGGAGCGGTTCGTCGGTGTACCGGGACCGGTTCGTCGCCCGGTCGGCGACGCTGGCGGCCAGCGGGTCGGCGACCACGCCCGGCTGCAGCTCGACGTCGGCGACGTGCAGGTCGGTGCCGGTGCGTCGCAGCACCAGGCGCACCTCGGCAACCAGTCCCTCGCGGACGGCCGCGAGCACCAGGGTCTCGCAGAACGCGCCCATGCACAGGTAGGCGTCCCGGTCCTCGGGGTCGGCGGGCAGGTAGTTGTGGTGGTCGTAGTGCAGCTCGTACCGGCCGGGTCTGACGGAGATGCGCCAGGGCTGGGCGTTGTGGGCGCTCGGGGCCCGCAGTGCGGCGCTCAGCACCCGCCGGTGAGCGGCCGGCAGCGTCGCGGCCAGGGCGTGCCCGGCGGTCGTCATGTGCCCGGCGGTTGCTGTCTGTCCGGCGGTTGTCGTCGGGGCGGTAGCTGAAGTCATCGGAATCGCCTTTCTTCGCAAGGTCATTCGAGTGTGCGGTTCGTGGGCTGGTGCTGGTCAGTGCAGGACGTAGCGGCGCTTGATGCGGTGGGCGTTGGCCTGGAACACCCCGCTTCCCGGGGCGGCGAGCCGGATCTCGAAGGCCAGGGCGTGCGCGTTCTCCGTGGCGGCGGCCGCCCAGTCCCGGTTGTGGGCGACCAGCCAGCCGGCGATGCCGGCCCGGATCTGCTCCGCCGCCGCGGTGTGCCGCGCTTCGACATGGATCCGGGGCACGCTGGTGCCGTCTGCCGCGTCGGCCAGTTCCAGGCAGAAGGCGCCCAGCCCGAGTTCGGGATGCTCCTCGGCCAGCGCGCCGAGGGCCGCGTCCACGTCCTCGGGGTAGAGGTTGGCGCCCAGGTAGGACAGCGTGGAGTCCGCCCGCCCGGCCACGTAGAGGAACGGCAGCCGGGCGCCGCCGGGAGGCAGTTCCACGCCGTGGGCCCGGGCGATCGCCAGCGCGGTGCGGTAGGAAAGCGATCCGCCGGCGTCGTGGACGGCATAGCGGACCCGGGGCGAGAGCAGCCGCCGGGTGACGGTCACGACCAGCTCGCCGCCGATCGTCTCGACGGAATAGGTCGACGGGTCGTACTGGAAGACCATCGGCAACCGCCCGGTGTGGCCGAACAGCGCCTGGGCCAGGTCCGGGTTCGCGGCCGCTGCCTGCCGGAGGGCCACCGCCAGCTCCGTCTCGCCCGCCACGCCGATGTCCAGGTCGGACGCGCCGTAGGCGGACCGGACCCGGCAGAAGACCCGTTCGAGCCGGCTGCGCAGCACCTCGGTCATGCCCTCGCCGCCGACGAACCCCCACAGCTCGTAGCCGCGCAGGTCCTTCCCGCGCGCGGCCGCGGCGTCGAGGAGCGTGGCCAGGAACGGCGGGTAGCCGCACACGACGTAGCAGGCATCCGGGCCGATCAGCTCGATCGCGGCCAGCGCCTTGTCGGCGTCGGGTCCGCACGACTTGATCAGGCCGAGGCTCCGCAACGCGGCCGTCACCGACGAGCCGGTGGCCCAGGCTCCCATCGAGAAGCAGTTGAGCACCACGACCCGGTCGTGCGCGCGGCTGCGCAGCATCCCCCGCGCCTGGACGGCCAGGCCCCGTTCGATCTGGTCCAGTTCGGCACGCGAGCGAAGCCACTGGTAGGGACGGCCGGACGAGCCGGAGGATTCGTCGAGCTCGACACCGTTCTCCGGGAGCTGGCCGCCGCGGCACCGCTGGGCCAGCGGGTAGCGGTCGATGTAACTGCTCTTGTCCAGCACCGGCAGGGCATCGAGGTAGCCCGCCAGCCGGCCGGTTTCGAGAGCCGAGCGCCACGGGCTGGCGCTCTCGGTCGCCGACCGGTAGGCCGGCACGGTGCGCCGGGCATGCATCGCGGTGAGGACCGCGGCGACCGGGCCGGCCAGCTCGACCAGCGTGCCGCCGTGCCGGCCGAGGACGGCCAGCCCGGCCGGCCGCCGGCCGATGGTGGCCCGGGCGAGGCGGACCAGCGCGAGGGCCAGCAGGCCCCGGAGGAACTGCAGCAGGACGCGGACGGTGCCGGACAGGCGCACGGTCGCAACGGTGCTGCCGGAGAGGGTGAGATCCATGCCGACGAGCCTGGCCCTCGGGTGCCGCGGGCGGATCGCGACAACTACTCGACCGGGGATGAGTAGAAGAGCTCATCCGGCAGGGCGCCCGCGCCAGCCGCCGCCGGTGCCTAGGATCTCGGCCATGACGGCTGACCATGCCGAGCTGCTGCACCAGCTCGGACGATCGCACGCCCGGCTGGCCGAGACCCTGGCCGGCCTCACCGACTCCCAGGCTCGGCAACCGTCGAGGCTGCCCGGCTGGAGCCGCGGCCACGTCGCCACCCACCTGTGCCGCAACGCCGACGCGATCCGCCGGCTGGCGTTGGGGGTGCTGAGTAGGGAACCGGCCGAGATGTACCCGGGCGGTCCGGACGCGCGCAACGCCGCGATCGAGGAGGGCGCCGGCCGGCCGGCCTCCCTGCTGGCGGCCGACCACGACTTCGCCGGGTCGCGGGCGCTGGCGACTCTGCGGCTGCTTCCCGAGGACGCGCTCGACACTCCGGTCCGCTGGCGCAAGCCGGTGGCGGCCCGGGACCTGGTCACCCTGCGGTGGCGCGAGGTGGAGATCCACCACCTCGATCTCGACCTCGGTCACACCCCGGCGGACTGGCCGGCCGAGTTCGTCGCGGCCACCCTGACCACCGAGCTGCCTGCCTTGAAGGAGGCAGTGGGTGACGTCGCGGTGCCCGAGCTGCCCGACCACGAGGTGCTGGCCTGGCTGGTCGGCCGGCCGACCCGCCCCGACCTGCCGGAGATCCCGTCCTGGCCGTTCTGAGCTGGGCTACTTGACGACGATGGGAGCGACGATCGAGGAAGCGTCCCAGTACTTGGAGTCCTCGGACTGCTGTACCGGGCACACCTCGAAGGAGATGTTGCCGCGTTCGAAGCCGGCCTGCTCGAGCCGCTCGAGATGCGGCTCGCCGAGCGTGGTCGGCTCGGAGGAGAAGTAGGTCAGCACCCCGCCGGGCTTGAGAAGCCGGTACGCCTCTTCGAAGAAGAACATGTGCGTGCCGACCCATTCCTGGGCAGAGACCGGGAAGGTGTCGAAGAGGATGCCGTCGATCGAGGCGGCGGCGAGCAGCGGCGTGACGTCCTGCCAGTACCCGGTCAGCAGGTGCATCGAACCGGATGCCAGCGCCGTCCGATGTGCGCTCACGCACCGCGCTATCACGTCCGGATGGCACTCGATGACGAGGTGGAGGTCGACATTGCGGGCCTGCAGGGCGGACGCGGCGATCCCCATGCCGTAGCCCACCTCCAGCACGGTCCCGCCCCTGGACGTGGCGATCTCGGCCAGTCGCTCCATGTAGGGCCGTTCCCAGTCCGCCATCACGTGGTACTGGGAGATCTTCAGATTGTGCTCGTCGTAGCTGACCGGCAGGTTGCCCCACCGGTCCTTGGAGGTCTGCGCCAGCTCACTCATCGCGGAACCAGCTCGTCATGGGCGGGAATGCTAGCGGTAATCCTTTCCGGGCGCCGGGTTGTCCCTGGCCAGGATGGTGCGGACGGCCTCGATGAGCGTCGGCAGGTTCGACTCCGCCCACATCGTGTAGTGGTTGCCCGGCACGCTCACCCGTTCGAATCCTCCTTCGGCGTACGGAGCCCAGCCGAGCAGGTCGGCTCCCTCGGCCGCTTCCAGCATGACCAGCCTGCCGGGGAAGGGTTTGGCCTGGTAGCCGTACATGGCCCGCATGTTGGCGCGGAAGACGCGGTACCGGTTCTGGACGAAGCTGGCCGGTACGTCGGGTGCGATCAGCCCGGCGGTGGTGGCCAGCTTGATCATGCCGTCCAGCTCGGGCTCGGTGAGCACGTCAGCGGCGCTCTCCCAGGGGATCGCCGGCCGGCCCGCCATCGCGGCGAGCTCGTTGAGGAAGGCCAGCTGGACCTCGGGCTCGGGAGGCATCTCCCACGGTCCGGGATCGTGGCTGTCCACCATGATCAGGGTGGCCGGCGGCCGGCCGGCCTCGGTCAGCTGACGCGCCATCTCGAAGGCCACGTACCCGCCCATCGACCAGCCCAGCAGGTGGCATGACTCCGGCTGCTGCCGCAGCAGCTCCGCGCTGTACCGGCGGGCGAACTCGACCACGTCGGTGATGAGGTCGGCCCCGCCTTCCAGGCCGGGTGCCTCGAAGCCGTACACCGACCGCTCCGTCCGCAGTGCCCGGCTTAGGGCGTGGTAGGAGTACGGCGAACCCGAGACGGCGTGCGGGCAGTACAGCGGCGCGGCGCTGCCGCCCTCGCTGAGCAGGACCAGTGACGCCCCGGCCGGTTGCTGCTGAGCGGCCGGTGGGCCGGCCGGTGTCCCACCCGCTGCCGACGGCTGGCCGGCCGGGCCGCGAGCCGCCGCCTGGCTGGCCAGCCGGCGCAGCAGTTCCTGCTTGCGATCGGAGAGCTGTGCAACCCGTGCATCGAATTCTTCGGACATGCGATTCCCTCATCCGTGTCTGGATCGGCTACCCGTGCCTGAACCGGCGCGGCCCGGTCACTCGCCGCGGAGCAACCGCTCCACTTCCTCCTCCGTCATGTCCTCCACCGAGGCCAGCAGGCGCTCCTGCTCCAGCCGCAGCTGGTCGGCCCGCTGGTCGATCAGGACGGCCAACCCGGCTACCGACGCGCCGGAGTAGAACTCCCGCACCGAGAGCTCGACGTCGCAGGCCTCGTTGATCCGGTTGACCGCTCGAATCGCCAGCAGCGAGTTGCCGCCGATGCTGAAGAACTCGTCGCCGACGCCGATATCGCTGACCTCGAGCAGGTCGGCGAACACCCCGGCGATCACCTTCTCGGTGGCCGTCTCGGCCGCCGTCCGGGTTCCGGAGCCGGTGCTGAGCCCCGGGTCGGGGAGTGCGTTGCGGTCGAGCGTGCCGTTGCTGCTGCGCGGAAGCTCGGCGAGTACCAGCCAACTGCCCGGAATCATGGCGGGCGGCAGGAACTCGGCCAGGTACTCGCCCAGGACGGCCGGCTCCGGCACCGGCTCGGCCGTCACCACGTAGCCGACCAGGGCGGGTTCGCCGGTGCCCGTGCCGCGCACCGCGACCGCGGCATCGCTGACCGACGGATGGGTGCGCAGTACCTGCTCGATCTCACCGGGCTCGATCCGCGACCCCTGCAGCGTGACCCGGCCGTCCCGCCGGCCGACGAACTCCAGCTGGCCCCGCGGGTTCCACAGCGCCAGGTCACCCGACCGGTAGACGATGCCGTCCGGCCGGAAGGGATCGGCGACGAATGCCGCCGCGGTGAGCTCGGGACGGTTCAGGTAGCCGCGGGCGACCCCGGTGCCGCCGATCACCACCTCACCCGGCAGCCCCGGCGGAACGAGGTTGCCCGCCGGGTCGAGCAGGTAGCAGTGCCGGTTCGGCATCATCGGGCCGATCGGCGGCTCGGTCTGGTACCGCTCGCCGGAGGCGCACTCGAACCAGGAGCAGGCGATGGTGGTCTCGGCCGGGCCGTAGAGGGTGAAGACCCGGCGGCCGGGATCGGCCGTCCACCGGTTGACCACCTCGGGATCGGCCCGCTCGCCGGTGAGCACCACCACCCGGACGTCCGGACAGTCGCCGGCCGGCAGTAGGCCGACCAGCGTCGAGGTGCCGAAGATGTGCGTCACCCGCTCGCGACGCACCAGCCCGGCCAGCGCTGCCGGGTCATCCAGCTCGTCCTGCGCGGCGACGACCAGGGTGGCGCCGGTGCAGACTGCGCCCAGCACCTCCGCGATCGCGGTGTCGGAACCGGGGACGCCGCAGTGCAGCAGCCGGTCTTCGGCGCCCAGCCCTATCTCCTGGCCCAGCCAGGCGAGGTAGTTGGTCACCATGGCGTGCTCGATCGGCAGCCCGGTCGGCTCGCCGGTGGGACCCGGGACGTAGAGCACATATGCCAGCGACCGGCCGTCCACCTCCGGCGTCGATTCCGGTGCCTGCTCCGTGCCGGCCGGCGTCAGCCGGTCGAGCAGGACCGGCGAGGTCGGCAGCCCGGCCAGTCGCCCGGCGTGGGCGGAGGTGGTCACCAGCGACCGGGCGCCGGCGTCCGACAGCTGAAGCGCCAGCCGATGCGGCGGGTTGTCGAGGGCGAGCGGCAGGTAACCGGCGCCGGCGTGCTGGATCGCCAGCAGGGCAACCACCTCGTCCAGCCCACCCGGCAGCAGCACCGGCACGATGTCGCCGGCCCGCACCCCCGCCTGCTGCAACTCGGCCAGCAGCCCGGCGACCCGTCCGGCAAGCTGCCGGTAGGTACAGTCCTGGCCGTCCTGCCGGACCGCGACCCGATCCGGGTACCGGTCGACGGTCTCGGCGAACAGCCGGCACAGGTCGGCAGCGCCGGCCGGCCCGGCAGCACCGTCGCCCCAGGCCAGCAGCTGGGCGGTTTCGGCCTCGGTCAGCAGGGCGATCGTGTCCAGCCGGTGATCCGGGTCGGCCAGCGCCTCGGCGAGCAGCCGCTCCAGGTGGCTGAACATCGCCGTTATCCGCTCGGCGTCGTAGAGGTCGGTGGAGTACTCGACCCGGAAGGTGAGGCCGTCCGCGCCGTCGTAGGCGTTGATCGCCATGTCGAAGCGCGACACCAGCGGGTCGACGTCGAGGAACTCGGCGGCCAGGCCCGGGACCGCGAGGTCGATCAGGTTGGCGTTGAGCATGTCCAGTGAGACCGTGAACACCGGATTGCGGGACGGGTCGCGTGGCTGGTTGAGCCGTTGCACCACCTGCTCGAACGGTGCGGCCTGGTGCTCCCAGCCTTCCAGCAGCGTGCTCATGGTGCGCCGCGCCGCCTGCCGGAAGGTAGGGCTGCCGGACAGGTCGATCCGCAGCGGCAGGATGTTGACGAAGAACCCGATCAGGTCCTCCAGCTCCGGGCGGTCCCGGCCGCTGCTGCTGGTACCGACCAGCAGGTCGTCCTGGCCGCTGTAGCGGTGCAACAGGGAGGCGAAGCCGGTCAGCAACGTGGCATACGAGCTGACCTGTTCGGACCTGCTGAAGGCATGCAGCCGATCCAGCAGCGCCGGCGGCATCCGGTACACCAGCAGGGCGCCGCGGTTGGACGCGATCGGCGGCCGGGGGCGATCGGTGGGCAGCTCGAGCGGTGTCGAACCGGCCAGCCGGCCGACCCAGTAGTCGACCAGCGCGTCCCATTCACCGGATCGAGCCTGCTCCCGCAGCCGGGCCGCCGCCGCGGCGTACTGCACGGTCAGCTCCGGCAGCTCCACCGCGCGCCGGTGGCGCAACGCGTCGTAGATCTCGGCGAAATCACGCATCAGGACGCCGACCGACCAGCCGTCGGAGCAGATGTGGTGCATCACCATGCTGAGCACGTGCTCGTCCGGCCCGAGCCGGATCACCCGGGCCCGGAACGGCAGGTCGGCGTTGAGGTCGAACGGCTGCCGGGCGTCCTGGCGCAGCTCGCGCTCCAGCTCCGCCTCCCGCTCGCCGGCCGCCAGTTGGCTGAGATCGGTGACCGGCAACCGCACCGGCGGGGCCTCGACGATCGTCTGGTACGGGCCCTCGGCATCGGAGCCGAACCTGGTGCGCAGCGCGTCGTGCCGGGTGAGCAACCGCTCCAGCGCCGCCTCGGCCAGCTCGAGATCCAGCGGGCCGGTCAGCCGGATCGGCACCCCGAGGTTGTACGTCGGCTCACCAGGGGCCAGCTGGTCCAGGAACCACAGCTGTTCCTGGGCCGGCGAGAGCGGGGCATGCTCACCGGGCTGGAACCTCTTAGCCGGCCGGGCCGCCGGGTTCTTCCGGTGGGCAAGGCGGTTGCGTGCCTCGGCCAGGCGCGCCTCCAGCTCCGCTATCTCGGAGTCGACCTCGTCGTCCTCGGTCGCGGGTGCCAGCTGCTCGAGCAGCGTCGCCACCTGGTCCACTCTGGAATTGGCGTAGAAATCACGCATGGTGAGCTCCGCGCCGGTTGCCTCGGTGATCCGGGACAGCACCCGGGCGGCGTCCAGCGAGCTGCCGCCGATGTCGAAGAAGCTGTCGCCGGCGCCCACCAGGGGGACACCCAGCACCTGCTGGAAGATGTCGGCCACCTGCCGCTGGGTCGCGGTCTCGGCCGCCACGAAGGGCTTCGCCGCGTCACTGGGGGCGCCCGGGGTGGGCAGCGCCTTGCGATCGACCTTGCCCACGGTGGTGAGCGGCAGCTCCTCGAGCACCAGGAAGGTGAGCGGGACCATGTAGGGAGGCAGCTCGCGCAGCAGGTACTCGCGCAACTGCTCGCCGGCCGGTTCCTCGGAGCCGGCCGGGACCACGTAGCCGATCAGCGTCGCCAGCCCGCCGGCGCCGTCCCGGACGGCGACCGCTGCCTCGCTGACCAGCGGGTGCGCGGTCAGCGCCGACTCGATCTCCTCCAGCTCGATCCGCAGGCCGTTCAGCTTCACCTGGGTGTCGACCCTGCCGAGGAATTGGATCTGGCCGCTCTCGGTCCAGACGCCCAGATCCCCGGTCCGGTACATCCGCTCGCCCGGCCGGAACGGGTTCAGCACGAACTTCTCCGCGGTCAGCTCGGGCAGGTTGAGATAGCCACGGGCCAGGCCCTCGCCGCCCACCACGATCTCACCGGGCACTCCCACCGGCTGCAGCGTGTTCGACGGGCCCAGCACGTAGGCCACCCGGTTCGGCATCGCCCGGCCGATCGGCGGCTGGCCGGTCCACACCCGGTGCTCGCACTCGTAGAAGCTGCAGCCGATGGTCGCCTCGGTGGGGCCGTAGCCGTTGATGAATCGGCGCTGCGGGGTGTTCCACCGGTTGACCAGCTCGCCGGTGAGCGCCTCACCGCCGCCGATCAGGAAACGCAGGTCGGGGTACTCGCGCATCGGGATGCGGCCGAGGATCGTCGGCGGGCCACCGAGGTAGTTGATCCGTTCGCTGTCCAGCAGCTCGCCGATGACCTCCGGATTGACCCGGTGTCCCTCCGGCACGAAAACGATCGTCACGCCGAAGGCCATCGAGGTGAAGAACTCGCCGACCGCGAAGTCGAAGCCCGGCGCCATGTGCTGGAGCATCCGGACGCCCGGGCCGAAGTCGAACAACCCACGCAGCCAGTGGATGAACGTGCTCAGCGCGTGATGCTCGACCAGAACGCCCTTGGGCCGGCCGCTCGAGCCGGAGGTGTAGAGCACATAGGCGAGGCTGTGCTGGTCGGCCAGCTCGACCAGCTCGGCTCCGGAGTGATCGGTGGCCCGCACCTGCTCGAACAGCAGCCGGTGCCAGCCCTGCTCGGCAGGCAACCGGTCGACCAGCTCGCCGTTGGTCAGCACCACCTTGGCGGCGGTGTCGTCGAGGATGTACTCCAGCCGGTTGCTCGGATGGGTGATGTCCAGGACCACGAAGGCCGCGCCGGCCTTCTGCACGCCGAGCAGGCCCACCAGCAGGTCGAAGCCGCGCTGGACGAACAGCGCCACGATGTCGCCGTGCCCGACGCCGTGCTCCCGCAGCGCTAGCGCGAGCTGGTGCGAGCGGTCGTCCAGCTCGGCGAAGCTGAATTCCCGATCGCCCACCTTGGCGGCGATGACGTCCGGATGACTGACCGCGAAGTTGTGGATCTGCACGTGCACCGGATCGGGAAAACGCGGCGCCGCCGGCCCCTGCCAGCTGTCCAGCAGGCAGCCGAGCTCGGCTTCGGTGAGCAGCGGGATCGCCGACAGCGGGGTGTCCGGCTCGGCCACCACCGCGGCCAGCACCGTCTCCAGGTGGCCGAGCAGCCGGCGCATCCGCGGCTCGTCGAACAGGTCGGTCGAGTACTCCAGCAGCAGCCGCAGCTGGTCCCGGCTCTCCGAGGCGGTGATCGACATGTCGAAGGGGTGCCCGTCCGGATTGATCTCGACGGACTCCACGTCCAGGCCAGACAGCGCCGGCTCGCTGCCCTCGGTCTCGCTGCCCAGCAGTTGCAAGGCGACCTGGAAGAACGGGTTGCGGGACGCCTCGCGAGGCGGCTGCACCCGTTGCACCACCATGTCGAAGGGCACCTGCTGGTGCCGCCACGCCTCCAACACGGTGGTGCGCACCCGGTCCAGCAGCTCCAGGAACGACGGGTCGCCGCCCACCTCGGTGCGCAGCACGATCATGTTCACGAAGTAGCCGATCAGCGGCCGTAGCTCGGCCTGGTCGCGGCCGGTGGTGGTCGTTCCCACCACCATCTCCTCGGCGTCGCTGTACCTGGCCAGCACCGTCATGTAGGCCGCCATCAGCACCATGAACAAGCTCGCGTTGCGGCTGGCCGCCAGCGCCCGCAGCTCGGCAAGCAGCTCCGGACGCACGACGCTGGTCACCGACTTGCTCCGGTAGGACAGCGTCGCCGGCCGGGGCCGGTCGGTCGGCAGTTCCAGCGTCGACAGTGCGGCGAGTCGCTGTTGCCAGTAGTCCAGCTGCTCTTCGAAGGCGTCCTTGCCGAACTGCTCGCGCTGCCAGCTCGCATAGTCGGCGTACTGCACCGGCAGCTCCGCCAGTTCGGGTTGCCGTCCCTCGCGGAACGCGTTGTAGCAGCTGGACAGCTCGGCCTTCACGATCGCCGAGGACCAGCCGTCGGAGCAGATGTGGTGCATCGTGATCGCCAGAATGTGCTCGTCGTCGGTCAGGCGGAGCAGCAGCGACCGGAACAGCGGCCCGGCGTGCAGGTCGAACGGCCGCTGGACGTCCTCGGAGAGCCGGCGGTAGGCCAGCTCCGGATCGGTGCCGCGCAGATCCTCGACCACCAGTTCCGGCTGGCAGTCCTCCGGGGGCTCCACGATCTGCTGCGGTACGCCGTCGACCTCGGCGAACCGGGTCCGCAGCGCGTCGTGCCGGCGCACCATGTGCTGCAGCGCCTGCCGCAGCGCCGGCTCGTCGAGCGGGCCGGTCAACCGGAAGGCGATCGGGATGTTGTAGGTCGGCTGGCTGGGTGCCAGCCGTTCCAGGAACCAGAGCTGTTCCTGCTGGTAGGACAGGGGGATGGGGGAGGAGTCCTGGACCCGTCGCGGGATCTCGGCGGCCGGCTGGCGCTCCTCGGTCAGCTTGCGGCTGAGCCGGGCGAGCAGGGCGGCGCGTTGGTCGGCGGACAGGCCTGCCAGCCGTTGCGCGAGGTCTTCCATCTCTCTCCTCCTCCAAGAGCCGGCGGGTCGGCGCCGGCTGGTGGTCTACTGCGGTGCTGCGGGATGTCCGGCTGACGGCGGCCGCGGCGGCCGGGAAGGGACGCCGCGACCACCGGCTCAGTCGAGGGCCTGGCTGAGCAACCTGGCCAGTTCCTGCGGGTCCACCGCGGCCAGCATCCGGTCTTCGATCCGTTGCGCGAGCCCGGCCAGCGTCGGCATCTCGAAGACGTCCTGGACGGACAGGTCGATTCCGAACCGGGCGCTGATGGCGGCGAGCACCGGGATGGCGCGCAGTGACTGGCCACCGAGGTCGAAGAAGTTGTCCTCCTCGCCGATCTCCTCGGTTCCCAGCACCTCGCGCCAGATCTCGGCCAGCTGGATCTGGGTGGGGGTGCTCGGTGCGTGGCCGCTGCCCCGGACGGCCGCCGGCGTCGGCAACCGGGCGTAGTCGACCTTGTTGTTGGGCGTCAGCGGAATCGCGTCGAGCAGCACGTAGTGCGCCGGCACCATGATGGCGGGCAGGCCGGACCGCAGCCTGCCGCGCAGCGCGGCCACGTCGAAGTCCGGCCCGGCCGGCACGATGTAGGCGACCAGGGACCGCCGCGACTCGATCACGGGGGCGGCGACGACGGCGGCGAGGACGGTGGGGTCGGCCGTGATCAGGCTTTCCACCTCGCCCGGTTCGATGCGCACGCCGTCGATCTTGAACTGGGTGTCGAGCCGGCCCTGGAACTGGATCAGGCCCTCCGGCAGCCAGCGGCAGCGGTCACCGGTCCGGTACAGCCGAGCACCGGGTGCCGGCCGGAACGGATCGGCGATAAACCGCTCGGCGTCGAGCTCCGGCCGGTTGTGGTAGCCGACGGCGACCCCCGGGCCGCCCAGGTAGAGCTCGCCCCACACGCCCACCGGTACCAGCTGCTGCCGGTCGTCGAGGATGTAGGCGGTGGTGTTGTGCAACGGTCGCCCGATCGGGACCGAGGGCCAGTCCGGATCCAGGTGGGTGATCTTGTGACTGACGCTGAACGCGGCGACCTCGGTGGGCCCGTACCCGTTGACCAGGCGGACGTGCGGCAGCTCGGTGAGCATCCGGCGCATGTGCGGCAGCGACACCACATCGCCGCCGGCCATGAACTGGCGCAGCCCGGCCAGGTCGGCCAGGTTGGTCTCGATGGTGAGCGCGGCGAGCGGCGCTGCCAGCCACAGCGTGTCGACGCCCTGCTCCCGGACGGTCTGGCCGACCAGTGCCGGTGTCGGCACGCCCGGCGGCAGCAGCACCACCCGGCCGCCGTTGAGCAGGGGGCCGTAGATCTCCAGGCTGTTCGGATCGAAGGACAGCGGCGAGGTCTGCATGTAGCTGGTCTGGTCGTCCAGCTCCAGGATGTCGGTGTTGCTGACCAGCCGGACGATGCCGCGATGGGGGGTCAGCACGCCCTTCGGTCGTCCGGTCGAGCCCGAGGTGTAGATGACGTAGCAGAGGTCCTCGGGCTGGTTGAGGTTCGCCGGGTTGCTCTCGGGCTGGGCCTGGATGGCGCGCTGATCGCTGTCCCGGTCCAGCACCACGACGGTGCCGCCCTCGGGCAGCGCCACGGTGCCGTCCAGCTTCTCGCTGGTCAGCATCAGCCGCAGCTCGGTGTCTTCAATCATGAACCGCAGCCGGTCGGGCGGATTGCCCGGATCCAGCGGCACGTAGGCGGCTCCGGCCTTCACCACGCCCAGCATCGCGATGATCATGTCGAACGAGCGGTCCAGGCACAGCCCGATCAGCGTTCCCCGGCCGGCGCCCTGACCGCGCAGGAAGTGCGCGAGCCGGTTCACCCGGCGGTTCAGCTCGGCGTAGCTGAGATGCCTGCCCTCCATCGTCAGCGCGCGGGCATCCGGCCTGCGCAGCACCTGCTCCTCGAACAGTTGCTGGATGGTGGCGGTCGAGGCGTAGGGCACGTCGGTGCGGTTGAGGTCGACCTCGATCCGGAGCCGCTCGTCGGGATCCAGGTACGGCAGCGACAGCACCTCCTGGTCCGGCTGATCGAGCCCCGCGGCCAGCATTCCGACGAGATGGCCGAGCATGCGCCGCGCGGTGGCCGGGTCGAACAGGTCCTGCCGGTAGCTCAGGGTGAGCGACTGCTCGGCGGGATCCGGCTCGACCAGCAGGTCGAGGTCGAACTGGGTCGCCGCGGGCGGCAGCAGCCGCGCCGAGGTGAGCCGAGCGAGTTCGAAGTCCGCCGCCGGGGTGCCGTCCAACTGGCGCAGGCACGCCTGGAACAGGGGGCTGCGCCCGGGATCGCGAGGCCGCTGCACGGCTTCCACCAGCCACTCGAAGGCGACCGGTTGCGCCGGCGGGGCGAGCGCGAGGTCGCGGAAGGTGGTCCGGTCCCCGATCCCGGAGAGCTCGAGCTGCCAGGAGTTCAGCGGGCCGAGGAGCTCGGCGAATCCCGGCCGCGGCCGGCCGCCCAGCGTGCCGATGGCCAGCTCGCGCTGGCCGGTATAGCGATGCAACAAGGCCTGGAACGCCGAGCGCAGCAAGGTGGCGGCCGGAACCTGCAGCTCGTCGGAGGCCTGCCGCAGCCGGTCGGCAAGCCTGCGACCGAGCGGTTGGCTGACCGATCCGGCGGCATAGCCCGCTTGGGCGGGCCGAGCCCGGTCGGTCGGCAGCTCCAGGGGCGCCAGGTCGACGAGCTGAGCCTGCAGCTCGGCCAGCCGCTGCTGGACCGCCGGCGTGGTCCGTAACTCCGCGACCGCTGCGTAGCAGGGCTCCAGGTCGTTGGGCGGGGCTTGCCACCGCTGACCGGATCGCAGCGCGCGGTAGCTGTCGGCGATGAGTTCGGGAAGCCGGAACAGGCTGGCCTCATCGAGGACCGCCCGGTGCGCGCTGAGCAGCAGGACGTGTTCCTGCGGGGCCAGCCGGACCAGCGTCGCCGACACCATGGGAGTCTCGCCCATCGCGAAGCGGTGGCCGGCCGCCTCGTCCCGCAGCGCCTCCAGCCGGCCGGTCAGCTCGGCGCGCGGCAACTCGCTCACATCGATGAGCTGCAGGCCCGGATGCTGGGCGATCGCCGGCACCGGACGGCCGTCCACCGAGCCGATCACCTGCCGCAGGCCGGGGAGCTGGTCGACGACCTGACCGAAGGCGTCCTGCACCAGGCGCTGGTCGAGCGGTCCGCTGACCCGGAACTCACCGGCCAGCGTGTTGACCGGCGCGGGGATGTACTGATCGATGAACCACAGCCGCTCCTGGCTCGCCGACAGCGTGCTGCTGCTGGTCTCGTACACAGGCTTGCGCTCCTAGAAGAACCGGCGACCGGGGCGGACGAAGGGACCGGGCCGAAGCATCGTATAGCGTTCAAACTGCCCCGGACACGGTGGCAGACCCTCCTGGCCATTGCCGAGAAATTCCCGAATAGCGGTACGCCGGCCGCGGGACCCACAATGCGTACCTGGCAGGTGTGCACTCGCCATCCGCTTGCGGAAATGGGTGGAACAAGGTTTTGGGTCAGAATATCCCGAAGGGCAAGAGGTGGCGGCGTGCCTGCCTCCCTCACCTCGCTCGACAGCCTCGTCCGGTAGCAGCCTTCAGCCCGCGATGCCACTCCAGGATTGCCCTGGAAGCGGGGTTGCGGCCCGGCCCGGCTCGTCGCGCGGGCCGACGGGCTGCCTCGCCCGGCGTCCGGTGGAACCGGTACCGGAAATGCCGGCCGGTGCCTGCCGCGGTTCCGGCCGCGACGGGAACGGCACATAGTGAGTGGTATTTCGAAATTCGATTCCTGCGAATTGACGGGACCAGATAATTCAGTGCGGCCCGAAAGGCGCTGCCGGTATCGCGGCGCCGCGGATCGGTAATGGCTTCGAAGAGGTCCGGTGTCTGCGAGTCCGGTGTCTGCGAGTCCGGTGTCTGCGACCGGAGCCCGTCCGGGCTTTGGCGCGCCGGGCAGCCGCACCGCGGGGCCGGCCGAGCCGGTTCCCGGGCTGCCGGCTCGGCTCGGTGCCGGACCGAGCGCCCGGATTAGGAGTTCCGCCGGGTGCGCCGAGGATGGGTTAATGTCTTTTTCTACCCGCGGCGACGAAGGAGTTGCCTGTGCCCACCCATCAGATCCAGGCGCTGTTTCTGGGTTTGGCCGCGATTCTGGTGTTGGCTCGGGTATTGGGCTGGCTGGCCGCCCGGTTGGGTCAGCCGCCGGTGATCGGTGAGATCATTGCCGGGATCGCGATGGGCCCAACGCTGTTCGGGGGCCAGATCGCCTCGACGCTGTTCCCCACCGAGATCCGCCCGCTGCTGGCCGCATTGGCCAATGTGGGGCTGGCGTTGTTCATGTTCATCGTCGGGTGTGAGCTGGAACACGCCACCGTGGTCGAGCGCAAGCTGATGCCGATCAGCGTGTCGGTCGGCTCGACCGTACTGCCGTTCCTGCTCGGCTCGGGCCTCGGCCTCTACCTCTACACCGACCACCAGCACGGCAGCCGGCTCGGCTTCGTGTTGTTCTTCGCCGCCTCCATGTCGGTGACGGCGTTTCCGGTGCTGGCCCGGATCTTGTCGGACCGGGGGATGACCCAGACCCGGCTCGGGGCGGTGGCGTTGGCCAGCGCCGCGATCAGCGACGTGCTGGCCTGGGGCCTGCTGGCGGTGGCGGTCACCGTCAGCGGCGGCGGGTCCGGGCAGTGGCGCACCCTGCTGCTGCCGGTCTTCGTGGTGATCATGTTCACCGTCATCCGGCCACTGCTGGCCTGGCTGGTCACGGCCTGCAGCAACCGGGGCACCCCGCCGGCCGAGCTGCTGGTACCGGTAGTCGTCGGCCTACTGCTGTCCTCCTGGGCCGCCGAATGGATGGGCGTGCATCTGATCTTCGGGGCGTTCCTGTTCGGCGCGGTCATGCCCCGCGACGGCCTGCACGGCGCCCGCCGCCAGATCGTGGCCCGGATCGAACCGGTCACCACCCTGGTGCTGCTGCCGATCTTCTTCATCGTCGCCGGGTTCAAGGTCGACCTGTCCGACCTGGGAGCGGCCGCCTGGGGCGAACTGGTGCTCATCATGCTGGTCGCCATCCTGGGCAAGACCGTCGGCGCCTACCTGGGCGCCCGGGTGCAAGGAGCCGGCAACCGGGACGCCGCCGTGCTGGCCACCCTGATGAACACCCGCGGCCTCACCGAACTGGTCATCCTCAGCGTCGGCCTGCAACTGGGCTTCCTCGACGGACAGCTGTACTCCCTGATGGTGGTGATGGCCGTCATCACCACCACCATGGCCGGCCCGCTGCTGGCCTGGCTCTACCCCCGCCGGCAGGTCGAGCAGGACGCCGCCGAGTTCGCCGCCACCGCCAGCCCGAGCTAGGCCAAGGACTGCGGGTCAGCCGCGGGCGACGAGCCGCACGGGCTGACCCGAGCACGGTTTTGCGGTCGGGACGAGGCGACTGCGAGACCGCAAATGGGCCGGGGGGCAGTCAACAGCGACCGCCTGATCTGCCAGAATGTGTGCGCCTTGCCCGAGGCTACCCACGATAGGGAGAATCGCCCTACTCATCGACGTTGGGGGATTGCGTGACCCAGCTACTTGACGACCGGCTGCATTCAGCCAAGCACTCGCCACTGCTGTCGACTGCTATCCGCGACCAGGCCCATCACCTGACCGGGTGGGTGGTCGTGGACTCGCTCGTCGACGGCATGGCCATGGGAGGTACTCGGATGACCGCCTCGGTCACCGAGCAGGAGGTGTGCGACCTGGCCGCCGCGATGACGGTCAAGCTGGCGCTGGTCGGCCTGCGGATCGGTGGTGCCAAGGCGGGCATCGTCGCGGTACCCGAGCATCGCGACGAGGTGTTGCGTGCCTTCGGCCGCTCGGTCGCGCCGCTGTTGCACGGCGGGGTGTACCTGGGGTGCGACCAGGGCACCACCCACGACGATCGGGACGTCTTCTTCGTCGAGGCCGGCTACGACGTGCGGCGCCGGCCGGGCATCACCGAGATGCGCGCGGACTGGACCGAGTTGTGGCGACACCTCAAGGACATCACCGGCTACGGGGTGGCCGAGAGCGCGATCGCGGCCCTGCGGCTGCGCTCGGACGAGCGGCAGCGCCGGGTGTCCATCCAGGGCTTCGGCACGGTGGGCCGGTCGGTGGCCAAGAACCTGCAGGCATACGGGCACCGCATCGTCGCGGTGGCCGACGTGCTGGGCACGATCAGCGATCCCGACGGCCTGCCGGTGTCGGAGCTGCTGGAGATCACCGACGCGGCCGGCACCATCGACCGCTCCCGGTTGCCGCAGTCGGTCACCGTGCTCAACCAGCCCGAGGGATGGCTGGACGTCGATGCCGAGGTGCTGGTGCTGGCCGCCGGCGGCGGCGCCATCCGGGAGGACAACCTGAGCCGGCTGCGCGCCGACGTGGTGGTCGAGGGCGGCAATCTGTGCTGCACCGCGGCCGCCAAGGAGGCGCTGCGGTCGGCCGGCACCGTGGTGGTGCCCGACGTGGTGGCCAATGTGGGCGGGGCCGCCGTCACCGGCTGCATCCTGACCGGGCTGGCTCCCTCCGACGTGCCCACCGAGGAACTGGTGCGCTGGATGTTCGACTGGGTCGGCCAGCAGGTTCGGCGCAACACCTCCGACGTCCTCGAGATCGCCTCCCAGCACGGCGCCGACCCGGTGCCCGAACTGCTCGCGGCTCGCCGTGCGGAGAGTGCGGGTGTCTGACTGGGACTGCCTCGATGTCCTGGTCACGCACTGCGGCATGGCTCGCGAACTGGTCGCGGCGCTGGACGGGCAGGCCGGCCTGCGGCTGCGGGTGGTCGAGGGCGCCGAGCCTGCCGACCCGGTGGCGGCCGGCCTCGGCGACTACCGCCCGGATGCCGTGATCGGCTACCAGTTCGGCCCGGGCAGCCTGCGCGGGCTGGCCGGGCCGCGCTGGCTGCACCTGACCGGCACCGGGGTCGATCACCTGCAACCAGCCGGGCTGGGCCCGGACGTGCTGGTCACCACCTCCAGCCGGGTGCCGGTCACGGCGGTCGCCGAGTACGCCGTGGCCGGGTTGTTCCTGCTCACCAAGGATCTGGCCGGGCTGGCGAGTGGCCAGCGGCGGGCCTGGTTCTCCTCCGCGGCCACCCTGGTGGCCGGCAGCACGGTCGGCGTGCTCGGAGCTGGGCGGATCGGCCGTGCGGTGCTGAGCCGGCTGTCGGCACTCGGTGCGCGCACCGTGGCGGTGACCCGGGACGGCGCCAGCCCGGTGGCCGAAGCCGCTCGCACCATCGGCCTGGCAGGCCTGGCCGCCGAGGCGGCCGGCCTCGACGCGGTGATCGGCTGCCTGCCGGGCGGTCCCGGCACGGTGTACGCGCTCAGCCGCGAGGTGCTCGCGGGGCTGCCGGCGCACGCCCGGGTGGTCAACGTCGGGCGGGCCAGCACCGTCGACACCGAGGCGCTGTACGAGGCGCTGCGGGCCGGCCGGCTGGCTGGTGCCTTCCTCGACGTCCACGACGTCGAGCCGCTGCCGGCCGACCATGAGGCCTGGCAGGTGCCCGGGCTGGTCGTCTCGCCGCACTGCGCGTTCCGCTTCCCGGGTGAGCCGGCCGCGGTGGCCGCCGCCTTCCTCGACAATCTCGACGACCTGCGCCGCGGCCAAGCCCCCCGGGATCGCGCCGGCTGGCTGCTGGAAGGGAGCCTGGGTTGACCACTTTGCCGTTCCTGGCGGGACTGCAGCAGTTCTGCGCCGCCCTGGACTCCGAGGCCCGGCTGCGGCCGGCCGACGCCGAACCGGTGCGGCGCTCGCTGCTGCGCGGGTTGCAGGTGATCGCCGACACCGAGGCGCTGGAGCACAGCCGGCCCGACATCGCCGCCCTGGATCTCGGCTCGCCGGTCTTCGTGATCGGCTTCCTGCGGACCGGTAGCACCCTGGTGCACAACCTGTTCGGCCTGCACCCGGACGTGCACAGCCCGCTGTTGTGGGAGCTGGCCAACCCGGTGGAGACGGCGCTGGCAGGGCCTGAGGAGCGGGTGCTGCTGGAGAAGCAGGCCCAGGCCTACGTCGAGGAGTACTTCCGGCTGGCGCCGAGCCTGCCCAGCATCCACTTCATCGACGCCGGGATGCCCGACGAGTGCCACCGGCTGCTGGCCAACACCTTCTCCAGCATGGTGCTGGAGATGCGCTACCGGGTGCCCTCCTACGGCGAGTGGCTGCATGCCCAGGACCTGACCGAGCCCTACCGCTGGCACCGCCGGCAGCTCAACGCGCTGATGTCGGCGCACCGCCGCGACGACGGCAGCGTGCCGGTGCCGGTGCTCAAGTGCCCGTTCCACACCTGGTTCCTGTCCGACCTGGTGCGGGCCTATCCCGAGGCCCGGTTCATCCACCTGCACCGCGATCCGGTCGAGTCGGTGGTCTCCACCGCGAGCCTGTGCCGGACGGTGCGCGGCGCCCGCAGCGACAGCCAGGACCTGGCCGAGATCGGCGAGCTGTGGCAGCGGCGGATCACCACCCGGTCCCGGCAGCTGGCCGAGGCCAGGGACGAGCTGGTGGCGGGGCGTCCGGTGCTGGACGTGCGCTACCGGGAGCTGGTCGCCGACCCGCACGCGACGATGCGCCGGGCCTGCGAGTTCCTCGACCTGCCCTACACCGAGCAGTACCACGCGGCGATCTCCGGCCACCTGCAGCGGCACCGGGCCGGGGCGCACGGTGCCCACCGCTACACCCCCGAGGAGTTCGGCCTGACCGCCGAAGGCATCCTGGCCAGCACGTCCGACTACCGCAGCCGCTTCGGCGTCTAGACACCCAGGAGGAGCAGAAGTTGTCCGGTGCCGTCCTGACCGATGAGGAAACCCGCGCCCGGGAGCTGGTCGCGACCCACAACCGCGACGCCGGCGAGTCGGCGCTGCCGATCGGGGTGCTGACACCGCTGTCGGGACCCGGCGACCCGGTGGCCGGTGAACTGGTGGTGCGCGGCGCGGTGCTCGGCGCCCGGTACGCCGCCGAGCACCTCGGCGTCGAGGTCCGGCTGCTGCTGGAGAACGACCAGCGCAGCGCCACGGTGGAGCACATGTCCCGCTCGGCGGTGGGCGGGCTGGCCAAGCTCGCCTTCCTGGACCGGGTGAGCGCGGTGGTCGGCCAGTGGCACCTGCGCACCGCTCCGGTGGTGGCCGAGGTGGCCGAGGAGATCGGCCTGCCGATCTTCGTCGAGAACGGCCACAACACCGTCACCCGCGGCCGGCGCCAGGTGTTTCGCACCTACTTCTCGATCGCCGACCGGGCGCCGATGATGGCGGCGTTCGTGGCCAGCCGGGGTTGGCGGCGGGTGGCGGTACTGGCGGCCGACACGGTGTTCGGGCAGATGCTGGCCGACACCTTGTGCGACGAGCTGGCCAGCACGGTGCCCGGAGTGCAGCTGCACCGGATCGACTTCGCCCAGGACGGGGTGGCCGACCTGGACGCCCAGCTGGGCGAGGCCGCGCAGTTCGGGCCGGACCTGCTGCTCAACGCCGGCGTGGTGCGCACCAACTACCTGGTCATCGACGGAGCGCGGGCAGCCGGGTTGCTGCCGGGCATCCCGATGATGGTGTGCTTCCCGTTCCCGATGCGCTCGGCCGACTACTGGCGGCTGGCCGGCGAGGCCGGGGCCGGAGTGGTGTGGCCGGCGACCCGGTTCAGTCCCAGCTGGGAGGGCCTCACCCCGATCGGCCGGTGGTTCGTCGAGACCTACCACCGCGACTTCGGCAGCTACCCGCCGGACAACACCCTGAACTCCTTCACCGACGTCACCATCCTGGCCCAGGCCGCCAAGACGGCCGGCACCGGCGAGCGCGCCGCGCTGCACGCGGCACTGACCAGCGGCACCTTCGACACCTGGCGGGGCCCGGTGAGCTTCGGCTGGTCCGAGCAGGACGGGTACCACCAGCCGCCGGAGCTGGTGCTGCAGCACTACCGGGCGGTGGGCGACAGCGCCGACGACGCGGTCATCGTCTGGCCGCCGGAGGCCGCAACCGGCGAGTACCTCGACCCCCGAGGCGGCCGATGACCTCCGGCGCGGCCGCGGCGGTGGCGACCACGCCCGTTCCGGCGGCCGGCTCCGCCGGCCGGACGGTGGCCGAGCAGCTGCTGACGTTCCTGCACGACACGCTCGGCTGTGACCGGCTGTTCACGGTGCCGGGCGAGGCGTTCCTGCCACTGCTCGGCCACGCCGGCAGGGCCGGTGTCGAGCTGGTCACCTCCCGGCACGAGGCCGGCGCCGCGCTGTGCGCGGTGGCCGATGCGCGGTTGCGCGGCGGGCCGGCGGTGGTGGCGGTGAACCGGTCGCCCGGCGCGACCAACGCCAGCATCGCGCTGGACGCCGCCCGGGCCGACCCGACGCCGCTGCTGCTGATCGTCGGTGGCCCGCGGCGGGGGACCGATCCGGTGACCGGATTCCAGGGCACCGACCTCACCGGCTTCCTCGGCGGCCTGGCCCCGGTGTTCACGGTGCCCGACGGACCGGGCCTGGCTGGTGTGCTCGAGCAGGTGGCCGCGCTGCTGACCCGGCCGGAGCCGAGCCCGGTGTCGCTGATCGTGCCCGAGGACGTCTTCGCCGATCAGGTGCCCGAACCGGACGGCGACCGGGAACCGGTGGCCGGCCGTCCCGCCGGCGGCACCGAACCCGGCGGCACCGGAGCCGGTGACCTGGTCCGGGCGCTGACCGCGGCCCAGCGTCCGGTGTTGATCGCCGGGCAGCTGCTGCGGGTGGCCGGCGGGCCGGGGCCCGAGGTGGCTGAGCTGCTCGCCCGGTTCGCCGAGCACAGCGCGGTTCCGGTGCTGGCCGGCAACAAGCAGCAGGATCTGATGGACAACCGGCATCCCGGCTACGCCGGTCACCTGCACCTGGGCTCCCCGCAGCAGCTCCGGGACAGGCTGGCCCAGGCCGACCTGGTGGTCTTCCTGGGCGGCCGCCCCGACGAGGTGCAGCTGGCCCACTGGTACGCCGGCCACCAGCTGGCCGTCCACGCCGAGCACCCGCTGGCGGTGCTGCGCGAGCTGGCCGGCCACCAGTGGCCCGCCGCCTCCCGGGACTGGCAGGCCGGCTGGCAGGAGCTGGCCGCGAACCTGGCGACGCCCCGAATCCGGACCACCGACGACGGCCTGGATTTCGCCCTGGTGGCCCGAGAGCTGGACGCCCGGCTGCCCGACGGTGCCGTGCTCACCCTGGACGCCGGCCACTTCAGCAGTTGGGTCCATCGCTACGTCCGGCTTCGTCCGGGCCAGCGGCTGCTCGCACTGGCCAGCGGCGCGATGGGCTTTGGCGTGCCGGCCGCCGTCGCGGCGGTGCTGCGCGACCCCGCCGCGACGGCGGTGGCGGTGGTGGGCGACGGCGGCCTGCTGATGACCGGCAACGAGCTGGCGGTGGCCCGGGCGGCCGGCCGGGCGCCGGTGGTGATCGTGGCCGACAACGCCAGCTACGGCACCATCCGCGACCACCAGGCCCGCTACTTCCCGGACTCCGACTGCGGCACCGGGCTGGCCAATCCCGACTTCGTGGCCTGGGCCGGTGCCTTCGGAGTCCCCGGTGAGCGGGTCGAGCGGCCCGAGCAGGTCGGTCCGGCGCTCGGCCGGGCCCTGGACAGCCCGGACGGCTACCTGGTGCACGTGCGCACCAGCCTGCAGGCGGTGCATGCCAACCACGAGCTGCCCCGGGACCGGCAGGCATGACCGCGCCCGCCGCACCCGAGGTGCTCCGGCACGTCGACGCGCTTGCCGAGGTCGTCGGCCGCCAGCATGTGCTGGTGGGCGAGCAGGTGCCGGCCCGGCACGTCCAGGACCTGTGGGGCAGCGACCGCAAGGGCGTGGCCAGCGTCGTCGTATGCCCCGGCACGCCGGCCGAGGTGGCCCGGGTGCTGCGGCTGTGTGCCGAACACCGGCAGCCGGTGGTGGTGCAGGGCGGCATGACCGGGCTGGTGTCCGGCGGGGTTCCCGGCCCCGAGGAGGTGGTGCTGTCCACCGAGCGGCTCGACTCGATCGGCGAGATCGACCCGGCGATCGCCACGGTGACTGCCGGCGCCGGGGTGACGCTCGCCGACCTGCAGGACGAGGCGGCCCGGCACGGGCTGGTGGTGCCGATCGACCTGGCGTCCAAGGGCAGCGCCACCATCGGCGGGTGCGTGGCCACCAATGCCGGCGGGGTGAACGTGGTGGGCTACGGCATGACCCGCCAGCACGTCCGGTCGCTGCAGGTGGCCCTGGCCGACGGCCGGCTGCTGGAGCTGTCCACCCCGCTGGTCAAGGACAACGCCGGCTTCGACCTCAAGCAGCTGTTCATCGGCAGCGAGGGCACCCTCGGGGTGGTGACGGCAGCGACGCTCGCGCTGCGCCAGGCGCCGCGCACCCGGACCGGGGTATTCTGCGCGGTGGCCGACGTCGCCGGGGCGCTGGAGTTGCTCACCGCCATCCGGGCCCAGCTGCCCGGCATGCTGACCGCCTTCGAAGTGGTCTGGGCCGACGCCTACGCGGTCCTGGACGGGCTGGACCTGCGGCTGCCGCTGCCGATGGGGTATCCGGTGTACGTGCTCGCCGAGGTGCAGGGCGGCCGGCCCGAGGCGGACAGCGAGGCGTTGCTGGCCTGCCTGGCCAGCATCGAGCACGTGCTGCTGGACTCGGCGGTGGCCGACACGGCAGCGGAGCTGGCGGTGTTCTGGCAGGCCCGCGAGCGCATTCCGAGCGAGATCCTGCGGATGCAGCCGCTGTTCGGCTTCGACGTCAGCGTGTCGGCTCGCGACCTGCAGGACTGCCTGGAGCGGATGCGTGCCGAACTCACCGAGCGGTGGCCGCAGGTCAAGCTGCTGGTGTTCGGCCATCTGGGCGATGACAACGTCCACATCGCGGTGGTCACTGGGGAACAGACCCGCAAGCGCAAGGCCGAAGTCGAGCACATCGTGTATGGGTGCGTGTCCAGGAGCTCTGGTTCAATCTCGGCAGAGCATGGGATCGGGTTCGAGAAGCGGCCGTATCTCGGCTACACCCGCTCGCCGGAGGAAATGGAACTGATGCGGTCGCTGAAGGCGTTGCTGGACCCGGCCGGCATCCTCAACCGCGGGCGGGTGCTGACCTGGGGAAACGAGACCGATCCGGCATGAGCTCAGACCGCGGGCAGCGGGAACGACAGGCTCGGCCGGCCGGGATCGGGCTTACCCGGCGCCAGGCGATCCCGCTGGCCATCGGCTCGGTGGCCGGTTCCGGCATCCTGTTCCTGCCCTCGGCGGTCTACGTCGCGGCCGGCCGCAACAGCCTGCTGGTGTGGATACTGGCGACCCTGCTGTGCCTGCCGATGCTGCTGATGTTCGAGGACATGGTGCGCAGCCATCCCGACGGTCGCGGTATCGAGGCCTTCATCCGGCACGGCCTGGGAGATGCTGTGGCCCGGTGCGTGCCGGTGCTGTTCCTGGCCCTGGTGATCATCGGGTTGCCAGCCGGTGCGCTGGTGGCCGGCCGTTACGTCGGCAACGCGCTGGAGGCCGGCCGGCCGGCCGAGGTGGTCGCGGCGATCGTGGTGCTGCTGGCGGCGCTGGCCTCCAACCTGTTCGGGGTCAAGACGAACACCCGGCTGCAGGGTGCCACCACCTGGGCGCTGGTGGCGATGGCGACGGTGTTGCTGATCTTCGCGCTGCCGACCGCGCGGTCCGGACTGCACATGCTCAGCCCGGACCTCGGCAACCCGGGCCCGGTGCTGCCCGCGGTGGTGCTGGCGTTCTGGACCTTCGCGGGGTTCGAGAACCTGACCTTCCTCAGCCGGGAGTTCCGGCGGCCGGAGCGGGACTTCCTGCCAGTCAGCGCGATCGCGTTGGGCGCGTACGGCCTGTTCACGATCCTGCTCACCGTCGCCATCGCGGTTCGGGTGAACCGCGCCGACGTCGACCAGGTCGCCGGGTTGCTGCAGCTGGCCGGCACCATCAGGCCGCACCGGCTCGTCACCTACTGCGTGACGGCCATCGCGCTGTTCGCCATGACCCTCAACGCGGTGGCCTGGATCTGGGGGGTGTCTCGGTTGGTCGCGGAGGCGGCTACCCACCAGATCCTGCCGGCCGGCCTGGCAAGGACGACCGCCAAGGGGGTGCCGCGCCGGGCCGTGCTGCTGCTGGCGGCGCTGTTCGCCGTGAGCACCGCGGTGTTGGTGGGCTACCCCGGCTTGCTGGTGGATGCGGTGGCTACCGCGAGCGCCATCTTCCTGCTGATGTACCTGCTCAGCATCGTGTCCTACGTCCGCATCAGGGGCCTGACCCTGCGCTCGGCGGCAAACCTGCTGCTGCTGGTGGTGATGGTGGTCAGCCTGTTCCAGTCGGGCTGGCGGGCCGTCTACGGTGTGGCGGTGCTGGCCGTGGCCCTGGCCGTGCAACTCGTCCGCCGCCGCCGGCTTGCCTCGGCAGCTTCCGCCTCGTAAGGAGTGTTGATGGTGCACGTTGCTCAGCCGGCCGCCGTGCCGGTGGAGTCGGTGTTTGTTCGGATTCCGGCTGCTGCGGTGCGGCATGGTGCGGTGAATTTGGCGCAGGGGGTGTTCGATCATGGGCCGCCGGCGCAGGTGTTGGCGGCGTTGGCCGGGGTGGGGGCGGGGGCGGAGCATCAGTACGCGCCCAGTGCCGGGCATCCGGTGTTGCGGGCGGCGTTGGCCGGCCGGTACGGGCCGTTGGATGCGGACACCGAGGTCACCGTGTGTGCCGGTGCGACGGAGGCGTATTACAGCACGATGGCGGCGCTGATTCGCCCGGGGGATGAGGTGATTGTGGTGGAGCCGGCGTATGAGCAGTACGCGCCGGTGATCACCGGCTTCGGCGGCATCGTCCGCCCGGTCCGGTTGACCGGGCCGGGGGATCGGCTGGACGCGGCGGTGTTGGCGGCGGTGACCAGCCCGGCGACCCGGGTGATCGTGGTGAACAGTCCGTGGAATCCGTTCGGGCGGTGCCTGGATGACCTGGAGTGGCAGGCCGTGGTGGAGTTGGCCGAGTCCCGGGGGGTGGTGGTGGTCTCGGATGAGACCTATGAGCACCTGGTGCTGGACGGCCGGCCGCATCGGGGGGTGTTGGAGCGGGTGGCCGATCCGGAGTTGCGGGTCAAGATTTCCTCGGCGTCGAAGACGCTGGCCGTGACCGGGTGGCGGGTCGGGTGGGCGCTGGCCGGGCCCGCCCTGACCCGTCGGATTCGGGCTGCGCACCAGTTCGTCACCTTCTGCCCGGCCGCCCCGCTGCAACTGGCGGTGGCCCGGGTGCTGGACAGCCCCGACTTCGACGACCTGATGGCCAGCACGGTGACCGCGCTGTCGGAGCAGGTGACCGGGTTCGTTCACACCCTGACCAGCCTCGGCATCCCCACCCGGGTGCCCGAGGCCGGCTTCTACGTGCTCGCCGACGTCGGCCAAGACGCCACCGCCTGGTGCGAACGGATGCTCCTCGACCACGGGGTCGCCGGCCTACCCCTGTCGGTGTTCTACTCCCACCCCGTCCCCGAAGCAGCCAGCATGGTCCGCTTCGCCCTGTGCAAACAACCCAACACCCTCACCGAAGCCAGCCGGCGGCTACAGGCCCGACTCGGCACCGGAGCCCCGGCATGACCGTCGTCCTGATCACCGGCGGCTTCGGCGGCCTCGGCACCGCGATCGCCGCGCGGGCCGAGCAGGCCGGGGCGACCGCGGTACGCACCGGCCGCCATCCCGGCCCCGGCGGGCTGGAACACAACGTCTGCGACCCGGCCAGCTGGCGGCAGGTGGTCGACGCGGTGCTGGACCGGCACGGTCGACTGGATGCGCTGGTGAACGCCGCTGGCGGGCTGGGCGACACCCCGCAGGACGTGCTGTCGACCTCACCGCAGACCTGGCACGAGCTGCTGGACAGCCACGTGGTCGGGGCCTGGTTGGGCTGCCGGGAAGTGATCAGCCGGGCCTGGCCGCATCCGTTCTCGATCGTCAACGTGTCCTCGACGGCGGGGCAGATGGCTACCCCCGGGATGATTGCCTACGGTGCGATGAAGGCCGCGGTGCGGCACCTGACCAGCTCGATCGCGCTGCACTGCGCGCGGGCCGGCCTGCCGATCCGGTGCAACGCGGTGGCGCCCGCGCTGGTGGACACCGGCCTGCGCGACGACGTGCTCGGCACGGTGGCCGCCGATCTCGACGACGCGCTGTCCCGGTACCTGTCCCGGGTGCCGCTCGGTCGGCTGGTCACCCCGGACGAGGTGGCCGACACCGTGTGGCACCTGATCGCCGGCAGCGGACCGTCGCTCACCGGACAGGTGGTTACCCTGGCCGGCGGGTTGGGGCTCGCCTAGCGCCGGGTTCGACCGGCGCCACCCGCCGGCGCGCGGAGCGGGAATCCTCACCGGCGCTCGGCGCCGGTCACCTCGCCGGCCGCCGTGCCCGGCGGAATCTCGAGTGCTGGTGGTGACTCGACGGCCGGTGGCACGAGCGGGGTCGGCACCTCCGCCAGCTCGGCCTCGGCCAGCTCCTGCTCGGCCTCGGCGGCCGGCTGCCGGACGGCGATCACCACCAGCAGCGCGGCGATGAACGAACCGACCGAGACCACCGGCCAGACCCGGTGGTCCAGGGCGGTGAACAGCAGGCCACCGATCACCGGTCCGAGCGCGGAGCCCGCGGCGAACATGAACTGGAAGGTGCCGATGTAGCGGCCCTTCAGCTGAGCCGGCCCGGCGATTGCCGGGTAGGCGAACATCGCCGGCGCGCCGACGATCTCACCGGTCGTCCAGATCAACGTGCCGAGCACCACCACGGCGGGGCCGAGCGGCAGGCCGTAACTGGCCATCCCCAACCCGACCAGCACGCATGCCGAGCAGATCGAGACCTTGACCGGCCAGTGCTGGGAAATCTTGGTCAGCGGCAGTTCGAACGCGATCACGATCGCCCCGTTCAACGCGACTGCCACGGTGTACCAGATCAACGCGACGCCCTGGGCCTTGATGTCCAGCGGCAGCGTGCTCAGGTACTGCATGTACACCACGGTGTTGAAGAAGACCGCGATCAGGAACATCACGTAGCGCCGGTTGCGCAACACGTCCAGCAAGCTGTCGGCCGGCTCGGCATCGCCTGCGGCGTCCGTGCGGGGCGCGCGCTCCTTGCGGGGCAGTGCGTACAGCGCCAGGATGCCGTAGACCACCGCGACCAGCCCCTCACCCCAGAAGAGCAGGGTGTAGCGGTGGCCGCCGGCGGCGTAGAGCGCGTAGCCGAGCAGCGGCGAGGCGGTGGTGCCCACGTTGACCGCGAACCGGTACATCGCGAAGACCATCACCTGCCGGCTCTCCGGCGTCAGTTCCGACAGCAGGGTGGCCGAGGCCGGCCGGAAGACCAGGCTGACCAGGCCGAGCACCGCGGTCACGGCGAACAGCAGGGCGTAGTTCGGCAGGTACAGCAGCGACACGGTCAGCACCGCCGAGCTGGCCATGCTGAACACCGTGGCCGTCCGAGCGCCGAGCCGGTCGGCCAGCACCCCTCCGATCAGGGTGCCGATCACCCCGCCCACCCCGTAGGCGCCGAGGGTGGCCGCGGCGGCGGCGGCCGAGTGGCCCTTGGATGCCACGAACAACACCAGGAAAATGCTTAGGAAGGCGCCGAGCCGGTTGACGAACGCTCCGGCGAAGATGGCCTTGACCGCCATCGGCGATTCGCTGAAGGTCTGCCAGATGCCGGCACTCTGCGGCTGCGTGTCACTGGATATGGGACTGTCTCCGTCCGTCCGATGGCGCCACGGTCGACGATGCTAGCCGCGGGTTGATCTCCGAGCGCCGCTTCGGCAGCGGGCGCACGAGCGCCCTCAGTGGTATTCGCGATCGCGGATACCGCCTGCCTACGCGGTGCCGGTGCCTTGAGGCGGAGGGGAGGCTATCGCACCCGGCCCCGCCACGCTACCGACCCTCCCGGGCGCGCCTTTGGTTCCCGGGCGGTCTCCGGCTCCAGGGCGGCCTTCGGCCGTTTGGGCGGTTGTCGAAGCCAATCGGGTTCGGGAAGTTCGGCCGGCACTGCCGCGTCGCAGCCGGTCGGGGACCGATGAGTACTTCGGAGCCCTTGATCGCGCATCTTACAAACTTATCAATTAAACGAATAATACTTTTTCTGGACAAGTCACTACAGTACAACACATCTTTGAACCGCGGCGAAGCCTCTCCGTAATGCCTGCGACCGGGACGCGGCACGACTTGTACGGGAGTCCTAGTCGCCCAAACCTCGCGGGCAACTTGGGCATGAGGCGGTCGAGTGCCTGGCTGCCGCGGATGATTGATTGATCTTAGATAATAGGAAAGCTCGTTGTCAGAGTCCCACCCTATCCCGATTTATACAGGACGGGCGAACCCACCCGTACGCGATATGAAATGCGAAAGCCTCGGCCAGCCCTACAGCACGCCCCACGGCTCGGCTAGCACGAACACAAAATAGCGACTTCCACAGAACGTCGCCCAAGCCAGCACCTAACCCTGTCGTGTTCCGGATTAAGAGGTGCAGACGGGCTTCAATCACCTCAAGGGCGTCGCACGCGCATCAACCATACCAACCTTGGTTCACGAACACTCTAACTCCGGACTGGCTACAATTTGCTGCTGTCGGAGCGGTCAAACTTCTGCACAGCCCAGGTAATAACCTCTTGGGTTGCAAAATCAATGCGTGCCACAAGGATAGGGAGGTCACCGTTCATCCATGGAGAAATAGGCGTATAGTGAGGTAGAGAGATGTTAGTTAAGTGGCCTCTAGGCGATGCTCCGCGGCGTGTCGGAGTAAGTAAGCCGCGGCTGTGCGCGGCTGCTAATGAAGAAAACCGGCCGATATAACCGGCAACAATAGCTCTAGCTCTGTCTATAAGGTACCGTCGCGCTACTAGCTTAGCCGGTAACAATTCGATTAGCTCGGCTATGCGCTGTGTATCGTTTTGTAGCTGCAAGTCGACCAATGCATGCCGGCGAGCTATGGTCGCTGTTCTGATAGTGTATGGCAACATTAAGGTAGGGGCATTTGGGGAGGCGTCATCACTATTAGGAGCGGCTCGCGTGAGCTTTTGCCGGTGCTGTGCGATCGCGGCACATAATGAAACGAATTCTTGATCGAGCTTAGAGACGGCTCCATATAAAGCTTGTCCTACAGTGGCTTCGGAGATGGCAGTAATACCTTCAAGGTACGCAATATAAGGGGCGCGTCCAGATTCATCTATAAAAAAACTTTTCCGGTCTCGTCGTCCCGCACGGGTCGCTTTAAATAATGCCCAAAAGTCCACAGGGCGTGCCGTGGGAACCCTGAGGATGAAGTCTGCGCTGGCCGCTGCATCCCCTTTCGCGATCCGCGTCATGCGGGTTTTTCCTCGTCATATTCCGGAGGTACTGAGTGTAGTTCAGTGGGAACCTCGGGTGGAGATGAAGCGCGATGGTCGCGGGCTAATCGCTGTTCGGCAACCGCAGTGAACTCTGGATCGAGCTTAGTGCGGCTCAGAGCCCGAATGTATACGGCCATCAGCTGATCCGTGAATGCATCCATGGCGTTTCTTTGTTCCGCGAATGCCAATGAAATACGCTCGAGGTCCTTGGAAAGCGTGATCTCCGTCATTTCCAAGCTGGCGATACGCGAACGACTGCGCGTCAATGTCTGTGACGCTAATTCCGTTTGGCGAAGTGCCTTGCGATGGGCTTGCACATGAGGATTGTGGGTTTCCTCAACGTGTGAGGCAATATACATCGTGAGCGCCGCTTGTAAAGCCCACCACCCGACAATTATTAACCATAGAGGAATATGCATACCAGCAAGAAGAGATGGGAGTTGATCACCATCGTCATTAGTTTGCGGCTTATTAAGGAAACCGCCTCGGAGAACTGCAACCATAACTTGTACGAGAGATAGAAGACTTGCCAGTGCCGCGGGAAGTAAGAAGCGCAGTGCCTTCTGTCGCCAATTATCTGCCACACCGCGCCGCTTTCGAGACCATACTCCAATCAAATGTGCGCCGAATACGCATGCAATGCTGATTGTTATAGATAGCACCCAGGTTTCGAATGTAGTAAAGTTAAAACCTTCAAAAACTAGGTAGTTAAGGCTTACTTCCGAAGAGCCTACAACAGTTGAAGGTGCTAGCTCTTTCAGTAACGATATAGCAGCAGATTCGTATACTCGCGCCGGGTCGGCATACGGTCCGTCCCCTTGAAGCGTTTCTTTTTGTTCTGTTGCGATTATATTCGCGTCGCTAAGCTGAGTCTCGAAATTGGCAGCCCTTTCGCGCTCTTCGACGATTTCTTCAATGGTTTGAGCCCACTTCCGTTCCGTTCGAATTTGCCTCCAAGACTCCTGCAAATGTAGGTCGGCCAACCATTTGCGGCTTTTTGCTTCAAGTTCTATCCGGTATGCTAAAGGCTGATCGACGCCCATGGTAAAAGTGTCGTAACTGCCTGCATCTAGACGTGCTTCCTCAATTGCCTGTGAAAGGGCCAGAGTTTGGTCTGATACCGCAGATTGCTTGGCGAGCTTGGCCACGAAATCCCAGACATCATCCTCTCGACGGCTCCGGAAACGAAGCGCATACCAGCGACTCAGTGACATCAGGCCTCTCTCAGGGACCTCATTGGCACCGCTGAGCGGTAGCCAGGACAATGACTTGGCGGTTCAGCGCAGCAAGCTCTTCATTCCATTTCCCATGCGAGTCATACTCATTTACGTGACCAGCGAATTCGGATCCCAAGCCTTCAACAGAAGCTATGTATTTTGGTTGAACGCCACTGATTGTCAATAAGCGCTCAACTACGATGGCGCGCAGCCGTGCCAGTGATTTTTGTCCCGGTAAATCGCCCCAGTCAGCAGTAGTTCCCTTAAGGCTAATTGAGTGATAATTTCCTGTAACTAGCTCGCTAGCAAGCTTGGTGATCCGTTTCTTTGCTGCTGCTGGATCGACCAGTTCCGCAGTCTCTCCCTTGAAGCTGACATCTTTCCAAGTAACTGTGCTTGTGAAGGGGGCACATGATGGTCCTGTCGCAGACGCATCAAATGTTACTGGAACAGTTGATACTTCAGGTAACCCACTTACGGATGGCTGTTGTTTTATTTGATGCTTAAGATCTAAACTTTTGGGATTGCCTTGACTCAGAATGCCACGCCAAATTTCGAGCTCTTTGTTTCTTGCGCTACTTGTTAATGTCTGCTGGGGTGGTGTCGATTGCCCCATCCCCAACCATATGACGTCGATATTTTCAAGATGGGGAATCGATTGCGCAGCGATTATTGCTGAGACTACGTTCTTGGCGTTAGTCTTCGGATTCAGAAGATTGTCCTCGAAGCGTAAAGGCGCAACTGTTTGCAGGCCAGAGTCTAGAATAACTAATTGTTTTGTCGCGTCCTCTTCGGCCAACCAATCAGCGGCAAGGTTTATGGCCTGAAGCGGGTTTGACTGGCTTATTTTGGCTTTTAAAATTTGTAAGACCTGCCTAACGTTGGTGCGATTCTGATCATCGATTGTGTCGCGACTGCCACTATTGTTACCGTTATTAGTTAAATGAATAATTTTGTAGGGCCCGTCAGGATTACCGTCTGCAAGGAAAAAAGCGACCGTAGAGTGCTGCTCAACTGCGCAGTTGATGATTGTAGACAGTTTACCCTTAACTTCGAGTTTAGGCTGATTGGCACGTTGTGCAGCGACAATGGCAACTCTATTCGCGCACTCTGGAGGCGTTGAATTGCAGCATGGCGTAGAGCCTGAGTCGCAGCCCGTCAGAGTAGCTATTGAAGAGAGAAGCAGGGTCAGCGCAATCCTAAATAGCTTGCTGGGACTGCTAGAAGATCCCCTCTTTTTGGTAGTAATCGTTCTATGCACCCGGCTTAGTGAACTCAACGCTTCCCCCCATTTGGCGCATACCATACTCCTGGCACTCAAGGCGGAGGGATAGCTTTGTGGGGAAGAGGATCGACCGGTATCAAATCGATGTGAAGTTAAAATCTTTGTTAGCTGCGGCTGCTAAGTAGGCGCATGAGACAGCGTTACCTGATCTGCGTTTGAGGGCACGATTGTGTTGCGTTGTCGTTGTGGGGGAGGCGCCGCAATGACACCACTTGAGGCACCTAAGACCAGTAAGGATCGCTGTGCTGGTGCCCCCGGCAGGATTCGAACCTGCGCTTCTACCTCCGGAGGGTAGCGCTCTATCCCCTGAGCTACGGGGGCCGTACGGCCCTGGCCGGCATGCGGCGAACGCCGCCCGCTGACCGTCGAGAATGCTATCAGCCGCGGCGCAACGCCCCGGCCGGCACCCGTCAAGCCGGCGGCGGCAGCGGGCTGGCGCCCCGTTCGCGCAGCAGCTGCTCCATCAGCACCACCTCGGCGCTCTGGCCGTTGATGATCTTCTGTGCGAAGTTGCGCACGTAGGCCTCCGAGGCGTGCTCGGCGCCGTACCGGGCCATCGGCAGCCCGCCCTGGTGGTGGCGCAGCATCAGCTGCAGGAAGTAGACGTCCATCGCCTTGCCGGTCATGGTCTGCAGCTTGTCCACCTCGGCCTGGGTCGCCATGCCGGGCATCAGGCCGCCGGAGCTCATCATGCTCATGTCGTGACCGCCGGACATCCAGCTCATCTGGGTGCCGGGGTTCTCCGGCGGCAGCCCCCAGGCGTCCAGCCAGCCCTGCATCTGCCCGACCTGGTTGAACTGGCTGGTCTCGATGTCGTAGGCCAGCGTCCGGACCACCCCGTCGGTGCTGTGGTCGCGGACGTAGCTGGCCATGATCACCGCCTGCCGGTGGTGGGTCGACATGTCCCAGGCGAAGCCGGCGTCCACCGACGAGGCACCCGGGGTGGCCGAACCGGCCCGGTGACCGGCGACGTAGCCCACCCCGCCGGCCACCACCAGGGCGGCCAGGCACAGCACCGCCGCCAGCAGCGTGCGCAGCGACCGGCCGGCCGGCCGCTGGGGCTCGTCGGAGACCACCACGCTCGCCGGCTCGGTACTCACCACCATGTCAGCTCCGAATGATCGTCAGGACACCGTCGGGTGGCCCGGCGTGCTCGGGTTGGCCTTGAAGGTCGGGTTGCTGCAGCTGGCACCCAGTTCCGGGGTGTTCTTCTGGCTGACCCGCAGCGCCGTGATGAACCGCTCCACCCGCGGGTCGGAGGCGGAGTCCACGAACAGCTGGTAACCCCAGGCCTGCAGCGACACGTTGGTCTTCAGCCCCTCGTACGGGGTGAGCAGGGTGTACGGCTGCCCGGACACCAGCTTGGTCAGCACGTCGAGCTGTTCGGCGGGCAGGCCGGGCTTGTAGGTGATCCAGACCGCGCCGTGCTCCAGGTCGTGCACGGCGTTCTCGTTGGCGATCTGGTTGGGGTACACGGTGCCGTCGCAGTCGGCCCAGATGGGGGAGTGCGGGCCGCCCATCGGCGGGGACTCGTCGTAGGAGATCACCTCGGTCTTGTGCTCGCCGCTGGAGAACTCCTTGTGCACGATGCCGGCGATCTTGTCCGGGTTGGAGGCGTCGCTCTTCTTCTTGTTCTGGCTCACCGCGTAGCCGATCACCCCGATGGCCAGTGCCACGATCAGCACGGTGGCGATGATCAGCCCCCACGGCGTCTGCCGCTGGTTGACGATCTTCTTGGACTGGGCGCGGTTGGGCGCGGGCTTGCCGGCAGCCGTCTTGCCGGTGCTCACCTTGGGAGCAGCGGCGCTGCCCGCCGGCTGGTTGCGCTTCGGGCCACCGGCCGCCGGCTTCGTCGGATTGGTCATCGAGTCGCTTTCGTTCTCTCTGGCGCGCAGCGCACGCTGGCGTCCTTGCCGCCCAGTCTAGGGTCTCCGAGCTGTGGATTGCTTCGGTAGCCGGACAAGCCGGGCCCCGGCCGGGGGCTGCCGGGCCGGGGCGAGCAGGGAAACCCGGTAGCTCCCCGGCACTAGGATGGGCCCGGTGACGCCAGCCGACCTCAGCGCAGCCCTCCGCGCCGCCATCGGGCGTGCCGTCGACTCCGGTGCCTTCAACGCCGAACCGCCCGCTGAGATCGTGGTGGACCGCCCGAAGAACCGGGCGCACGGCGACTACGCCAGCAACGTCGCGATGCGGCTGGCCAAGGCCGCCAGACGGCCGCCGCGCGAGATCGCCGAGGCCATCGCCAAGGCGCTGCTCGACACCGAGGGCATCGCGCACGTGGACGTGGCCGGTCCCGGCTTCCTCAACATCACCCTGGACAGCGCCAGCCTCGGCTCGTTGGCCCGGACCATCGTCGAGCAGGGCTCCGAGTACGGCCGCTCGCAGGCCCTCGCCGGGCAGAAGGTGAACCTGGAGTTCGTCTCGGCCAACCCGACCGGCCCGGTGCACATCGGCGGCGTCCGGTGGGCCGCGGTCGGCGACTCGCTGGCCCGGGTGCTGCAGGCCAGCGGGGCCGAGGTGAGCCGGGAGTACTACTTCAACGACCACGGCGCCCAGATCGACCGGTTCGCCCGCTCGCTACTGGCCGCCGCCCTCGGCGAGCCGGTGCCCGAGGACGGCTACGCCGGCAGCTACATCGGCGAGATCGCCGGCCGGATCGTCGCCGAGCACCCCGAGGTGACCAGCCTGCCGCGCCAGGAGGCCCAGGAGCTGCTGCGGGCCACCGGGGTCGAGCTGATGTTCGACGAGATCAAGCAGAGCCTGCACGAGTTCGGGGTGGACTTCGACGTCTACTTCCACGAGAACTCGCTGCACGAGGCAGGCGCGGTGCAGCGGGCGGTGGCCCGGCTGCGCGAGCAGGGCCGGATCTACGAGGCCGACGGTGCGGTGTGGCTGCGCACCACCGACTTCGGCGACGACAAGGACCGGGTGGTGATCAAGCGCGACGGCGAGCCCGCCTACATCGCCGGCGACCTGGCCTACTACCTCGACAAGCGGGAACGCGGCTTCAACCGGGTGATCATCATGCTCGGCGCCGACCACCACGGCTACGTCGGCCGGCTGATGGCGATGTGCGCCTGCTTCGGCGACGTCCCCGGGGTGAACCTGCAGATCCTGATCGGGCAGCTGGTCCACCTGGTCAAGGACGGCGAGCCGGTCCGGATGGGCAAGCGCACCGGCAACGTGATCACCCTGGAGGACCTGGTGGGCGCGGTCGGGGTGGACGCCGCCCGCTACCAGCTGACCCGCTCGTCGGCCGACTCGACGATCGACATCGACCTGGACCTGCTGGTCCGGGCCACCAACGACAACCCGGTGCACTACGTGCAGTACGCCCACGCCCGCACTGTGAACGTGATGAAGAACGCCGCCGCGGTGGGCATCGGCCTCGACATCTTCGCTCCCGACCTGCTGACCGCCGAGACCGAGACGGCGCTGCTCACCTCGCTCGGCGAGTTCCCGCGGGTGGTGGCGCAGGCCGCCGAGCTTCGCGAACCGCACCGGGTGGCCCGCTACCTGGAGGCGCTGGCGGGGGAGTTCCACCGCTGGTACGACACCTGCCGGGTGCTGCCAAAGGGCGACGAGGAGATCACCGACGTCAACCGGACCCGGCTCTGGCTGGACGCCGCCACCCGGACGGTGCTGGCCAACGGCCTGGCCCTGCTCGGGGTGTCGGCACCCGAGCGGAAGTAACCCGGTGAGCCACTCCGCCCATCCCGCCGGCCCCAGTCACGGCCACCCGCTGCCGGGCGGCGAGCCGGTGGTCGCGCCGCCCGACCTGACGGTGCTCAACCGCCGGATCTGGTCGGCCAACGTCGACCGGGCCGCCGACGGCGAGCTGACCGTGGCGGGCCTGCCCGCCGGCCAGCTGGCCGCCGAGCACGGCACCCCGGTGTTCGTGCTGGACTCCGCCGACCTGCGGCAACGGGCCCGCGACTACGTAGCCGCCTTCGCCGGCGGCGACGTCTTCTACGCCGGCAAGGCCTTCCTGTGCACCGCCGTCGCCCGGCTGCTGGCCGAGGAGGGCCTGGGCATCGACGTGTGCACCGCCGGCGAGCTGGCCATCGCGCTGCGGGCCGGCGTCGACCCGCAGCGGCTGGCGTTGCACGGCAACAACAAGTCCGTCGACGAGCTCCGGCAGGCGCTGGCGGCAGGGGCCGGCCGGATCGTGCTGGACAGCCACCTCGAGATCGAGCGGCTGGCCGAGCTCGCCGCCCGGCTCGGCGTCCGTCCCCGGGTGCTGGTCCGGGTGACCGTCGGCGTCGAGGCGCACACCCACGCCTTCATCGCCACCGCCCACGAGGACCAGAAGTTCGGCTTCTCGCTGGCCAGCGGGCAGGCCGCCGCCGCGGTGGCCCGGGTGCTGGATCATCCCGAGCTGCAGCTGGTCGGGCTGCACTCCCACATCGGCTCGCAGATCTTCGACACCGGCGGCTTCGAGGTCGCCGCGCACCGGGTGGTCGGCCTGCTGGCCCGGATCCGGGACTCACACGGCATCGAGCTGCCCGAGATCGACCTCGGCGGCGGCCAGGGCATCGCCTACGTCGACGGCGACGACCCGCAGCCGCCGGCCCGGGTGGCGGCCCGGCTGCGCGAGATCGTCGAGCGCGAGTGCGGCCTGGCCGGCCTCGCGGTGCCGCGGCTGGCGGTGGAGCCCGGCCGCGCCATCATCGGCCCGTCCATGCTGACCCTGTACGAGGTCGGCACCGTCAAGCCGGTCGAGCTCGACGGCGGCCTGGTGCGCCACTACGTCTCGGTCGACGGCGGGATGAGCGACAACATCCGCACCGCGCTCTACGACGCCGGCTACACCGTGGTGCTGGCCAACCGGACCTCCGAGGCCCCGCCGCAGCTGTCCCGGGTGGTCGGCAAGCACTGCGAGAGCGGCGACATCGTGGTGCGCGACTGCTGGCTGCCCGCCGACGTCGCCCCGGGCGACCTGCTGGCGGTCGCGGCCACCGGCGCCTACTGCTACGCGATGGCCAGCAACTACAACCGGATCCCGCGCCCGCCGGTGGTGGCGGTGGTCGACGGGGAGTCGGAGGTGCTGCTGCGCCGGGAGACCCTGGAGCAGCTGATGGCCAACGACGTCGGCTGGGCGGTCGCCCCGGCCGGTCCGGAGCCGGCGCCGGTGCCCGGACGGGCCGGATGAGCCGGCCCCGGCCCCTCCGGCTGGCGCTGCTCGGCTGCGGCGTGGTGGGCAGCGCGGTGGTCCGGCTGCTGGCGGAGCAGTCCGCCGAGCTCGCCGCCCGGGTCGGGGCGCCGCTGGAACTGGCCGGCATCGCGGTCCGCCGGCCGAACCGGCACCCGGGCATCGACCCGGCCCTGCTGACCACCGACGCCCAGGCCCTGGTGACCCGCGACGACGTCGACATCGTCATCGAGGTGATCGGCGGCATCGAGCCCGCCCGCAGCCTGCTGCTGGCCGCCCTGAAGTCCGGCAAGAGTGTGGTCAGCGCCAACAAGGCGCTGCTGGCCGAGGACGGCGCCAGCCTGCACGCCGCGGCCGCCGCCGCCGGCCTGGACCTGTACTACGAGGCGGCGGTGGCCGGCGCCATCCCGCTGCTGCGGCCGCTGCGGGAGTCGCTGGCCGGCGACCGGATCACCCGGGTGATCGGCATCGTCAACGGCACCACCAACTTCATCCTGTCCCGGATGGCGGCCAGCGGCGCCGGGTTCTCCGAGGCACTGGCCGAGGCCACCGCGCTGGGCTACGCCGAGGCCGACCCGAGTGCCGACGTCGACGGCTTCGACGCCGCCGCCAAGGCCGCGATCCTGGCGGGGCTGGCCTTCCACACCCGGGTCACCGCCGCCGACGTGCACCGGGAGGGGATCAGCGAGGTCAGCGCCGCGGACGTGGCCAGCGCCGCGGCGATGGACTGCACCGTCAAGCTGCTGGCGATCTGCGAGCGGCACGGCCCGAACTCCTCGCTCGGCACCGACTCCCCGTCCGGCGCGGGAGGCCGGGAGTCGGTCGCGGTGCGGGTGCACCCGGCGATGATCCCGTCCGCCCACCCGTTGGCCGGCGTCGGCGAGGCCTACAACGCCGTCTACGTCGAGGCCCAGGCGGCCGGTTCGCTGATGTTCTACGGCCGGGGTGCCGGCGGCGAGCCGACCGCGAGCGCCGTGCTCGGCGACCTGGTTGCGGTGGCCCGCAACCGGCTCAGCGGCAGCCGCGGCGCCGGCGAGAGCGCCTACGCCGACCTCGCCATCCAGCCGATCGGCGAGGTGCTGACCCGCTACCACGTCGCGCTGGACGTCGCCGACCGGCCGGGCGTGCTGGCCGCGGTGGCGGGCGCCTTCGCCGAGCACGGGGTGAGCATCTCCACGGTGCGCCAGGAGGGCCGGGGCGACGCCGCGACCCTGGTGCTGGTCACCCACCTCGCGCCGGACGCCGCGCTCGCGGCGACCGTGCACCGGCTGGCGTCCTACGATTTCATCCGCCGGGTACGCAGCGTGATGCGGGTCGAAGGGCTGCCACCGGACTGAGCGGCGTTCGCCCGGGCGGGCAACGGTTCCAGCGGCAAGGGGAGTGGGCGAGGGATGGCCGGACGGCAGCACGCGAGCGGGTGGCCCGGGGTCATCGAGGCCTACCGGGACCGGTTGCCGGTCTCGGACCGCACCCCGGTGGTGACCCTGTACGAGGGCGGCACCCCGCTGGTGCCGGCTCCGGAGCTGTCGGCCCTGGTCGGCGCCGAGGTGTACCTCAAGGTTGAGGGAGCCAACCCGACCGGCTCGTTCAAGGACCGCGGCATGACGGTGGCCATCTCCAAGGCCGTCGAGGCCGGCGCCAAGGCGGTGATCTGCGCCTCCACCGGCAACACCTCAGCCTCGGCGGCCGCCTACGCGGTCCGGGCCGGCCTGGTGTGCGCGGTGCTGGTGCCGCAGGGCAAGATCGCGCTCGGCAAGCTGGCGCAGGCGCTGGTGCACGGCGCCCGGTTGCTGCAGGTGGACGGCAACTTCGACGACTGCCTGGAGCTGGCGCGCAAGCTGGCCATCGACTACCCGGTCGCGCTGGTGAACTCGGTGAACCCCGACCGGATCGAGGGCCAGAAGACCGCCGCGTTCGAGATCTGCGACTGGCTCGGCCGGGCTCCGGACGTGCACTGCATCCCGGTCGGCAACGCCGGCAACATCACCGCCTACTGGAAGGGCTACCAGGAGTATCTGGCCGCCGGCCTGATCGAGAATACCCCTGCAATGTATGGCTTTCAGGCGGCCGGCTCGGCTCCGATCGTGCTCGGCCGGCCGGTGGCCAAGCCCATCACCATCGCCACCGCGATCCGGATCGGCAACCCGGCGTCCTGGCAGCAGGCCGAGGCCGCCCGGGACGCCTCGGGCGGGCTGATCGACGCGGTGACCGACAAGGAGATCCTGGAGGCCTACCGGTTGCTGGCCCGCAGGGAGGCGGTGTTCGTCGAGCCGGCCTCGGCCGCCAGCGTCGCCGGGCTGATCAGGTCCGCGCGGGAGGGCCGGCTGCCGGCCGGCGCGCTGGTGGCCTGCACGGTCACCGGCAACGGCCTCAAGGACCCGGAGTGGGCGATCTCCGGGGCGCCGGCGCCGGTGACCATCCCGGTGGACGGGCACGCCGCCGCGGTCGAGCTGGGGCTGGCCTGATGCAGTTCGTCGCCGGCGCCGTCACCGTCCGGGCGCCGGCCACCAGCGCCAACCTCGGGCCGGGCTTCGACAGCTTCGGGCTGGCACTGGGGCGCTACGACCAGGTGCGGGCCCAGGTCAGCTCCGCCGGCCTGGAGGTCCGGGTCAGCGGTGCCGGGGCCGGCGAGCTGGCCACCGACGAGCGGCACCTGGTGGTCCGGGCGATGCGGGCCGCCTTCGACGCCCTCGGCGGCCAGCCGCCGGGGCTGGCGCTGGAGTGCGCCAACGGCATACCGCACGGCCGCGGCCTGGGGTCGTCGGCGGCGGCCATCGTCAGCGGCATCGAGCTCGCCCGGGGCCTGGCCGTCGAGGGCCGGGCCCGGCTCGGCGACGCCGACGCCCTGGAGCTGGCCACCGCGATCGAGGGGCATCCCGACAACGTCGCCGCCTGCCTGCTCGGCGGCCTGAGCGTTGCCTGGCTGGCCGGTGGCCGGGCCCGGGCGGTCCAGGCGGCCACCCCGGAGCAGCTGGCGGCCGGCGGGATCTGCCCGGTGCTGTTCGTGCCGGCCGAGCAGTCGCGCACCGAGGTGGCCCGGGCCGCGCTGCCCGACCGGGTGCCCCATGCCGACGCGGCGTTCAACGCCGGCCGGGCCGCGCTGCTGGTGCTGGCGCTGACCGGCCGCCCGGAGCTGCTGCTGCCGGCCACCGAGGACCGGCTGCACCAGGACTACCGGGCCGCGGCCATGCCGGCCAGCGCCGGGCTGGTGGCCGCGCTGCGGCAGCGGGGCATCGCCGCGGCCCTGTCCGGCGCCGGGTCCGCGGTGCTCGCGCTGGTCACCGGAGGGGAGGCAGGAGGCCAGTCGATGGCGGCCGCCGAGCTGGCGCCGGCCGGCTGGGAGTGCACGGCGCTGCCGGTCTCGGCCGGAGCCGGCACCGTCGCACAGTGAGCCCGGCCGCCCCGCAGGGAGCCGGCGGCCATCCGGCGGGGCGGGTCGCGACGAAATCGGAATACGACACACCCACCCCCGTGTTGGCGCAGTAAGCAGCTTGCGTCTACTCTTAGCTCATTCCTCGCGTGACCACGGTTGTCCAGCCTCGCGACGAAGCAGCCTGAAGAGCCTGCGCGGACGCTCCAGAAGTCGAAATCTCAGTCAGCACCTACTGAACTTCGAGCTGGGCACCCCCTGGAAAAGTCCGCTCCGACCTCGACTGCGAGTTCCCCTGATCGGTAGCTCGATCAGGCCCGGCGGTCCCCGCCGAACTAACACCGGTGTGCGTCTGACCGAAAAGAGACGTACGACCACTCGGAAGGATCCGAAACCACTGTGACAGACACCCAGGACCAACTCATCGTCCTGCCCGGCGCCGAGTCCGCGGACGCGAGCGCCAACAATGCCGCCCAGGAACGCGCCAAGCGCCGTTCCGGCTCGCTCACCTCGATGCTGCTCCCCGAGCTGCAGGCGCTGGCGAGCTCGATGGGCATTGCCACCGGCAAGATGCGCAAGAGCGACCTGATCGCCGCCATCCAGACCGCCCAGCGCCCGCAGGGCAGCGCCAACGGCGCGGCCCAGCCGGCCCCGAGCGCCGCTGACGCTGCTCCGGCCGCCACCCAGGCACCGCCGGCTGCCCGCAGCCGCCGCTCCGCCAGCCGCGCCGTGACCACCATCGAGCCGGCCGCCGCCCCGCCGGCCGCCGAGACCTCCGCCAGCAACGGCACGGCCACCGCGCCGGCCGGCAACGGCACGGCAGAGGGCGCCTCCCGGACCGACGGCGGCGACCGGCAGCCCGAGCGGACCCGCACCCGGGACGGCGGCCGCTACCGCGACGGCCAGAACCGGGACGGTCAGCAGGGCAGCAGCCGAGACGGCCAGCAGGTCAACGGCCGCGACGGCCAGACCCGCGACAACCAGACCCGCGACGGTCAGAACCGGGACAGCCAGAACCGGGACAGCCAGACCCGCGACAACCAGCAGGTCAACGGCCGCGACAACCAGACCCGCGACGGCCAGACCCGCGACGGCCAGACCCGCGACGGCCAGGGCCGCGACAACCAGAACCGCGACAACCAGAACCGGGACGGCAACCGCGACTTCGCCGGCCGGGACAACAACCGCAACGCCAACCGGGACGGCGGCCGCAACGACCGCAATCAGGGCGGCTCCGACGACGACGAGGAGTACGGCCAGGGCCGGCGTCCCCGCCGCTACCGCGACCGGCGCGGCCGGTCCCGGGACCGCGCGGACTCCGGTACCAGCAGCCGCAACGACATCGAGCCGACCATCTCCGAGGACGACGTGCTCGTCCCGGTGGCCGGCATCATCGACAACGTCGACGACAAGGGCTCCTGGTTCATCCGGGTGAACGGCTACTTCGCCAGCTCCGACGACGTCTACGTCTCCAACTCCCACGTCCGCCGCTACAACCTGCGGCGCGGCGACGCGGTCACCGGCGCGGTGCGCCAGGCCCGCGAGGGCGAGCGCAAGGAGAAGTTCAACCCGCTGGTCCGGCTCGACACCATCAACGGCGTGGACCCCGAGCGGGCCCGCAGCCGGGTCGAGTTCACCAAGCTCACCCCGCTCTACCCGCAGGAGCGGTTGCGGCTGGAGACCGAGCCGCACATCCTGACCACCCGGGTGATCGACCTGGTGATGCCGATCGGCAAGGGCCAGCGCGCGCTGATCGTCTCCCCGCCCAAGGCGGGCAAGACCATGATCATGCAGGCGATCGCCAACGCCATCGCCACCAACAACCCGGAATGCCACCTGATGGTGGTGCTGATCGACGAGCGGCCCGAAGAGGTCACCGACATGCAGCGCTCGGTGAAGGGCGAGGTCATCGCCTCGACCTTCGACCGGCGCCCGCAGGACCACACCATGGTCGCGGAGCTGTCCATCGAGCGGGCCAAGCGGCTGGTGGAGATGGGCCACGACGTGGTCGTGCTGCTGGACTCGATCACCCGGCTGGGGCGTGCCTACAACCTCGCGGCACCGGCATCCGGGCGAATCCTGTCCGGTGGCGTGGACTCGACGGCCCTGTACCCGCCGAAGCGGTTCCTGGGTGCGGCGCGCAACATCGAGGACGGCGGCTCGCTGACCATCATCGCATCGGCGCTGGTCGAGACCGGCTCCGCCGGTGACACCGTGATCTTCGAGGAGTTCAAGGGCACCGGCAACGCCGAGCTGCGGCTGGACCGCAAGATCGCCGACAAGCGGGTCTTCCCGGCGGTGGACGTGGACCAGTCCTCGACCCGTAAGGAAGAGATCCTGCTCTCGCCGGACGAGCTGGCCGTGGTGATCAAGCTGCGCCGGGTGCTGCACGCGCTGGACCCGCAGCAGGGCATCGACCTGCTGCTCGACCGGTTGCGCAAGACCCGGACGAACATCGAGTTCCTGATGCAGATCGCCAAGACCACGCCGGGCGCCGACG